>JAAXWQ010000017.1 GCA_013335115.1 Chlorobiaceae bacterium | reverse complement strand
AAACGGGCCTTTTTCAGCGTATTTTTGCTTTGAAAGTGAAAAACGATCTCAAAATGTTCGCCCAGATGATTTTCAGTGACTTTTTTTCAACCGGCCTATCTGTCGCAAGGCCGACAGGCTGCTAGGAGTCATCAACGTCCCCCAAAACTGCCGATGCCGGTGGCGGAGATAATCATTAATTCCGGGTTGGAACCATGACGACATCGCTCAGGATTGCGGCAATCATCCTCCTGCTTCTTTTCAATTTCGTCCGGCTCGACGCTGCCGGGTTCCGGTACGGGATCGACATGGTCGCTTCCGGTAGCGGGCCCTGCACCTGCAAGCAACTCAAGGGCAAGCGGGTGGGCTTCATCACCAATGCCGCGGCGCTGAGTGTGAAGGGCGAACCTTCGTGGCAGGTGCTCGTCAGGCGGGGGGTGGACCTGAAATTCGTCATGGCCCCCGAGCACGGCTTTTCCCTGAACGGGGCGGCCGGGGAGAAGGTCTCCGATACGGTCATCGCCGATTCAATCAGGGTCTATTCACTCTACGGCGCGACGCAGAAGCCTGATCAGTTGCTGCTGAAGAAGATCGATGTGCTCGCCTTCGATCTGCAGGATGTCGGCACCCGCTGCTACACCTACATTTCGACCATGAAGCTGGCCATGGAGGCGTGTGATGAGGCAGGAATCACCTTCCTGGTGTTTGACCGCCCAAACCCGATTGCCCCGCTTCCGGTTGGCGGCTTCCTGCTGGAGCCCGGGCAGGAGTCGTTCGTCGGCGCGGCCCGAATCCCGTTTGTCCACGGCATGACCATCGGTGAAATTGCCTGGTGGCTGCAACGGAGCCGGTACCCCCGACTGTCGCTCCAGGTGGTCAGGATGCGTGGTTACAGCCACACGAAATTTGCTGACGAATTTGACGGATTCCGCTTCGTGCCCCCTTCCCCGAACATCCGCAACCTTGAAACGGCCGTCATCTACCCGGCAACGGTCATGCTTGAGGCGACCGCGGTGAGCGAGGGGCGTGGTACGCCGGAGCCGTTCGCCACGTTCGGGGCTCCGTTCGTCGATTCAGCCGCCCTGCTGGCGGAGCTTGGACGCTTCAACCTGCCTGGTGTGGAATTCTCCGAAACGGACTTCATCCCCACGGCTAGCAAGTTTGCCGGACGCCAGTGCCAGGGCGTCAGGATCAGGGTTACCGACAGGAAGCGGTTTGATCCGTTCATGACCTCGACGGCCATCCTCCTGAGCTTGCAGAAGCGCTATCCCGAAGAGGTCGGGATAGCGCGGAACGCAGCCTTTTTCGACCGTTTGGCCGGTACCCCACGCTATCGGGTCATGATCCTGGAGCAGCGCCCGATCGAGGAGATCCTTGAGGCAGCCCGCGCTCCGGTAAGGGCATTCGAGTCGGCATGGCCTGACCGTTTGCTCTACCCCTGACCGCTTCACTGGCGATGGGCGAGTGAGGCGCCCGGTACTCGCCCCTGATACCGGAAGGGGTGAGCAGTACCTGCCAGAGCTGGATCGAGCGCGCCTTGAATGCGCCGGCGAAGCTCTGCAGGTAGTAGTCCCACATGCGGTAGAACCGGTTGTCGTAGGCGTGTTTCAGCTCGGGCCACCGGTGCCTGAAGTTACGGCGCCATGCCCTGAGCGTCAGGGTGTAGTCGTGCGAAAAGGAGTGCCAGTCTTCGAGCACGAAACTCGGCTCGTAGGCTGGCGCGATCTGGCTTGCCGACGGAAGCATGGAGTTCGGGAAGATGTAGCGCTTTGCCCAGGTGTCGCCGTCGGTTGCGGGATCATTCCCGCCGATGGTCTGGACCAACAGCCGGCCACCTGGCGTGAGGCAACGGCGGGCGGTTTCGAAAAAGGTCCGGTAGTTCCTGTGCCCGACGTGTTCAAGCATGCCGAGCGAATAGACCCGGTCGAAGGTGCCTTTGAGATTCCGGTAATCCATGAGCCTGATCTCCACGTCATGCTCCCTGCAGAGCCGCGTGGCAAGCTCAGCCTGCTCCTTTGAGACGGTAATGCCGACCACTTTCGCGCCATAGTTTTCAGCGGCGAACCTCGCTGCCCCGCCCCACCCGCATCCGATATCGAGCACCTTCATGCCCGGTTGCAGTCCCAACTTGTCGAACACGAGCATGAGTTTGTCCTCCTGGGCCTTGTCGAGGCTTGTGGCACCTTTCCAGTAAGCGCAGCTGTAGATCATCATGGGG
Source organism: Chlorobiaceae bacterium (assembly GCA_013335115.1). Lineage (GTDB taxonomy): Bacteria > Bacteroidota > Chlorobiia > Chlorobiales > Chlorobiaceae > Chlorobaculum. The sequence continues at coordinate 25,244 of JAAXWQ010000017.1, read as the reverse complement.
TCGAGCATGGCCCTGAACAGGTCGTTTCCTGCGTCGTAGTGGCGTTTTCCGACCGTGAATGCCCGTGATGGTGTCTGCAGGTTGAACATCGCTCCGACCAGTCGCCCCGCGGTTCCGGAAAGGGTGACGAGTCGCCGGTCGACGTTCGAGGAGAGGATGCGGTAGAATAACCCTTCAAGGTCGTCGCAGTCCCACCAGCCGTCCATGTAGGATTCGCCGAATCCCAGGTTTCCCTGGAGCATGGTCTTCCGGTACATTCGGGGGTCGTGCACCCTGATATCCCAGGGTTTCCTGCCGTCAATGGTGACGGACGCGTCGGAGAGAAGCCGTTCCAGGCTTTTCATGAAGATGTTGTCGAGCATGTCGAGGATGTCCTGTTTCCGGGGGAGCGGTATATTCCAACAAGGTTGGGGGAAACAGACAAATTCAAAATACAGCAATCAGGGTCGCTTGTCAATGCAATGCGCGAAATTCGTGAGGGTGTAGTTGGGAAGGCAGGCCAATCGGGATCAGGGGCTCTTTTTTGGGCGACCCCGCTTTTTCGGTGCTGCTTCGACGGGTGATCCATCCTCCTCCTCTATTATTTCCATTGGATCTTCCGATTCGCCATCACCGATCATTTCCGGGAAGGACGCATCCTGGAACACCTCTTCATGCAGGCTTTCGATGTCATCGGAGATATCGTCCGGCAGATCGTACCGTACCGACGGCGTTTTCGACCGGTTCGATCGCTTACCCTTGAGGGCAGGTTCGATAAGCGTCATCACTTCGTTGATCGAAGAGAAGATGTAGAGTTGCTTGTCGAGGTTGCTGAGTTTGAGCAGGTCCTTGATCTGCTGGCAGAGCGAGACAAAGATGGCGAGGCCTTCGGACTGGTTGGCGAGCTGGTGGGCGAGCAGCATTGAACTGATTCCGCTGGAATCGATGGCCTTGACCTGGGAGAAATCGACGATCAGGTTCCTGCTGCTATCCTTGCTGACCAGTTGCTGGATCGTCTCCCTGAAGCAGTCGGCATGCCGGATATCGAAGACCAGCTCTTCAAGCTTGAGGATGGTCAGTTCCCTGCGGGTCGATACGGAATGTTTCATTGCTGATACTGCTGTTTAACACCTTGGGGTGCAACGGGATATTGCCAGTGGGAAGCTTGCCGTCGAACGCCACGAACGGGATGCCGTGGTCAGGATTGCAGCCGGCTTCCATCTCGCCATGACGAAATCCTGCGGCAGAGCGCCTGCGTCAGCCTCTCTTGCCCGGATTCGTCCAATGGGGAATCCACCCACTCAACATTAAGCCTATTTTTGAAAAAAGTCAACTGGCGTTTTGCATAATTGCGGGTATGCTGGGCGATCAGGCCGGTCGCTGCCTGCAAGCTGGCAATCCCTTCGAAGCAGTCGAACAGCTCGCGGTATCCAACGGTAAGGAGGGCGTTGATCGAACCTTCACGGATCTGCTGGCCGTAACGATCGAACAGTTGCCGAGCTTCGTCGCCGAGGCCGTCTCGCATCATTCGCTCCGTCCTCTGGTCGATACGTTCGTAAAGCCGCGGGCGGGGGAGGTCGAGCCCGACCACCAGGAAATCCGGCGCTTTTCGCGTAGCGGCCGCCGCTTGTTGCAGTGAACTGACCGTGGTACCAGCGATCTCGATGATTTCGAGGCTCCGGACGATCCGCTGGGTTTTTGTGGGGTCGAGGGTTCCCGCCTGTTCGGGGTCGAGCTCGAGTAGGCGCCGGTAGAGCGCCGTCGCACCGAATCGATCGAGTTCACGGCTGAGTCGTGCGCGAATTTCCGGATCTCCGGGCGGCAGATCGGCGAACCCCTTCAGGAGGCCTTCCAGGTAGAGCGTCGAGCCGCCGGCGACGATCGCGGGCACTCCACGGGCCGAGAGCTGCCCGATGCGCGCGAGGGCTTCGGTCGCGAAATCACCCGAGCTGAACGGTTCCTCAATCTCCTTTTCGTCGATGAAGTGGTGCCTGACGGCGTCGAGCATCTCGCGGGAGGGCTTTGCGGTGCCGATGTCCATGCCGCGGTAGACCTGCCGGGAGTCGGCCGAGATGATCTCGCCCCCGGTTGCCGTGGCGACACTGAAGGCCAGCTCAGATTTTCCTGATGCGGTCGGCCCGAGGATGACGAGTACCGGCCTCTGGCTCAGTTCAGGCATGGGCGGGGAGGAATTGGCGGAGGGCTGAGCAAACCTTTGAGACCGGCAGGCCGACGACGTTGTAGTAGCACCCCTGGATACCCCGGACGTAGCAGGCGAGGATCGGGTCCTGGATGCCATAGGATCCAGCCTTGTCAAAAGGTTTCATGGCCTGTATGTAGTGCCGGATCACGGCGTCGGCCATCGGTTCAAACTCGACGAGGGTGCCGGCGTGTCCGGTGACGTGCTGGCCGTCGTGCATGACCGTGAATCCGGTGAGCACTTCGTGGGTGCGTCCCTGCAGGTTCGACAGCATGCTGAAGGCGTCCGTTGCATCGACAGGCTTGCCGAGGGGGATGCCGTCGAGCACCACCGTGGTATCGGCCGAAAGGAGTACCGTCGTTCCGGGGTCTGCAACCAGTGCCAGGGAGGCCTCCGCCTTCCTGACGGAGATCTCCATGACGTTTTCGACAGCCGTGAGGCGCGGATCGAAGGTCTCGTCGATGTCGGCACAAACCGTTTCGAACGGGTATCCCGTCAGCGAGAGCAGCTCCTTCCTCCTGGGAGACTGCGAGGCGAGCACGAGGGTCAGAGGACGAGCCATGTCAGTCGAAGGTTTTCCAGTTCCTGCGCGACAGGTCGCGGTAGATCATGAAGCCCGCAGCCGCACCGACGGCATAGTAGATGATCGCTGTCGCAGGTTCGCCGAAGATGAGCTTGCCCGTGCCGAAGAGTACCGAGTAGACCAGCACGATGCCGAAGAACCAGTCGGCGAACAGCGCGGGGAAGCCGGTGTCGGCCTTGACGTCGGGCAGGTTTTTCGCTATCGGCTTCCAGAATACCCCGCCGACCCTCGTGGTACGGTAGAATGCTTCGAGCCTCGACAGGTCGGTGGGTGGCGTGAGCCAGGTCACCGTGAGGGTGCAGGCGATGGTGAACAGGACGATGAGGAAGAGCGTGTTCGGGAAGGCGATGGTCGTGAAGAGCGAGATTACCGTGTAGGCGACGATCGGCGCGACCATGGAGGTGATTTCCGACCAGGCGTTGAGGCGCCACCAGAACCAGCGCATGATGAGCACAAAGCCGGTGCCGGCGCCGCACTGGATGATGAACTCCCAGGCCCCGGTGATGGTCTTGAGCACGAAGAAGGTGATGTAGAGAGCGAAGACCGCGGTGACGGCGGTGACGATCCTCGAGACCAGCACGTAGTGCCGTTCCCCCTCGTCCGGTTTCAGGAACCGCTTGTAGCCGTCGTTGATGAGGTAACTCGTGCCCCAGTTCAGGTGCGTCGACAGGGTCGACATGTAGGCGGCGAGGAAGGCCGCGATGAGTAGCCCCTTGAGGCCCGCGGGCAGGACCGCGTTCATGACGTGCACGAAGCCGTCCTCCTTCTGGCCTGCAGGGAGGTTCGGGAACATCACCAGGCTCACCAGCCCCACGACGATCCAGGGCCAGGGGCGGACGCAGTAGTGGGCGATGGTGAACCACAGGGTCGCCAGGAGCGAGTGCTTTTCGTCCCTGGCGCTCATCATTCGCTGGGCGATGTAGCCGCCGCCGCCCGGTTCGGAGCCCGGGTACCATGAGGACCACCACTGCACGAAGGCCATGGCCGCGAACGAGGCGAAGGGGAGTGCGTAGGCCCCGCTGACGGTTCCGGCCGGCGCGGCCGCGTTGCTCCAGGTGGGAAAGAAGTCGAACATCCATGCGGGGAGGGCCTGCTTCAGGCCTCCGGCCGCGGTCACGGCAGGGGAGTTCACGGCCAGTACGGCCAGGACGATGCAACCTCCCATGGCGATGATGAACTGCACCGCATCGGTGATCGAGACGCCCCACAGGCCCGACATGCCAGAGTAGACCGCCGTGAAGGCCACGAGGCCGACGATGGTCAGTTCGGGGCTCAGTCCCGGAATCATGATTTTGATGATCTTGTACATCGCCAGGTTGACCCAGCCGATGATGACGGCGTTGATGAAGAGCCCGAAATAGACCGCCTTGAATCCCCTGAGGAAGGTTGCCGCCCGGCCGCTGTATCGGAGCTCGATGAACTCCAGGTCGGTCAGGATGTTCGCGCGACGCCAGAGCCTGGCGAAGAAGAATACCGTGAGCATACCGCCCGACACGAAGGTCCACCAGACCCAGTTGCCGGCAATGCCATTCCTCGCCACGAAGCCGGCCACGGCCAGAGGGGTGTCGGCTGCGAAGGTGGTGGCGACCATGCCGGTCCCGGCGATCCACCAGGGGAGCTGCCGGCCGGAGAGGAAGAACTCCCCGGTGTTTTCAGAGGCCCTGCCAGAGAAGTAGAGCCCGACGACGAGGGTCAGGACCATGTATCCGGCGATGAACGCCCAGTCGAGAAAGGTGAGTTGCGCCATTGCTTACGGTTTTTGGGAGTGCCGGGGCGGCCTGATGCTATTTTATTTCCCCACGCGCGAGAGGTCCAAAAAGCTCTGGTAGCGGTCCTCGATCTCGAGCAGTTCGAGGTCGTTCAGGCGGTCGGGACCGAACTGCTCGACGCAGAAGCTCGCCATGGCGCTGCCGTAGAGCACGGCCTTGCGCATCTCCGACTCGTTGATCTCGCCGCAGCGCGAAAGGTGCCCGATGAAGCCGCCGGCGAAGGTGTCGCCTGCGCCGGTAGGATCGAAGATCGATTCCAGCGGATAGGCCGGCGCCGAGAAGATGCCGTTGTCGGTAAAGAGCAGAGCGCCGTGTTCGCCCTTCTTGATGATCAGCGTCTTGGGGCCCATGTTCCGGATCATGCGGGCGGTCTTGACCAGGTTCGGTTCACCGGAGAGCAGGCGTGCCTCGCTGTCGTTGACGATGAAGACGTCGACCCGTTCGAGCACCTTCTTCAGCTCTTCCGGCTTGCCTTCGATCCAGAAGTTCATGGTGTCGCAGATCACCAGTTCCGGTTTGTTGATCTGGTCGAGTACCTTGACCTGCAGTTCGGGGTCGATGTTTCCGAGGCAGACGAACCTGGATTCCCGGTACTGCTGCGGGATGTGCGGTTTGAAGTCGGCGAAGACGTTCAGCTGGGTATCGAGGGTGTCGCGGGTGTTCATGTCGTAGTGGTAGCGACCGGCCCAGCGGAAGGTCTTGCCATCTTCGACCACCTGGACGCCTTTGGTGTCGATGTTCTTGGCGTGAAGCAGGCCGAAGTGCTCTTGCCCGAAATCGGATCCGACGACGCCGACCATGCGGATCGGTTCGGTGAAGTAGCTTGCCGAAAGGGCGATGTAGGTCGACGAGCCGCCGAGGGTGTTGTCTGACCGGCCGAAGGGGGTTTCGATATCATCGAAAGCCATGGAGCCGACTATGAGCAGTGACATGATGGTGGTGTTTAGATGTTTGGTTGATCGTCAATGCGTTCTCCTGCGGCCTGCCGGGGCAGTTCGAACAGGATGCACTGCCCGGGCTCGAATTCGAGGGTGAGGCGGTGCTCTGTGACCTGCAGCTTGCGTCCGCCGATCAGCTCTTCGAGCTCCATGGTGGCGGCTTCGAACTCCATGGTCCCGGTCACCCGGTCGTGCAGGTTGCTGTTGCCGGCAAAAATAAGGGATTTCCCCCCTGATTTCCGCATGACGCAGAGAATTGCCGGGTCCGAGATATAGGGCTGGGCGATCGATCCCTGATCGCCGCACCTGACCAGGTCGAGGTACCCGGCCCGGATGCCGAGTACTTTCCTGATATCGGCGCAGAGTGGCTCGAGCCCGTTGCCGCCGGCCCAGTCGTAGGCGCCGGGGCTGAAGAGTGGCAGGGTTTCCGCGGGGAAGCGCTGCCGGTCTTCGTCGGTGAAATTAAGGCCGAGGTTCACCGGATGCCACTCGCACAGCTCCATGCCGGAGTGGATGAAAGGCATTGCCGGCAGGATGGCGCCCAGCGTGAAGAGGAAGAGCGCCCGCCTGCGGCCGGCTTCCTGGCCGGCCAGGCCGTGGCATACCCTCGGGGTATTGTGGTTCTCCCCGGTCGCGAAGAAGGGGATGGCTACGCCGTTTTTGTTCAGGAAGTTCAGCAGCCCCTTAATGTACTGGACGTCCTGGATGACGAAGGGGAGCGAGCCGAAGACGGCATCGAAACCTTCTTCCTTCATCTTCGGCGAGGGGTCGAAGTTTTCGTCCCAGAAGGTGAAGTCCGGGCGTGACTCGCGGGCTTTCAGGACGATGGCCGCCTTGAGGGCCGGGGGCAGTGCATGGCCCATGTCGATCATGGCTCCGTCGATGCCGTAGCGCTCCTGGTACCAGGGGATGATGCCCGAAATCTCATTCCAGAGTGATTCGTTCCTGGTCTCCGGACGGTCGAGCTCTACGTCGTACATCCGGATCGTGTTGTAGGCGATGTAATTGAACCCTGGGTGCTGGTGCATCCTGAGGTAGGCGACGTCGGTCCATGGGGGCTGGCGGTCGTCCGGTGGCCAGTCGGAAAACGCGCTGGCGACATGGCAACGCTCCCCCTCTCCGGTCGTGCCCATCAGGGCGCCGTCCGCCATCGTGACCAACACCGGGGCCTCCGTGAAACGGCGCTGGTACGCCCCGTCGGGCGCCGGCAAATCTCGAAAATCGTGTTTGTCGACTTTTTCGTAGATTTCAGCCAGGGTATCCTGGTTGAATCCGGGTGGTCCGTATGGCCTGGCGTCCGGATCGTCCCGCAACCAGTAGAACCAGTCGGGGTGTTCGACGGCCCAGTCGCTGTCGACCGATGCGGTCCTGAATACGAATTCGAGCACGACACGCATGCCCAGCCGGTGGGCGGCTTCGACGAAGGCCTGGAGCTGCGTTTCAAGGGGCAGGCCCAGCGCCGGTTCGCCGAGCATCGGGTCGAGCATGCAGGGGTTTTTCACGGCGTAGGGTGAGCCGAGCTGCCCTTTCCGGTTATGCGTGCCGATGGTGGTCAGCGGCAGGAGGTAGACCGTGTTTGCCCCAAGCCTTTTTATATAGGGCAGCATGGCGATCGCCTTGAGCAGGGTGCCGGTCTCCCTGAATCCGCCGGCGAGGGGTTCGGTGCCTATCGAGCCGTCCACGTCATGGTCGAAGGCCGCTCCCAGCCGGACGAAGAGGTTGTAGACCACAGCCTCCGAGGTCCAGCCCGGGGCATTGCCCGGCCCGTTCGACAGTTCTGACGCGGTGGAGAGGATATCTCCGATGATGTCGGCGTAATATTTTGCCGGGTCGACCATGGAGGTGCCGGTGCGGCCGTCATGCCATAGGTTGGGTACAGCATAGGTTGCCGGGGCGCCCTGGCGGGTGGTAGACCGGAGGGTTTCAAGCAGGAGTCCGAGCGATGGTGATGTCAATCTGGTGGCGGTTGGTGAGGAAGATGAATCGGGAAGATAAGTATAATAGGGGGATAAGGCCAACAATCATGCGACAGGGATCATGAGGAACGTCAGGATCGATATCGAATACGACGGCACGGGATTTTCGGGCTGGCAGCGCCAGGCCGCCGGCTTGGCGACCGTCCAGGGGACGATCGAGTCGGTGCTCGGCAGGATCCTGCAGGAGGAGATCGGGATTGACGGGGCCGGCCGGACCGACCGGGGGGTGCATGCCAGGGGGCAGGTGGCGAGTTTCTCCACCGTGTCGGAGATGCCCCTGCCGCGGCTTATGCATTCGTCGAACTCCCTGTTGCCCGATGCGGTGCGGATTACCGGGATGAAGATGGTTCCGACGGACTTCCACGCCCGATTTTCGGCCGTGTCGAGGGAGTACCGCTACTTCCTCATCGAACAGCCCTCGGCCATCGACGGGCGTTTTGCGGGTTGCAGCCGCGGCCGGGTGGACCTCGACGCCATGAACCGCCTCGCGGCGATCCTGCCCGGGGTGCATGACTTCGCTTCGTTTGCCAGGGAGGAGCCTCTGAAGAGTACCTCCTGCGACATCCATGTTGCCGGCTGGTACCGTTACGGAAGGTTCCTGGTGTTCAGGGTCAAGGCCAACCGCTTCCTCAGGAGCATGGTGCGGTACCTGGTCGCCGGGATGGTCGGTTCGGGGACCGGCCGATTTCCGGAAGGGGAGTTCGCCTCGATGCTGCAGGGTGGGGCGCGGCCGCTACGGATGGTCCCGGCCGATCCGGCAGGGTTGTTTTTTTGGAAAGTGGGGTATAATGGATAATGGATAATGGATAATGGATAATGGATAATGGATAATGGATAATGGGATGTCGAGGAGGTGATATGACGCTTATCTCCTTTCCCATGGCTCCCGGGAGACTTCAATAAGCCAAGGGGGGGTTGTATTAATCGGCTGCCGTGGTTATGTTCCATCTGTTACTTTTTTTTACGAAGAACGCAAGGATGCTTGTGCTATTCCCCTTGTTAAACATGGTTGGGTCGTGATGATTTCCCTACGGTTCAGACTTTCGTGCCTCGGTGTACTCCTCATTGTTTCAGGAGCTTCGCCTGCCCGCGGCGAGGATCCGGACAGGTCCCAGTCCTCCCTTCCAGCTGTCGGTGTGTCGGAAATGCTCGACAGCCTCATGACCACCACCTATTTCCAGGATGACCAGTTCCGGCTTTCCGGGCCGGGCGAGAAGGATGTGTTCCCGCGCCAGTTCGTCCCCCAGTTCAGCGACTCGGTATATGCTTCAAGGATCGGAGACCTTGCCAGGAAATCCCAGTTCAAGCTGGTTTACAACCAGCATGTGAAGGGCTTCATCAGGGTCTATGCTGTCGACAGGAGGAAGACGGTCGCCAAGATGCTCGGCCTCACCAGGATCTATTTCCCGCTTTTCGAGGAGAAGCTCAAGGAGTACAACATCCCCCAGGAGATGAAGTACCTGGCCATCGTCGAGTCCGCCCTCAACCCGACGGCGGTTTCCCATGCCGGTGCCCGGGGTTTGTGGCAGTTCATGGGCGGGACCGGGCGGATGTACGGCCTCCAGTCATCATCCTTCATCGAAGACCGTTACGACCCGTACAAGGCCACGGTTGCCGCATGCGAGCACCTTCAGGACCTCTACCAGACCTTCGGGGACTGGTTCCTCGTCCTTGCCGCCTACAACTCGGGGGCCGGCAATGTCAGGAAGGCGATCAGGGCTTCCGGCGGTGCGCACGACTACTGGGAGATCTGGCCGCACCTGCCGCAGGAGACCAGGGGATATGTCCCGGCGTTCATCGCGGTGACCTACGTCATGAACTACTACCGCGAGCACAATATCAGGCCCCTCGAACCGGGTTACCTCTATACGGAAACCGAAAGGGTCCCGATCAACAATGCACTTACCTTCGATCAGCTCCAGGAGACGATCGGCGTCCCCATGGATGACCTCAAGTTCCTCAATCCCCAGTACAAGGTCGGATTGATCCCGTCACCGGTATCCAGGCCAAACATGGTCAGGCTGCCGAAAAAGTATGTCCAGCCGTTCTACCAGAAAGAGCAGGAGATCTACGCCTACCATACGGAGCGCGCCCAGGAGCGCGAGCGACTTTATGCCATGGTCCGGGAACACGAACGCCAGGCCGGGGAGGTCGTTTCATCGAAGGGCAGGAAGACGCATGTGGTGCGGAAGGGTGAGAGCCTTGCCGTCGTAGCTCGGAAGTACCGGGTTCCCGTCAGCCAGCTGATTGCCTGGAACGACCTGAAAAGCGGCCGTGTGAAGCCGGGCCAGCAGCTGGTCGTTTTCAAGGTGAACGGTGAGCAGGCAGGCGGCAAGGCTTCGGGCTCCGTCAGCCCGAAAGGCAGGAAAGGGAAGATGTCCGTCGTCAAGGCCGGCAAAGGCAAGGCCGGGAGCAAAGGCACCGCGGGCAAGGCGAAGGCCTCCAAAGGCCGCAAGGCCGCTCCGGCCGGCAAGAAGCATCGTGGGAAATGATTGATGTGCCGGTTGCATGATTACGTGTTCTTCCTGTTGTCATTGACGGTTTTTTGTTATCTTTGCACATTCAATTTCTTGCGTGACTCATTACCTGGTTACTCCTAATTCGGCTGTACGGAACAGATTTTTCAACCACCTATCAAAGGGAACCATAACAGCGTATGCGTAATATCATTTTCACCGGCAAAGGCGGCGTCGGCAAGACCTCGGTAGCGGCCGCAACCGCGCTCAAGGCCGCAGACATGGGTTTCAAGACCCTCATCATGTCGACCGACCCGGCTCACAGCCTCGGTGACTCGCTCGATGTCGAGCTGGGCCCATCACCCATCAAGATCACCGAGAACCTCTGGGGTCAGGAAGTCAGCGTATTCGGCGACCTCAACCTGAACTGGGACGTCGTCAGGGAGCACTTCGCGCACCTGATGGCCTCACGCGGCATCGAAGGCGTGTATGCCGAAGAGATGGGTGTGCTTCCCGGAATGGAAGAGCTCTTTTCGCTCTCCTACATCAAACGCTATAACGAAGAACAGAAGGATTTCGACCTGCTCGTCGTCGATTGCGCGCCCACCGGCGAAACCCTCCGGCTGCTATCGCTGCCCGAGACCTTCGGCTGGTTCATCAAGTTCATCCGCAACGTCGAGAAGTACATGGTGAAACCCATGATCCGCCCGCTGTCCAAGAAGGTCAAGAAGCTTGACGACTTCGTGGCTCCGGAAGAGGTCTACGAAAAGGTCGACAACCTGTTCTCCTCGACCGAAGGCATCATCGACCTGCTTGCCGATGGCACCAAGACCACCATGCGCCTCGTCATGAACCCCGAGAAGATGGTCATCAAGGAGTCCATGCGTGCCCTGACCTACCTGAACCTCTACGGCATCACGGTCGACAGGATCACCATCAACCGCGTCATGCCCGATCAGAGCCCTGATCCGTACTTCCAGAAATGGCGTGCCATCCAGCAGAAGTACATCGAGCAGATCCAGGATGCCTTCGCTCCGATCCCGATCGCCGAAGTGCCGCTGTTCGACGATGAAGTCGTGGGCCTCACGATGCTCCGCAGGGTTGGCGAAAAAGTCTATGGCGACGAGAACCCGCTCGATATCTTCTTCAAGGAGGATCCGATCAACATCAGCAAGGTTTCCGACGGCCATTATACGGTTCGCGTCAAGCTGCCGTTCATGGAGAGCATGGGCCTGGAACCGAAGATCCTGAAACTCGGCGACGACCTGACCATCCGTATCGGCGACTACCAGAAGATTGTTGCCCTTCCGATCTTCCTGGCCGGCCTGGAATCTTCCGGCGCCTCGTTCGAAAACGGCTGGCTCAACATCGAGTTCTCCAAGTAAGGTCAGTACCGCACGATTCTTTCCCTCGGGAAACAGTAAGGCCTGCCGGATCGGCAGGCCTTACTGTTTCCGGCGCTTGGGTTCCGGGGCCGGGCGCATGGAATTTATAGCGCCCTGCTCCCATTATTATGGTTGATTTATTATCTTGAAGGTCAAGCAAAACCATGCCACCATCAGGCCGTCTCCCGAAGGCGATGGCCATTATTGAGTACCATCGAATGCAACAGTTACAGGATTTACGGGTTTCCCGTATCATAACGCTTACCTCACCGCGGGCTTTGAAGGAAAAGCTGCCCGTGAACGAGCATATAGCCGACACCGTCTGCCATGGCCGCCGTGAAGTGGAAGAGATCCTCACCGGTCGTGACCACCGCCTCCTGGTCATCGTCGGCCCCTGTTCTATCCATGACATGAAGGCTGCCCGCGATTATGCCACGCGCCTGTCGGAACTTCGCGAGGAGCTCTCCGAACAGTTCTGCATCGTCATGCGGGTCTATTTCGAAAAGCCCAGGACCACCATCGGATGGAAGGGATTCATCAATGATCCGCACCTGAACGATACCTACGATATCGAGCACGGCCTCTACCATGCACGCAAGCTGCTTATCGAGCTGAACGAACTGGGGGTTCCTGCTGCTACCGAGTTCCTCGATCCCATTTCTCCCCAGTATGTCGCCGACCTGATCAGCTGGGCGGCCATCGGGGCGCGTACCATCGAATCCCAGACGCACCGCCAGATGGCCAGCGGCCTGTCGATGCCTGTCGGCTTCAAGAACTCGACCGACGGCAGGCTCCAGGTGGCCATCGACGCCATCCGCTCAGCCATGCACCAGCACAGTTTCCTCGGCATTGACCAGGACGGCCACAGCAGCGTCATCACGACCAAGGGGAACCCCTTCGGCCACCTCGTGCTGCGTGGCGGCTCCCATCGGCCGAATTACGATGCCGAAAGCATCGCCATAGCCGAAAAACAGCTCGACAAGGGCGAGCTTGCCCCATACCTGATCGTCGACTGCAGCCATGCGAACTCGGGCAAGAAGTTCGAGAACCAGCTCAAGGTCTGGGACGATGTGCTTGCCCAGAAACTTGCCGGAAACACGAGCATCGCAGGTGTCATGATCGAGAGCAACCTCTGTTCCGGAAGCCAGCCCTTCCCGGTTGATCCAGCCTCGCTGAAGTATGGAGTGTCGATCACGGACGAGTGCGTCTCGTGGGACGAGACTGCGACGATGCTCCGCGATGGCGCCAGAATCGTGGCTAAGGCCAGGGCGGCTGCAAACCTGTAGCCTGTGTTTTTTTAATAGACTACACTGAAACCCAATCCCAACCGCTATGAACATCGATCGTGCCGTTTATGCCATTGCTGGCGTTTTTATCGTCGGCAGCGTGCTTCTTTCGATCTACCACAATCAGAACTGGCTCTGGTTCACCGGCTTCGTCGGCCTGAACCTCTTCCAGTCGTCCATAACCGGATTCTGCCCAATGGTCAACATCCTCAAGGCCCTTGGCCTGAAGCCGGGCCAGGCTTTCAAATAAACCGGATTTCCCGAACCATTCCAGCCGGATCAGCATGAGTATCCAGATCAAACGCGTCGAGACGGCGCATGAACGCAAACAATTCATCAGGTTCGCCTGGAAGGTTTACCGCAACGATCCCGAACTGGACCGGAACTGGGTCCCGCCGGTGGTCTCGGATTACATGAAGACCCTCGATACCTCCAGTTACCCGCTCTACGACCATGCCGACCTGGCCATGTTCACCGCATGGCGCGACGACAGGATGGTCGGTACCATCGCTACTATCCAGAACCGTCGGCACAACGAGATACACCATGACAAGGTGGGCTTCTGGGGCTTTTTTGAATGCATCGACGACCAGAAGGTTGCCGATGCGCTCTTCGATGCAGCAGCCCTCTGGCTCAAGAGCAAGGGGCTCGACGCCATGCGCGGGCCGGTCAGCCCTTCGATGAACGACCAGTGCGGCATGCTGGTTCGAGGTTACGACAGCCCGCCGGTGTTCCTCATGCTCTACAATCCGCCCTACTACAACGACCTTTGCAAGAACGCCGGGCATCTGGTCGCCCAGGAGTTGCTGGCATGGTATATCGACCAGAAAAGCATCGACATCGTGCGCTTGCGCCGCATTGCCCAGCACGTCATGAGGCGGGAGGGGCTGAGCATCAGGACCCTCGACATAAAGCGCTTCGACAGCGAGATCGAAAAGATGCGGACAATCTACAACGGCGCCTGGGAGAAGAACTGGGGCTTCGTGCCCATGACCGACAAGGAGTTCGACTTCATGGCCAAGAGCCTCAAGCCGATTGCCAACCCCGACTATATCTATTTCGTCGAGGACAGCCAGGGCCGTACTATCGGGTTCTCCCTCTCCCTGCCCGACATCAACCAGGCGCTGAAGCATGTCAACGGCAACCCCTTCACGCCTTGGGGCCTGGTCAAGTACCTCTGGTACAAGCGGAACATCAATATGTTGCGGACCATCGTGATGGGGGTCCTGCCTGAATACCGGAACAAGGGGGTGGACAGCATCATGAACGCCCATATCGCCGATTACGGCGGCCAGCACGGGGTGTTCGCGAGCGAGATGAGCTGGGTGCTCAAGTCCAACGAAGCGATGAGCAAACTGGCGGAGGTGATCGGCGGCAAGCCCTACAAGGAGTACGTGATCTACGAGAAGGCAATATGAAATCCTGATTCCGGGATTAACGAAAAAAGGAGCCCGGGGGCTCCTTTTTTCGTTGTCTCAACCTAACCTAACAAAGAACGTTCCACACTTTTAGAACGAGGCCATGAAGACCAGGCTCGATTTCTCGGAAATCGGGTTGTACACGTAGGACGCGGTGTACCTGTCCTTCGCGACCGAAATGCCGGTGTTGACCAGGGCGAGCTTCTTTTCAGTGCCGCCGACACCGCCATAGAAATACTTGCTGCCGGCACCTACGACTGCTTTGGCGCTGAAGCCGTCCTTGCCGTTATAGAACTTGTAGCTGCCTTCGCCGTAGTATGCATGCGAATCCGCAGCGTCAGCACCTGTCAGATTGTAAGCGCCGAGCAGGCTCAGGTCGCCGGCACTGTAGGTGACGTTGGCTTCGATTACGTTCGGGCCCGTCTTCGAGAAGTCGAAGGCCTTGGTGTTTGTGGTACTGAGGTTCGGGATGTAGTAGTCGACAAGCGCCAGGCTGAAGGGGCCTGCAGGGATGGTCACGGAAAGGTCGACCTCCTGGTAGCGGTAGTCGGATGCAACATTAGCTTCGGTGTTGAGATTCTTGTCTTTCAGGACAGCATAGGAGCCCCATGCACCGATGACGACGCCGTTGTCGAGGGTGTAGCTGAGGGTCGGCTGGATTGCGGGCGAGTTGCCGAGTTCGCTACCTCTCCAGACATAGCTGCTGACGAGGTCGACGCCGGTCTTGAAGCCTTCTGCCTGGGCAGAGGCTGCGCCGAAGCCGGAGAAAAGGGCAACGGCAAGGGCAAGGATCTTTGCTGATTTTTTCATCGGGATTTACTCCTTCTTGTGTGTGTTGGTTTGTAGTGATGCGAAAAAACATGATGGTGTCCTCGCCGGCGGGCCTCTGGTTTTTTATCGGCACGCCATTTTGAACCCATGCTGAATTCTCTAAGCGAGAACTACACTCTAATATAAATTAGTTTTGAAAAAATACAAATCAGTAAGAATAGTTAAGTAAAAAAATGCATCCGCCTAATTTTATTAGTATAGTTGGCTTACTGGCCGGTTTGAGTCCTGAGGTCCGGATGCCTACATTTCCCTGATAGGTTTTCGGCAGATTCCGTTTCAACCAGCATGAGTATCCACCGTCTTGCATTCGGCAGCGACATCGCCCATTGTGGAACCCTGAGAAGGTGCGTACAGGCGTTCGGGACGACCGAGGGCTACCCTGTGGGGTTCATCCCGGTGCTTGAGCTGGCCGTGCACGAGGCCTTCGTCAACGCCGTCAGGCATGCCAACGGTTCCGATCCGGCACTCCCGGTCTCGATCCTCCTCTTTGACGGCAGGGATGCCGGCGGGCGTTTCCTGCAGGTCGAAGTCACGGATTGCGGGAGCGGTTTCGATCTCGACGGCTGCATGGATTTCTGCGAACCTGGGGATGCCCGCAAGTTCTCAGGCAGGGGGCTGCCCCTGATATCGCGTTGTACTGAATGCGTCCGGCTGGAGCGACGGAACGGCGGGAGTGTGCTGATATTGCGTTATATTCCAAATTGACGATTTGCAGGATTTCAGGTTTCACCTCTAAACGGATACTCGCCATGGACCTCTCCCGAAGTGCTGAATGGAGTGCTCTGGTTTCTCATTATCAAGATATCAGGACGGCAAGGATGAGCGAGCTGTTCGAGGCCGACCCGGAGCGGTTTGCAAGCTTCTCCGTCTCCCATAAAGGTATGCTGCTCGACTATTCGAAGAACCTGGTCACGCAGAGGACGATGGAGCTGCTCATGGACCTGGCCCGGAGTTCGGGGCTCGAGCTCAGGCGGCGCCAGATGTTCGAGGGGGAGACGATCAACTTCACGGAAGGGCGGGCGGTGCTGCATACGGCGTTGCGGCGTCCATCTGGTCAGGGTCCGCTGGTCGACGGAGAGGATGTCACTGCCGAAGTGGCGGAGGTGCTCGGGCAGATGAAGGCGTTCTGCGACAGGGTGGTCTCCGGCGAGTGGACCGGCTACAGCGGCAAACGCATGACCGACGTGGTCAATATCGGCATCGGCGGTTCCGACCTTGGTCCGTACATGGTCACCGAGGCGCTCAAGCCGTTTGCGCATGGCAAGATGCGGGTCCATTTCGTTTCGAATATCGACGGCACCCACCTCGCCGAGACCCTCAAGGGCCTCAAGCCTGAGACGACCATGTTCATTATCGCCTCCAAGACCTTCACCACGCAGGAGACTCTCACCAACGCCATGAGCGCGAGGGAGTGGTTCCTTCGGAGCGCCGACGACATGGCGCATGTGGCGAAGCATTTCGTGGCGGTTTCGACGAACCGCGCCAAGGTTGAGGAGTTCGGCATCGATGCGGCGAACATGTTCCGCTTCTGGGACTGGGTGGGGGGCCGCTACTCCCTCTGGTCGGCCATCGGCCTTTCCGTTGCACTCTACCTGGGATTCGACCGTTTTGCCCAGCTGCTTGAGGGTGCCCGCGAGATGGATGAACACTTCCTGGCGGCTCCGCTCGAATCGAACCTTCCGGTGCTCCTGGCCATGCTGGGAATCTGGTACAACAACTTCTTCGATGCGCGCACCCATGCGATCATCCCGTACGACCAGTACCTGCACCGCTTTCCGGCCTACCTCCAGCAGCTCGACATGGAGAGCAACGGCAAGCGGGTTGACCGCGTCGGGCGCGAGGTGGATTACGCGACCGGCCCGGTGATCTGGGGCGAGCCCGGCACCAACGCGCAGCACGCCTTCTTCCAGCTGATGCACCAGGGGCCGAACATGGTGCCCGCCGACTTCATTTTGTCGAAGCGGAGCCAGAACCCGATGGGCGAGCACCACGACATGCTGGTGGCCAACTGCTTTGCCCAGACCGAGGCGCTCATGCGCGGCAAGAGCGAGGCCGAGGCCCGGGCGGAGCTCGAGGCTTCGGGACTCTCCGGCCTCGACCTGAAGATGCTGCTGCCGCACAAGGTCTTCCCGGGAAACCGCCCGACGAACACCATCCTGCTCGACCAGCTTGATCCCTATACGCTTGGTGCCCTCGTTGCCCTTTACGAGCACAAGGTCTTCGTGCAGGGGGTGGTTTGGGATATCAATTCCTTCGACCAGTGGGGTGTCGAACTCGGCAAGCAGCTCGCCAAGGTCATCCTGCCCGAGCTGACGGCGGTCGAACCGGTCGTGAGCCACGATGCCTCGACCAACGCCCTGGTCAACCTCTATCGCGAATCGAAAGCCGCCGAAGCTGAATCCAATCCCTCGCAGCTTTCGATGTTCTGAAAAAAGGGGGCGTCATGGCATGATTGCGTCGCCATCGAAATCGATACCGATTTCGATTTGGAGGTTGTGAGACTTCCGATATGAGTGGAAACGAAAAAAGCGGCGAGTGCCGCTTTTTTCATGGTAGAACATGTTGTCCCGTCGATCAGAGCCCGTTCCTTTTGAAGATCGTGTCGACGCTCTTCTTGAGCTTCTGCTGGATCGTTTCCGGGCTGAAGAGGCGGTTGATCTCCTCCTCTGAAATGTGGGCAAGGAGTTCGCTGTCCTGAAGTACGAGCTCCTTCAGCTGCACCTTCTCCTCCCAGCTCTTCATGGCGTTGCGCTGCACGAGGCGGTAGGCATCTTCGCGCACCAGCCCCTTGCCGGTCAGGGCGAGCAGCAGGGTCTGCGACAGGGTGAGGCCGTAGGAGGTGTCGAAGTTCTGCGCCATGCGGTCCGGGTAGACCAGTAACGTGTCGATCGCCTCGCTGAAGGTGCGGAGCATGTAGACCAGTGCGATGGTCGAGTCGGGCATGATGACGCGCTCGACGGAGGAGTGGGAGATATCGCGTTCGTGCCAGAGGGCGACGTTCTCCATGGCGGCGATCGAGTTGGAGCGGACGACCCTGGCCAGTCCGGTCAGGCGTTCGAAGGTGATCGGGTTGCGCTTGTGCGGCATGGCCGAGCTGCCCTTCTGGCCCTTGCTGAAGAACTCCTCGGTCTCACGGACCTCGGTTCGCTGCAGGTGGCGCAGCTCGGTCGAGAACTTCTCGATCGACGAGGCCACGATGGCGAGCGTGGTGGCGTATTCGGCATGGCGGTCGCGCTGCAGGATCTGGGTCGAGATCGAAGAGGGGGTGAGGTCGAGCTTCCCGCACACGGCGGCTTCGATCTCCGGCGAGAGGTGCTGGTAGGTGCCCACGGCTCCCGAGATCTTCCCGACCGAGACGATCTCCTGAGCACGCTTCATGCGATCCAGGTTCCTTTTCATCTCTTCATGCCAGAGCAGCAGCTTGAGGCCGAAGGTGGTCGGTTCGGCATGGATGCCATGCGTACGGCCCATCTGCAGGGTGTATTTGTGCTCGACGGCGCGTTTGGCGAGTATTTCGATGAGCGACTCGATTTCGGAGACGATAATCTTCGCGGCGTCGCGCATCTGCATGGCGAGGCTGGTGTCGACCACGTCCGAAGAGGTGAGGCCTTCATGGATGTAGCGCGACTCGGGGCCGACATAGCCGGCGACGTTGGTGCAGAAGGCGATGACGTCGTGCTTGGTTTCACGCTCGATCATCAGGATCTCTTCGACGTTGAACTTCGCCTTCTCCTTGATGGTCGACAGGGCATCGGCAGGCACCAGCCCGGCTTCGACGCGGGCCTCGACGGCCGCGATTTCAAGCTGGAGCCAGCGTTCGAACTTGGCGTCATCGGTCCAGATTGCCGAGATGTCTTTCGGTGAGTAACGTGGGATCACGGTCGTATGTCTTGAGGTTGTCGAAAAATCATGTGCCAATATAAAAAGCAGGGACCAAAGCCGTCAGGGTTTTTTGTCGCCCTCCTCCCGGAGTTCGCGGTAGACCTCCATCACGTAATCGAGCGCCGCCTGGCGGTCGTAGGGGATCTTGCCGTCGATGATCGCGTTTTCCATGCGTGACTTGATGACGCCGATCAGCCTCCCTTCGGTGAGTTGCAGCATCTGCATGATGTCGTTGCCGCTGACCGGCGGGCGCCATTTGGCCAGTTGGTCCTTTTCACCAACTTCAGCGATTTTCTCCTCGACATTGTTGAAGTTCTGCATGATCCGCTGCACCTTGCGCGGGTTCTTGCTGGTCACGTCAGCCCGACAAAGGTTCATGAGCTCCTCGAGGTCCTGGCCAGCCTCGTACATGAGGCGCCGGATGGCCGAGTCGGTGATTTCCTCTTTCGAAAGGGGAATAGGCCGATGGTGCAGGCGTACCATTTTCTGGACATACTCCATCGGTTCGAGCGGCCACTTCATGGCTTTGAAGATCCTCGCGACCAGCTTGACGCCGACCGCTTCGTGGCCATGGAACGTCCATCCGGCGCTGTTGGAGAAGCGCTTGGTGACGGGTTTGGCGATGTCGTGGAATAGTGCGCTTACCCGCAGCCAGAGCTTGTCGGAGTGCTGCGAGATGTTGTCCACCACCTGGAAGGTGTGGAACAGGACGTCCTTGTGCCCCAGGCCATCGACCTGTTCGATGCCTGCCATGGCGTCGAGTTCAGGAATGATCTCCTTCAAGAGCCCGGTCGAGTGCAGGATTTCGAGGCCGATGGAGGGCTTGCGGCACTGCATGATCTTCAGGAACTCGTGGCTGGTGCGCTCCTTCGAGACGATCCGGATACGCTCGTGCATCGCATGCATCGCCTCCAGGGTCGCCGGGTCGAGCCGGAAATGGAGCTGGCAGGCGAACCTCGCCGCGCGCATCATCCTCAGCGGGTCGTCCGAAAAGGTCTTCTCGGGGTCGAGCGGCGTCGTGAGCAACCCCTCCCGGATGTGGCGCACACCGTCGTAGAGGTCGACAATGCCTCCCCGGCCTTCGCGGTTCAGGCAGAGCGCCAGCGCGTTGATGGTGAAGTCCCTCCTCGACAGGTCGTCCTCGAGGGTGCCGATGCTGGTGATCGGTTTGCGGGATTCGGGGTTGTAGCTCTCCTTGCGGGCACCCACGATCTCGAGCTTGAAGGCGATGCCGTCGTCTCCGGAAAGTTCGAGCTGCGCCGTGCGGAACCGCTCGAACAGCACGAAGTTCCTTCCGTGGAGCCGTTCGGCGACCATCCTGGCGAAGGCCACCGGTTCGCCGATGACCATGATGTCGATGTCGGTACAGGGGCGCTGCATGCACAGGTCGCGCACGTAGCCGCCCACGAGGAAGCAGGGGAGGGCTTCGGTGTCGGCAAGGTCGCCGATGCGGTAAAGGATATCAGGGATGGTGGCGTGTTCAAACATCTCAATGCAATTGTACCCGGTATTCGTCGTCACAGGTTCAGTCAAGGTTGGCCGTGTTCTTCCGGATCTCTTCGGTGATGCGGCCGGCGACCATGAGCGCCTTGCGCCCCTCGGCCGACGTGACCGCGGCCGGCAGCCCGTTCCTCAGCGAACCGATGAAATGTTCCAGCTCCACCTTGAGGGCGTTGACCTTCGGTACCTCAGGGCTCACGTAATCCAGCGCCATGCCTTCGAGCGACTCCTGGATCTCTCCGAACTGCTCAAGGATCTTCTTTGAAGCGAAGTTCCTGATGGGGTTCTTCGACGAGAGCTGGTCCGGCCTCACCAGGCGGAACACCTCCGATTTGCCGGTGGTGAAGTCCAGCGAAGCATAGCTTTTCGGGTTCCTGCCGAAGAATCGCAGCTTGCGCAACCGGCTGCGGGAGAGGCGGCTCGCCGTCACGTTGGCGATGGCCCCGTTGACGAACTCGATGCGCGCCGTGGCCATGTCGAGCTCGTTCGAAAAGACCTTGACACCTGACGCGGCGATGCTGCGGATGTCGGATTTGATGAGCGAGAGCACCAGGTCGATATCGTGGATCATCAGGTCGAGGACGACCGACACGTCGGTCACGCGCCGCGAGAATCCGCTCAGCCGTTCGGCCTGGATGTACATCGGCTCGCCGATATAGGGTTCGACGGCAAGCAGTGCCGGGTTGAATCGCTCGATGTGCCCCACCTGGATCGTCAGCCCCTTCGCCTGTTCCAGCCGGATCAGCTCGTCGGCTTCTTCCAGGGTCGCCGTGATCGGCTTCTCGATGAAGAGGTTCACCCCCGCTTCGAGCAGCTGTTTCGAGATGGCGAAGTGCGAGCTCGTGGTGGTTGCGACCACGACCGCGTCGCACGCAGCCGACATCCCGTCGATCGACGGGAACGACGCAACGCCATACTTGCGGCAGATCTCCTGCGCCCTCTCGGGATTCAGGTCGAACACTCCCGAAAAATCTACGTCGGGCGATGCCGAGGCGATCTCCTTCAAGAGCCCGGTATGGTATTCGCCGAGCTTGCCGACGCCAGCGACGCCTATGCGCATGACTTTCCTCCTTTCGATTGCATTGCCGTTATTCCTGGACGGCGGGTTCACTTTCGGGTTCAAGGGCCTCGATCCCGTACTTGAACAGGGCCAGGGAGATGAGCGTTCCGACGATGGTCAGCGCGCCTGCGAGGATGTACGGGAAGCGGTGGTCGATGCCGTAGAGGATGCTACCGCTGAAAGGGCCCAGGATGCGTGCCAGCGCGTTGACCGCCTGGGCGAACCCCATGATCTGGCCCTGCTTCTGCTTGTAGCTATAGAGCGAGATCATCGAGATGTTGAGCGGGTTGACCAGGCTCGTGCCGATCGCGAAGAAGAGCAGGATGACGAGGCCCAGCGTAAACATCGAGTCGTACGGGATGAACGGGACGAAGGACACCCCGACGAACGAGGCGATGTGGCCGAACACCATCAGCTTGTGCTCACCGAACCGCTTCCCGAGCTTCGGGAGCAGGCCGCCCTGGACGATGACCGAGATGAAGCCGACATAGGCGAAAAGGTAGCCGATCTGCTGTTCTGTCGTGTGGAAGAACTCCTTCCAGAGCAGGATTGCCGATACCTGCATGTTCACGATGGCCAGCGAGTAGATGAAATTGATGATCATCAGCAGCGCAACCGGCCTTGAACTGAAAACCGCCATGAACTTTTCGGCGTAGGCCGTTTTTTTCCTCGCCAGCGAAGCCAGGAGGCTGGTATCGGCATGGGTCGGCTTTTCCCTCCTTTTGAACAGGGTGGTGATGCCGACGGCGTGCGTGTTCGATTCCGTGAGGAAGAATACCGCCAGGATGAAGTTGAGGCTGTTGAGCGCAGCCGCGACGATGCCGACCATCGAGATGCCGTAGTTGGTCATCAGCACGCCGCCGATCAGCGGCCCGATGATGAAGCCGATCCCGAAGGCTGCGCCGAGCATGCCCATGGCGCCCGAACGGCTTTTCGAATCGGTCAGGTCGGTGATCGATGCCTGTGCCGCCGCGATGTTTGCTGAACCGATGCCCGAAAGCGCCCGAGCCAGGATCAGCAGGGGAATGCTGACGGCCTGCGAGAAAAAGATATACGAAGCCGAAGCGAGGAAGATGCTCGACAGCATCACCGGCCGACGTCCGATCTTGTCACTCAGCTTGCCCCAGATCGGGGAGAAGATGAATTGCATCGAGGAGTAGATCGCCGCGATCAGGCCTATCATGAAAGGCGAGGCCCCCAGCTCCTTCGCATAGGTCGGCAGCAGCGGGAGCACGATGCCGAAACCGATCAGGTCGAGAAGGACCGTCAGGAACAGGATGGCCAGCGGTGATTTTTTCATGAAAACAGGTTGGTGACGCTGAAAACCCCCAAAATACAAAAAACGCCCGCCATACTGAAACGGCGAGTGCTTTCGTGCCCGATATCCCTTCGGGACTTCGGGGACGTTCCTGACTGGGTGTATTAACGTCCTTCTTTTCGTGCTTTTGTGCTAACTGTCAGGAGCGTCCCCGAAGATGCGAAGATGGTGGTCAATGCAGAGACATGGCCACCGGGTGATGCCAGGTGACTGCGATCGCGATGATGCCGCAGATGATCACCATGAGGACCAGGCCGAGGATGAAGATGGTGTCGGCGATGTTTTCGATCTGGAACATCCTTGTGGTGCCCTGCTTTCGCATTGCCCAGTAAGCGAGCAGGCAGGAGGTGAGGAAGAGCAGGGCGTTGAATGCGACCAGGTCGTCGATGAAGGTGGTCTCGTTCCCGGTCTTGATCACCACCTGGATGATGCCGATGATGGTCGCACAGGCCCCGACCAGGGCGGCGGAAACCGAGAAGATGTGCATGCAGATGCTCTCTTCGAGGCGGGCTTTATCTGTCTTTTCTATGGTGCCCTTTTTGCCGGATGGCATGTTGCTTTCCATGTCGATTGGGGGTTGGGTTATTTTGTCCCGAGCAGCCGTTTCAGGCCGGAGATGCCTTCGAGTACCCTGGGGCCGGGGCGGAGGTAGATGTTGTTGTCGAAATTCCCGTGTATCCGGTCGTTCCTGACGGCTTCGATTCCCGACCATCCCGCGCGGCTCCTGACCGCTGTCACGGCGGGGGTCTCTTTCGACATGTACATGCAGGCAATCACGTCCGGGTTCTGCCTGATCACCCATTCGGGGGAGACCTCGAAATACTCCTTGTCGACTTCGTCCCCGATGTTGATGCCTCCGGCATAGTTGATCATCGTCGAGGTGAAGCTGTGCTTGCCGCCGGTCCAGAGCGGATCATCCCAGATTTCCAGGTAGACCTTCGTTTTCCGTAGCGTCGTTGCCGCTTCCTTCCGATAGGTGGCGAGCCCCTGTTCAATCACGCTCGCCAGGCTGTCGGCCTTTTGGGTATGCCCCGAGAGCTGCCCGAGTTTTCTGAGGGCCGAAGGCACGTCGTCTGGCGTTTTGCACTCGATGTGTTCCCGCCTCAGGCCGAGGGAGCTGATGTTTTTTCCCGTCTGTTCTCCGTCCAGGTCGATCTCCACGACAATATCGGGCTTGATCGATGCCAGCATTTCAAGTGAGGGTCGGCCGAAAGCACCGACCACCGGGACTTTTTTTACTTCGATCGGCCAGTCGCAGGCAGTCGTCCTGCCGACGATCTGGTTCCCGGCGCCGATGGCATAGAGCATCTCGGTCATGCTTGGGGCGAGGCTAACGATGCGCGGGCCGGAAACGGCCGTCGATGACCGGCTGACCGGCTTCTGGTTACATCCGGTGAGCGCCAGGGCGGAAATGAGGAGCGCCATGAGGGCGAGGAGGGGCAGGTTACGGGTTGATCGAAGCTGCATGGCGCTGGAGGACAAGGTTGTGGTTGAAGGCCAGGGGCATGGCTATGGCTTCGTCAAGCGGAAACCAGGCGATGTCGGCGACCTCGCCTGGCTGTCCGGCGGGCGTTCCGGAACCGGGGCCGCTGAAGGCGAGTACGACCGCATGGAACCGGTGTTCAGGGAAGATCTCGTCGAACCACCCGAGGAATCCGGATGGCTCGAAGTCGAGTCCGGTCTCTTCGAATACTTCGCGGCGGACGGCGGTTTCGACCGGCTCGAACGCGTCGATGTGGCCGCCGGGGAGGCACCAGCAACCCTTGAAGGGCGCGACGTCCCGCCTGGTGAGCAGGACGGTGTCGCGTTGGCCGGTTGCCGGATAGACGACGGCGGCGACAGTGGCTTTTGCCATGGTTGGGGCCTGTTTGGTGAAAGAAACAGATGGTCAAAGCTAAAAACCTGCCGCGAAACCGCAAAGTACGGTGACTTTTTTACGGCGTAAGCAGTTAGAACCCAAGAGCGGCGAACAGGCACCTGCATTGCCGTAACCGTAACGAACCCTCAGCATGAGCTACCATACCAGAATCTGGGTCCAGAAGATCCCCGTGACGATCGACGAAGCCTGGGGCTTTTTTTCGACGCCGGACAACCTTGCCAAGATCACGCCGCCTGACATGATGTTCAGGATTATCAACGGCACCGGCGCCCGGCCCATCAGCGAGGGGATGGTCATCACCTACACGCTCTGTCCGGTCATGATGATCCCGGTGGACTGGGCAACTGAAATCATGAAGGTTTCGGAGCCCGATCTCTTTGAGGACCGGCAGCTTGCGGGTCCCTACGAGGAGTGGCATCACCGCCACGAGTTCGTGGCGGTCGAAGGCGGTGTCAGGATGACCGATACGGTGCGCTACCGATTGCCGATGGGCGCCGTCGGGGAGCTGGTCGAGTCGCTTTTTGCGGGGCGCCGGTTGGAGGAGGTATTCGACTACCGGCGTCGGAGGATTGAAGGGATTTTCGGTCGCATGGATTGATGGCGTTGGATTTTTTGCGGGAAATCGTTATTTATGGCCTGCAAAGATTTGTGTTCTTTTACATGATAGCTGGTGCCGGCTTGAAAGCCGGAGAATAGGGAAGTACGTGAGATTCGTACACTGTACCCGCAACTGTACAACGGCAAGCTGCCGCTGACAGGCATGGCCACATGCCTCGAAGCCGCA
>JAAXWQ010000028.1 GCA_013335115.1 Chlorobiaceae bacterium | reverse complement strand
AACGGATATCCCAACGAATTCAGCCATGTCTAAGCGTTCACAAAACGGTGTTTGGCCTAACTGGTTGGTCAAGCTGACGCCAACAGGCCCTGCCTGTTGGTGCCCTCCGCTTCGCTCCGGCGCAGCTCACCGCGGGCGTTCGCCATTATCGTGAACTTCGGTTGAATGGCGGGTTGGAAAACCCGCCATCCGTTCTGGGGAAGTTGATCTGCCGGGGACTTTCTCAGTGCACCGAGCAGGAAATGCAGGGGTCGTAGGACCTTACCAGCATGACGCAGAGCTTTTCGGTCTCCTTTTCGCTTTTGCCTTCCGCCAGGGCCTGTTCGGCCAGGGCGTAAAGGTCGTAGTGGATGTTGGCGTTGTTCTGCGTGGTCGGGATGATGCAGTCGGCTTTGATGACCTTGCCTTCGTCGTTGGTCTCCATGTGGTGGTAAAGCACTCCCCTCGGCGCTTCCACGGCTCCTGTGGCCGATCCCGCCTTCGGTTTATAGTCAACCTTGATGTCGCGAAGGTCGTCATCGAGCAACTGGTCGATGAGCGATTCGGCCTCTTCGAAGATCTGGTGGCACTCCACGAGCTGGGCGACGTTGTTCATGAAGGGGTTGTGGCAGACCGGTTCGAGGCCGAACGCGGCGGCAGCCTCTTTGGCGCGAGGCCCGAGAAGGTCGAAGTTGTTGTTGAAGCGTGCCAGTGAGCCGGCCGCGGATGACTGGCGGCTGAGCCTGGTGAACTTCGATGTCGAGAAATCAGTCAGGTATTCGTTGGTCATCAGCAGGTAGTCGTTTTCGTCGTGCACCACACCGTCCGTCGATACCAGGTCCCCGCCGATATAAGGATAGCTCGTGCCGTTGCGCAGCGAAATGAACTCGGTTTCGCGCACGAAGTCCGGCAGCGTCAGCGTCCTGAAAAATGCCGTTGTCATGTCGAGAGCAGGCTTGCGTTCCACGATCATTTTTTTGAGCTCCAGCAGCCGCTGTTTCGACGGCGCCTTGCTTACGCCGCCCAGCACGAGGCTGACCGGATGGGTGGCGCGTCCGGTTGTGGCTATGCTCAGCGCGTTGCCGAGCTCCTTGAGCATGAGTCCGGCCTGGACGATCTCCGGGTGCGCCTTCAGGATCGGCACTGCGCTTGGCAGGTCCAGGAAGTCGGGGGCGGCGAGGAAGAAAAGGTGCAGAGCATGGCTCGACAGGGTCTCGCCGTGCATGGCCAGCAACCTTATGATCCGTGCGGTTTCAGGTGGGGTGATCTCCATGGCGCGTTCGAGCGCCCTGATGCTTGCCAGCGAATGGCTGATCGAGCAGATGCCGCAGATCCTCGAAGTGAGGAAGGGTACTCGTTCGGCGCTGAAGCCCTTGATCATGACCTCGAAGAACCTCGGGGTTTCGATCACGGCCCATGTCGCTTCGGCGAGCTTTCCCTCCTTGACCGAAATGTGGATGTTTCCGTGCCCTTCTACCCTTGTGAGGTGGTGGATATCGATGTTGTAATCAACTTTCATTTGTCAAGGTAGTCTGCGAAACCGTTGTAGAATGAGAGCTTCTCCCTCATATCGGCCGAGCTGAGCCCTTTGTCTGCGACCAGTTGTTTGAAGGAGGGGAAGTTGATGTCGTCAGCCGGGCCCCGGCATCCGAGGCAGGGGGTCTTGCCGGTTGGGCAGACAGCATCGCAGCCTGCCCTTGAGATTGGACCGAGGCATATTTCGCCAAGGTCGAAAAGGCAGGTGTTGAGTCGCTGCTTGCAGTCCACGCAGACCGGATATTTCGGAAGGCTGACCTGCGATCGTGTGATGACGCCGACCACGATCCGTTCGACCTCCTCTTTCGAAACCGGGCAACCGGGGATCGCCATATCGACC
>JAAXWQ010000027.1 GCA_013335115.1 Chlorobiaceae bacterium | reverse complement strand
GAGACTGGGCCTCGATGCGCTCCGCCCTCGAAGCAGGCGCCGACGCCATCTATTTCGGGGCTGACGGCTTCAACATGCGCTCGGCGAGCAAGGGGTTCCGGACAGGCGATTTCGGAGGCATCGCGCGACTCTGCCGCAGCCATGGCGCCAGGGCCTACCTTGCCCTCAACTCCATGATCTATGACGCCGAAATCGAAACGATAGACAGTGTGGTATTGTCTGCCAGGCAGGCGGGCCTGGACGCAGTGATCTGCTGGGACGTAGCGGTCATCAATGCCTGCATGAGACACGATATACCGTTCCATCTCTCGACGCAGGCTTCGGTGAGCAACTTTGAAGCAGTCAGGTTCTACGCCTCGCTGGGCACAAGGATGATCGTGCTTGCACGGGAACTGACCCTCGAACAGGCGGCATCGATCACGGCCCGCATCGAAGAAGAAAAGCTGCCGGTCACCATAGAGTGTTTCGTTCACGGCGCCATGTGCGTGGCCGTCTCGGGACGATGCTTCATCTCGCAGGAGCTCTTCGGGCGCTCGGCGAACCGCGGGGAGTGCCTGCAGCCATGCCGCCGCTCCTACCTGATCACCGACGATGAGGAGGATCACCAGCTCGAAATCGGCTCCGACTACGTCATGAGCCCGAAAGACCTCTGCACGGTCACCTTCCTTGACCAGCTTTACGATGCCGGCATCGGGGCCTTCAAGATCGAAGGCCGGAACCGGAGCCCTGAATATGTATCCACAACCACCGCATGCTACCGCAAGGCGATCGACTTCATCGCAGCCCATCGGCACGAAGAGGGTTTCCACGAGGCCTATGCGCAGTTCTCTTCAGGCCTTGAGGAGGAGCTCGCAAAAGTTTACAACCGGGGATTCTCCAGCGGCTTCTACTTCGGACGCCCGGCAGGGGCATGGGCGAAACAGCCGGGATCGGAGGCGACGGAAACGAAAATCTACGCCGGCATAGTCAGGAAATATTTTCCGAAAGCCGGCGTCGCTGAAATCCTCGTGCACTCTCCCCGTGGACTTGAGGCCGGAGAGACGCTCTCGATCCAGGGGCCGGCCTCCGGTCTGGTAACGATACCCGAGGCCGAATTATACTTTGACAACGCCCCTGTGGAGCGGGTCGACCAGGGCGCTCTCTTTACGGTAAAGTGCGGTCGCGTAAGGAGAAACGACAAAGTGTACTTGCTGGTGAAAAATTACGGCCCGGAAGGAATTGCACGAACAAAGCTCTCGATCGATGCTTAACTTGAATCCGGATTTTCGTACATTTTAGTAATTGACGAAATCGCAATGGCGTCATCCCGCCGCAGCGACGACCTGAACGTTCAGGTAGCCGTACATTTACGACAGGAGAGCGCCCATGCTTCAGGGTATTTCCATCTATTGTCGTGAAACCGGAGGGACCCCATGATCTACAAGGTCATTTCGAAAACCGAATTCAAGGCTTTCATCGACGCTATCGTTAAGGAGAACAGGGCATACGGGCCACAGAAGGTAGATACCGACAGCAAAGGTGAACCGATCTACCAGTTCATGCCGGTCAAATCGGCAGCCGAAATCGATTTCGACTACACGGTGACCCACTCATCTGCCAAGCCCTTTTTCCTCCCCTATCGCGAAGAGCTTTCACACTTCAACTTCACCGACGGAAACTGGGACCAGGAGATCCGTTACGAGGCGCCGCCCACGATCCTTATCGGGCTCAGGCCGTGCGACATCAATGCCATCAACATCCTCGACGACGTGATGCTGCACGGGGCATACCCATCTCCCTACTACCTGGCCAGACGGAAAAACAACTTCATCATCGGCATGGACCACCTGCCCCTGCCGGACTGCTTCTGCCATTCGATGAACCGGCACACCGTCAACCACGGCTTCAACCTCTTCTGCTCGGACATCGGCGAGAGCTACTACCTG
>JAAXWQ010000016.1 GCA_013335115.1 Chlorobiaceae bacterium | reverse complement strand
GTAAAAAAAATGACTGCAGGCGAATCCGGAGATTCTGCCTGCAGTCATGTCATGTGACCTTTCGGGTCGCTTCAGCCCCTGCTGGTCCGCTTAGAAGCCAACCTGCGTGAACAGCTGGAACGAAGTGGGCGCATTATATCCACCGACTGGCTTGTTCTTATGCGTGACGTCAACGTATTCGAGGCCAATCTTGGCGTTAGGCCTCAGCATGAACGCAACAGCGGGAATGACCTTCTTGATTTCACCATTCAGATCATCTTTCAGGTACTCATAACGCACCACCCCGACCAGCCACGGATAGAACCAGTAGTCGCCTTCGAGGGAGTATGCAGTCCGTTTGCCATAGTCCACTCTGGCGTTGACTACTTCATTGAAGCGTGCGTACTGGCCGAGAAGACGCATCGAACCATAGATTGCCTCGACGTCGCCGGAGTATGCGGTCTTGGTCAGGCCAGCAAGGCCCTCCTGTGAAGCCGGCGTACTTCCGTTGATCGAGTTGACGACGTTAGCCCCGAAGGTAATTCCGTTGTCCATACCGACATGGTCGACCCCATGGGAACCTCCGGTACCGCTGAGCAGCCCGTGGCCACCGATCTTGAAGGTCGCCCTTGCGAACTTGGTGTCGGTGAAATTGCTCCCGGTTTCAAGCGTTTCGGTACCATTCTTGCCGACGCCGGCCACCAGCGAGTAGCCTCCGGTCGCCCCCGTATCGCCGGCAATCCGGAGTTCAACGCCCCTGCCGACGGCCGGCATGGTGGAAGTATAACCGTCACGCTTCCATCCGGGACGCGCGGAGACGAGCACCATGCGCTCCGTGGGACCCACTTCGCCGAAGACAAGGTTGACTCCCGGCTTGAACGTCCACATCAGGTTGAGCTTGCCCCATTCGATCTGCCCTTTTCCTGCTTCGTCACCGGCGTTGATGGCGAAGTCACCGAAATAAGTGATATTGTCGGTGATCGTGCCGGCGAAGAAGGTTTCGAGGTCCTCGACAATCTTGGTATCCCTGAAGTTGCCGGTGACAGCGTCTTTCGGGGTGTACGCCCTGATCTTGCCCAGGAAGCCGAGCGAGGGCATGTTCGGCATGTCGGAGGGCCAGATGGCATCGGGGAACTGCTTTTTGTAGCCTTCCTGCCCGAGCTTGATCGGCTCCTCCTTCACCATGTCTTCATCCTGGCCCCCGGGGAACCGGTAGCCGTTGTTCCTGAACGCCTCGCCGAATCCGTTCCTGATCGGAAACGCGGTATGGCAGGTCGAACATGCTGTATGGTATTTTCGTGCAAAAACCGGCAAAGCCGAGCCATCCCTGCTCCAGAAAAGCATGGGTACCATAACGAGCATGGCGGCTGATCCAAGGTGGATTCTTCTCATAAGCACTCCTTATTTGTGGAGGTTGGTGATAGAGGTATTTCGACAGTAAAAGATTGGAGAGCAACTGAAAGCCCTGGAGCGGCAAGCCATCGCTTGACCGTTTCCCTGCCCGGGATATAACGATGGTGAACCGGACCCGTAAAGTGAAAGGAGAACGTACGCTTACCTGTCCGTCCCTTATCAGGTCATGATGTCAGCAACATCATGACGAATGACTGCAGTTCTCAGCTACACTGCCGTGAAATGCTTCTCTGGACGGTTGTTCTTATTCGGGCAACAGGACAGTTTCGGCGCGGAATTCTATGCCCGTTCATGCTGGGAACCGGTTCCGATTCCGCATGGCCTTAATGGACGACGTAGTTATATATCGATATATTAAGACAATTTTAAGAATTTGCAAAGTATTCGAAGTAAAATACCGAGTATGCTACGGGAAGAATAGAAAGCGGCAAACGGGTACCGGCTGCGCTTGTTATATTTCATCCGAACGGCACAGGCAGCAACTTCGTCGATCGTGAAACCCCGAACAACAGGTGACATACTCCACATCACAGCATCCTCCGCTTCATCTCGTCACCGTCGGCGACAGCGCCCTCCCGGGGATCCTCTTCCTGCACGGATTCCTGGGGTCGGGACGTGACTGGCTACCGGTCGCGCGGATGCTTGGGGAGCGCTACTGCTCACTCCTCGTCGATCTTCCGGGGCATGGCAGCGCCGGCATGCCGGAAAGGATCGATCATGCCGGATTCTTCATGCAGACCGTCGACTCGCTCGCCGACCTCCTGCGCCGTCAGGCGCCGGGCCCCTGCGGCCTTGCCGGCTACTCGATGGGTGGCCGCATCGCCCTCGCGCTTGCGCTTCGCCATCCAGAACTCTTTTCGTCGGCGGTGATCGTCTCCGCATCTCCCGGCCTGCCTACCGAAGAGGAGCGCCGGCTGCGACGCCTCGGCGACGATGCCCTTGCCAGGGAGCTCGAACAGGATTTCGACGCCTTCCTCGGACGCTGGTACGACCTGCCGCTCTTCGCGACGCTGAAAGCCGATCCTTCGTTCGACGAGATGCTTGCCTCCCGGCGCGCGGGTAACCCTGCAGCCCTCGCTTCGTGCCTTCGGGCGCTGGGCACCGGCAACCAGCCTTCGCTATGGGACGAACTCCCCGGGAACCGGCTGCCCATCCTGTTCTGTGCCGGCGAAAAAGACGCCAAATTCGTGGAAATCGGCCGTCGAATGGTTAATTTGTGCCCCGGATCAGCCCTTGAAACCTTCCCCGGCTGCGGCCATACCCTGCATGTCGAGGACCGCGCCCGTTTCGTCGGGTGCCTCGAGTCTTTTATCAACAACCATCGATTCTCCTGATATGAGCACTGTCAACTGGATACCTGCCGGCGAGTTCACCGACATCCTCTACCACAAGGCCGAGGGCATCGCCAAAATCACCATCAACCGCCCCGAGCGCCGCAACGCGTTCCGCCCGCAGACGGTGGACGAGATGATCGAGGCATTGCAGGATGCGCGCAACGACCAGGAGATCGGCGTCATCATCCTGACCGGACAGGGAGACCTGGCCTTCTGCTCGGGCGGCGACCAGAAAATCCGCGGCAACGCCGGCTATGCCGACAGCAAGGGTGTCAACAAGCTGAACGTGCTCGATTTCCAGCGCGACATCCGCACCTGCCCGAAACCGGTCATCGCCATGGTTGCGGGCTACGCCATCGGCGGCGGCCACGTGCTGCACATGCTCTGCGACCTGACCATCGCAGCCGAAAACGCACGCTTCGGCCAGACCGGCCCGAAGGTGGGTTCGTTCGACGGCGGCTGGGGCGCCAGCTACATGGCCCGGCTCGTCGGCCAGAAGAAAGCCCGCGAGATCTGGTACCTCTGCCGCCAGTACGATGCGCAGGAGGCGCTCGACATGGGGCTGATCAACACCGTCGTTCCGCTCGAAAGGCTCGAAGCGGAGACCGTGCAGTGGTGCCGTGAGATCCTCGCCAACTCGCCGCTGGCCATCCGCTGCCTCAAGGCGGCACTGAACGCCGACTGCGACGGGCAGGCTGGTCTGCAGGAGCTCGCGGGCAACGCCACGCTGCTCTACTACATGAGCGAAGAGGGCCAGGAGGGCCGCAACGCCTTCGTCGAGAAGCGCAAGCCCGATTTCGGCAAGTTCCCGAAACGCCCTTGAGTCCGATCCATGCCGACATCTGCCGCTATGGCATCCCCTTTTCCGTCCCGGTCCAGGTCAGGGGCGTTCGCGTCGAACGGCGCGAAGGCCTCCTGCTCCGCCTGAGGGCATCCGATGGCGGTGCCTTCGCCATCGGCGAGGTCGCCCCGCTCCCAGGCCTGCACGACGAAACGCTCGACGAAGCCGAACGCTCCCTCTCGGCACTTGTACCAAAGCTTCCCGCACTCATTGATTGCCCTGTTCCGCAACTCCGTGCACGGATCGAGGCCGAAGGGCTCCCGCCCTCGGTGGCGGCCGGCATCGAGATGGCGGTGCTGAACTGGCGGGCCGCATGCTCCGGCACCCTGCCCCCGTTTCCCGGCATGAGCACCCCGGCGCGGCTTGTTCCGGTGAACGCCCTGCTCGACGGCACTCCCGACGTCGTCATCGAACGGGCGACCATCGCTTTTTTCGACGGGTTCAGGACATTCAAGCTCAAGGTGCGGCCCGGCCGGACCGATGAGGCCATCGCCGCCATCCGCGCCGTCGACCGGCAGTTCCGGGGAAAGGCCAGGCTCCGGCTCGACGCCAACCAGTCGCTCGGCCTTGAGGAGGCGGTAGCGTTCGGCAAGGCGATCCCGGCCGGCAGCGTCTCCTACATCGAGGAGCCGCTTGCGGACGCGTCGCAAATCCCCCTCTTCCATGCAAGGACCGGCATCCCCTCGGCGCTCGACGAAACGCTCTGGCAGCGCCCCGACCTCCTCGAAAAGCTCCCCCCGTCGACGCTTGGCGCGCTGGTCCTGAAACCGAACCGGATCGGCAGCCTTCTGCAATCGATGGAGCTCGCCGCCGTGGCCGCGCAACTCGGGATCGAAGCGGTCTTCAGCTCGGCCTTCGAAAGCGGCATCAGCCTGGGGATGTACGCCCTGATGGCGGCCGTTGGCCCTGCCGAGCCGGCAGCCTGCGGCCTCGACACCTCCAGCTTCCTGGATCACGACCTTACGGAGGTCCCGTTCTCGACCGAAAAGGGCGCGACCGACCCTGAAGCGGCCTGGCGCAACGGGCAGCAACTTCGCGAAGAACTGCTCGAAATACGCGGGACATGGACCTGGTAAGGGAGGCATCGGAACGGTTCGGCGGGCATCCGGCGCTCGTCATGCCTGAAGGGAGGCTCTCCTTCGCCGAAGGCGACCTCCAGAGCGCCCTGATCGCCGCGGCGCTCACCTCGCTGGGCATCGGCCAGGGAGACGTCGTAGCGCTCGCCGCCCCGAACGGACCGGAAGCACTGCTGCTCATGATGGCGCTCCTGCGCATCGGCGCCGTAGCCGCGCCGGTGAACCACCGGTTCACCCCGGCCCATGTCGGCGGGATGCTCGACCGGCTTCGGCCGAAACTGACCGTGTACGATCCGGACGCCTGCCCGGGCCTCACCGTGGAACGGGCCATCACCTTCGAAACCCTCGATGAGGTGAAGCACGCGGCCGCATCGACGACGTTCACCGCTGCCGACGATCCCGACCGACCGGCCTCGGTCATCCATACCTCGGCAAGCTCCGGCAGGCCCAAGGCGGCCATGCACTCGCTTTCGAACCACTGGCACAACGCCATGGGCTCTGCGGCGAACCTGCCGTTCGCCCCCGGCGACTGCTGGCTCCTGTCGCTGCCGATCTACCATGTCGGCGGCTACTCGATGCTCTTCAGGTGCCTGCTCGGCGGCGGCGCCCTTGCGCTCCCTCCGGCAGGCGCGTCCCTTGAGGAATCACTGTCGCAACTCCCCGTGACCCACCTTTCGCTGGTCCCAACGCAGCTCTACCGGATGCTTCGCGCACCCGGCGGCGCAGTCACGTTGCGGAGGCTGAAGGCAATCCTGCTCGGCGGCAGCGCGGCAGGCAGGGCCCTGCTCGAAGAGGCCGTCGAGGCCGGCCTTCCCATCCACCTGACCTACGGATCGACCGAGATGGGCTCGCAAGTCTCCACCTCCCCGCATCCCCTCGATGCCGTATCGGACGACAGCGGCACGCTCCTTCCCTACCGCGAGGCGGCCATCGCCCCCGACGGGGAGATCCTGGTCAAGGGCCCCTGCCTGTTCATGGGATACCTGCGCCACGACGGCCTGGACCCGGCGAGGGACGGCGACGGCTGGCTCCACACGGGCGACATCGGCTCGCTGTCGGACGAGGGGCGGCTCACCGTGCTGGGACGGCGCGACAACATGTTCATCTCGGGAGGGGAGAACATCCACCCGGAAGAGATCGAGCAGGCACTCGCCTCCCTGCCGGGCATCGAGGAAGCGCTCGTCGTGCCGATCCGGGACCGGGAATACGGTGAGAGGCCGATGGCTTGGGTGAAGGTATCGAAAAAAGGCGGGCCGGACGACACGGCGATTGCGAAGATGGCAGGGGCAGCCCTCGGCGGCCTGAAGCGACCGGTCGCCTTCAGGCGGGTCGACAAATGGGTGACTATTGCCGGCTCAGCCAAGATCGACCGGGAGTGGTACCGGAAGAAAGTGATGAATTATGAATGATGAGTGCTGAATTTTTCTTATCCCTCATCATTCATAATTCATAATTCATCATTCATCATTTCTTCCTCGCCTGCCATTTCAGGATCAGCACGGCGAGCCTGGCGCCGACACCGGCGAAGGGGGCGTAGATTGCGCCGGTAAGTAGCATGCTCACCACCAGGTCGGCCACGGTGATCTCCACGGGTGCCGTCACCATGGCAAGCAGCTGCCGGAAGGTCGGAGCCTCTTCGGGAGCCATGCGGGTCGCCCAGTCGATCAGCAGGCGCAGGCTCTCCAGGCCGGGACGATAGCCGAACACCTGGAGCAGGAAGTACTCCACGCCCACCGAAAGCACCCCGCCGGCAAGCCCGCTCAGCGAGCCGATGACGAAGGCCTGGCGGTAGGTCAGCGGAATCTGGTGGCGAACGATGTAGTACCATGCAGCGGCTCCACCGGAAAAAATGATGCCGGAAAAAAGGAGCGCGTTGATCAGGTTCAGGTAGGGCACGGTCGTCGTCAGGACGATCAGGATGGCTCCAAGGAGCACCTCAGGAAGCCTGCCCGGGTGGCGTTCAATCGTAACGGGTCCCATGTGGCTCACTCGGCGAAAAGGTCGTTCAGGAAATCGTCCATCGTGTAGAAGCCGGGCCGCATCACGTGGCGGGCGACGAGCCATGTTGCGGCATGGACGGCCCCGGAAGCGAATCCGTTGCGGTTCTTGGCCGTATGGGTGAGCTCGATCGAATCGGCATCTGAGTCGATGAACGCGGTATGGACGCCGAACACCGAGCCGAGGCGGAGCGCCGCCACCTGCAGCTCGTCCTCCCTGATCTTGCGGCCCTCCTCGAGCTGCTTCGCCACCGACCTCTTGCGCGGGTTGGCCGAAAGGACCACCTCGGCAGCCTTCAGGCCGGTGCCGCTCGGGAAATCGGCCTTGCCGGTATGGTGCTGCTCGCAGAGGGCGATATCGAACTGCCTGAACGGTGCGATGAGGCGTGACGCCTCGCGGAGCGTCCTGAGGAAGATGTTCACGCCGAGGGAGAAGTTGGCCGAGTAGAGCATCGATGCCCCGGAGGCGACCACCTCGCCCTTGATGCGGTCCATGACGTCATCCCAGCCCGTGGTGCCGACAACCACCGGCTTGCCGGAGGCGATGAGCGCCGGATAGTTGGCAAGGAAGGCCTCCCTGACCGTAAAATCGATGATGGCATCCGTGCCGGCGAATGCTGCGGCGTCGATGGTATCCACGGCGTCGAGCACCCGGAGGATGGTATGCTCCCCGGAACGGGTGACGATGTCGGTGATCTGCCGGCCCATGCGGCCGTTACCAACGAGAGTGATCTTCATGGTTTGGAACTGGTACTAAAATTTCATTGAAACGGTGACGAGCGGCGCCGGGCCCGGGGGGGCGACGGTCGCGCCGACCTTCTCGTCGATGATCCTGTCGAAGTCGTACAGCTGCGTATCGACGTAGGCATCGACGATACCGGCAATGTAGGTGAGGCACAGCCAGACGATCTGGGTGTTGCGCTTCGTCCGGTAATCGTCGCGGCTCGTGGCGGTCGCGGCAGAGGGCTCGGCGAGGAACTGCGAGCGGTAGTCGTTGTACTTCTTGTTGTCGTCGATGACGTTCTTGGCGAAGTAAGCCATGAGGCCGTAGTAGATCGGCAGCTTCCAGGCCGCATGGTTGTAGACCTGTCCGTAACCGGGCAGGACGGCCGAGATCGCCGCGACCTTCCACGGGGAGTGGCGATAGCCGTTTTCCGCCTCGACCTGACGGTTGACCGCGGTCGAGTCTTCCGCCACCAGGGAACCCCGAACCTCCGTCGAAGAGGAGGAGGTCGAGAGCATGCCGCCCGGCGCCGCCATGACGTTCACGGAGGGGATTGCCATGCCGAGGCACGAGGCAAGCAACAGGGTCGCCGAAAAGCGTCGGATACGGTTGTGAAGTTCAGTCATTACCCATCAGGTCAAGGATTCGTTCAAGATCATCGTTTGAAAAATACCTGATATGGATCTCGCCCTGGCCGCCGTTCTTCTCGACGACCTTCACCTTGGTGGCAAGGCGGTCCCTGAGGATGCCTTCGATCTCCCCGAGCTGGACGGTCCGGTGGGAGGGCTGCTTCGGCGCCTCCTTGGGCTGGTCCTTGAACATGTTGTTGACCAGTGCCTCGGTCTGCCGCACCGAAAGCTGGCGCGACATGATCTGGCGCCACACCTTGAGCTGAAGCTGCTCGTTCGGGAGGTTGATCAGCGCACGGGCGTGGCCGGACGAGATCTCCCTCGACCGGATGCTATCCTGGATCTGGCGGGGCAGCTTGAGCAGGCGCAGGAAATTGCTGACCGTGGAGCGGTTCTTGCCGACCTTCTGGGCCACCTCATCCTGGGTGAGGTTGCACTTGGTCACCAGGCTCCTGAGGGCAAGGGCTACTTCGATCGCGTTCAGGTCCTCGCGCTGGATATTTTCGATGAGGGCGAGTTCAAGCTTGGTGGCGTCCTCGGGCGCCTCGATGACGTAAGCCGGAATGAACTTGAAGCCCGCGCCCGTGACGGCGCGAAGTCGTCGTTCACCGCTGATGAGCTGGTAACCGTCGCCGTCCCGGCAGACCGTCACCGGCTGGATGACGCCGTTTTCGATGATGGAGTTGCGAAGCTCTTCGAGGGCAGCCTCGTCGAACTCCTTGCGGGGCTGGAACGGGTTGACCCTGATCTTGTCGACCGGCAGGCTGCCTATGGCGCCATCCTGGAGCTTTTCGGTCACCTCCGCCTTCTCGGCGGCCGCGAAGCCCTCTTCGGAGATCAAGGCCTTCAATCCCCTGCCCAATGCTTTTTTCGACATATGTTCCCCGGTTAACCGGGCAGCGGCTGCTGCCTTACATTGAATTTCCTGATGTTGCCGTCACGCTCGAAAATCTCCTGGGCGAGGTCGAGGTAATCCTTCGAGCCGATGCTCTGGGCATCGTACAGCAGGGCCGGCTTGCCATGGCTCGGCGCCTCGGAGAGCCTGACGTTCCTGCGGATGCAGGTCTTGTAGACCTTGTCCTTGAAGAACTTCTTCACCTCTTCGGCCACCTGGGAGGCGAGCCTCAGCCGGGAGTCGAACATGGTAACCAGCACACCCTCGATCTCGAGCCGGGGGTTCAGGTGCTTGCGCACGATGCTGATGGTGTTCAGCAGTTTGCCAAGCCCCTCGAGGGCGTAGTACTCGGCCTGGACCGGAATGAGCACCGAGTCGGCCGCAGTGAGCGAATTGAGCGTGATAAGGCCGAGCGAAGGCGGACAGTCGATGATGATGTAGTCGTACTGCTCCCTGACCTGCTTCAGGGCCTTCTGCATGACGAACTCCCGCTCGCGCATGTTGACCAGTTCGACCTCCATGCCGACGAGGTTCACGTTGGAGGGCAGCACGTCGAGGTACTCCAGGCCGGAGGACTTGATCGCGTCCCGTATCTCCCCGCCCTTCACCATGACGTGGTAGAAGGTGTTCTCGATCTCGTCGCCGGTTTCGATCCCGAATCCGGAGGTGGCGTTCGCCTGGGGATCGATATCGATCAGGAGGGTACGGAATTCGGAAATCGCTATGGAAGCCGCAATATTGACCGCCGTGGTCGTCTTGCCGACGCCACCTTTCTGGTTTGCAATTGCTATGACTCTACCCATGAAAATAGCCGGGGAAATGAAAAATTTTCGCGTGGTTCACCAATCTCTTTCAACCTGCTTAATTATAATAGATACGAAAACTTTTACAAACTCAAGGGTACCTCTATTTAACGATCATGGAACATCTGGGCCCTGATTTCTTCGAAGTGCCGACACTGGTGCTCGCCGAGCGCCTGCTGGGCAAGGTATTCGTGCGCAGCGAGGGGCCTGGAGGACTCCTGCTGAAGGGCCGGATCGTCGAAACCGAAGCCTACCTCGGCGAGGATGACGAGGCAAGCCACGCATGGAGGGGCATAACCCGGCGGAACCGCGCCATGTTCGGCCAGCCGGGCACCCTGTACATCTACTTCTCCTACGGCTGCCACCACCTGGCCAACATCGTCTCCGAACCGGTCGGAACGGCCGGCGCGGTGCTCCTGCGGGCCATGGAACCCGTCGAAGGCATCGAACGGATGCGCATGAACCGTCGCACCGAAGAGCTGCGCTCGCTCATGAGCGGCCCTGGCAGGCTGACCCAGGCCCTCGGTATCGGCCCCGACCTTGACGCGGAACCGCTTTTCGGGCATCGATGCTGGATCGAGGACGCCCCGGAGCTGCCGCCGGAGATGATCGGCACCAGCCCTCGCATCGGCATTTCAAGAAGCATCGGACTGCCTTGGCGGAAGTTCGTCACCGGATCTCCCCACATTTCGAAAAGCCGCCCTCCGGCAGGCCGGAAAAAGGGCTCCGGCATGTGGTAAAGTTGAATAAATTTCCTTTTTTACGTTCTGTCGGGTCAGACGAGGAATCAATCACCAAGCAGCCTCAGGCACCATGATCGGGACCCCAATATTTCCAGAAATACGCGAGCTGATCGAAAAGCGCAACTTCAGCGCCCTGCAGCGGCTCTTCAACGACTGGATTCCTGTCGACCTTGCCGAGCTCATCTCCGACCTCCCCGAAAGCGACCAGGCGATCCTCTTCCGGCTTCTACCGAGGGATGTCGCCACGGAAACCTTCGAGTACCTCGACTTCGACGCCCAGCAGAACCTCCTCAACGCACTCACCCAGAAGGATGTCACGCACATCCTGAACAGCATGTCGGCCGATGACCGCACGGCCCTGCTCGAGGAGCTTCCCGGCGCGGTCGCCCAGGAGCTCATCAAACTGCTCAGCTTCAAGGAGTTCAAGATTGCCAAGACCCTGCTCGCCTATGCGGAAGGCAGCGTCGGAAGGCTCATGTCGCCGGACTACCTCAGCGTCAAGCAGGACTGGAACATCGGCCAGGTGCTGGAACACATCAGGACCTTCGGCCATGAAAGCGAGACCTTGAACGTGATCTACGCGGTGGACGACCACGGCAAGCTCGCCGGCGAAATGGTAGCCCGCGACCTCCTGCTTTCGCCGCTGGACCGGAAAGTAGGCGACATCATCTCCGAAGACAAGCTGATCACCCTGATGGCCACGCAGGACCAGCAGGACGCGCTCGAAGAGTTCAAGCGGTACGACAGGGTCGCGCTTCCCGTCGTCGATTCGAACGGCTACCTGATCGGCATCGTGACCGTCGACGACATGCTCGACGTCGCCGAAGAGGAGGAGACCGAAGACATCCAGAAGTTCGGCGGTATCGAGGCC
Organism: Chlorobiaceae bacterium; assembly: GCA_013335115.1. GTDB lineage: Bacteria > Bacteroidota > Chlorobiia > Chlorobiales > Chlorobiaceae > Chlorobaculum. The sequence continues at coordinate 25,725 of JAAXWQ010000016.1, read as the reverse complement.
CTCGAAGAGCCGTACATCGACGTACCACTGCTTGAGCTCGTCAAGAAACGCGGCGTCTGGCTCGTCGTGCTCTTCCTCAGCGAGATGCTGACGGCTTCGGCCATGTCCTATTTCGAAGGCGAGCTCGCCAAGGCGATCGTCCTGGCCACCTTCATCCCGCTGGTCATCTCCAGCGGCGGCAACTCGGGCTCGCAGGCCGCGACGCTCATCATCCGTTCGCTCTCCCTCGGCGAAATCACCATCAGGGACTGGTGGTCGGTCATGCGTCGCGAACTGCTGTCGGGCCTTTTGCTCGGGGGCATGCTCGGCCTGCTCGGCCTGTTCAGGGTCGTCTTGTGGTCGATGATCCTCGGGCAATTCACGAAGGTCTGGTTATTGATCGGCATCACGGTCGGCACATCGCTCGTGGGCATCGTGCTCTGGGGCACCATCACCGGCTCGATGCTCCCGCTGCTGCTCAAACGCCTCGGCCTCGATCCGGCGACCTCCTCGGCGCCGTTCGTGGCAACGCTGGTGGACGTCACCGGAATCGTCATCTATTTCACGGTCGCCTCACTGGTGCTTCGGGGGGTCCTGCTCTGACCGGCGGCACAACACATGACACCAAGCAGATGAACACACGTCCACATGTCATCGTCGGCCTTTCGGGGGGCGTGGATTCGGCCGTCGCCGCCTGCCTGCTCTCACGGCAAGGCTACCGGGTCACCGGCCTGAACATCAGGGTGCTCGACGACCCGGACCACGAACCGGCACTCGCCCCATCCCCGTTGCGCGTAAGCGATCTTCCCGAATTCGAGTTTCCGACCTTCACCTTCAACCTGAGCGGCAGGTTCAGGCATGAAGTAATGGGGTACTTCCACGAAGCCTACCTTGCGGGCAGGACGCCGAACCCCTGCATGGTGTGCAACAAGGCCATCAAATGGTTCGGGCTCTTCGAGGCGGTGAACCTCCTGGACGCCGACTTCGTGGCGACCGGCCATTACGCCCGCACATCGCTCGTCGACGGACGCCATCGACTCTACAAAGGTGTCGATCCGCAGAAGGACCAGAGCTACTTCCTCTGGATGCTGGGCCGCCACGAAATCTCGAAGACGCTGTTCCCGCTCGGGGAGCATACCAAGCCCGAGGTGCGCGAGATGGCGCGGTCGTTCGGAGTGCTGGCCGCAGAGAAGAAGGAGAGCCAGGAGATCTGCTTCGTACCTCACGACGACTACTGCGGCTACCTCGAAAGCGCCCTGCCGGGGCTTGCCGAACGGGTGGCCGACGGCGAGATCGTCGACGTGTCGGGCAGGGTCGTCGGGCAGCATCGAGGCTACCCCTTCTACACGATCGGCCAAAGGCGGGGGCTCGGCATCTCGACGGGAGAGCCCTCCTATGTCACCGAAATCGATGCCATCCACAACCGGATATACGTCGGCCCGAAGCAAGCCCTCGAATGCCATGCACTCAGGGCCGAAGGACTCAACTGGATCGGCATCGACCCTCCCGTGGACCCGGTCGAAGCGTCGGCGAAGATCCGGTACCGCGACCGCGAAAGCCGATGCATCATCCGGCCGCAGGACGACGGTTCGGCCATCGTTTCGTTCGCCGAACCGAAGAGCGCCGTCGCCGCGGGCCAGGCCGTCGTCTTCTACCGCGGCGACGAACTGCTGGGAGGCGGCACGATCACCGGTATCCTCAAGACATCGCAACCCTGAACAAGACACAAGATGCTGGAACGCAAACAGGACACCATCAACCACCTCGACTACTCCGCCGGATCCGCCGAAGGGGCGCCCCTACTGATCATGCTGCACGGCTACGGAAGCAATGAGAAGGACCTCATCAGCCTCGCCCCGATGCTCGACCGGCGCCTGCGCGTCATGAGCCTCCAGGCCCCCATCGAGATGGGCTGCGAATCGTACGGCTGGTTCCCGATCGCCTTCACCGATGCAGGAATCACCGTCGATCGTGACGCAGCGGTAAGGGCCCGCGACCTCCTGGCGAAGTTCCTCCGCGAAAAAATCGAGACGGCAAGGCCTGCCGGCGGCAAGGTCTTCCTGATGGGGTTCAGCCAGGGGGCAGTCATGAACTACCTGACCGCATTCAGCTCACCCGAACTGCTGCACGGCGTCATCGCCCTGAGCGGCCAGCTTCCGGACAGCCCGCCGCAAGTCCCGGCGCACCCGGCAGTCCTCAAGGAGCTGCCATTCCTCGTGGTCCACGGGCTGTACGACGAAGTCCTCCCGATCGACAAGGGACGCGAAGCCGACCGCTGGCTGCAGGCGAACGTTGCGGACCTCACCTACCGCGAGTACCCGATGGGCCACGAAATCGATGGCGACGCCCTCGACCTGGCAGCCTCATGGCTCAAGGGAAAGATCGACCTGATAGAATCCTGAGAAAGCCCGCAAAAACAGACCCTGTCAATCCCCGACCCGCTCGGGATACGTAACGCCAGGTACTTTAATTTACTAAGTTAATGTTTTCAGGAACGTCCCCGAGTTTTTATGGCTTAAGGCAAAGCTCGACCTGATCGGAGCCTGAGCAATCCCGAAGTCTTCAGAAGACCAGGAGGAGGTTGATGCCGTACTCCGTGGAGTGGTTCGCGGGCTCGACGTACCACACCGTCGAGGGATTCGCGGATGAAGAGCCCTCCAGGGAGTAGGCGCTCCTCGACTCGCTGATGTTCCAGTAGCGGACAAAGGGTTCAAATTCGAGATTGGCTGAACCCGAGACCCGTTTCGAAAACCTTGCCGATGCTCTGATTCCGTAACCGTCGTACTGGTCGTTGGTCAGGTTGTTCCTGAAGGTGTAGGTGGTGCTGCTCGCCTGCGTGAGGGCACTTTTCTGGATGCCTTTCAGGAGGATGTCGTACTCGAGCGTGCCGTCGAACGTCCATCCCGAACCTGAGTGCGAAGTGATCGCCATGCCCATGGGAAGGTAGAGGTACTGGGACTCGCGGTCGTACCCGCGCTTCCCGGTCGTTGATACCATCCCCCCCGAATTGTCGGTCAGGCGGCGATAGCCGAATCCGGTGTAGGTCGAAACGGTTTCCGACCCGCTCCGGGAATAATCCCGGCCGAGCAGCGCCCGGGCTTCGATCATGGTGTTATCGACTCCCGACATCGAGCCTGAGGAACTGGAGGTGTAATCGATTGCCCCCCGGCCCGCAACCGCATCGATCCTGAAGGAGTCGAAAAGCGAGAGGTACCTGGCCTTCCAGATTGCCGAAGCTCCGACGCCGTACATCACCCCGGTATCCTTCATGGTTCCGGGCTCCTCGTACACGATCCTCGACACGTAAGGCCCAGCCTCGAAGCGCGGCTCGGCGCCCTGTGCGACCTGGAAGAGGCCGGCGGAAAGTGGTAAAAACAGAAATACGGCGGTAATCTTGCGCACCATGGGGGACACTCCTTTCGGCTGTATGGGTGGATATCTCGGGAGTAAAGCGGAACCGGTTCAATTTAGCGCATTTACCCCGTCACTACAACACCCGTCGGACGGGACGCCCACAACGGCTTCGGCAAGGGTAATTCGCCTCTTTTTTATTACTTTGAGTACTGATTTTTCGACTACCGCCGGAAGGCTGCCTTAGCCAACAAACCTAACCAGTGAGCCGCTGCATGAAGGACACTCTTTTCAGCCTGCTCGAGCAGAGGATCCTCGTGCTCGACGGGGCCATGGGCACCATGATCCAGAAACATGGCCTCGACGAACAGGATTTCCGTGGCGAACGCTTCGCGTCGCACCCCGACCCGCTCAAGGGCAACAACGACCTGCTCGTGCTGACCCGTCCGGACGTGATCCGCTCGATCCATTGCGACTTCCTCGATGCTGGCGCGGATATCCTCGAAACCTGCACCTTCAATGCGAACCCGATCTCGCAGGCGGACTACCAGCTGCAGCACCTCACCCGCGAGCTGAACGTCGCTGCGGCGAAGCTGGCAAGATCGGCAGCCGATGAATACACGGCCCGCAACCCCGGCAAGCCCCGCTTCGTGGCTGGCTCGATCGGGCCGACCAACAAGACCCTGTCGCTCTCCCCTGATGTCAACAACCCCGAATTCCGGGCGGTGACCTTCCAGGAGGTGGTCGACAACTACACCGAACAGCTCGAAGGCCTGCATGAGGGCGGTGTCGACATCCTGCTCGTCGAGACCGTGTTCGACACCCTGAACTGCAAGGCGGCCCTCTACTCCATCGAAGAGTACTTCCGCAAGAGCGGTTGGCGCGTGCCGGTGATGGTCTCCGGAACGGTCGTCGACCAGAGCGGCCGCACGCTCTCCGGCCAGACGACCGAGGCATTCTGGATCTCCATCGCCCACATGCCGGACCTGCTTTCGGTCGGCCTGAACTGCGCGTTGGGCTCGAAGCAGATGCGCCCCTTCATCGAAGCGATGTCGACCGTTGCCGAAAGCTACGTCAGCGTCTACCCGAACGCCGGCCTGCCGAACGAGTTCGGCGAGTATGACGATTCGCCGGAGTACATGGCTTCGCAGGTGGCCGGTTTTGCCGAGTCCGGCTTCGTCAACATCGTCGGAGGCTGCTGCGGCACCACCCCGACGCACATCCGCGCCATCGCCAAGGCCGTCAGCAATCTCAAGCCGAGGCAACGACCGGCCAAAGCGCACGTCCTGCAGCTCTCAGGGCTCGAACCGCTCACGGTCGATGAAACCACGGGGTTCATCAACGTCGGCGAGCGCACCAACGTCACCGGATCGCGCAAATTCGCCCGCCTCATCAAGGAGGGCAACTTCGACGAAGCGCTCTCCATCGCCCGCCACCAGGTCGAAAACGGCGCCCAGGTGATCGACGTGAACCTCGACGAAGGGATGATCGACACCGAGAAGGTGATCGTCGAGTTCCTGAACCTCATCGCCTCCGAACCGGAGATCGCCAGGGTACCGGTCATGATCGACTCCTCGAAGTGGTCGGTCATCGAAAACGGCCTCCGCTGCGTGCAGGGCAAGGGCATCGTGAACTCCATCAGCCTCAAGGAGGGCGAGGATACCTTCAGGGAGCGGGCACGCAAGATCATGCAGTACGGCGCAGCGACGGTCGTCATGGCCTTCGACGAACAGGGCCAGGCCGACAGCCTCCAGCGTCGCATCGAGATCTGCAGCCGAGCCTACCGCATCCTGACCGAAGAGGTCGGATTCCCGCCGGAAGACATCATCTTCGACCCGAACGTGCTGACCGTGGCCACCGGCATCGACGAGCACGACAACTACGCGGTGGACTTCATCGAGAGCGTCCGCTGGATCAAAGGGAACCTGCCCCACGCGAAGGTTTCAGGCGGCATCAGCAACGTCTCGTTCTCCTTCCGCGGCAACGAACCGGTGCGCGAGGCCATGCACACCTCCTTCCTGTACCACGCCATCCATGCCGGGCTCGACATGGGCATCGTCAACGCCGCCCAGCTCGGCATCTACGAAGAGATTGAACCAGAACTGCTCCGCAAGGTCGAGGACGTGCTCCTGAACCGACGCCCCGACGCCACCGAACTGCTCGTCAGCTTCGCCGAAACCATCCGCGACGGCGGCGAGAAGACGGAAGCCAAAGCCGCCGAATGGCGCAGCGCACCGGTCGAGGAGCGCCTGAAGCACGCACTCGTCAAAGGGATTGTCGACCATATCGACGAAGATACCGAAGAGGCCATCCAGCTCTACCCCAGCCCCCTCTCGGTCATCGAAGGGCCGCTCATGGACGGCATGAACTTCATCGGCGACCTGTTCGCCGAAGGCAAGATGTTCCTGCCGCAGGTGGTCAAGAGCGCCCGCGTCATGAAGCGGTCGGTAGCAGTGCTCACCCCGTACATCGAGGCCGAAAAGGCGAGGTGCAACGACACCAGTTCGAAGGCGAAGGTACTGCTCGCCACCGTCAAGGGCGACGTGCACGACATCGGCAAGAACATCGTGTCGGTCGTGCTGGCCTGCAACAACTTCGACGTGGTCGACATCGGCGTGCTCATGCCGTGCGAACAGATCCTTGAAGCCGTCGTCCGCGAAAAGGCCGACATCCTGGGCCTGTCCGGCCTCATCACCCCATCGCTCGAAGAGATGGCCCATGTCGCAAAGGAGATGGAGCGCGCCGGCATGAAGATTCCGCTCATCATCGGCGGCGCCACCACCTCGAAGGTGCATACGGCGGTCAAGCTCGCGCCCAACTACTCCGGCCCGGTCGTACACGTGCTCGACGCGTCGCGCAGCGTGCCCGTGGTCAGCAGCCTCTTCAACCCGGCACTGCGCGACAGCTACGTCGCGACGCTCAGGAAGGAGCAGGAGGAGATGCGCCGCAGCCATGCCGAACGCACCGCAGCCAAAAAGTATGTTTCCATCGACGAGGCCCGCACCAACCGCCTCGCCATCGACCGGGATCGTGAGGTACCCGTTGCCCCGAAAAAGAGCGGAGTCACCGTGCTGGAAAACGTTACAGCCACCGACCTGCGCCCGTATATCGACTGGACCCCCTTCTTCCGCAGCTGGGAACTGCACGGCCGCTACCCGCAAATCCTTGACGACGCCACGGTCGGCGCCGAAGCGAAAAAGCTGTTCGACGACGCCAACGTCCTGCTCGACCGGCTGGCCGGCAGGAATCTGCCGGGCATCAGGGGGGTCGCCGGCATCTTCCCGGCAAACAGCGTCGGCGACGACATCTTCATCTACACCGACGACAGCCGCACCACGATCCGGACCATCCTGCACACCCTCCGCCAGCAGCAGGAGAAGCCTGCCGGAGAGCCGAACCTCGCCCTGGCCGACTTCGTCGCACCGAGGGAGAGCGGCGTTGAGGACTGGATCGGCTGCTTCGCCGTCACCGCAGGCCTCGGCATCGAAAAGCTGCTGAAAGAGTTTGCGGATGCCCACGACGACTATCACCGGATCATGACCCAGGCACTCGCCGACCGGCTCGCCGAAGCCTTCGCCGAGATGCTGCACGAGAAGGTACGTCGCGAACTCTGGGGCTATGCGCCGGACGAAAAGCTGGACAGCGAAGGGCTCATCGCCGAAAAGTACCGGGGCATCCGCCCGGCGCCCGGCTACCCCGCCTGCCCGGACCATACCGAAAAAGCGGCCATCTTCGACCTGCTCAACGCCGAAGCGGCAACCGGCGTCACCCTGACCGAAAACTTCGCCATGAACCCCGCGGCATCAGTCAGCGGAATCTACTTCGCCAACCCGGCGTCAAGGTACTTCGTACTCGGCCGGATCGGCCGCGACCAGGTCGAGGACTACGCCAACCGCAAAGGCCAGAGCGTCGCCGAAACCGAAAAGTGGCTCGCCCCCGCGCTGAACTACGACTAATTTCAGGAAAGGGGCGAATTCGCTTCGCGTCACCCCGCGCTACCAATATTGGGCCCCTCCGGGGCCCGAAATCAACACCCCCGGAGTAATAACCTTGGGGACGTTCCTGAAAACGTTAACTTACCAACACAAAGCTCACTTCACCACAAAGCACGAACACGCAAATAAGTCCGCAAACCCGTAACCTTGGGGACGTTCCTGAAAACATTAACTTACTGACACAAAGTACGCTTCACCACAAAGCCCGAATTCACGACCAAGTCCGCAAACCCGGGATACAGATCGGAAACAGAAATGTCGGCCCGCCGGGGCACGACATCTACAGCCCCGTCACATCTTCCTGAGGGTTTCGGCGATGTTCGAGATGTAGCGGTCGATCTTTTGGGCAAAGGCCATCTCGATCAGCGGGGAGAGCAGGAACTGCAGGAAGCCCGGAAAGTCGACATCGAGGCGGCCTTTGGTGTCGAGCCGCACTTTGGTGCCGGCGGCGGCTGGCGAGAGCGTCCAGCCACCTTCGACCGAGGCGTTCCCGACGCCCGCTACCGGAACCCAGTCGACCCGCAGTTGCTCCGGGTCGCTCCGGTAAGTGGAGGCGTAGATGGTCTGCTGCAGGGTGTAGTCGCCGATGCCGATCTTCTCCATGACCCAACGGAAGGAGTTACCGCCGAGGTCTTCGAGTTTCTCGACATCGGGGAAATGTGCGGCCGAACGGGGAACATCAGCGAGGAGTTCGAACACCTTGTCGGGAAGCGCCGGGGATTCGAACTGGCGGGATACGGAAATGTTGACGGTGAACGACATGGGAACGGTGTATTGATGGTTGTCAGGACCGGCTAGGGATCTTATTCATCAATATACGTCAGCGTCCAGTAAATACGACAAAACTTCAGGTAGCCACCCTCATCCACAGGCCGCCCGTCCCGCCGCCTCAGCGGAGGAGTTCGTCGACGAACCTGCTGCTGGCAGGGCTCTGGAGCACCTTGAGCAGTCGCGCATCGCGATCGTAGACATCGGTCCTGAATTCAAGCCTGGTCCCTTCCGCAAATGCCGTCTGGTAGAGGATGTAGACCGGGATGCTCTTCGGGAGGCTGATCGTCCGGGTCTTGTCGGTATCGATAGCCTCCAGTATCCTGCCCTTGCTCCAGCGGACCCTGTCCTGCAGGACGATCTCGGCGAGTTCGATCGGCTTGTCCACCCTCACGCATCCGTGGCTGAAGATCCTCCGGCTTTTCTCGAACAGCTCCTTGGATGGCGTGTCGTGCATGTAGACGGTGAACCGGTTGGGCATCATGAACTTGATCCTGCCGAGGGAGCCCTCGTCACCGGAGGCTTGCACCAGGCGGTACGGAAATCCGCCGTTGACGTACCTGGCCCAATCGACCGACGCCGGGCTGATCGTATGCCCTTCGTTGTCGACGACGGCAAGGTTCTTCTTGTCGAGGTAGGTGTTGTCCTTGAGGATGCTCGAAATGATCTTGTCCTTGACCAGGATGCCGCTGGGGATCACCCAGTGCGGGTTGAGGATGATGTACTGCATCTCGGCCCTGAACACCGGCGTCTGGGTATCGGGCTTGCCGACGATGACCCTGGAGTTCCAGCGGCGGGCGTTGTTCTGTACCAGTTCAACCGTAAACGAGGGGATGTTGACCGAAATGTAATTCGAACCACGGCTGTTGAGGTACCAGCGGTAACGTTCGAGGTTGATGCGTATCTGGTCGATCCGCTGGCCGACGGGCACGTTCATGGCCCTGACGGTCTCGTTGCCGATCACACCGTCCGCGTCCAGGCCATGCCGCTTCTGGAACGCCTTGACGGCATCGAAAAGGTCCTGGTCGTAAACCCGGGCGGAATCCGGGGCTGGGGTCGAAAGCGAATCTGCCGTTGCCAGGGAGTCGCGGTGCTGCTTTTCCTTCGCACTGGCATCTTGGGTTTCGACGTCCGATGCGGCTGGCGGCATGATATAGTCACCCGATACGGCCAGGCGACGGCGGATCTCGGGAATTCGGGGGTCGACGACACCGACCTTGTCGATCGGGCGGCCGGCAGGCACGCTTTCCCAACCTCCTGCGGCGGCAATCTCCTTCATCCGGATCAGACCCTTGCGCAAGGAGGCATACTCCCGGGATGCCGGCCGCAAGGCCTGGATGATCTCGGGGAACCGGCTCGCCATGACTGCAGACATGAGCGTGCGGGCGTAATCTGCTCCCGGTTCCGGAGGCTCGATGTTCCAGTCGGGCTCTATCGAACGCGCATAGACCTTTCCGGAACGCATGTGCGACATGAGGGTGAACACGGCGTCGGTCATCAGCAGGTCCGCCCTTGCCCTCAGCGCCGGCGATTCAGGCGGATTCTGGTAGAAGCTGCGGATCTCGTCGAGATGGTAGTCGGAAGGAAGCAGTCCGTCGTTTGCCGAATCGTCGATCACCTCGATAAGGCGGGCGACCGCAAGCCGGTTGGTCCAGGCCGGGCGGTACCCCAGCGCCTCGTAGAAGCGCTTGGTGTGGCGGATGATCGAAGCGCGGTCAGGGCCGGTCGTCTTCAGGCTGAGTCTTTCGAGGCGGGCGACGTACTGCCGGAGGAAACTGTTGACCTGCATGCCCGAACCGGCACGATCCTCCACCCTGCGGCTTTCGTCGGCGGCCAAAGCGGAGGATGAAGGCTGTATCGCGGGGAGTAGGGCGAACCAGAGCAGGAAGATCGGGGACATAGAACGATACGGAATAATGTTGTTAGGCCCGGCGCGAGTGGCGGCCGTTCCTGGAAGCTGCCTTGTGCTGGCGCACGCCGGACCTCGAGGCGTACTCATTGCCGGTATGGTAGATGAACAGGCAGGTGCCATCCTTGATCGTGTCGATCAGCTGCTGGCAGTTGTCGAAGGAGATCGCCGGGCATCCCTGGCTCCTGCCGAGCCGACCGAACCTGCTGATATACGCCTGCGAAACATAGTCCGCGCCATGGATCACGATGCTCCGGCTTTCGGCCTTGTCATTGATGCCGTGGTCAAGCCCTTTGAGCACCAGGGAATAACCATTTTTTCCGGAATAGGTGGTATCGGTCAGGTAGAACCCGAGGCTACTCGAATTCGAGCCCGGCCTGTTGGAGAACCTCGTCGCCATCACATCCCCGCTCCCCTTTCCGTGGGCCACGAGCGACGACTGGAGCACCGTGCCGTTGTTGACGTCGATGATGTAGAGCCGTTCGCTGACCGACGGCTTGTCGAAATCGATCAGGGTGATGATCCCCTCGCGCCTGATGAGCCCTTGGCGCTTGAGGTTGTCGTATCCCCTCATGGCCATGTCGAGCGCCTTGGGGTTGATATCGCTGATCAGGCTTCCGGATTGCGGCCTGGCGGGCTCCCGGCTCATGTCATCGAAATCGGAAAAAGTGGTCGAACGGCTCGAGACCGGAGAGGTCAGGAACAGGAATAACGACAACAGGAGTCCGGAGACAACTCTATTCATATGTATCGTCCTCATTTGGGGGAAAAGCCGTATTTCTCGACAGTCGAGCTACCGCACGGCCGGATGTAACCATACGGCGCAAAGGCTACCCTGCGGGCCGAAGCGGCCAGCATCGGGCACCGGATAAAGCCTGAGGCTTGGAAGCCTGGCTACCGGATATCCATTAATGAAATTCCGTCAAGATAACCCTTTTTTCCTTGGGGAAAAACTCAGGGCTCACCACGCTCCGTCGTGCTCCCCCACGATGCCCCGGTAGGCGACCGCCAAGGCGCAGGAGGTCACGGGAATGGAGACCAGCATGCCGATGCCCAGGGCCAGGAGTCCAAGCAGGTTGATGAGGACCAGGAGGACCATGAAGCCGAACAGGCGGAACCAGTGCTTGCCGACGAGTCGCCTGCTGATCTCCATGGCCTGCCAGAACTCGACGCCGTAATCGAGGACGATGGCGCTTGCGAACAGGTAGGAGACCATGAAGTAGATGCCGGGCACGATCAGGAGCACGAAACCTGCGGCCACGAGGCAACCGGTGGCAAGTCCCGCGAGGAGCAGGGGAAGGAAATGGTTGAAGCCCGAAAACAGGTCGTTGAAGTGGAACTCCTTGCCGGCCAGGATCCTGAAAGTCGCAATGAGGAAGCCGGCCGAGAGCGGCGAGAATACGGCCGAAACGATCAGGGACCCGGCGTTGGAGAACAGCGAAGAGATCGCGGAGACCAGGAAGAGGATGATGGTGAAGCCGATAAACTCCCCGGAGTGCGCCTTGAAAAGAGTCCATCCCCCGGTGATGGCGGACTTCATGTCGAGATGGTACTCCCGGCCCACCAGGGCATCGACGGTGCCCTGGTCGAGTTTCCGGCCGAAATCGAACGCTGCCATAGGTTCAGGATTTTGCCGCGATGAATTCACGGCGTGTTAGTCATGCATCATGGACGAACTGCGCCGGTCGCCCTTCAAGGCAGGGGACGACGACGGCAACTGTAAAAAAATTAATCAGCGTAGCCGAAAAACCAAATCCGGGAAACCGGTGCACGGTCGATTTTCAGGACTGCGCAAGCCTCAGGCAGGCAGGCTTCCGGCATCAGGCTCGCAGGGCCGTTGCGAGCGGAACCTGCAGAGGAACGCCGCCACCGTGCCGTCCCTGCGCTCGACAACGATCGCGCCATCCTGCCAGGGTCCGTTTTCAGGAGCCCAGCGGCTCGATGGCGGGTCTCCCTGGTTCTGGTGGATGTTGTGCACACCCCTGCCAGTCCTGAACGGCTCACCGAAGATGAAGAGCCGAGAGGCCTGCGAGAGCAATGGTTCCATGCTCATGAATGCCCGCCTTCCGGTCCCGCGCTCCCAGATGCCGTCGGCAGGGAACAGTGAGCTCCGGCAGTAATCGAGCGCCCCGGAGCCCGGGTGCGACTCGAGCCGGTGCCATCCATTCCCCATCGCCGACAGGGGAAAAGCCTGGGCATCGCCGAGCTCGATGATGCGCCACTCGATACCGGTCGCCTGCTCCTTGCTGTCGAGATCGACCGGGCAACGGTAGTGCGCGAAGCGGGTCTTCACCATCAGGGTACAGTGGTAGTAGTGCCCGTTGGTGTGGCCGGCATCGCACGAATAACTCAGGAGCGTGCCGACAAGCACGCCGTAACCATCGTTGAGGGGCATGGCACAGTAGGTCGGTTGCGGAGCATTCCTCATGCAAGGTAGCGCCGCACGAACCAATCACCAAAACCACGACTTGATTGAGGCCCCGCAGGTACGTATGTTATGGAAAAGCCCCCTTCCCGAAAACCGGACACGCATGAACACATCCTGCTCTACCGGCATCATCGATGCGGAAGCGATCGCCACCGTCAGGCTCCTGGCGGTCGACATGGTGGAGAAAGCCCGCTCGGGCCACCCGGGCCTGCCGCTCGGCGCGGCGCCGATGGCCTATACCCTCTTCACGAAGATCATGCGCCACAACCCGGCGAACCCCGCATGGCCGGACCGGGACCGGTTCGTGCTCTCGGCAGGCCATGGTTCGGCGCTGCTCTACGCGCTCCTGCACCTCTGCGGCTATGACCTCGGCATGGACGACCTCAAGTCCTTCCGGCAGCTCGGCAGCAGGACCCCCGGCCACCCGGAGTACGGCCACACCCCCGGCGTCGAAACCACTACCGGCCCGCTGGGCCAGGGGATCGCCACGGCGGTCGGCATGGCGATCGCCGAACGCCTGCTCGCCGCGAGGCTGAACAGCGAGGGACTTGCCGTCGTCGATTACTTCACCTACGTAATCTGTAGCGACGGCGACCTGATGGAGGGCGTGAGTTCGGAAGCATCCTCGCTTGCCGGGCACCTGAAGCTTGGCAAGCTGATCTGCCTGTACGACGACAACGGCATCTCGATCGACGGCCCGACCGGGCTCTGCTTCACGGAAAATGTCCGCCGGAGGTACGAAGCCTACGGCTGGCATGTCGACGAGGTCGACGGCAACGACGTGAAAGGCATCGAACAGGCGGTGCTCGGGGCACAGAAAGAAACGGAACGCCCGTCGATGATCATCGTGCAGACGACCATCGGATACGGGAGCCCGCACAAGGCCGGGACGGCTGCAGCCCACGGCGAGCCGCTCGGCCCGGAAGAGACCCGCCTGCTCAAGGAGCGTTTCGGATTCCCCCCCGACAAAGCCTTCGTCGTCCCCGAAGAGGTGAAGGCTCACTTCCGCCGCTCCATGGCCCGGGGTGCCGCCCTCGAAGCGGAATGGCAGGAGCGTTGGCGGAAGTTCGCCGCCGGAAGGCCGGAGAGCGCCGGTGCGCTCGACACTTTGCTGGAAGGCGGATTCCCGGAGGAATGGCTCCCCCCGGAATGGCTGTTCGACGACGGCAAACCGCAGGCGACACGACAGGCATCGAAAGCGGTGCTGAACGCCATCTGCGCAAAGGCCCCCTTCCTGGTCGGCGGGTCGGCCGACCTCGGCACATCGACAGGCACGGCCATCGAAGGGGCGGCAGAAGTCCAGGCGGGCAGTTTCGAGGGCACGAATATCCATTTCGGTGTGCGCGAGCACGCCATGGCCGCCATCATGAACGGCATGGCCCTTTCGGGCATGCTGATCCCCTTCGGCGGCACCTTCCTGATATTCTCCGACTACATGAAGCCGGCCATACGGCTCGCCGCCATGATGCGCCAGCGCGTCATCTTCATCTTCACGCACGACAGCATCGGCCTCGGCGAGGACGGCCCGACCCACCAGCCAGTCGAGCAGTTGGCCATGCTCAGGGCGATACCCGGGCTGGAGGTCGTTCGCCCGGCGGACTCCCATGAAACCCTGGCCGCATGGCGACTGGCGCTTTTGCGCAGGGGGCCGACGGCCATGGTCCTGACGCGCCAGACCCTCCCCTGCCTCGATGCCGGACGGGAGCTGGTGATGAACGGCACCTCAAGGGGCGCCTATGTCCTAGCCGACTGGCCCGATCGCGGCCCGGCGGCGGCAAGGCGCCTGCTGCTGGTTGCGACCGGCTCGGAGGTGCACCCAACGCTGGAGGCCAAAGCCATGCTCGACCGGGAGGGGTTCGCCGTCCGGGTCGTCTCGATGCCGTCTCGCAAGCTGTTCGGCCAGCAACAGGAAGAGTATCGGAACGAAGTCATCCCTCCCGAAATCGGGGCGAGGTTGGTCGTCGAGGCGGCTTCGCCGTTCGGATGGGAGGGCATCGCCGGCCCACAGGGATCCATCCTCGGCATCGACCGCTTCGGGGCATCGGCACCCGGCACCAAGCTGGCGGAGGCCTTCGGCTTCACCGCCCGGCACATCGCCGAAGCCGCACGGAATCTCGTAAAACCGGAAAACTGACACCCGGCATGGCGCAGGAAAGGAACGGCTGGATCACCGGCAGCGAACAGGAGGTCGTCGAAAAAGCGGCAGCATTCGTCACCAGGGCCACCTACCGCGCGGTGGAGGCTCGCGGGCGCTTCACCCTGGTGCTCGCCGGAGGCAGCACCCCTCGCCCACTCTACGAACTGCTCGCCAGGGGCATCCCGGAATCGAGGCTCGCCGAACCAGGCTGCAACGTGCCTCCCGACGCCCGAAGGTCGCCGGCGGACCCCGAACTCGTCATCCTGCCCTGGCGGCACACCCTGCTCTTCCAGGGCGACGAACGCTACGTGCCCGCCACCCACCCCGACAGCAACTTCCGCATGGCCAGGGAGTCCCTCATCCGCCATATCCGCATCCCCCCAGAACATATCGTCAGGATGCCGGTCGAATCGGGGGATGCCGCCGACGACGCCCAGCGCTACGAAGCCCTCTTGAGGAGCCTGTTCCGCAAGCCCGGGGAGTGTTCGAAGGAGGGATACCCCAAGTTCGACCTGGTCATGCTCGGCCTCGGCGACGACGGCCACACCGCCTCGCTGTTCCCGGGCGACCGGAAAGCGCTGGAAGAAACCTCGAGGTGGGTGATCGCCGTGGACGCCCCGAACGGAAACCCCCCGGGAACGCGCCTCACGCTCACCCTCCCGGTCATCAACGAAGCGGCATGCGTCATGTTCCTCGTGCCGGCGAAGCGTTACCATCTGGCCCTCTCGATCCACAAAGGCCTGCACCCGGAGCTTCCTGCAGGAATGGTCAGGCCACACCAGGGACGCCTCCACTGGTTCACCGGAACGGCAAGAACCGCCGGTTGCTGAATCGTCCCGGGCTTCAGCCCCCGCCGCTCACCTCTTCAGCAGGCACCGGCAAAACCTGGAAAAAAATGGAAAAGTCGGAAGAGGAGACCCTCTTTGCTTTAAAATAATAAGTTAATGTTTTCAGGAACGTCCCCGAAGTTCCCTCGAAGCAAGCGCACCGACGACCGCATCGACCCCGATTCCTGCCTGACAACGGTAATGGCCGTAACGGCAAGTACGCCGGAAGCAGGGCGAACATGCCTCCCTGCTGGTGAGCACCACCGTCCGGGCTCCCAACGGACCGGTCCACACCGGGCTGGTCGAGCCGAAAATCCCGACGACGGGCACGCCGATAAAACCCGCAAGATGCATCAGGCCTGAATCGTTGGAAACAACCGCCCTAGCGCCAGCCATGATGGCGCCAGCGCCTGCCAACGATGTCCGCCCCGTCAGGTCGCTCGCCCGATCCCCGGCGACGCGCACGACCTCCGCCGCAGCCTGGCGATCCTCGACCGTCCCCAGGATTACGATCCTTTCATCAGGTAACTGACGCGCCAGATCGGCAAAATGGGGCCACCGCTTGGCCGGTCCGAACTTGGCACCCGGGCAGAACACCACCGCCCCCGCATACGCAGGATCGGGAGTCGCCGACGCCCCGCCCCACGACCCGGGCGCCCGATACGGCTGTCCGAGGATCTCCGAATACTCATACAGGATATGCCGTGAGCGATCCCGCAACCTGCCCGGTAAGGGATCGGTCAGCAGCAGGCGCCGAAAATCGAGCGACAACCCACGCCGCACGGGAATCCCCGCCCGGAATACGAACCATGCCGTTGAAAACGAATAAGGGAGGAGATAGACGGACCCGAACCCGAGACTGCGGACAGCGCAAAGCGCATCACTGCGCTTCAGGCGATCCTTCCGGTCGTAAGGCAGCACCTTGGCAGGACTCAGCATCCGCACCAGCCCGGCCATCGGCTCAGGCACAAGCAGCGTCGTGGACGACAACCGCCCGGTCGGAAGCTCCATGACGACCGAAAGCGCCAAGAGCAGGTCGCCGATCCAGTTCGGCATGACGATAAGTGAGGATGACATGCCAGCAATGTAACCACGCGATACGCCATAATCCAAAACAGCCCATCGATTAGCGCGATCCGAAAAAGTGGCCCAAAAGAGGCAGAACAGAGATTTCCCCAGATCTTGACCTTTGAACGTCAAGCCATTGGAAAAGAAAATGGAACAGTCGGAAGAGGAAACACCCTGAGCCTCAAAGCTTTAAAACACTAAGTTAATGTTTTCATGAACGTCCCCAAGTTACTGAAAGGGGGCTAAATGCTTATATTGCGGAATAACTTCGAACACCGCACTCTTGTAGGGCACATCTTCGATACGCGTGAAAATCCTCGTCACCGGCACGGCCGGATTCATCGGGTTCCATCTGGCCGAGCGCCTCGCCTCGAGGGGCGACGACGTGGTCGGGCTCGACAACATCAACGACTATTACGACCAGCGGGTCAAGTACGGCCGCCTGGCATTCTCGGGTATCGACGGGGACGCCATCGGCTACGGCAGGCTCGTCCACTCCTCGAAACACGGCAACTACCGCTTCGTCAAACTCGACCTTGAGGACAAAACCGGCATCGACGAGCTGTTCCGCACCGAAAAGTTCGACGCGGTCTGCAACCTTGCCGCCCAGGCCGGCGTGCGATACTCCCTGAGCAACCCCGAGGCCTACATCAGCGCCAACATCGTCGGCTTCCTGAACATTCTCGAAGCCTGCCGGCACAACGGCGTGCACAACCTCAGCTACGCTTCGAGCTCCTCGGTCTACGGCCTGAACGAGCTTCAGCCATTCTCCGTGCACCACAACGTCGACCACCCCGTCAGCCTCTACGCAGCCAGCAAAAAGGCAAACGAGCTCATGGCGCACACCTACAGCCACCTGTACGGCATCCCGACCACCGGGCTCAGGTTCTTCACGGTCTACGGCCCCTGGGGACGCCCCGACATGGCGCTCTTCCTCTTTACCAAGGCGGCCCTCGAAGGGCGTCCGATCGACGTCTTCAACTACGGCGAGATGCAGCGCGACTTCACCTATATCGACGACATCGTCGAAGGTATCGTCAGGGTCATCGACAACCCTGCGCAGCCGAACCCCGACTGGTCGGGAGCAGCGCCCGATCCCGGCTCCTCGTCCGCGCCATACCGCGTTTACAACATTGGCAACAACCAGCCGGTCAGGCTGATGGATTTCATCTCGGCCATCGAGCAAGCCCTCGGCAAGAGCATCGAAAAGAACCTGCTGCCCATCCAGCCGGGCGACGTGCCGTCCACCTACGCCGACGTCGCCGACCTCGTACGCGACTTCGGTTACAAGCCGGAAACGCCCGTCCAGGAAGGCGTCCGGCGGTTCATCGCCTGGTACCGCGAATTCTTCAACGCCTGAAGCCGTTCCATGAGCAGCACCCCCAACGACCGCCCGAACAAAGCATTTCAGGGACCGCTCCGTAGCGTCGTGATCCTCGCCCGGGAGTGCTTCGGCGACGCCATCATGCTTACCCCCCTCATCGCCGCCCTGAAACGTCGCCATCCGGATGCCGCCATCTACGTCATCGCCTTCAGGCAGATCATTTTCGACTTTTTCAGCTCCGACCGGAACGTCACCGCCGTCTACCACGCCAAACGCGACCTGAAGCGTTACTTCCTCGAATTCTGGCCGAAGCGGTATGACGTGCTGTTCAACTCCAAGGACCACCGATCCACCTCGTTCCTGATGCAGTCCCGCCTCATCAGGGCCCGCCACAAGGTCGGCTACCGCAACAACGGCAACGAACAGCTCTTCGACTACCTCATCGACATGCCGCCCGGGACGCACGAATCCCAAAGGAACCTTGCCCTCCTGAAGGCCATCGATGGCCAGATGCCTGCCACCGTCAGGCCATACATCCCGGAGATGCCGGTTTCGAAGGAGGTCGCCGACCTGCTCGGGAAAATGCCGCAGGATTCGTACATCGGCATCAACATCAGCGTTGGCACGCCCGGCGGCCACCGCACCTTCGAACAGTGGTCGGACCTCATCCGGAGCTTCCCCGACGAACGGTTCGTCATCTTCTCCTCCCCCGGAGACCTCGAAGCCAAGCGGAAACTCGAAGCTCCGCACCCGAACGTGCTCGCGACGCCCTCGACACGCAATATGTACGAAGTCTGGAAGATCGTCGACCGCCTCAAGCTGCTCGTCACCCCCGACACCTCCCTGGTCCACGTCGCCGCCTGCTCAGACCGGCCACTCGTAGCGCTCTACCGCTTCAACCCGGCCGACAGCCGGCTCTTCGCCCCCTTGAGCACGCTCCAGGAGGTCATCGTCTCGCCGACAGAGGACGTCGTGGACCTGGACAATGCCGTAGTGACGGAAGCCGTCCGGAACATGATCGGGAAACTCTCTTCAAACCAAGCATACTAACCACATCCTCATGGAAACCAATCAGATTGCCGCTTCTGAAACCCAGATGAACCAACCAGGTAATTTCAGGGAAAAAATCCGGCAACTCAATTCGCTTCTCGTTGTAGCATTCGGTTTTATCATGCCGATGTGGGTGGCCCCGACAAACATCCTTGCAGGGCTTATTCTCTTGCTTTGGCTGATCCAGGGAGATTACAGAGCAGACTTTGAGAAGGTACGCAACAACAAACTGGTCTGGGCAGTCAGTGCTTTTGTGACATTGAACTTCGTCGGGTTCCTCTGGACATCCGATGTAGACAACGGATGGCAAGTAGCCGGCAGGGAATCGCTCCTGATGCTCATCCCGTTGTTCATGATGGTTCTGCGCGATGAACACGTCAATGCGGCGATAGGAAGTTTCATGGCGTCAATGATGTTGAGCGCAATCCTTTCAATAATGCTCTATCTCGGAATAAACACGGCATTTTTCGTTTATGACTGTCCTCAAGACTTTGCCCCGTTCATGAGCCACATTTCCTACACCCCGTACCTGGTAATTGCCGCCTACATATCCCTGTATACCCTTCTGCTGGATCAATCTGCAAGCTGGCAGAAAAAAACCCTGTCCGCCATCATCGCAACAGCCATGGCCGTCGTCATCTTCATCTCAAACGGCCGGGCCGGCCAAGTCATGTTCTTCATGATGATCGGGCTCATCATCTTTCAATACTACAACAAACAACTGCTTCGCGCCCTGATCCTTGCAGTCGTTTCCATCCCCCTGATCATATTCATCGCGTACAAAAGCAGTGACCGATTCAGCGACAGGATAACCGATGTAATTGAAGATGTCAACGGTTACAGCCATAACAGCAAGTCAGCCGGGGCGACCGGCCAACGAATAATCATGGCGAGAAATGCCATTGAAATAATTCGTAAGCATCCCATTATCGGAGTAGGCACCGGCGACTTCAAAAGCGAGTTCGCCGAGGTTGCCAAACGAAATACCCCGGGATACACTGACGCCTTTCATCCGCACAACATGTACCTGCTCGAGTTAGCGCAGTTTGGAATTATCGGGCTCGCATCTATCCTTTGGATTTTGTACAGCCAGATCAGGCTGGCAACCTCCTCAAGCGAGCCATTACCCAAATATTTTGGGCTTGCCCTTCCGGTGCTGTTCGCCGTCATCATGTTCAGCGACAGCTACCTCCTCGGGCATTTCACCACCGTGCTGTTCATCTATTTCAGCGCCATTCTTTACCATGACCATGCCTGAGCGCTCCCCGCGCAGCATCCTCGTCATCGTCCAGCGCTCGAACGGCGACGTGTTCCTGAGTTCGCCGCTCATCGAAGGGCTGCACCGCGCTTACGGAGGTCCGCGCATCGACCTGCTGGTCAACGACGACACCGCCGCTTTGGCCAGGACGCTGCCGCACGTCGGGGAGATCCATCAGTTCTCGTACAAAGCAGGGGGCAAAGCCGGCCAGGTGGCCAGGCTGTTGCGGAAAATCTTCCGAAAGTACGACCTGAGCATCAACCTTACAGGAAGCGATCGCTCGGTGCTTTTCGCCCTCGCCGCCGCGCTCAGGGCCATCAGCGCCGTGGATGCCGGCCGGAAAAAGTCGTGGTGGAAGCGCCTGCTCCTGCATGCCCATTACGAGTTCGATTCGAACCGGCACATCATCGAAAACAACACCACGGCCCTTGACCTCCTGGGTATCGGTTCCGGCAAGCCGAAGGTATCGGCATACCATACCAGGGCAGCCGCCGAAAGCGTCAACCGCATGCTGGCCGACCGCGGCATTTCGGAGTTCATCATCTTCCACCCCGGCGCGCAATACGAGTACAAGGTCTATCCCGAAAAGCTGCGGAACGAGCTGCTCGAACGGCTGGACACCCTCGGGGTGCCGCTCGTCGTCACCGGCTCGAAGAACGCGGTCGACCTGGCCATCAAGTGGTCGCTTCCGAAGCTCACGAACGTGCACGATTTCATCGGCGAGACCAGCATGGACGAGCTGATTGCGCTGAGTGACCGGTCGATTGCCTATATTGGGGCGGACACGCTGAACATGCATATCGCTGCAGCGCAGGACAAGCGCATCTTCGCCATCTACGGGCCGACCATCCTCAGTATGTGGTCGCCGTGGTGCAACGAGCTCCGGACCGGCACCAGGACGAACAGGCCGGTGCAGACCTACGGCAACATCACGGTCTTTCAGGCCGACATGCCCTGCGTGGCCTGCGGCAAATCCGGCTGCGACGACCATCACGGCGTGAGCGATTGCCTTTACCGTATCGAACCGGACACCATCTTCAAGGAAGTCGAGCAGTGGCGAACAACATTTCGGTGACCATCCTGACCCGGGATTCGGCGAAGTACCTCCCCGAATGCCTTGGCGCTCTCTCCGCCTTCGACGAGGTGGTCGTGCTCGACAACGACTCGACCGACGATACGATCGCCATCGCGAAACGCTTCCCGAACGTGGTCGTGCACGAACACCCCTTCATCGGGTTCGGCCCGATGAAAAACCTTGCGGTCGACAAGGCCTCGAACGAATGGATCCTTTCGATCGACAGTGACGAAGTCGTCACCCCTGAACTGGCCCGCGAGATCCTTTCGCTCGACCTCGACGCCAGCCTCGTCTATGAGGTCGAACGCGACAACTACTACCACGGCAGGCTCATCAAGGGGTGCGGATGGGCGAACGACCGGGTCCAGCGGCTGTTCAACAGGAATACGACACGGTTCAACGACAAGCTGATCCACGAAGGGCTCACGAGGAAGGACATCATGAAGACGGAACCCATGAAGGGCCACCTGAAACATTACCCTTACGACGAAGCCTCGCAACTGCTGCAGAAGATGCAGCACTACTCGACGCTCTGGGCCGAGGAGAACCGGGGCCGCAGGAAAACCAGCCCCACAGGCGCAGTGTTGAGCGGGCTCGCCACCTTCTTCAAGTCCTACCTGCTCCAGAACGGCTGGAAGTACGGCTACGAGGGGCTGCTCATCTCGGTATCGAACGCGAACGGCGCGTTCTACAAATACATCAAGCTCTATGAAGCCGACCGCACCGATCACCTGTAGCCTCGTCATCACGACCTACAACTGGCCCGAAGCGCTCGACCTGGTCATGCGGAGTGCGCTTGACCAGTCGAAACCGCCGTGCGAGATCATCGTGGCGGACGACGGTAGCACCTCCGAAACCGCAGAGCTGATCGCACGTCACCGCATCGCGAGCGCGGTACCGGTGCTGCACTCCTGGCAGGAGGATCTCGGATATCGATTGTCTGCGTCGCGGAACCGCGCCATCGCAACCGCCCGCGGCGACTATATCGTGATCGTCGACGGCGACATGCTACTCCACAGGGACTTCATCCGCGACCACCATCAAATGGCACACAGGGGGAGCTTCATCCAGGGATCGAGGTTACTTCTTTCGCAGGAGAACACGTCAAGGCGACTCAGAGACAAGGATATCAGCATTTCCTTCTTCGAGACCGGGCTGGGTAACCGCAAGAACGCGCTGCGACTGCCGCACCTGTCGCAGTGGCTCGCTACCGGAACCCGATCGTTAAAGGGGATACGGGGCTGCAATATCTCATTCTTCAAAGATGACTGCCTCCGCGTCAACGGCTTCAACGAGGATTTCATCGGCTGGGGCCGCGAGGACAGCGAGTTCGTCGTACGCATGTTCAACAGCGGCATCCTGCGTCGCAACGTCCGATTCAGCGCCATTGCTGCCCATCTCTGGCACCGGGAAAACACCCGCAATGCCCTACCTGAAAACGACCGCCTGCTCGAACAGGCCATCTCGGAACATCGGACAAGATGCAGCAACGGCATCGACAAACACCTGGCCATTCAACGACCATGAACATCAGCGCATTCACCTTCATCAGGAACGGCTCGATCTTCGGATTCCCCTTTGTGGAATCGATCCGCTCGGTTCTGCCGATCGTCGACGAGTTCTTGGTCAACGTCGGCGAGGGCCAGGACGACACCCTCGAACGGATCAGGGCGATCGGCGACCCGAAGATCCGCATCGTCGAGTCGCGCTGGAACGACCGGATGAAGGCCGGCGGGTACGTCTATGGCCAGCAGAAGATGATCGCGCAGTTCAACTGCACGGGCGACTGGGCGTTCTATCTTGAGGGGGATGAGGTGGTGCACGAAAACGACCTGCAGAAGATCGTCGACGCCTGCCGGACCCACCTCGGCGACGAGCGGGTCGAGGCACTGACCTTCGACTACCTCCATTTCTACGGCAACGCGAACAGCTACCTCGATTCCCCGGGATGGTACCGAAGGGAGGCGAGGATCATCAGGAATTCCATCAGGAGCTACGCCCCGGACGGGCTCTTCTGGCACGTGCCTGCCGACAGGGGCCGGGTCAGCCGCTACCCGAGGGCTGCCCACACCGGCGCAAGGATCTACCATTATGGTTGGGTGAGGAGCGAGGAGGAGATGAACCGCAAGTCCGAAAACGTGCAGAAGTACTGGAGCAACAACCACAAGCAAATCGACTACCGCGAGATCGACCAGAGCATCATCCGCGAATTCACCGGTTCGCATCCCGCAACGATACGCGAGTGGCTGCCGAAAGAGAAGGGAATCTACCAGGCAAACCCGGCCCACGTGCTCACCCGACGCGAAAAGAAGCACCGGCTCATGCTGAAACTCGAACGCCTGTTCGGGCTCGAGCTGAGCAAGAAGCACTTCCTCCCGCTCAAACCCTGAGGGGACCGGTCACGCCTCGGCAGGCTGGCCGGAAAACTGGATATCGTAAAACTTCCTGTACAGCCCGTTGACAGCCAGCAGCTCTTCATGGCTTCCCGATTCGACCACCCGCCCCCGCTCCAGCACGACGATGCGGTTCGCGTTCCTGATGGTCGACAGCCGATGGGCCACGACCAGCGCGGTACGGTCGCTGAGGGCATGGTCGATGGCGTCCTGGACCACCTTCTCGGACTCGTTGTCTAGAGCACTGGTCGCCTCATCAAAGATCAGCAGGTCGGGGTTCTTGACCATCGCCCGTGCAATCGCCAGCCGCTGCCGCTGGCCGCCCGAAAGCTGCACGCCGCGGTCGCCGATGACGGTTCCGTACTGCTCGGGCTTCTCCTCGATGAATGCATGCGCATTGGCCAGGCGAGCTGCCTGCACGACCCGGTCGTGGCCAACCTCTCCATGTACTCCATAAGCGATGTTCCGTTCAATGGTGTCGTTGAACAGGATGACCTCCTGGCTCACAACGCCGATCATGCTCCGAAGCTGCTTGTAATCGAACTCCCTGATATCCACCCCATCAATCGTGATGCGACCCTCGTCGACATCGTAGAATCGAAGCAGCAGGTCCACCACCGTGGACTTTCCGGATCCGGACTGGCCGACCAACGCCACCACCTCCCCCTTCAGGATTTCGAACGACACCCTGTCGAGCACGGGGCGCGAACCGTCGTCGTGACGATACCTGAAGCTGACATCCTCGAAACAAATGCTTTTCGAAAAACCCGTAATCGCTTTCGTCCCGTTCTTCACCGCCGGTTCCGCCTCCATCACCTCGAGCAGCCGTTCAGCCGAGGCCGAGCCCGTCTGGATCCCTGAAAAAGCCTCGCCGAGCGACTTCACCGGCCCCATCACAGAATAGAGGCTGAACGCGAAGACCAGCAGCTCGTTGGCGGCCATGCTGCCCTCAAACACCTGCAGTCCGCCGAACCAGAGCACCATGGCCACGGCGCCGATGAGCATCGTTTCGTTCAACGGGCTGATCATGTTCTGGAGGCTGAAGATCCGGATATCGAGCCGCCTGAAATCACGCGTGAATACCTTGAACCGCTCCAGCTCAACATCCTCGAACGCGCTCGATTTGATGAGCTTGATGCCGCCGAACTTCTCGTTCAGGACGGAATTCATGTCCCCCAGCCGCAAGCGAAACATGTGCGCAAGGCTCTTCAGCCGTTCACCGATGAAGCGGATGATAATCAGAATCAGGATGGAGACACCGAAGGCGAACAGGGTGAGCTTCCAGCTCAGCACCAACAGCACACCGAGGTAGACAACAATCGAAAAGGGGTTCTTGACGAAGTTGACGAACGATACGTTGACCGTGGCCTTCACGCTCTCCACATCGTTGAAAACATTGTTCATCAACCCGCCGACCCGCTGCTTGTTGAAATAATCGAGATGCATCTCAATGATGGAGCGGAAGACGCTGTCCCGAAGATCCTTGGACACCCTGGTCTGGATGCGGTAGATCAACTGATCATTCAGATACAGGAAAAAGTTCTTCAGTGCGAACGCGGCAATCAGGAACATGCAGATCTTCAACAGGGTCTGCGGCCTGGTTTCGGCAGCGAACAGATTATGGAACACCCCGATTGCCCAATGCTGGAGCTCGGCGGCATCAATCAGCCGACCGGAAAGAAGACCGCCCGACACGTCCGATGGAGCAGGCACCGCTGGCGCCGCCGCCACCTGCGGCTCCCGCCTGAATATTTCGTTCAACAGCGGGAGAATCGAATAGATTGACACCGCACCGAGCACCGACGTAAGCATGCTCAGAAACACAACCAGCACAATCCGCCCTTTCACCGGCGCCAGAAACCGCAGAAGCTTAACGAGATGACGCATAATTTATCTTACTCAATACATTTAAGGCCATTACCCCGAGAATTTCCACCCAACACCACCTCACGTCAGCCCAAAATAACCGCTTTGCCTCAAAAAGACACACAAAAAGCATCTTCGGGCCAAACCCCGAACACGGCAAAAAAAAAGCCCTCCTGAGTTCGCCATTTAGTGCGAAAACTCGGAGCCACCAATCTTGTCAAGTAGGCTTTCCGTCAGTTCGCCTGTGTCCATCTGGATCACGTGCAGCTCACCGGTCCTCAGGTCAAGGATCTGCGC
>JAAXWQ010000001.1 GCA_013335115.1 Chlorobiaceae bacterium | reverse complement strand
TCCACGCATGGGTGCAAAATACCCATTAGTGCGAAAACTCGGGAATCAGAAAATATTAACTAACATAAATACAATAACTTATTTTTTCCCTACTGGTCACTTTCCCAAAAGTGGCGAAGTCAGGAAACAGCTTATCGATACGCTTGTCGGCAATCCGCTCCTGCTCACCATTGCGGTGATCGTCTCGTTCTTCATCGTGCTCTCCTTTGCGAAAAAGATCGTGCGGGCGGCCATCGTGCTGATCGCGATTGCCGTGCTCTATGTCGCCTGGCTCTTCTGGCATGGTGAGAATCCCGCCGAAAAAGCCGATAAGGTGCAGAAAACGGCCAAAGAGGCCGTCGAGAAGGGCAAAGGTGCGGTGCAGTTCATCGACGGGGTGAGGAAGATGGGCAGCAGGGACTCTTCTTTCAAGCGCTGATCGCCCCGGTGGGGCAGCTTTCGGCGAGGGCGGGGAAGCCCGGGTTTCCTCCGGCGGCTTCCAGGGTCCGGACGCAGATTCCGCAATCCACGCACTTCTCCCTTTCGAACCGGACCTCCTTCGTCCCTTCGATGGCGAACTCTTCGGTGATCGGAGCTTCCCGGGATGCCGTGATCCCGAATCGGCCGGCCAGCTCCCTGAGGCGGCAGTCATCCACGGCGCGGCACCTGCACTGCATGCAGCGGAGAGCCTCCTGTACGGCATCACTGGTTCCATACCCGGTCACGGCTTCGTCGAAGCTGCGGCTTGCCACGGCGGCGTCAATTTCTGGCACAGGCACCCGGCCTGCCAACATCGAGCGCTCGTAGAATGGGGCCGGGGCGAGGTCCCGTTCGCCATAGGTCGAGTTGAAGGTGGCCTGGGGGTTTTGGGCGGGAAGCCCATGGAGGAACCGGTCGATCTCGAAGGCTGCACGGCGGCCATGAGCCACGGCGGTGATGGCAAGGTCCGGTCCGGAGACGCAGTCGCCGCAGGCGAAGACGCCTGGCAACTCCGTCCGCATCGAGCCGGCGATGGTGCCGATCGTGCCGTTGCGACCGATGCCGAGGTCGGGCAGGGCTTCGTCCGGGGCGTCGACCGCCTGCCCGGTGGCGGCGATCACCAGGTCGGCATGCAGCCCGAACCCTGATCCTTCGACGGGCACCGGACTCCTCCTGCCGTCGGGGCCGGGTTTGCCAAGCGCCATCGCGACGGCCCTGACAAGCACGCCACCAGGTGCTTCGCAGATCTGGGTCGGGGCACAGAGCAAGCGGAGTTGCACGCCCTCGGCTTCTGCTTCGGCGATCTCCTGCGGGTTCGCCGGCATCTCTTCGCGTCCCCTGCGGTACATGATGGTGACTTCGTCCGCCCCGAGCCTCAATGCGGTGCGGGCTGCATCGACGGCCGTATTGCCACCGCCGACCACGATCACCGTGCTGCCGGTATTGCCGGACCCTGCATTCGACGCCGCCCTCAGGAAGTCGATGCCGCTCACTACCAGCGGGTGATCCTCGCCCGGAATGCCCATCCTCGCCGCCGAGCTTGCCCCGATGGCGAGCAGGAGGGCGTCATGGTCACGGGAGAGTGAATCCCAGCCGGTGTCGGGGCCGAAACGGGTTGACATCCTGAACTCGGCGCCCATGGCGCGGATCGGCCTGATATCTGCCTCGATGACCGATTCCGGGAGCCTGAAGCGGGGAATGCCGTAACGCATCATGCCACCCGGCTGCCGACCTGCGTCGATGATCGTTACGCCGTGGCCTGCCGCCAGCAGGTAGTAGGCTGCGGTCAGGCCTGCCGGCCCCGCACCCACGATAGCGATCTTCTTGCCGGTGCTTTCGGCCCGTGCCGGCATGAATGGCTCCTGCGAGGATGCGTCGCTGTCGGCGGCATATCGTTTCAGGGCGCAGATCGATACCGGTTCGTCGACGCCGTGCCGGCGGCAGGCATCTTCGCACGGCGCGGGGCAGACGCGGCCGAGGATGCCCGGCAGGGGAATGGCCTGCATGATGATCGACATGGCGTCCCGGTCGCGGCCGGAGGCGATCGCCGAGACAAAGCCAGGGATGTTGCATCCGGCCGGGCAGGAGACTTCGCACGGTCCGAGGCAGTCGCCGCAGTGCTGCGCGACAATGCGCTCAAGGCTCTGGCGACGCATGCCCTGCAGGGTCGCGTTGTCGGTTTCCACCACCATCCCTTCGGCGACCTTCGTGTTGCAGGCGGGGATGAATCGGGCCGGCCCCTTGAGCTCGACAATGCAGAGCCAGCATGCGCCTCTCTCCGCCAGTGCCTCGTGGAAGCAGAGTGTCGGGATGTCGATGCCGTTGCTGCGGGCCGCCTCCAGGATCGAAAGTTCAGGGTCGACCGATATGCTCCGGCCGTCGATGGTGATGGTAACGGTGTTCATGCTCAATATCTTTTCATGCCCCGGGGGTGTTTCCGAACTTTTCCTCGATATGCTTCGCCACTTTTTCGAGCAGCCACATGGGGGTCGAGGTCGCTCCGCAGATGCCGACGCTGTCGGCCTGGCGGCCATTGCCAAGGGTGAACCATGCCGGGTCGATCTCCCCGATATCCTCGATGAAGAAGCTATTGGGATTCGCCTCCCGGCAAATGCCGTAGAGCACCTGGCCGTTCGAGCTTTTCTTGCCGGCCACGAACACGATGCAGTCGTTCGACAGGGCGAAATCGCGCAGCTTGTCGTTCCGGTTCGAAACCTGGCGGCAGATGGTATCCTTGAAGACCAGTCGCGGCATGGGTTTCACGCCGGTCATGTCGGCCGTGATATCGATATCACGGATGGCCATCCAGGGTTTCGGTTCCGTTCCGGCGTGCGAGGCGAAGAGCTGTTCGATATTGGCTTTCAGCTCGTAGAATCCGGGCACGTCCATGGTGGTCTGGGAGATCAGCGCGGTCTTCCGGTCAAGGTCGAGCGCGTCCCTCTCCGCGGCATCCGTAAGGTCGGCATGCTTGATGATGACGCCGTTGTCGTCGCACTGCCCGTTGATGCCGATCACCTCGGGATGGGTGTCCTTGCCGTAGATCACGACCTGGTAGCCCGACTCGTGAAGCAGGCGCGCCGTGCGCTGCAGCCTGGAAACGACCGGGCAGGTGGTGTCGGTGATCCGGAGGTTGTTGTTCCGGGCCGTTTCGAACGTCGACGGGGGTTCCCCGTGGGCCCGGACGAGCACGTTCGTATGGTGAAGGCCGGAAAAGGTTTTTTCGTCGATGGTGAAGAGGCCGAGCGCCTCGAGCCTGCGGACCTCGACTTCGTTGTGTACGATGTCCCCGAGCGAGTAGAGGCTGCCGGATTCACGGAGCTTCTGTTCGGCTACATGGATCGTGCCCTGCACACCGATGCAGAATCCGGACGATGTCCTGTCAAGGTTTACTTTCACGGTTGCCTCGCGGTACTGACCGGGGATGGACCCCGGCGGTTGTCGTTTTGCGGCAGGAAAGATAAGAAGAGAATGATGAATTATGAATGATGAGTTATGAATGAGGAAGAAAATGCCCCCCCGAACTCACTCACCACTCACGGCTCACTCACCGCACATCATTCTTAATTCATCACTCATCACTCATCACTCATTACTCACCACACATCACTCATCATTCATAACTCATCATTCTCTTACACCCCCACCAGCTCCACATCCGGCAGCTCCGTGCCCATGAAGAGGCGGTAGAGTTCGCGGAACTTCTGGGGCAGGTCGCTGACCAGCAGGTGTGGCATGGCGGCCCCGGTGCCGGGGTTCAGCATGCCCTGCGCCGCGAGCAGCGCCCTGGTCTTGTCGGCAACGGCCTCGGCCGAGTCGATGATGTCGATCCCGGGGCCGGCTATGCTCGCGATCATGCTTTTCAGGATGGGGTAGTGGGTGCAGCCGAGCACGAGGGTGTCGATCCGGCTGGCCACGAGGGGGGCCAGGTACTCTTCGGCGACCAGCCTGGTGGCGGCGTGGTCGATGAATCCCTCCTCGGCGAGCGGGACGAAGAGCGGGCAGGCCTTCGAGATGACCTCAATCGCCGGGTCCTCCTCCTGGATGGCGCAGGCGTAAGCGTTCGAACCGATCGTCGCCTGCGTGCCGATGACCCCGATCCTGCCGCTCCCTGACCTGCGGGAGGCAAGCTCGGCCCCGGCCTTCAGCACGCCGATGACCGGAATCTCCCCGGCGGCCTCTTCGACCACGTCGAGCGCGAGGGCCGACACGGTGTTGCAAGCGACAATGATCATCTTCGGCTGGTGCTTCATCAGGATTTCGGTGTCCTCGCGGGCATACCTCCTGATGGTGACCTGGGACTTCGGTCCGTAGGGTACCCGGGCCGTGTCCCCGAAATAGATGATGCGCTCGGCCGGAAGGGCGGCCTGCACGGCCTTGACCACGGTCAGGCCGCCGATGCCCGAGTCGAAGATCCCGATCGGGCTTTCAGGGGAGATTCTTGCGTGCGGCATAGGTGCTCGTGATTACTGAGAAAGTTTTTTCTCTTTATCCTCTTTATCCTTTTTGTCCCTGTTGTCCTTTAAGTCCTTTTCTTAAACATTAAACCTGAAGGTGATCACGTCACCATCCTTGACGATGTACTCCTTTCCTTCGGAGCGCATCTTCCCTGCCTCCTTGACCTTCTGCTCCGAGCCGAGGGTGACCAGGTCGTCGTAGGCCATGACCTCCGCCCTGATGAACCCCTTTTCGAAGTCGGAGTGGATGGCCGCGGCGGCTTCCGGGGCGGCGGCGCCTTTGCGGATCGTCCAGGCGTGGACCTCTTTCACGCCTGCCGTGAAGTAGTTGTGCAGGCCGAGCAGGTCGTAGGCGGTCATGATCAGGCGGTCGAGGCCAGACATCTTCAGGCCGAGGCTCTCGAGGAAGTCCGGGCGCTCCTCCTCCGGGAGTTCGGCGATATCGGCTTCGGCCTTTGCGCTGATGACGAGCATCTTCGAACCGCCTTCGGCGGCGATTTGGGCGACCTTCGCGGTGTGTGCGTTGCCGTCAGGCAGGTCGCCCTCGGCCACGTTGGCCGCGAAAAGGACCGGCTTTGCCGTGATCAGGAAGAACTGCCTGGCGATTTCACGCTCCTCTCCGGTTTCAAGGATCCTGCGCACGGGGATTCCCTCGCCGAGCCCTGCCACGATCTTTTCCCCAAGGTCGACCAGCTGCTGCTGCTCCTTCTCCTTGCGGGCGCCCCGACGGAGCTTGTCCATCCGCTTCTCCATGCTGTCGAGGTCGGCGAGCATCAGCTCGGTCTCGATGGTGGCGATGTCGTCGACCGGGTCGATCCTGCCCTCGACGTGGATGATGTTCGGGTCCTCGAAGCAACGCACGACGTGGATGATCGCATCGACCTCGCGGATGTGCGACAGGAACTGGTTGCCGAGCCCTTCGCCCTTGCTCGCTCCTCGCACCAGGCCGGCGATATCGACGATCTCGAGCACGGCAGGGACGATGACCGGCGTCTTGACGACACGGGCCAGCTCGTTGAGGCGCGGGTCGGGGACGAGCACGGTGCCGACGTTTGGTTCGATGGTGCAGAACGGGTAGTTGGCGGCTTCGGCCTGCTTGGCCGTGATGGCATTGAAGAGGGTCGATTTGCCGACGTTCGGCAATCCGACAATGCCGCAGCGGAGTGACATGGCAGGGAGGGTTGGTTGAGTGAAAAGAAACGCACCTTCAGCGGTTTTAACATGTAATCAATCCGTTTGGAAAAAGCAAATATATTCTTTAAAATGGCAGGCTAAAGTAAAATGCATTGGAGACTCGAATCGGAAAGCGCCTTATTATCATAGCTATCGACGGTCCGGCTGCCTCGGGCAAGAGCACGACGGCAAGGATCGTGGCCGGAAAGCTCGGCTACACCTATATCGACACCGGGGCCATGTACCGCGCCGTCACCCTCAAGGTGCTTCGATCGGGCATGCTCGACGAACTCCGGCGGGATGCCGGGCTGGTTGCCGGCCTGCTCGGTGACACAGTCGTCGAATTCCGTGGTGACCGGGTGTACCTCGACGGCGAGGATGTCTCCGAAGCGATCAGGGAGAATTCGGTAAGCCGCGAAGTGAGCTTCGTGAGTTCGCTCAAACCGGTCAGGGACCGCTTGCTCGAACTTCAGCAGAAGATGGGCGCCGCACGAGGCGTGGTCATGGACGGGCGCGATATCGGCACCGTGGTATTCCCGGATGCCGAAATCAAGATCTTCCTGGTGGCTGATCCGCACGAGCGGGCCAAGCGCCGCCATGCCGAGCTGGCAGGGAAGGTCGGCAGCGCCGCGACGCCGACGGTGGAGGAGCTCGAGGAGGAGATCCGTCAGCGCGACCGGGACGATGAACAGCGGACCCATGCGCCGCTAAAGCGCCACCCCGAAGCGGCGGTGGTCGACACCTCCCTGCTGACGATTGACGAACAGGTCGCGCGCGTCTACGACCTGGCCATGAACGTATTGGAAGGGTGATGTCATCCGGGCCCTTCCGTCCATGTTTTTTCCGGATGCAACCATAACTCTAAAACCGGCAGCTTAAATCTCTCGCAGCTGACGGTACATCACCAGAGAGGAAGGAAAACATTAATGTCAGAAACAAAAACGCTGGAAACGCCGCAGCCGAAAATCGTGCCGGGCAGGAAGAAAATCAAGATTTTTGCAGACTACGAGGCCACCGAGCTCTCGCAGATGGAGTTGCTCTACACGAGCACCCTCTCCGAGATCACCGAAGAGGAGATCGTGAAGGGCCGCATCGTCTCGATTTCCAACAAGGACGTCACCATCGACGTGGGCTTCAAGTCCGAAGGTATCGTGTCGCTCCTCGAGTTCAGGGATGACGACGAGATCAAGGTCGGCGACGAAGTGGAAGTTTACCTCGAGAACATCGAGGACAAGATGGGCCAGCTCATCCTCTCCAAGAGGAAGGCCGACGTTCTCAGGATCTGGGACAAGATCTACGATTCAATCGAGAACGACACCATCATCAATGGCAAGATCATCAACAGGGTCAAGGGCGGCATGACGGTTTCCCTGTCTGGCGTCGAGGCGTTCCTTCCCGGTTCGCAGATCGATGTCAAGCCGGTCCGCGACTTCGACGCACTCGTCGGCAGGACCATGGACTTCAGGGTCGTCAAGATCAACCCGGTCACCCAGAACATCGTCGTCAGCCACAAGGTCATCCTCGAAGAGGAGTATGCGGCCAAGCGTGAGGAGATGCTCGCCAATATCAAGGTCGGCATGGTCCTCGAAGGCACCGTCAAGAACATTACCGATTTCGGTATCTTCGTCGATCTCGGCGGCCTCGACGGTCTCGTCCATATCACCGATATCACCTGGGGCAGGATCAACCATCCTTCCGAGGTGGTCGAGCTCGACCAGCCTATCAAGGTCGTGGTCGTCGGCTTCGACGAGAACACCAAGCGTGTCTCGCTCGGCATGAAGCAGCTCGAAGCCCATCCGTGGGAAAACATCGAAATCAAATACCCTGTCGGCATCAAGGCCAAAGGCCGCGTGGTGTCGATCACCGATTACGGCGCGTTCGTCGAGATCGAGAAGGGCATCGAAGGCCTGGTCCACATCTCCGAAATGAGCTGGACCCAGCACATCAAGCACCCGAGCCAGTTCGTCTCGCTCGACCAGGAGGTTGAGTGCGTCATCCTGAACATCGACAAGGAGCACACCAAGCTGTCGCTGTCCATGAAGCGCGTGATGGAGGATCCGTGGATCGCCCTGTCCGAGAAGTATGTCGAGGGGACGCTGCATAAGGGCACGGTGAGCAACATCACCGACTTCGGCGTGTTCGTCGAGCTCGAGCCCGGCGTCGACGGCCTGGTCCACATTTCGGACCTGTCGTGGACCAAGAAGATCCGCCACCCCAGCGAACTGGTCAAGAAGAACCAGGATCTTGAGGTCAAGGTGCTGAAGTTCGACGTGAACGCACGTCGTATCGCCCTCGGCCACAAGCAGATCAACTCCGATCCGTGGGGCGAGTTCGAGCAGAAGTATGCCGTGGGTGCAGAGACTCCCGGCCAGATCTCGCAGATCATCGAGAAGGGCGTCATTGTCATTCTCCCTGGTGATGTTGACGGCTTCGTGCCGGTCTCGCATCTCCTGCAGGGCGGTGTCAAGGACATCCACTCCTCGTTCAAGGTCGGCGACGAACTGCCGCTGAGGGTCATCGAATTCGACAAGGAGAACAAGCGCATCATCCTCTCCGCCCTTGAGTACTTCAAGGACAAGAGCAAGGAAGAGATCGAGGCTTACCTCCAGGCCCATCCGAACGAGAAGAAGGAGATCGAGGACGCTAGCGCCGAGCTGGAGCCCCAGCCCAAAGGCGGCAAGTAATTGCCTCCGGGGCACAGTCTCAACGCAAAAAACCCTTCCAGCCGGAAGGGTTTTTTGCGTTTCAGGAAAAGGACAGCAGGGACAGCAGAAACTTCAATGACAAGAGGAAGACGGTTCTACGTAGCATCGTATTCTTCTTCGTCCCTGAAGTCCCTGCTGTCCCTTTTTTTCTTCAATACCCGTAGCTTCTCAGCAGGTTCTTCTTCTTCCGCCAGTCGGGCCTGATCTTGACGAAGATCTCCAGGAATACCGGGCGGCCCAGCAGCTCCTCGATGTCCGCTCTTGATGCCTGGCCCAGTTTTTTGATTGCCGCCCCTTTCGCGCCGACGATGATCTGCTTCTGGCTGTTGCGTTCGACGATGACCGAGCAGCGGATCAGCTCCTTTTTCTTTGGATCGTCCTCGTGCTGCTCCCTGAACTCATCGACGACCACCTCGGTCGAATAGGGGATCTCCCGGCCGTAAAGGAGGAATATCTTCTCCCGGATGATCTCGGCGACGAAGAACCGCTCGGGTTCGGTGCTGAGCATCTCTTCGGGATAGAGTGGTTCATCGAGCGGAAGGCGGGGCCTTATCAGGTCGACCAGTTCGGTGACGTTGCTCCCCTGGAGCGCCGAGAGGCCCATGACGGCCAGGGGTGAATACGTTTCCGCCATCTCCCGGCGCACGGCTGCCACGGTCTCTGCGGAAACCAGGTCGGCTTTGTTCAGGGCGATGATGAACGGCTTTCCTGCCGGGCGGACCCATTTGCCGATGAGTTCCTCGGCGAAAGTCCGATCCACCGGTTCGTCACCCTTCGACATGGGGATCAATGCTACGATGACGTCGGCCTCCCTGAGCGCCTGCCTGGTCGTCTCGAGCATGGATTCGTGCAGGGACTGCCTCGGTTCCATGATGCCCGGCGTGTCGAGGATGACGATCTGGCTCCGGTCGTCATGGTAGATGCCGGTGATTTTTTTCCTTGTTGTTTGCGGTTTAGGCGTTACAATAGATAGCTTGTGATCGAGCAGTCGATTGAGCAGGGTCGATTTTCCGGCGTTTGGCGCACCGACGAAGGCCGCATGGCCGCAGGAGAATAAGGATGGCTGCACTGGGAGGTGGCTTTTCTGTGGTTCGGCAGGTCCGGAGCGCGGCCTGGGGAGTAAGCTTTCTTGAAAGATAACATGACGGTCATCCGTTCCAACAGATGGAAAAAATAAATAAAGTCGATCCATGGATCGTCGCTTCGACGGCCGGGGCGATCGTGATGGGGCTATTGGCGGTATTCAGCGCGACGCATGGCTCGACCAGCGGACCGGGCGACACGGGTCTCTTTTTCAGGCAGCTTTCATGGGCCGGGGTAGGGATCCTCGTGGTTACGGCGGTCTACTTCGCCGATTACCGGATTATCAGGGATAACGCCTACCTCATGTATGGTGCCGGCATCATCCTGCTGCTTGCGGTCCTGGTAATCGGCAAGAAGGTGGCGGGCAATGCCGGATGGTTCCGTTTCGGCATGTTCAGTTTCCAGCCCTCGGAGCTTGCCAAGATGATTACGGTCATCACCCTGGCAAGGTTCCTCTCGGAAGACAAGACCGATATCGGCAATCCGCTGCATGTCATGATCGCGCTGGCCATTCCCCTGGTGCCGGCCGCCCTGGTGCTCATGGAGCCGGATACGGGGACGACGCTGACCTGCCTCTCGTTCATTACGCCCATGATCGTCCTTGCCGGATTCGACCTGTACCTGATCCTCCTGATCGTCGTGCCGATAGCCCTGCTGGCCTCCGGGTTTTTCAACCTGACCATGCTGATCACCCTTGCGGTCCTGTCGCTGGCGGTCTTCATCCTGCTCCGCAAAAAGGTTGCCCTCCACCAGTTCCTGGTGACTTGCGGCGGCCTGGCGGGGGGGTTGCTGACATGGAAATTCACGCCGGAGATCCTGAAGCCCCACCAGATCAAGCGCATCCAGATATTCCTCGATCCGATGTCGGATCCGAGGGGTGCAGGCTACAATGCGCTCCAGGCGAAGATTGCCATCGCATCCGGCGGGTTCTTCGGCAAGGGATATCTTCATGGCACGCAGACGCAGTTGCGTTATATTCCGGCACAATGGACCGATTTCATATTCTGTGTCATTGCCGAAGAGCTCGGACTGATCGGTTCGACATTGCTCCTGGCGTTTTTCCTGATACTTATCCTCAGGATGGTCTGGATGGTCGGCGCCATAAAGAACAAGTTCGTTGAGCTGGTGATTGCGGGATATGCAACGCTCCTGATGACCCATCTCTTTATCAATATCGGCATGACCATCGGCCTGATGCCGGTTATAGGTGTACCGCTTCCATTCGTTTCGTACGGGGGGTCATCCCTTATCGCCAACATGATGATGGTAGCTCTGGTACTTAATTTTTATCGCAACCGTCGGGTTATCGGTTATTGACCGATGGACCGATATGCAACGCAAGAAGGCTGCCCTCGGACAGCCTTCTTGCGTTGCAACTTCGTTGATGGTGAATGGGTGTGCCCCGATCAGCGTTTGATTTTATAGACAAAGCGCTTTCCACCCTCTCCGACCGGGATTCGGTCGATTTCCGGATCGTTGTTTCCGTATTTATTGAACCAGATGCTGACGGCGGTTCCCTTGGTCTGGAGTGCAGCGGCGATCTCCCTTGGCTTGAACTCCTTGTCGGGGTTCGCCTGCAGGAGGCTCTTGATCGAAGAACCGAGTTTTCCCCTGCCGAATTTCGCTGGAGCGGGGTTCGGTGCGGAGCCGCCTTCCATTTTTGCCAGGTTCAGTTCGAGTTTCCTGACGATGGTGTTGAGCTCGTTTTCGAACGGCTTGACCTTCTCTTCGAATTCAATGCGCATCGCTGCGATTTTTTCCTTAAGTTCGTTTTTCTCTTTGTTCAATGTCTTGAACTCATCGACATTGAGAATGTAAAGATCGAATTTGTCCGGAGATGTTTTGCTCATGGTGATCTATCGTTTACGTTGGTTGAGAACGAAATGAAATGTTTATTTACAACTTATGTAATATAAGGCGAAGTTTACGATTGTTGCAATCAATAAATTATACCTGAGGGTGCGGGATGTGATCTTATCTGATCGGGTCGGAATATGCGAAAAATATATATATGTAAATCGTTGTTTTTGTTTTGGGTTCACAGGGGAATAAATATCTCATAAGTTGATGTTTATGAAAGAAATAAATCAGCAAAGCGTTGCCGCCATCACGCTCGGGTGCAAGCTGAATTACGCTGAAACATCGACAGTCCTCGATATGCTGGTATCCCGTGGATGGCGTCTTTCGACCATCGAAGAGGGGGCCGACCTGATCATCGTCCATACCTGTGCGGTGACCGGGCAGGCTGAACAGAAGTCCAGGCAACAGATACGAAAGGTCGTCAGGAATAATCCGGGGAGCCGTGTCGCCGTCATCGGATGTTATGCGCAGCTCGACCCCGAACGTCTCGCCGGTATCGACGGGGTCGGTCTTGTCCTTGGAAGCATGGAGAAGCTCGATCCCGAATATTATTGCCTGAATCCGGAGCCGGGGACCCTGGTCAGGGTATCGCCGACCAGGACGTTCGGCGATGAGGCAATGCCTGCCAGTTCGATGCTTTGCCGGACGGAGAAGGGGAGGACCAGGGCATTCCTGAAGATCCAGGACGGTTGCAGTTTCGGCTGCGCCTACTGTACAATCCCGAATATCCGGGGTCGATCGCGGCCGGTGCCGCTCGAACTTGTCCTCGAAAGGGCTGAAACGATAGCCTTGGCCGGATATCGGGAGATCGTCCTGACGGGGGTGAACATCGCGGACTATCGGTACGGCGGTATCGGTTTTGCCGGGCTGCTTCGGCGTCTTGAGGCGGTCGACATCAGTCGCATCCGTATCGGCTCGGTCGAGCCGGACCTGCTTGACGACGAACTCATCGCCGTCGTCGCCGGGTCGCAGAAGATCATGCCTCATTTCCACCTGCCGCTCCAGAGCGGATCGGACGCCATCCTGAGGCTCATGGGGCGCCATTACGATACCGCAACCTATCGGAACCGCCTGGAAAAGGCCGTTGCATCGATTCCCCTGTGCGGTATCGGTGCCGATGTGATGACCGGGTACCCCGGGGAAGGGGAGCGGGAGTTCGAGGAGATGTCCCGATTCATCGCAGGACTTCCGTTGGCCTACCTCCATGTGTTCACCTGTTCGGTTCGCCCCGGGACCACGCTTGCGCGGCAGGTCGCATCGAAGGAACTGGCCCCGGTGCCCCATCCCGAGGTTGCCCGACGGGCGTCAATGCTGGCCGGCCTTGGAGGAGGCATCGAGCGGCGTTTTGCGGAGTCGTTCATCGGAAGCCGGATGGCGGTGCTGTTCGAGGAGGGTTCGACAACCGAAGACGGGCGCATACGATGGAGCGGCTATAGCGGCAACTACCTGCGGATCGATGTGGATGTCGACGCCGTGGCCGAAGGCGGCGGATTCAGGGGCGAGGAGCATGTCGTGCTGGTCGAGGGGATCGGCGAGGATTTGCATTTGCAGGGCAGACTGTTATTTTAAATTTTTCAGTTCCACGGCAGTTTCCGTAAACACCAACACCTATCGTTATGCCCATCAAGTCCAGGATCCGTACGGTGCCCGACTATCCCAAGAAAGGGATCATGTTCCGCGACATCACCACCCTCATCAAGGACCCGGTCGGATTCCGCCTTGTGATTGACACCATGACCCAGCATTACCTCTCCGCCGGCCTTGAGTTCGACACCATCGTGGGCATCGAAGCCAGGGGCTTCATCCTCGGCGGAGCGCTCGCCTACACGCTCGGCAAGGGTTTCGTGCCGGTCAGGAAACCGGGCAAGCTGCCGGCTGAAACGATTGCCCTCGAGTATGAGCTTGAATACGGCAGCGACACGATCGAGATGCATACCGACTCCCTCGGTTCCGGCCAGAAGGTGCTGCTGGTTGACGACCTGCTGGCGACGGGCGGTACGGCGCTTGCTGCCGCGGCCCTGGTCGAGAAGGTGGGCGGCGAGGTTGCCGGTATGGCTTTCATTGTCAACCTGCCTGACGTCGGTGGCGAGGAGAAGATCCGCAACAAGGGCTACAATATGTATGCCGTGACCGAGTTCGAAGGGGACTGATCCTGTCGACATCCATGCGGGTAGCGCAGGATTTCATGCTGTTACGCCAGGGTATGCGGTGGGCAGTGCTTACCGGGGTTGCGGCCATGTCGGTCATGGTCGTAGCGCCGGCTCCAGTTATGGCCGCAAGTGCCGTTCAAGGCCATCAACCTCCTCCGGTATGGCTGGCGCTGCCTTTCGTCATCCTGCTGCTCATGATTGCTACGGGCCCCATCCTCTACCCCAGGTTCTGGGAACACCATTACCGGAAAGTGTCGGTGCTGCTCGGAGCATCGGTATCAGCCTCCTATGCCTTCGGGATTGAGGGCGGGAGGGAGCTGCTCGGGCATACACTCGAAGAGTACCTGTCGTTTATCGCCCTCGTTACGTCGCTGTTTGTTGTTGCCGGCGGCATTCTGATCAGGATCGATCGGCGCGGTTCACCAGCAGTCAATGCGTTGCTGCTGCTCTTCGGAGCAATGGCGTCGAACATCGTCGGTACGACCGGGGCCTCCATGCTGTTGATTCGTCCCTATCTGCGGATGAACGCGGGCCGCCTCAAGCCATTCCACATCGTCTTTTTCATCTTCATCATCAGCAACATCGGCGGAGGGCTGACCCCCATAGGCGATCCTCCGCTTTTCCTCGGCTTTCTCCGCGGCGTGCCATTTTTCTGGGTGCTCAGTCGCCTTTGGCTGCCCTGGCTGCTGACCGTGGTCGTACTCTGCCTGATTTTCGTGGTTTTCGATATGCGGGCCGGCAGATCGGATGAGTCCGGGCCCTCTTCCGGGCGTATCGTCCTGAAAGGGTCCTGGAATTTCCTCTACCTTGTGCCGCTGATCGCTTCGATATTTCTCGATCCGGCCGTGATCAGGGGTGTTCCCAGCCTGCAGGAGCTGTTTCATCTGCCCTTTGGCATCAGGGAGGTGATCATGACATCGATTGCACTGGCGGCCTACAGGACATCGGACCGTGAGGCGCTGCAGGCAAACGAGTTCAATTTCGAGCCGATCAGGGAGGTGGCGTTCCTGTTTGCCGGTATTTTTGCCACCATGATGCCGGCGCTACAGCTGATCGGCGCCTATGCACAGTCGCACGCAGCAGGTTTTACCGTCACGAAGTTCTACTGGTTTACCGGCATCCTGTCAGGGGTGCTCGACAATGCGCCGACCTACCTGAACTTCCTGGCCGGTGCGGCCGGCAAATTCGGCCTGGATGCCGGGAGCCCTGACGATATGCGCCTCTTTGCCCAAGGGGTGCCCTCGCCGGTAGCGGGTGATGCCTCTTCAGTAACGTATCTCCTGGCCATTTCGCTTGCTGCGGTCTTTTTCGGGGCGTTGACCTATATCGGCAATGCCCCCAATTTCATGGTGAGGAACATCGCCTCGCAGACGGGCGCCGATGTGCCGGATTTCATGGCATATATCTACCGGTATTCGCTTCCGGTGCTGCTTCCGGTTTTTTTCGTACTCTGGTACGTCCTGTTCAACTATTAGACTCTTCGTCATCTGAACGGATTCATCGATGCTATCAGCAATGGTAGGCAATGGCTGGTGTTCGGGAATTCCCTGTCCCTGCCGTTCAGGCTCGATCTCATGAGAGTATATGGGTGGGCAAGGAGATGTCGCTGCTCTCTTCACCGGAAGTTATCCGGGATCTGTGCGAGGGTAGTCGGGAGGTCGCCATACGCGAGGAGGATGCGTGGACCAACATGGTGCTCCGTCGTCATGGAGACCATGCCCGTGACCTGGGTAACGGCAAAGGCCACGTCATCCTGTATGGCGCCGAAAAGGGCGGGGACCTGTTCATGCAGGAACAGCGTCACTATATCAGGATCTGTTTTGCATCGCAGGCAAAAGAGATATCCTTCGAAATCATCAATGATCCCTTCCAGCTCTGACCCGGCCCTGAGGCCGGGGGAAGCTTTCGTTCAGGATTCCTCCGGACAACGCGGTGACCGGACGCGTTGTCCTCACACCTTTCAGGATGTTTTCAGGCTCTCGCTGACGGCGTGCTTGAACTCTTTGGAGATCTTGAAGGTCGGCACGTTCTTCGGATCGACCGTCACCTTCTCACCGGTACGCGGGTTCCTGGCCTGGCGCAGGTTCTTGTAGCGGATGTTGAACGAACCGAATCCCCTGATTTCGATCCGTTTGCCCGATTTGAGCGAATCGATGATGCTTTCGAACAGGCAGTCGACGACCGCTTCCGTTTCGTTCTTGGTCAGACCCGTTCTCTGGGCAATCACGTTCACCAGATCGGCCTTAGTGGTTGTTTGTCCCATGGTAGTGTGCTTGGTTTGAAGGTTTGACAGCCAGGTTTCATAGCCAGAGTCGAATTGCGACGATCACGAGAAATACCCCGAAAGCCTTGCGGAGCAGCTCGCCCGACATGCCGAGCGCGATACGTGCTCCGAAAAAAGCTCCGACGAACAGGCCGATGGCTATGGTGAGCCCGAACCAGATGTGTTCGGCCGAGAGCCTTCCGAGCCGGTAATATTCGAGTACCCCAAGCAGTCCAACCGGCAGCAGGAGCGCCATCAGGGAGGTCGCGTTGGCACTCTGCTGGCTCATGCCGAAAAGCAATACCAGCGCCGGTACGATGATGACTCCCCCGCCCACGCCGAACATCCCCGAAAGCATGCCGGCAGCGATCCCGATTCCTATGAGGTAGACGAATTGCATCTTCCTTTCCCGCGTTTATTCTCCGGCGCCATCGCCGGCGGCGCCCGCGGCGATGATGGCCTGGATGTCGCCGGCATTGAGAGCCTCTTTTTCCACAAGCTGCGTGGCCAGGTCGTGCAAGGTTTTCGTATGCGTCGCCAGGATCTTCCTGGCATTGTCCATGCACTCCGTGATGATCCTTCTGACCTCGATGTCGATCTGCAGTGCCGTCTCTTCGCTGTACTCCCTGACGTGGGAGTAGTCCTTGCCGAGGAACACTTCTTTATGGCCGTCTCCGTAGTTGACGGGGCCGAGTTTCTCGCTCATTCCCCAGCTTCTGACCATTTTCCTGGCGATCTCGGTCGCCTTTTCGATATCGTTGGCAGCACCGGTGCTGGTTTCGTCGAAAATCAGCTCTTCGGCCGCACGTCCTCCGAGGGCGTAGGTGATCATGGCCAGCAGATACTCCCGGTTTTGGGTGTAGCGGTCTTCCAGGGGGAGGTAGGCCGTCTGTCCGAGGCTCCGGCCGCGTGGAATGATGGTCACCTTGTGGATGGGGTCCGAGCCGGGGGTGAACTTCGAAACGAGCACATGCCCGGCTTCGTGGTATGCCGTCAGGTTCTTCTGCTCCGGCGAAATGTACATGCTCCTGCGTTCCGGACCCATCAGTACCTTGTCTCTCGCCTGTTCGAAATTTTCGTTCGTGAGGAGCTGCTGCCCGTTCCTGGCGGCCAGCAATGCAGCCTCGTTCACCAGGTTGGCAAGGTCCGCTCCAGAGAACCCCGGCGTGCTTTTGGCGAGGACGGCGATATCGACGTCCTCCGACAGGGGGGTGTTCCGGGAATGGATCTTCAGGATGGCCTCCCTTCCCCTGATGTCCGGCTTGTCGATGGTCACCTGGCGGTCGAACCTTCCCGGCCTCAACAGGGCGGTGTCGAGCACGTCCGGGCGGTTGGTGGCCGCGATGAGGATGACGTTGTCCCTGGTGGTGAAGCCGTCCATCTCGACGAGCAGCTGGTTCAGCGTTTGCTCCCGTTCGTCGTGGCCACCGCCGAGCCCGGCCCCGCGGCTTCTGCCGACGGCGTCGATTTCGTCGATGAATACGATGCAGGGGGCGTTTTTCTTGGCGGTTTCGAACAGGTCGCGTACCCTGGCGGCTCCGACGCCGACGAACATCTCGACGAAATCGGCTCCCGAGATTGAGAAGAAAGGCACCTTGGCCTCACCCGCGATCGCCTTGGCCAGGAGGGTCTTGCCGGTGCCGGGAGGCCCGAGCAGCAGCACGCCTTTCGGTATCTTGCCCCCGATCTTCTGGAACTTCTCCGGGTTCATGAGGAATTCGACGGTCTCCTTGAGCTCCTCGACGGCCTCGTCGACGCCGGCGACATCCTGGAAGGTCACCTTCACGTCGAATTCGCTGACGAGCTTGGCACGGCTCTTGCCGAAACTGAAAATGTTCTTGTTGGTCCCGCCGTTCTGCATCGACATGCGCCTGAAGACCAGGAAGTAGGCTGTGCCGAACAGCAGCCAGGGGAGGATGAGGACGATAAAGTTCGAGATGTCGTCCGTGCCCTGCAGCACCTTGAGCTGGACGCCGCTATCAGTCAGGCGGTCGGCCTGGGCAAGGTCGAATCCCGGCACCCTGACCATGAACCGGTCGGTTTGGGCGACCGTGCCGTTGGCAAGCGGCATGCGGACGGGCGATTTAAGTCGTCCGATCAGGATCGCGGATTTGTCCTGGTTGGTCTTGACGGTCACCTCGGTCACCTGGTTGCCGCCGAGTATCGACCGGTACTGGTTGTAGGAGATCTCCGGGGCAGACTCCTGGGCGAAGAACCGCTGGAACGCGAAGAGCGCCATGAGTCCGAGCATCAGGAAGACGAGGAGCTTCGGGAAATTCCCGCCGTTCCGCTCATCGCTGTCCGGCCCTGCCCCCTTTTGCCTGCGTGTCATGTCAGGCGGTACGAACCGGTTCTCAGGCCGCGTTTTTGGGCGCTTTTCCCTGTCGTTTTGATTCCGCATCGGAGGCTTTTCGGGTGATGCAAGGATAACTTATGTCATTACAAGTAATTAAAACTAAAACTTTGATGGAAACCAAAAAGTTTATCTTGCATGGCTGCTTGCCCGGGGCGCCAGACGGCGTTTCCATGGCGCCGGTACTCCCCTCGGTGGCGTTCAGCGCTCTTTTTCTTTTACATCTTGGGGTTACCAAATGCAGCGGGTTTTTTTTAAATTCCCTGCGATCATCAGCGACCAAAACAGTAAAAAACAAACTCGACGTTATTTGCCATGGCCGTTCAACGGGTTAGAACGAGATTCGCTCCTTCTCCGACAGGATACCTTCATGTGGGAGGGCTTCGCACCGCCCTGTACAACTACCTGTTCGCCAAGAGGATGAATGGTGACTTCGTCATCAGGATAGAGGACACCGACCAGAGCAGGAAGGTGGAGGATGCCGAGAAGAACCTCATCGGCACGCTCGAGTGGGCCGGCATCATTCCCGACGAGAGTCCGGTGCATGGCGGCAACTACGGCCCCTACGTCCAGTCCCAGCGCCTTCCGATCTATCGAGACTACTGCACCCGACTCCTTGAAGACAAGAACGCCTATTACTGTTTCTCGACCTCCGAAGAGCTCGAGGAGAACCGCCAGCTCCAGCTCAAGCAGGGGCTCCAGCCCAAGTACAACCGCAAGTGGCTTCCCGAGGAGATGGGCGGCAGCATGCCGGAGTCCGAAATCAGGAAAATGCTCGACCAGGGCGCTCCCTACGTGG
Organism: Chlorobiaceae bacterium; assembly: GCA_013335115.1. GTDB lineage: Bacteria > Bacteroidota > Chlorobiia > Chlorobiales > Chlorobiaceae > Chlorobaculum. The sequence goes on along the minus strand of JAAXWQ010000001.1, from coordinate 396,867 downwards.
TGAGGATGAAGGTGCCGGACTACGTGTCGGTCTGGTTCGAGGACCTTATCCGCGGTCCCGTCGAGTTCGATTCGTCGACCATCGACGACCAGGTGCTCATGAAGTCCGACGGATTCCCGACCTATCATTTTGCAAGTGTCATCGACGACCACCTGATGGAGTTCACCCATATCATCAGGGGCGAGGAGTGGCTGCCTTCGATGCCGAAGCACCTCTTGCTCTACGAATTCTTCGGATGGGAGCCGCCGAAGTTCGCGCACCTGCCGCTTTTGCTCAATGCCGACCGCTCGAAGCTCAGCAAGCGTCAGGGCGATGTTGCCGTCGAGGACTATATGCGCAAGGGTTTCAGCAACGAGGCCATCGTGAACTTCGTGGCGCTGCTCGGCTGGAATGAAGGAGAGGGAAGCGAGCAGGAGGTGTTTTCCATGGACGAGCTGATCGGGAAGTTCTCGCTCGAACGGGTTGGCCGCGCTGGCGCCGTTTTCAATGTAGAAAAGCTTAACTGGCTCGAGAAGCAGTACATCAAGCAGCGCCCGGCCGAACAGATCGTGTCGGCCATCAAGCCCTTGCTGATCGACGAGCTGCAGAAGAAGCCCTTCGAAATGCCTGAGGCGCGCATCACCTCCGACGCCTACCTCGCCAAGGTCGTGGACCTCATGAGGGAGCGTGTCAATTACGAGCACGAGTTCGTGACCTTCAGCAGCTACTTCTTCTTCGAGCCCGACTCCTACGAGGCAGAGGCCATAGAGAAGCGCTGGACGCCAGAGGTCCCCGGCCTGCTGTCGGAGTTCGGAGCTGTCCTCGAGGCCGCCGGGGATTTCACCGCAGAAGCCATCGAGGCCTCCCTCAAGGCTTTCGTCGCCCCGAAAGGGCTGAAGCCGGCGGTGCTCATCCATCCGCTCAGGATCGTGGCTTCGGGCGTGAGCTTCGGGCCGAGCCTCTACCATATGCTCGAACTGCTCGGCAAGGATGCCGTGCTTCGCCGCCTGCACCGGGGCATCGAACGCATCGGCCAGGGATGATGAAGGGTGGGCGGACTTTCCTGTTCGCCTGCACTGATTTCGATTTGGAGCAGGAGCTGTCGTGCAGGCAGCCTTCCGCCAAATAATGCATTTTCTTTTTTGTGATAATCGGCAAATCCTTATATTTGCATCACGAAAATTGGACAGATAGCTCAGTTGGTAGAGCAAAGGACTGAAAATCCTTGTGTCGGGGGTTCGACTCCCTCTCTGTCCACAGGTCTCCGGTTTTCTGCCGCAAGGCTCCGTTTCCATCCGTTCGACCCCTTTCTTTCCCTTCTTCCTTCGTCTGTATGACCGTTCATGTGAATTGCCTCATGAACCATTTTTCCCCTGCCCAATGGACATAACGACCGATTCGTCACAGGAGGCCTGGCACAGGCTCGACGATCCCGGTTCCTACGAATGGTGGTATTTTGATGCCGAGGACGAGCGTCAGGGGATATCCCTGGTCTTCATCTGGTTCTCCGGCTTTCCCTTCTCCCCTTTCTACATGCGCCATTACGACCAGTGGCGTGCACGGCGGCGGGAGGAGTCGCCCCTGCCGGCGCATTATGCCGGATTCAGCTTCCAGCTCTATGAGCACGGGCGTGAGGTGGTCAATTACATCCGCGAGGGGCGTGACGCCGAGTTCGGGTGCGGTCCGTCAGGCTTGGGTGTCCGTTTCGAGGAGAACCGTTTCGAATACGACGAGTCCACGGACCAGTTCCGGCTTACGGTCGATTTTGATTTTCCCGCCCGAGGGAAGCGGGTGCAGGGCTCCTTCATCTTCAGGCCACGACACCGCTACGACTACCAACGCCGTCATGACTGCTCCGGAGGCGGTGCGCATCGCCACCAGTGGCTCCTCAGCGTGCCGAAGGCCGAGGTCGACGGCTCGCTCCTGATCAACGGATACCCGCACGGAGGATGCTCCTCGATGCGCGTTAGCGGGCAAGGCTACCACGACCACAACCTCGGCACCATGCCGATGCATGAATATTACGACCGGTGGTACTGGGGACGAGTGCTTGCCGGGCGCTTCGACCTGGTCTATTACGTCGTCTATTTCCGCGACCGTGGCTGCAGCCCGCTGGCCGTGACGTTGCTCAACGACAACAAGACCGGTCGTCAGCAGGTCTTCGATCAGCTCTCCTTTCGTGAAGAGCGGATGTCGAGGGGTGTGTTTGCACCGTTCCACGGCCGCTTGCTCCATTTTGAGGCCGACGGCTTCAGCATGGAGGTCGGTCATCGCCAGGTGCTCGATTCGGGGCCCTTCTACCTGCGCTACGCATCGAGTTTCACGTTGTCGGTTGACGGTGAGGAATTCGGGGATGCCGGCGGTATTTCGGAATTCCTCAATCCTGCGGCGTTGCACTCGCCGATCATGCGGTTCTTTACGGCGAGCAGGGTGTGGAGGGACGGGGAGCGTACGTCCATGTACCGGTACTACAATTTTTTCAAGCACCAATTTGATTGCTTATATAGGAAAAAATAGTAATTTCAAAGTCGTTTTCTGCGTATCGGGAAATGCCCCGAAGTCGCGACGAAACCGGTTCCCGGACAAAACGGGGCAATCGCCCGCCCGCTGGCAGGAACCAATGTCTGCTTGATGTCCAAACAATCCAAGTCATAAAAAAGGAGATAGAGCATAATGGCACAAACTGGTAATTTCAAGAGCCCTGCAAGGATGGACACGCTGGGTGCGGGTGCTGAAGTCTCTTCATCGGGGACCGTCCCGGGCGGCAAGCCGAGGGAAACCGGCCTGAAAGGCGTCGACTTCGAGCGCCGGGGCTTTCTGCACAAGGTCGTCGGAGGCGTCGGTGCCGTTGTGGCCGCCAGCACGCTCTATCCGGTCGTGAAGTTCATCGTCCCTCCGGTAAAAGAGATCAAGCAGGTGAAGGAGTTGACCGTTGGCAAGGCTTCCGAAGTTCCCGCAGGATCGGGCAAGATCTACCAGTTCAACGAGGACAAGGTTATCGTGGTCAACAAGGGCGGCGCCCTGACGGCGGTCAGCGCGGTCTGTACCCACCTCGGCTGCCTGGTTCGCTGGGAAGAGGCCGACAATCAGCTGTTTTGCCCTTGCCACGGTGCGAAGTACAAGCAGACCGGCGAAATCATCTCCGGTCCCCAGCCCAAACCGCTGAAGCAGTACAAGGCAAGGATCGACGGGGACAGCATCATCATTTCAAAAGCTTAAGCATCAATACCTGAAAATCAAGGGAGTCAATTCATATGGCTGAAAATACCCAGAACCAGGCCGCAGGCGGCGCTCCTGCCAAGCCGAAACCGGCGGCCCCCGGCGCGGCAAAGTCCGCTGCCCCTGTCGCCGCAAAACCGCAGGCGCCGAAAACCGAAGCCGCCCCTTCGGGAGTGTACAAGCCCCCGGTGGAACGTGCCGAAGCGAACCCGTACAAGGACGCGAAAGTCGGTGTTGTCGGATCGTGGCTCCAGGAGCGTTTCTATGTCGTCATGCCGATCCTCGATTACCTGAAGAAGAAAGAGGTGCCCCGCCACCGCCTCTCCTTCTGGTACTACTTCGGCGGCCTCGGCCTCTTCTTCTTCATGATCCAGGTTATCACCGGCCTGATGCTTCTCCAGTACTACAAGCCTACCGAAGCAGCAGCATTCTCCTCATTCGTCTTCATCCAGAAGGAGGTCCCGTTCGGCTGGCTCATCCGCCAGGTCCACGCCTGGAGCGCCAACCTGATGATCATGATGCTGTTTATCCACATGTTCAGCACCTTCTTCATGAAGTCCTACCGCAAACCACGTGAGCTCATGTGGATCAGCGGCTTCGTCCTCCTTCTGCTCAGCCTCGGCTTCGGTTTCACCGGCTACCTCCTGCCGTGGAACGAGCTGGCATTCTTCGCTACCCAAGTTGGTACCGAGGTGCCGAAAGTGGCTCCGGGCGGTGCCTTCATGGTCGAGATCCTTCGCGGCGGCCCGGAGGTAAGCGGTGAGACCCTGACCCGCATGTTCTCCCTGCACGTCGTGCTGCTGCCCGGCCTGGTCTTGCTGGTCCTGGCCGCACACCTCACCTTGGTGCAGATTCTCGGCACTTCCGCTCCCATCGGCTACAAGGAAGCCGGCCTCATCAAGGGGTACGACAAGTTCTTCCCGACCTTCCTCGCCAAGGACGGCATCGGCTGGATGATCGGCTTTGCCCTTTTGGTCTACCTTGCCGTGGTTTTCCCATGGGAGATTGGTGTGAAGGCTGATTCGCTCGCATCGGCTCCGGTCGGCATCAAGCCAGAGTGGTACTTCTGGGCTCAGTTCCAGTTGCTGAAGGACTTCAAGTTTGAGGGTGGCGAGCTGATGGCCATCGTGCTCTTCACCATTGGTGGCGTCGTGTGGCTGCTGGTACCGTTCTTCGACCGCCAGGCTTCACGTGAGCAGAAGAGCCCGGTCTTCACGGTTTTCGGACTGCTCGTCCTCGCCTTCCTCCTGGTCAATACCTACAGGGTCTATGCGGAGTATTCCGCCCTTGCCCCCCACTGACGGCAGGATGTCATGGGGCGACCCTCAGGTTGCCCCACAACAGGAAAAGCCCGGTTCTCCGGGCTTTTCCTGTTGTGGGGCAAGGGCAGCTGTCCTTTATGTCCTTTGAGCTGTTGGGCTACCGTTGCTTTCCGGCAACGGCTGGCTCAGCAGGGCATGCATTTCGTAGCCGCTGAGGAACGCGGCCGCGTCGAGCTGTTCGATGGCGTCCAGCCATGCATTGATGGTGGTGTCGCCCGAGGGTGCCTTCGTCCCTTTCGCAGCGGCTGGCTGGCGCAGCTGCGCGTGTAGCCACAGCCAGGAGAGCATGAGGGTGAACCGGTGCTCCCTGAACCAGGTTTTGCCGTGCAGGTACTGGAACTGCATGAGGGAGATGAAATGCGGATCGTGCGAATCAAAGAGCGTGGCGATGTCCGCACGCAGCAACGACCCTGGCGTGTCGGCCTCATCAGCCTGACGCTTCGGGACGAGCAGGCAGGAGAAGAGGTCCACCTGTTCCTGGCCGGAGAGCGGGAAGCCGCTCTCGCCGCTCCATGCGGAGGCCAGCGCGGTGCCGAGCAGCCAGTCGTCGATGAGCTGGCGCTGCAGGAGGTCGTTATGGACCAGGAGCTCCTGGATTCCCTCCAGCAGGATCAGGTCGCTGACCGTTCGCCTGAAGGTCGTGCCTTCCTGGTGGTCGAAGCCGAGCGCGGCCTTCAGGCGCTTTTCCCCCGGGAGTTTACCGAGGCAGTTGGCCAGGCGCACCGCACCGAGGTAGCGTTCCGATGCCGAGTGTGCGATGCCGGCGGGGAGTGCCAGGGGGCGCTCCATGATCTCCTCGAACCGGGCAGCGACATCGGTGAGCAGCTGTTCGCAGTGAAGGCCAAAGGCGGTGGCATCGACGCGGTCATCCACGGTGTTGGCCGAAGTTGCTTCCCTTGGAGCAGCGAGCCCCGTAGTGACGAGACGGTGCACGGGACGGAGGCTCATGGAGAGGGCTTCGAGCTCGATGGAGCCCACGCCGCGGCCGTCGAGTTCATGGCAGATCCGGTCGTAAGGCTTCAGCCTTGACGGCCTGACCACCCTGAAGTCGAGGAAGATGTTGTACCTGTAGCCCTGGATCGAGACCTTCAGGCCGTCGTTGCGGATCGCCTCGCAGGAGCGGATGAATTCCAGTCCGCTGGCGTGGTCCCTGAACACGACATAGTCGTCATGGCCTCCGGGCAGCATGAGGGCGTCGGAAAGCAATGTCTGCCTGATCCCCCCGTCAGCGAGGTAGCCGGCCGAAATCCGGATCCAGCCGTCTGCGGACTCATACCGGTTGTTGTACAGCACCAGGGCCCGCTCTTCGCCGAGCCGGTTGGAGTAGGCGAAGACGTGCTCGTTGACCGTGCCGTCGGGGGCGAACAGGTCGAACAGGTGGAAGTGCTTGACCTCTGCAAAGAGGCGCCGGCGCTTCATGATCGGGAATATCTCCCGGTAGTGGCGGCCGACCAGCTCGCCGTCAGGCTGTTCGTCGTAATAAGCGCGGGCATACTCCATCCCGTACTTTTCGGTCAGCCCCTCCACCTGGCCGTGCCCGATCATCGGCAGGCCGGGCAGGGTGAGCATCATGATGCAGACCCCGAAATACTTGTCTCCCTTGCCGAACTGGGCGATGGCCGTGTCCTCGTCGGGGTTGTTCATGAAGTTGACGTACCGCTTCAGGATCTCCGCGTCGAACTCGAGCGTCTTCTTGATGAGCTGACGGTAGCTGGCGTTGTCCTCCTTCTTGAGCATGTGCATGAAGGCGCTGTTGTAGACGCGGTGCATGCCAAGGGTACGGACGAAGTAGCCTTCGAGCATCCAGAATGCTTCGGCCAGCAGCAGTGTGTCGGGCACCTCCTGCTTCACCCGGTCGACCACTTCGCGCCAGAACTCTTCGGGGATGGCCGCCTCGAAATCTGCCATGCTCATGGACCATGCCCCTCGCGAGGGGACACCCGGCGCATGGCCGTGCAGGGGGAACCAGAGGCGCTGGATATGCATCTTGGCAAGCACCATCGCCGCATCGAACCTGATGACGGGGAACATCCTGGCCACATGCAGGATTTGCTGGATGACCGCTTCACGCACCTCGGGGTCGAGGAAGTTCAACTGGGCGGTATCGTTCCAGGGCATGATGGTGCCGTCGTTGCCGTGGTAGATATACCGGGTGTCGCCGGTGAGGTAATCGATCCGCTTGAAGGTGACGGCCGCGTCCGTCCGGTTCCAGTAGCCGTCCTCGATATGGATGCCGTAGCGGCTGTCCGCGCTGAGGTTCGGACCGTTGTAGGTGTAGTTTGGATAGGGCGCTTCGTGCGTACCAAGGAACCATTCGGGTTTCTGGCGGACCAGTTCCGAGTCGATCCCGGTGTGGTTCGGGACCATGTCGCTGGCGAGGCGGATGCCCCGCTGCATGGCGCGGTTCCTCAGGTCGAGGTATCCATCGTACCCGCCGATCTCGCCGGCAATCTCGTAATTTTCGAGTGCGTAGGCAGATGCCTTCGCCTCCGGATTCCCATGGATGCGCTTGATCATCTGCGAGGCATGGCTCCTCTCCCAGAGGCCGATGAGCCAGAGCGCGGTAAAGCCGCGTTCGGCCAGGATGTCGAGCTCACGGTCGGGTATCTCCTGCAGGCGGCGGACCGGGTAGCCGTACTGGCGGCTGAGCTGGTCGAGCCAGACGTAGGTGCTCTTGGCGATCATCACCACCTCGGGCATCCAGGATGAGTCGTGCGAATAGCGTGCGGGAGCGTCGCCGAGGCTTGCAAAGGAGGGGACGTGTGCCTCGTTTTCGTACATCCCGCCGTGCGACATCGCACCGCTTTCTGCCAGCTTTTCGAAGAAGAGGTAGCGGTCTTCGTCCTCGATGAGGAGGATGGCATCTTCAAGGAGCCCCCACCACGGGGAGTCCTCGAGCAGCCCGGACCAGTGCAGCCGGATGTAGCGCAGCTGGTCGAGGAGCGAGCCGGGCGCATGGCGCATCGGTAGGGAGAGGAGGTCGGCCAGGTCGTCGTCGTCCGCCCCCACGGCTCCGGCGGCCTCCATGGCCCGGCGCATGGCCGAGATCAGGTGCGGATAGGTACGGCTCTTCCTGAGCTCATTGTCGGAGATGAGATCCTGGAACTGTTCGAGCGCCGGGTTCTGGTTGTTCAGCCAGACCAGGTAAGACTCTTCGACCGCGGCCACAAGGTTCGGGGTGGCATTCAGGTACTCTTCGGAGCTTTTGCCGGTCCGGTAGACTTCATGGGGCGGAAACTGCTCGAGGAATCCGTTCAGGTACTCCCTGGTATGCCACAGCGAGGTCTCCTGCTCCACGAAGGCAAGCGCTGCCGACGACAGTCCGGAGGACTTCTTCATGAGGTGGTGGTAGACTTCGTGCAGCAGCTTCATGCCGTGGAGCTGCGCCGGGAGGAGCTGCTTGGCCTCCTTGCCCTTCAAGAGCAGGATCCTCCGGTTGATCGATTCGGTCAGCGCTTCGGCATGTTTCAACGCCTTTTTCCTGTCGGTCGGCAGGGCGAGTGCCTCCGGATCGGACAGGTGGAAAAGGTTCCTGGCCTCACGGTTGATATAGAAATGTTCTTTGGCTGGAGTGTTGGTGTCGGTGCTCATGGCTGGCATTGCGTGCTCAGGAAATTTCGGACAAGGTCGGGGATACGGGAAGAGCCCTCTTTCGGCAAGATTGAATTTACGCAATAATATCCACGGGTGAAACCTCAATCCGCCTCGTCGCTTCGAGCTGCCCCATTCTCTTCTCATTCTGAGAATATTTCCGTTCGGAACCCTGGAGGTCGCCAGAGGTTTTGCGGTGTCGGGGGCGCGGATGCCCAATCCTGAACCGGTTTTACGAGTGGATTGGTGTTGCGGCGGCAACGTGGCACGATGTTTGACACTGCATACGGTACGTACGGCTTTTTCTGTCTGGAATCGCACCGGAGGCACGTCGTCGAATTCATCACCGGGTGCGGACTTACCTACAAAAACCAGAAATGCCCACAACCCCTGGAGGTACCGTGCTGTGGCTACCTTCGATAATAATGCTTTTATTGTGTATTTTTGATACCGTGTAGCAGGAGCATGCCGTCGGGCGAGGCGCTCCCGGCGACGATCAAACGAAAGCCGTAATTTCATGAAAGGCATCATTTTGGCCGGGGGTTCCGGAACCCGGCTTTATCCGGTGACGCGAGGCATATCCAAGCAGCTGCTTCCCGTCTACGACAAGCCGATGATCTATTATCCGCTGACGACCCTCATGCTTGCCGGGATCCGGGAGATCCTCGTGATTACGACACCGGAGGACCAGGCATCGTTCGTCAAGCTGCTCGGCGACGGCAGTGATTGGGGTATTTCGCTCAGTTTTGCGGTCCAGCCCTCACCCGACGGCCTCGCCCAGGCGTTCATCATCGGCAGGGAGTTCATCGGCGGCGACGACGTCTGCCTGGTACTCGGCGACAACATCTTCTTCGGCTACGGATTCAGCGCCATGCTCCAGAATGCCGTCGACAGCGTAACCTGGGACCGGAACGCCGTGGTTTTCGGTTACTACGTCAGCGACCCGGAACGTTACGGCGTCGTCGAGTTCGATCGGGATGGCAGGGTGCTGTCGATTGTCGAGAAACCGGAAGCACCCAGATCGAGCTATGCCGTGGTCGGCCTCTATTTCTATCCGAATGACGTGGTCGACGTCGCTACCTCCATCCGACCCTCGGCCAGGGGCGAACTCGAGATCACCACGGTCAACGAGGCCTATCTCAAACGAGGCGAACTGACCTGTTCGATCATGGGCCGGGGGTTTGCCTGGCTCGATACCGGGACGCACGACTCGTTCCAGCAGGCCGGCAATTTCATCGAGACCGTCGAGAAACGGCAGGGGCTCAAGATCGCCTGCCCCGAAGAGATCGCCTGGCGGAGCGGCTGGATCGACGACCGGGAGCTCGAGCGCCTTTCGCTTCCCCTGCTCAAGAACCAGTACGGGAAGTACCTGGGCAAGCTCCTGTCACAGGGAAAGGATGGAGGCCCCCTCTGATACAGTTCCGTGCTTCTGTATTATTGACCGATCAACAGATTCCAGGCCATGAAGCTCCTTCCGACCGCAATTCCCGAAGTCCTGCTTTTCGAACCACGCGTGTTCGGGGACGATCGGGGTTATTTTTTCGAATCTTTCCGTCAGGATATCTTCGATCGGCATGCCGGCGGCAGGGTGTTCGTGCAGGAAAACGAGTCGTTTTCACGAAAGGGTGTACTCCGGGGCCTGCACTTCCAGCAATCTCCGTACATGCAGGGGAAGCTCGTGCGTGTGATACTCGGTTCCGTGCTCGACGTGGCGGTCGATATCCGGAAATGGTCGCCGACCTTCGGCCGCCATGTCGCCGAAGAGCTCAGCGCTGCTAACCATCGCATGATGTGGGTGCCTCCAGGCTTCGCCCACGGCTTCTCGGTGCTCAGCGATACGGCGGTGTTCAGCTACAAGTGCGATGCCTATTACGCCCCGGAATCCGAGGCTGGTATCGCCTGGGATGATCCCGACCTTGGCATCGACTGGCGGCTGTCACCCGAAGAGGTGCTCGTGTCGCCCAAGGATACCCTGCTCCCCCGGTTCCGGGAGATCGAAGGAGTCGATGCGCAGTTTTGAATCGCCTGCCAATACCGGTGCAGGATCAATTTTTTTCTCGTCACTCGTTATTCGTCACTGCCCATGAACATCCTGGTGACCGGAAGCCGGGGACAGCTCGGTTCGGAGCTGCACGAACTGCGGGAAACAGCCGCGTCGCACCGTTTCTATTTCACGGACCTGCCTGAATTCGACATCATCTCCGCCGAGGCTGTCGAAAGCTTTTGCCGTGGACACCGGATCGGCGCGATCGTAAACTGTGCGGCCTACACGGCCGTCGACAAGGCCGAAACCGACGTGAAGCAGGCCTTCACGGTCAACCGGGACGGCGCGGCGGTGCTGGCAGGCGCGGCCAGGGCCTGCGGCGCGCTTCTGGTGCACATCTCCACCGATTACGTTTTTGACGGACGCAACTGCCGGCCATACCGCGAGGATGACCCGGCCAGCCCCGGCGGGGTCTACGGCCAGTCGAAATGGGAAGGGGAGGAAGCGATCCGCCGGATCGGGCCCTCCCACCTGATCATCCGAACGTCGTGGCTCTATTCGGCCTACGGACAGAATTTCGTAAAGACCATGCTCCGTCTCGGGCGTGAGCGCGAATCGATCGGCGTGGTCTTCGACCAGGTGGGGTCTCCGACCCGGGCCGCCGACCTCGCCTCGGCCATCGTCGCCATCCTCGAGAGCTTCGATCCTGGCAAACAGTACGCAGAAACCTACCACTACTCGAACGAAGGGGTCTGCTCGTGGTACGATTTCGCAAAGGCGATCATGGCGGCCGGGGGGCTCTCCTGCGACGTGAAGCCGATCGAAACCGCAGATTACCCGACCCCGGCCCTGCGTCCCCATTTCAGCGTCCTGAACAAACGGAAGATAAGGGAGGCATGGAACCTGGAGATTCCTCACTGGCATGACGCGCTGCTGAAGACGCTTGATTCCATGATGCGAGGCACGTAACGCCAACGGCAGGTCGAAGGGACCTCTGGGGAAGAACGTGTGGCCGAGATGCTGAGTCATTATCCATTTTCAACTATCCATTATCAATTGCCATGCATATTCTGGTCACGGGCGGCGCGGGCTTCATCGGCTCACACCTGGTCAGGCACCTCCTGACGGCCCATCCATCGTATACCGTCACCAACCTTGACAAGCTCACCTATGCAGGGAACCTCGCCAACCTGAAGGATGTCGAGGCGTTGCCGAACTACCGGTTCGTGAAGGGTGACATCACCGACGCAGGATTCCTTGCCGGGCTGTTCCGGGACAACCGTTTCGACGGGGTCATCCACCTCGCGGCCGAGTCCCATGTCGACCGTTCGATCACGAGCCCGGTCGAGTTCGTCATGGCCAACGTCCTCGGCACGGTCAACCTCCTCAACGCGGCCCGTGTCGCCTGGGAGGGCGGCTTCGAGGGGAAGCGCTTCTACCACGTCTCGACCGACGAAGTCTACGGGACCCTTGGGCGCGAGGGGCTGTTCACCGAGCGGACCCCCTACGATCCCCACAGCCCCTATTCGGCTTCCAAAGCCTCTTCGGACCATTTCGTCCGCGCCTTCCACGACACCTACGGCCTTCCGGTGGTGATCAGCAACTGTTCGAACAACTACGGCCCCTGCCAGTTCCCTGAAAAGCTGATCCCGCTGTTCATCAACAACATCCGCCACAACAAACCCCTTCCGGTCTACGGCAAGGGGGAGAATGTGCGCGACTGGCTCTGGGTGGTCGACCACGCGAGGGCTATCGACCTGATCTTCCATAAGGGCGTCGACGGGGATACCTATAACATCGGCGGGCACAACGAGTGGACCAACATCGACCTCATCCGGCTGCTCTGCCGCATCATGGACCGGAAGCTCGGCCGCGAACCCGGGACCTCCGAGGCCCTCGTTACCTACGTGACCGACCGGGCAGGGCACGACCTTCGCTACGCGATCGACGCATCCAGGCTCCAGCGCGAGCTGGGCTGGGTGCCCTCCCTGACCTTCGAACAGGGGCTGGAAGAGACGGTGGCGTGGTACCTGTCGAACCAGGCGTGGCTCGACGAGGTTACCTCCGGCGCTTATCAGCGCTATTACCAGGAGATGTACGCCGGAAGGTGAGGGCTTCAGCCGATAGCGATCAGCATATTCAACTTGTCAACAGATCAGCCATGATCATACCAGTCATTCTCAGCGGGGGTTCCGGTGTCAGGCTCTGGCCCCTTTCCCGGGCGTTGTACCCGAAACAGCTCATCTCCCTTTTCAGCGACCAGACCATGTTGCAGGATACGGCGACGCGTATGTCCTTCATCGACGACGTCGGGCCGATTGTCTGTATCTGCAACGAAGAGCACCGGTTCCTGGTGGCTGAACAACTCCGGGAGGTCGGCAACGAGGGTGCGACCGTCGTGCTGGAGCCCTGCGGTCGCAACACGGCGCCTGCGGCAACTGTCGCCGCGATGCTGGTCGCCGCAAGCCACCCGGGAGCCCTCATGCTCGTCATGCCTGCCGACCATGTCATCGCCGATGCCGAAGCATTTGGCAGGGCGATCGCCAAGGGGCGGGAAGCGGCGGAAGCCGGGGCCCTGGTGACTTTCGGCATTGTCCCGCATACACCCGAAACCGGGTATGGCTACATCAGGGTGCCCGAAGGCCGAGGCAAGTGTGCCGGGGTCTGCCCGGTTGCCGGGTTCGTCGAGAAACCCGTGCGCGAAAAAGCCGAGGAGTATCTGGCTACCGGGGACTATTTCTGGAACAGCGGCATCTTCCTCTTCAGTCCGGAGGCCTGGCTCGCGGAGCTGGGGAGCACCGTGCCCGCGATCGTCGATGCTTGCCGTGAAGCCTTGCGGCTCTCGAAGCGGGATCTCGACTTCCTGCGCCTCGACCCCGAAGCCTTCGGTGCCTGCCCGTCCGATTCGATCGACTACGCCGTCATGGAGAAGACCGGCCTTGCCGTGGTCGTTCCGCTCGACGCCGGATGGAACGATGTCGGAGCCTGGTCGTCGCTCTGGGATGTCCAGAGCCGGGACGAAGATGGTAACGTCAAGCGGGGCGACGTGCTGGTCCATGGCGTGCGCAACAGCTACTTGCATTCGACCAGCCGGCTGATTGCGGCCGTCGGTGTCGATGACCATGTGATTGTGGAGACGGCCGATGCCATCCTTGTCGCCGCGAAGGACCGCGTCCAGGAGGTCAAGGCGATCGTCGAGGAGTTGAAGCGGCAGGAGCGCGACGAACCGATGATCCACCGGCGCGTCTACCGACCCTGGGGTTCCTACGAAACCATTGACGAAGGCGTGCGCTTCAAGGTCAAGCGCATCACGGTCAGGCCGGGCGCAGCCCTCTCGTTGCAGAAGCACCATCACCGGGCAGAACACTGGATCGTGGTGACCGGCACGGCACTGGTGACCGTCGATGAGCTGAAGATCCGGCTCGAGGAGAACCAGTCGACCTACATTCCGGTCGGCGCCTGCCACCGGCTGGAGAACCAGGGGGATCTGCCACTCGAACTTATCGAGGTGCAGTCAGGCGATTACCTCGGTGAGGACGACATCGTCAGGCTCGAGGATGTGTATGGGCGAGCGTGACCAGGGAGGTGGCACGTACTCTTCTTTGAGGTCAGCGAATTATGTACTACATTGAAAATATTTAGCTTTATAAGTTTCAACTCAAATCAAGGCATCATATGGCAGAAGAAGTCAAGTCTTCCGCTCCGGAACAGAGCGGCGCAGATGTCGTGAAAGGCGATTTCGCGACCATCCTTGTCGGTGTGGGCACCATGCTCGACAATACCCTGACCCCGCTGAGCAAGGTACTTGCCCAGACGCTCGACTCCATGACGACCGTCGCCAGGCAGATCCTCGACGGCCTTAACTCGTCGCTCGGCGAGAAGAAGTGATCCCGTTCCGGGCCTGGTGCAGCCGGGGCCGAAGGATCTGGATATAAGGCAGGCCTCCACCGCGGGGTCCTGCCTTTCTCTTTTCCGGCCGATTCTCGTATATTCACTCTTTTCCCCAGCGCCGGCCATCCGGCCCTGCAACGAATTTCCAGTTTGATTCCAGACAGCCATGCCCGATACCTATCCCGAGTTCCCGTCCAATCTTCCCTACAGTGTCATGGAGGCCGACATCCAGCGGTTCTGGGCTGAGCACCGGATTTTCCGGAAGAGCCTGGAAAAGGATGCGCCCATGGGCATCTACTCCTTTTACGAAGGGCCTCCGACGGTCAACGGCAAGCCCGGCGTCCACCATGTCTTCAGCCGCACCATCAAGGACGTGGTCTGTCGCTACAAGGCGATGCAGGGTTACCGGGTCCCGCGCAAGGCGGGATGGGACACCCACGGCCTTCCGGTCGAGATCTCGGTCGAGAAGAAGCTCGGCCTGAAGAACAAGGCCCAGGTCGAGGCGTACGGCGAGGGCGAGTTCAACCGCGAAGCGCGCGAACTGGTCTACCACCACATCGAGGACAACCGCGAGGGGTGGGGGAAGCTGACCGAACAGATGGGCTACTGGGTCGACATGGACAGCCCCTACATCACCTGCGACAACAACTACATCGAGTCGGTCTGGTGGGCACTGAAGACCATCTTCGAAAAAGGGCTCATCTACAAGGACTACAAGATCGTCCCGCAGGACCCCAAGTCCGAGACGGTGCTCAGTTCGCATGAGCTGGCCCTCGGTTACAAGGAGGTGCAGGACCCGAGCGTCTACGTGAAGTTCCGCCTCAAGGATTCCGACGTGAGCCTGCTGGTCTGGACCACCACGCCATGGACGCTTGTTTCGAACGTCGCCCTGGCCGTCGGTGCAGACATCGACTACGTGCGGGTGCGCCACACCGAAACGGGCGAAGAGCTGATCCTGGCGGAGTCCCGCCTGCAGGTGCTCGTCGAGAAGGTGGGCGACGATCCGGCCTGGCAGGTGGTCGCGAAGCTGAAGGGGAGCGACCTCGTCGACTTCGAGTACGAGCCCCTCTTTACCTGGTGCCGGCCCGAGCGGCGCTGCTGGTACGTCGTCGCCGCCGACTTCGTCTCGACCGGCGACGGTACGGGCATCGTGCATATCGCCCCGGCCTTCGGCGCGGACGACTATGAAGTGGCAAAGAAACATGATCTGCCGATGCTCCAGCCGGTGGCCCGCAACGGTTGCTTCACGGCGGAGGTTCCCGACTACGAAGGGCTCTTCTTCAAGGATGCCGACAAGCCGATCATGCAGCGCCTCAAGGAGGAGGGCAAGCTTTATCGGCGTGAGACCATCACCCACACCTACCCCTTTTCCTGGCGCTACGACGTGCCGGTGATCTACTATGCCCGCGAATCGTGGTACATCCGCACCACGAAGATCGCCCCGCGCATGGTCGAACTGAACAAAACCATCAACTGGAACCCGCCGGAGATCGGCGCCGGCCGATTCGGCAACTGGCTCGAGGAGAACAAGGACTGGGCCCTTTCGCGCGAGCGGTTCTGGGGTTCGCCGCTGCCCATCTGGGTGGCGGAGGAGTTTTCGATCGGCGACGATGCGGCTTCGGGCAATCTCTTCGCCGTGGGCTCCATCGCCGAGCTGCGAGAGGGGCTGATCGATATCGACGGCAATGCGGTCAACCTCGGCGAAGCGCTCGACCAGGGCCTCGTCGGGCTCGACCTGCACAAGCCGTTCGTCGACCGGGTCTACTTCATCAGGGACGGCAAGCGCTACAACCGGACACCGGAACTCGTCGACGTCTGGTTCGACAGCGGATCCATGCCCTTCGCCCAGCTCCACTACCCCTTTGAGAACAAAGAGCTGTTCGACCAGACCTTCCCGGCTGATTTTATCGCCGAAGGCGTCGACCAGACCCGTGGCTGGTTCTATACCCTCCACGCTATCGCGACCCTTATTTTCGACCGGCCGGCATACAGGAACCTGATTGTCAACGGCCACATCCTCGACAAGAACGGCCAGAAGATGTCCAAGTCGAAGGGCAACGTGGTCGATCCCTTCGAGACCATGGGCAAGTATGGCGCCGACGCCATCCGCTGGTACCTCATGGTGACCAGCCCGCCGTGGCGCCCGAAGCTCTTCAACGCCGACGAGATCGAGGAGGAGCAGCGTCGATTTTTCAGGGCCTTCGTGAACAGTTACAACTTCTTCGTGCTCTATGCCAATGTCGACGGATTCACCTTCGGCGGGGATGCGATCCCCGTGCAGGAGCGCTCCGAGCTCGATCGCTGGATCCTCTCCTCGCTGAACACGCTCGTCGGGAACGTCCGCGGCCGCATGGAGCAGTATGACCTGACCGGTGCCTCCCGGCTCATCAACGAGTTCGCGGTTGACGACCTCTCGAACTGGTACATCCGGCGTTCGCGCAAGCGGTTCTGGAAAGGCGCCATGGGCCCCGACAAGCTCTCGGCCTACCAGACCCTCTACACGGTGCTCATGACCGTCACCAAGCTGCTCGCCCCCTTCACGCCCTTCATCTCCGAGCGGATCTACCAGAACCTCAACGGCGTCGCCGGGACCGAGACCGCCGAGTCGGTGCACCTTGCCGGTTACCCGGCTACCGACGACAGCCTCGTCGACCGGCCGCTCGAGGAGCGTATGAAGAAGGCCCAGATCGTCACCTCGCTGGTCAGGACCATGCGTGAGAAGGCCTCCATCAAGGTCCGCCAGCCGCTGAAGCGCATCCTGCTGGCCGTGGACGAATGTTCCACCCGCGAGGCTTACGAACAGGTAGCCGACATCATCATGGAGGAGGTCAACATCCAGAAGATCGAGTATATCGAGGACGAAGGTTCGGTGATCAGCAAGAAGGCCAAGCCGAACTTCAAAACCCTCGGGCCACGTTACGGCAAGGAGATGAAGGCGCTCGCCGAGGCGATCCGCATCATGGGGCACAAGCAGATATCTCGACTCGAGAAGGAGGGGACACTCGACTTCGAACTCGACGGCCGCGTTTTCAGCCTTACCCGCGAGGATGTCGACATCGTGCATGAAGACATCGAAGGATGGCTCGTCGCGTCGGACGATGCGCACCGGATCATGGTGGCGCTCGACACCGAAATGACCGAAGAGCTCGAGATGCTCGGCCTCGCCCGGGAACTGGTCAGCAAGGTCCAGACGCTCCGCAAGGAGAGCGGGCTCGAAATCACCGACCGCATTGCTCTTTTCATCGACACATCGTCTATAAAAATCCTGAATGCGCTAAGCCTGCATTCAGATTATATTAAGGATGAAACGCTTGCCCTTGACATCGTTTGTCCATCTGCCAGGCCCGGTGTGATCCATGATATCAATGCCGAGCAATGTCGGCTCTCGCTTGAAAAATCGAGTTCCTGATGTTATTATGCATATCCCTTTTTTATTACGGCTTACCGTGAAAACCTGAAACCAAGCCTATCATGTCGAAGAAAACCAGCAGTGTTCCGAAGAGCCCGGCCGAACCCCAGGAGGAGGCGAAACTGGTCAAGACCTACCTGACCGACGAAGAGCTCGAGCATTTCAGGCAGATCCTGCTGAAACGGCGTGAGGAGGTGCTTCGCGACCTCGATATCCTGCGCTCCTCCCTTTCCGAGGAGAGCGTCGAGGACTCCATCAACTCGAACTACTCGATGCACATGGCCGACCACGGCACCGAGACCATGGACCGTGAGCAGCGATTCATGTTCATCGCCCGTGACGAGCGCTACCTGCACTACATCGATCAGGCCATGGACCGCATCCGGAACAAGACCTACGGCATCTGCGTCAAATCGGGCAAGCCGATTCCGAAGAAGCGGCTCGAAGCCGTTCCGCACACCTCTGTGAGGATCGAGTTCAAGCAGACCAAGAAATAGCCGTAGCCATCCGGTGCCAGAAACAGAAAAGGAGCCCGGCGGGCTCCTTTTCTGTTAATTTCATGATTTACGGCAACCTTGTCAGTCGTTCTCTTCCTTGTCGGTCGTCACGTCCGTGATCGGTATGGGGTAGTCGCCGCTGAAGCAGGCCGTGCAGTAGCTGCAGGACTCGTTCTCAAACTCCGGGACGCTGTTCAGCAGCCCCTGCATGGAGAGGTAGGTGAGCGAGTCGACGCCGATATACTCCCTGATCTTTTCGAGATCCTCCGGCGTGTTGTCCGACTCTCCGAACATGTGGGTCAGCAACTGGCGCTTGGTCGGGAAGTCCATGCCGTAGAAGCATGGATTGGTGATCGGAGGCGAGCTGATATGCAGGTGGATTTCGCTGGGATCGGCTTCACGGACCAGCTTGATGAGCATCTTTGCGGTCGTGCCGCGGACGATGGAGTCGTCGACCAGGATCACCGGCCTGTCCTGGAGGACGCCCCTGACGACGTTGTACTTCGATCTTACCTTGATCTCCCTGCTGTGGATGCCGGGCTGGATGAAGGTCCTTCCGACGTAATGGTTGCGGATGAGGCCGTGTTCGAACCTGCCCGGCTTGCCCAGTTTGTTGCGCTCCCTGACGAAGCCGAGGGCCGCGGTGTTCGATGAGTCCGGTACGCTGGACACCGCCAGCTCCTTGCTCCCTTCCGGCTCTTCGACCCTCGACTCCCTGGCGAGGTTCTTGCCGAGGTTGCGGCGGACCTTGTCCACCGAGTTCTCGAAGATGAAGCTGTCCGGGCGGGCGAAATAGACGTATTCGAAGATGCAGCGAGCCTTGCGTTCCGTCGGCGGAAGGAAGATCGAGACCGGTTTTTCGTTGGCAATGGCCAGATGGTCGATCAGCAGGATTTCGCCGGGTTCGATGTCGCGGATATACTCGGCCTTGATGATATCGAAGGCGCAGGTCTCGCTGGCTACCACATAGGCGAGTTCGCCGGTCGACGGGTCCAGTTTCCTGCCCAGGGCAAGCGGCCTGACCCCGAACGGGTCCCTGGCGGCAATCATCTGGTTGTTGGCCAGGATCACCATGGAGTAGGCGCCTTCGACCTGCCGCAACGCTTCGTAGATCTGGTGCAGCGGTTCTTTCTCCTTGCTTCGTGCCGCAAGGTGCGGAATGATTTCGGTATCGGACGAAGCCTGGAAGATGACCCCCTGCTCGGTCAGTTCGCGTCGCAGGTGCCTTGAGTTGGTCAGGTTTCCGTTATGGGCGATGGCGAGGCTTCCGGAGCGGTAGGTGAGGGAGAACGGCTGGATGTTGTTGTTCGACTTGGAGGAGCCGGTGGTCGAGTAGCGGTTATGGCCTATGGCCGCATAGCCGGTCAGGGTCTCGAATATCTGTTCATCCCTGAAGACCTCCGACACCAAGCCAGGGCCTTTGTGCTGCTTGAAGAGGGTTTTCTTCTTGGCCTTGTTGTATTCGGCCACGACGATGCCTGCCGCTTCCTGTCCCCGGTGCTGCAGGGAGTACAGGCCATAGAAGGTGTCTTCAGCGGGAGTTTTTGAATTGAATACGCCGAAAACTCCGCACATATCGGTAAAGCATTAAGATTGGGTGAAATCTTGCGACATTAAAATTGACAAATGGCTTCAATATATCAAGTGGTATTTCAAAAAAAATGCAGTCAGCTGGTATACCTGAGCGGCTCCTGACGAAGATGGACTACCGGAACTTACGGTAAATCAAGAGATTGGCCGAACCATGGAATTGAATGCGCCGTATCTTGGTTCTTTAAAGATAACCGTTCGCTTCACCACAACGTTCAACCCCCTTGAATTTTATGACTGAACTTCCGAAAAAGCCCGTCGCACCATCGGCCTGGATATGGATCGGTGTCACCTTGCTGTGGGGTACCGTGTTTTTCATGACTTCGACATTCATGCTGACGCTCTCCGTCCGGCTGCTCGGACAGGGTACGTTCGATCCTGCCGGTGCCGAGGTGCTGGGAACCTGGCTGGCCACCGTGCCGGTACTGGTCGCGGTGGCCCTCGCGGCGATGGTTTTCAAGGAACTCGTCGATCCGGGTTCACGCAAGCAGATCGAACGTCACCAGGCTGTGGCCAGGGGGGTGCGGGAGCGCTACTTCGTCTCATTCGCCGGAAGCATCGCCACCAGTTTCCTCTTTACGGTGCTGACGGCTGTGATGCACATGGCGGCAGCACCCCTGACCGGCAGCGTCGTCGAGCTTCCTGCCAGGACAATCGTGCTGGCGGCATCGATCAATATCGCTGCAGGCCTTTCGGCTTCGATGCTGGTGGGAATCGTCTTCATGGTTGCCAGGGCTGTCAGGGGCTCCAGAAGTTGAGGGGCGGGGCGGCAGGAAACGAAAAAAGCGCGGTGTTTTCCGCGCTTTTTCTTTGTGGAGCTAAGGAGATTCGAACTCCTGACCCTTTGCATGCCATGCAAATGCTCTACCAACTGAGCTATAGCCCCGAATCGATGGTCTAATTATCCGAAAAAAAACTTTGATATGCAACAGCTTTTTTCGATTCTTTGAAGTGGCTTTGTTTAAACCAATCATTTGTTATGGATCTGATCTACAGTGTGAAAGAGGGTTTTTCCGGCATCGGACGCGCAAAGATGCCTGCGGCCGTCACCATGGCCATCGGGTTTTTCTCCCTGGTGCTGCTCGGCCTGTTCGGTTCGGTCTCCCTCAGCTTCTATGACCTGATCCAGGAGGTGCGATCACGCGTTGAGATGGAGGTGTTCTTCAGCGACGCCACCAGCGAGGCGCAGGCCTCGGCCTTGACAGCGCAGATGGGACGCATTGGCGGTGTCGGCAAGGCGACCTATGTTTCGAAGGATGCCGCCGCGGCAAGGTTTTCATCCGAATTCGGGGAGGATGTCGTCAGGATCCTCGGCTCGAACCCTCTGCCCCGTTCGGCTCGCCTCTCCATCCTTCCGGGGTATGCCGACGAGGTGAACATCGACCGCATCCGCAAGAAGGCCGGCGATCTTGATTACGGGCTCGACATCCGCTACAACAGGGAGTACCTTTCGGCCATCGAACGCAACGCCAGCCTCTTTACCCTCCTTACAGCCGGTATCGGCGGCATCATCGCGATGGCGACCGTCGTCATGAACGCCTACACCGTCAGGCTTGCCATGTATGCCCGCCGCGACAAGATCAAGACCATGCGGCTCGTGGGCGCCACCCGCTGGTTCATCAGCGCTCCGTTCCTCATCGAGGGGGCGGTTCAGGGGCTGGTTTCCGGGGGGCTTGCCGCGCTCGGCGTCTACCTGGTCTTCGAGCAGGCGCTGTTCAGGTACGAGCCTGCCATCTACCAGATCCTCCACCCCTCGGCACTCATCGTTTACCCCGGCCTCGTCTCGCTCGGCCTCCTCCTTGGAGTATTCGGGAGCATGTTCTCGGTGGGGAGGTTCTTGAGGAAAGATTGAGGAAGAGGAAAAGGACTGAAAGGACAGCAGGGACTACCATGTTTTCTGTTTTTACACTGACGTCCCTGTAGTCCCTGCTGTCCTTTATCTTTCTTCTTCTGCAAAACCATACAGCATCGCAATCTCTCCCTCCCAGCCTTCGGCGTCCGGGGTCTCGAGGATCAGCGGGATCTCGTCCAGCGCAGGATGCCGCATGATGTGGGCGAAGGCGTCGGCGCCGATCATGCCCTTGCCGATGCAGGCGTGCCGGTCGACCCGGCTGCCGAGCTGCTGCTTGGCATCGTTCAGGTGCATCCCCCTCAGGTAGCGCAGCCCGACCGTCCGGTCGAACTCTCCGAGCATGTCGTCGAACGCTTCCGGCGTACGGATGTCGTAACCGCTCGCGAAGAGGTGGCACGTGTCGAGGCAAACGCCGACCCTCGAGCGATCCCCGACCTGTTCGATGATGCTGGCGATCTGTTCGAAGCGGAACCCGAGGTTGCTGCCCTGGCCGGCAGTGTTCTCGATGACCGCCGCCACGTTGCGGGTGGCTTGCAGCGCAAGGTTCACCGATGCGGCGATAAGCCCCAGGGACTCCTCTTCGGCGACGAGGTTCAGGTGGCTGCCCGGATGGAAATTCAGCATGACGAGGCCCAGTTCTTCGGTGCGTTGCATCTCCGTGATGAACGCCTGCCGGGATTTTTCCAGCTTCTCGGGTTCGGGGTGGCCGAGGTTGATCAGGTAGCTGTCGTGCGGCAGGATGTGCTGCGGCAGGAACCCCGCTTCGGAGCAGTTGACCTTGAAGGCCTCGATTGAGGCCGGGTCCAGGGGGGCCGAGTGCCACTGGCGCTGGTTCCGGGTGAACATGGCGAATGCCTTCGCGCCGATGGAGCTGGCGTTGAGCGGGGCGTTCTCGACGCCGCCCGAGATGCTGACATGTGCGCCGACTCGTTTCATGGCTGGTGCAGGGTTAGGTGGAAAGAAGATGGTTGCAGGTCATGGACGACCCGTCAGGCTTCGAGTTGCCGTGCGATCCCTTCGTCGAGGTTGGCCGTTTCCCGGATGGCGTAGGATGCCGATTGCGAGGGGCGGCTCGAGAGCATCTCGCCGAGCAGGCCGGTCGAAAACAGCTGCACCCCGAGGATGATCAGGAGGATGCCGAGGAAGAGGATCGGGCGGTTGCTCACCGGTCGGTGGTTCATGAGTTTGTCGGCCGTCACCCAGAGGCTGATGCAGATGCCGGCCATAAAGCTGCCGAGGCCTGCCATGCCGAAGAAGTGCATGGGGCTGCGCAGGTAGCGGGTGATGAACATCACCGACAGGAAGTCGAACAGGCCGGTGAAGAACCTCGTCGTCCCGAATTTGCTTTTCCCGAACCTGCGGGGATGGTGCCTGACCGGGATCTCCGTGACCCGGTACCCGTTCCATTGCGCCAGCACCGGGATGTAGCGGTGCATCTCGCCGCGCAGGTCGAGCGAGGCCACGAGCTCCCTCCGGTAAGCCTTCAGGCCGCAGTTGAAGTCGTGCAGGGGAATGCCGCTGAACCAGCGCGTCGTGAGGTTGAAGAGCTTCGACGGCAGGGTCTTGGACAGTGGATCCTGCCGCTCCTGCTTCCAGCCGCTCACCATGTCGTACCCTTCACGGAGCTTCTCCAGGAGCGCCCGGAACTCGCCTGGATCGTCCTGCAGGTCAGCGTCGATGGTGATGATGACCTGGCCGGACGCGGCCCTGAATCCTGCTGACAGTGCGGCGGTCTTGCCGAAGTTCCTCCTGAACGAAACCAGCCTGATCTCGGGCCTGTCGGCGATCATCTCCCGGACCAGCGCGGCGGAACCGTCGGTCGAACCATCGTCCACCATGATGATCTCGAAGCCGTCGCCCACGCCGGCGACACCGGTGAGCTCGCGGTCGTCGAGTGCCTCGAGCAGGCGCCGTATGAGTTCCGGAAGGGATTCCTGCTCGTTGTAGAGCGGCACGATGACGGAGATGGCGGTCACGTCACACCCCCCTCGTGCCTGGTTGCCAGATGTACTTGTGCAACTGCAGCTGCATCCTGACCGGCAGGCGGTCCTCAAGGATCCATGCTGCCAGCCGCTCCGGTTCGAGTTCGCCGAACACTGCGCCGAAGAGGATCGTGCAGGTGCCCGCAATCTGGTGGCGGGCAATGAACTCCTTTGCCCATGCATAGTCCTCACGGGAGGCCAGTACGATCTTGAATTCGAAGCGATGGGGCGACTCGAGCGCGAGGTCGATGTTGGTCAGGCAGTTCTGCTCGGCGACCCCGGTCGATGGCGGCTTGATGTCGAGGATGATGCGCACGCGGGGATCAACCTGGTCGACGGGGAGGAATCCACCTGTTTCAAGCAGCACGTTCGGACACTCCTCGCAGAGATCCTCCATCAGCGGGTAGGCTCCGGCCTGGAGCAGCGGTTCGCCGCCGGTCACCTCGATGCATGGCGCACCGAACGCGATCGCCCGTCCGACAGCTTCGCCCACGCTCATCGCCACCCCGCCCTTTTCCGCGTAGGTCGTATCGCAGTGGAGGCAGCCGTGTCCGCATCCCGCCAGGCGGATGAAGGCGCAGGGCCAGCCGGCGAACGACGATTCGCCCTGGATCGAAAGGAATATCTCGCTGACGAGGATCTCCATGCTGTTGGTCATGATTGCCCGGCAAGAAGTTTTTCGAGGGCGTCGGGGTAAAGCGAATGTTCGCATTCCAGCACCCGCGCAGCGAGTGATTCGGGTGTGTCTGAAGGAAGCACCGGTACCTTGCGCTGCATGACGATCCTTCCCTTGTCGTACTCCTCATTCACCAGGTGCACCGAAGCGCCGCTCTCTGTTTCGCCGGCCGCGATCACCGCCGTGTGGACATGGATGCCGTACATCCCCTCGCCGCCAAATTTCGGCAGCAGTGCGGGGTGGATGTTCATGATCCGGTCTGAAAAGGCCTCCACTACCGCGTCAGGCACCTTGCGCATGTAGCCGGCCAAGAGGACGAAGTCGATGCCCCGCTCCCGGAGTGCCGCCACCATGGCGAGCGAGAACTCTTCAAAGGTCTCGAACTGCTTTTCCGAAAGGTGCAGGGTCGGGATATCCTGCTCGTGAGCGAAGTCGAACGCCCCGCACTGTGAGCGGTTCGAGAGGCAGAGCACGATTTCGGCCGGCAGCTCCCGCTCCCGGACTGCCCGGAACAGCGCCCTGAAGTTGGAGCCCGTTCCCGAGCAGAACACCGCCAGTCGTTTCTTGTTATGAGCCATTCAGGTACATGCAATGGTTAGTGATGGTTATGCTAATATGCACCCGACGAGCCCTCTTTTCAAAAGATTGCCTGTTCCTGCTCGATCGGCATGGCCGCGCCAGGCATGAAAGCGGCTCGACAAATCGGTTTTTTTGTTAAATTCAGCCTTTACGAACTGCCTCGAAACTCCAATCAACTACTCCGAACATGTCTGATCCTGTCATCAAGCGGGCTCTCGTTTCTGTTTCCGACAAAACCGGCATCGTCGATTTCTGCCGCGAACTCGCCTCCATGGGCGTCCAGGTCTTTTCGACCGGAGGCACCCTGAAGTCCCTCATGGACGCAGGAATCAATGCCGCATCGATCTCCACCATCACCGGGTTCCCGGAGATCATGGACGGCAGGGTCAAGACGCTGCATCCGAAAATCCACGGAGGCCTGCTCGCCGTCCGTGAGAACCCCGAGCACCAGAAGGCTGCCCGGGACAACGGCATCGAGTTCATCGACCTCGTCGCCGTCAACCTCTACCCGTTCGAGGCGACGGTCGCCAGGCCGGACGTGACCTTCGAGGACGCCATCGAGAACATCGACATCGGCGGCCCCTCCATGCTTCGCAGCGCCGCCAAGAACAACGAGTCCGTGACCGTGATCACCGATGCGGCCGACTACGCGAACGTGCTCGCCGAAATGAAAGCCAACGCAGGCGCCACCACGAGGGCTACCCGCCTGAACCTGGCCGCGAAGGTCTTCGCCCTGACCTCGAAGTACGATACGGCCATCGCCGCCTACATGGCCAACGCTGCCGGCACCGCGAGGGACGCCGCGGCAACCATGACCGTCAGGCTCAACAGGGAGCTCGACATGCGGTACGGCGAGAATCCGCACCAGAACGCCGGGTTCTACACGATGAACGACGGTACCGGAGCCCGTTCGTTCGGCGACTTCTTTGAGAAGCTGCACGGCAAGGAGCTTTCGTACAACAATATGCTCGATACCGCCGCCGCGACCAGCATCATCGAGGAGTTCCGCGGCGAGGACCCGTCGGTGGTCATCGTCAAGCACACCAACCCTTGCGGCGTCGCCCAGGCGTCGAGCCTCGTCGAGGCATGGCACAGCGCCTTCGCCACCGACACGCAGGCGCCCTTCGGAGGCATCATCGCCTTCAACCGCCCGCTCGACATGGAGACGGCCGTTGCCGTGAACGGGATCTTCACCGAAATCATCATCGCGCCGGCGTACGAGGAGGGGGTGCTCGACCTGCTCATGAAGAAGAAGGACCGCAGGCTGCTCATCCAGAAACAGGCACTGCCGAAAGGCGGATGGGAGTACAAGTCGACCCCGTTCGGCATGCTGGTGCAGGAGCGCGACAGCAAGATCGTCTCGAGGGAGGATCTGAAGACCGTCACGAAGCGCCAGCCGACTGAAAAGGAGCTCGACGACCTCATGTTCGCCTGGAAGATCGCCAAGCACATCAAGAGCAATACCATCCTTTACGTGAAGGATCGCCGCACTTACGGCGTCGGCGCCGGCCAGATGTCACGGGTCGACTCGTCGAAGATCGCCCGCTGGAAGGCCTCCGAAGTGGGCCTCGACCTGAAGGGTTCCGTGGTAGCCTCCGACGCATTCTTCCCCTTCGCCGACGGCCTGCTGGCCGCAGCTGAAGCAGGAGTGACCGCGGTCATCCAGCCCGGCGGTTCGATCCGCGACAACGAAGTGATCGAAGCCGCCGACGCCAACAACCTGGCGATGGTGTTTACCGGCATGCGCCACTTCAAGCATTAAGCGGGAAGCAAAGGACTCAAGGACGACTAAAGGACAGCAGGGACTGCAGGGACATCAACGGCATCAGGGGACAGCGCTTCACATGGTCGTCCCTGATGTCCTTGAGGTCCCTGTAGTCCTTTCTCTTTTTACCGCCCTCGCGTTCCGCTTCAACCTTTTCAACCCCAACCGCATCACCGTTGTGCCGGCAAAGAGTTTCCTGAAGCCGGAGCCGGTGAGGGTGAGCACCTTTTCAGCCGTCAGCGCCATGATCTCCGGCGACGGGGTAAATGCGGGGTGCGCGGCTGCGCTCCTTGCGGCGTTGTGTGGGCAGGCTGCCATGCAGCGGTCGCAGCCGAAGATCCAGGGGGTGGCCATGGCGGCCTCTTCTGTCGTGAACTCCCGTTTCAGCTCGATGGTCAGGTAGGAGATGCAACGTCGGGCGTCGAGTTTGCCGGGGGCCGTGAGTGCGCCGGTTGGGCAGGCATCAAGGCAGGCCGAGCAGGTGCCGCAGGGATCCCACTCCATGGGCTGGTCAGGTTCGATGTCGATGGCAAGGAGCAGTTCCCCGAGGAATACCACGGAGCCTGCATCGGGCACGATGATGAGGGTGTTCTTCCCGCTCATGCCGATCCCCGCCGATTCGGCCCACGCCTTCTCCAGCACGGGGGCCCCGTCGACGCAGGCAATCCCTTCGACCGGTATGCCGGTGGCGGCGCGGATGAAATCGAGGAGCTCGAGCAGCAGGCCCCTGGCGACGCGGTGGTAGTCCTGCACGGTGGCGTGCGCGCTGAAGATTCCCGACTCCCCATATCGGAAGGAGGGTGCCGGCCCGGGCAAGGCGACGGAGAGCACCGTCCTGACGCCCGGGAGCAAGCGTGTCGGGTCTTCGCGCTCGGCAATACCGGCCTCCAGGTAGTGCATTTCACCGTGCCTTGCCTCGGCGATCATCGATCGCATTCGTTCCATGGCGACATCCTGCGGACGGACGGCGGCGAAGCCGGCGGCGCAGAATCCGAGCGAGAGGGCTTTCTGCCTGATCGATGCCTTGAGCCTGTCCATCGGCAAGGGTGATGCCCGGCGAAAGGTCCGGAACGGTTTGCGGTAGCTGTAATTATTGTTAAATATAGGGATTGGGCTCATTATCCGCACGAATCCCTACATTCAGCACCATGGATCGACGCGACTTTATCAGGATTTTCATGAAAAGGGCCGGTATCGGCGCGGGGGTCTTTGCTGCAGGCACTGCGGGCCTTATCGGTTACTACCAGCCAAGGAAGGAGTGGTATGGCAAAGGCCCTGCGGACCTTTCCTCATCCCTGCCCGAAAAGCTCAAGGTGCCGAAGCGTGCCGTGGTGGTCGGTGGCGGCCTTGCCGGCATCAGCGCGGCGATGGAGCTCGCGCAGAGGAATTTCGAGGTTACCCTCGTCGAGGCTTCCTCCTCCCTCGGCGGCAAGCTGACGGGCTGGAACATCGAAGCCCTCGGAGAGACTTTCCCGGTCGAGCACGGCTTCCACGGCTTCTTCGACCAGTACTACAACCTGAACGGGATGTTCGCTTCGGCAGGCGTGCACGCCGACGTGTTCACCCCGTCGCCGGGCTATCCCGTGCTGTTCCACGACAAGGCGGTCGAGGTGTTCGGCAAGACCCCGAAACTCTTTCCGTTCAACATCCTTTCGGTCGTCGAGCAGTCGCGCACCCTCGACATTGCCTCCTTCCTGAGGGAGTACCGCGGGCTCTGGCCGGTCATCGAGATGTTCCGTTACCGCTACGGCAGCACTTTCCGGGAGTACGACGACATCGATTTCATGACCTATTGCAAGCGGGGAAAGGTGCTTCCTGCGTTCGTGGATACGGTGCTGCATCCATTCGCCGACGCCACCATGAACCGGATGGAGTCACTCTCGGCCGCCGAGGCGATGCGCTATTTCCACTTCTATTTCATGGGCAGCCCGGAGGGGCTCGGTTTCAGGATCACCAGGCGCGACTGCATGAGCAGCCTCATCGATCCCCTCGAGCGCAAACTCCTTTCCATGGGGGTGAAGGTCGTGAAGGGCACTCGTGTCGCCGGCCTTGAACTGCAAGGAGGGCGTGTCGCTTCCATCCGGCTGGAGGGGGCTTCGGGCACCGGGCCGGAAGTTGTCTCGACTATCGCGAGTGCTGAGGTGCCGGCGTCCGGATGGCACGCGATGCAGTCAGAAGAGGGCTTGCCACTGCTGCTTGCCCGCCGGGGGGCGGGGTGGGTGGCCTTCGACGCCCGCTGCACGCATATGGGTTGCCCGGTCAGGCCTGACAACACGGCCGGCGGCCTGGTCTGCCCTTGCCACGCCGGCCGGTTCGACGACGAAGGGCGCCCCGTCGGCGGTCCGCCCCAAGCCCCGCTCGCCTCGCTGCAGGTCAGGGAGGAGGGGGATCTCCTCGTGCTGGAGCGGGGGACAGGGGATGCGGTTCCGGCGGTTGAGCCTGGTCCGGAATCCCTGCCGTGCGACTATTGCATCGTGGCCGCCAATGTCAGGGGGACCAAGGCGTTGCTCCGTGACGCCGGGGCCGTGAACCCCGATTTCGGCACGCAGGTGGCATCGCTCGGAGAGGCCGATCCGTATGCGGTGTGGCGGGTCTGGTTGGATCGCCCGCTGAAATCGGCGAAGTTTCCGTTCTACACCGTCTCCGGTTACACCTATACCGATTCCATCTCCCTCTACTCCAGCTTCCAGGAACCGTTCGCCGCTTGGGCCCGGAAAACAGGTGGTTGCGTGGCCGAACTGCACGCCTACGCCATCGCGCCGGATCAGGTCCGGCCTGAGGCCGAAATCCGGGAGGCGATGCTGCGCGAGCTGTACGAGATGTTCCCTGAGAGCCGCCGAGCAACGATCCTGCACGAGATCTTCATGATGCAGTCCAACTTCTCACGCTGGGCGCCGGGGGACCACGCTTCACGTCCGGGTGTCGAAACGCCGTTCTCCAACCTCTTCCTCGCCGGGGATTGGGTGGGAACCGAAGCGCCGGTCTTCCTCATGGAGGCCGCCGTGTTCACGGGGCGCATGGCCGCCAACGCCATTTCCGCCAAGGAGTCCCTCCGCCAGACCGCGCTTCCCGTCGTGCCGATGCAGGGGTTGTTCGCTTAGGCCCGGGAGCTCAGCCCTCACGGGTTGTCGATACAGTCCACGACCGTGTCGTGCAGCACCGGGCGGAACTTGCGGATCTTGATGTTGTCGGGGCTGGGCCAGACGCGGTTGCTCAACAGGATGACGGCGATCTCCCGTTCGGGGTCGACCCAGATGCTCGTCCCGGTGAAGCCGAGGTGCCCCCAGGACGATGCGGAGAACTTCGAGCCGGCAGATGAGGCTCCACCCGGCGTGACGAGGTCCCATCCGAGCGCCCGTGACCCGTCGCCCTTCTTCAGGAAGGTTTCCACCGTCGAGGCCTTCAGGTACCTCCTGCCGTCGAATGTCCCCCCGTTCATGAGCATCCGCACCATCCTCGCCAGGTCGCCGGTCGTGGTGAAGAGTCCTGCGTGGCCGGAGATGCCGCCGAGCAGGGCCGCGTTCTGGTCGTTGACCAGGGGTCGGGGTCGGTCCAGCTTCCACATGCCGTCTTCACCGGTCGGGGCGATGCGGGGCCGTAGGGCAGGCGCCGGGGTGAACATGGTCGATGTCATGCCGAGCGGCACGGAGAAGCGTGCCTGGAAGTTTGCGGCGAGGCTCTTTCCGGTCAACGCCTCCTCGATGCGGCCGAGCAGCATGAAGTTCAGGTCGCTGTAGACGGTCTTCGTGCCCGGCGTGCAGGTCAGGGAGTCGCGGTCGATGGTCCGGAACACCTCCTCGGGCGTCCTGCAGGTTTCGGCGAAGTAGCGGTGCGCCCTCAGGCCCGAAACGTGGCGCATGAGCTGCCCGATGGTTACCCTGCCTTTGCCGTTGGCGGCGAAGCCGGGACGGTACCGGCTCACCGGGGTGTTGATGTCGAGGGAGTCGTGCTCGACGAGCTGCATGGCAATGCTCGTGGTGGCTACAGCCTTGGTGAGGGAAGCGGCGTCGTAGATCGTCGAGGTGTCGGCCGGCGCGCTCTGTGGATCGTAGGTCAGGCGGCCGAAGGCACGGTGGAACACGACCTTTCCCCGATGGATGACCGCGATGCTTGCCCCGGGGAAGACGCTGTCACCCACGGCGCGCCGCATGAGCGTTTCGAGAGGGGAGAAGTCGGTGGCGCAGGCCACCGAAGGGCGCGAGCCCAGGATGGCGGCCACGGCAACGATGGCCGCGACGAGTCGGCGGAGCGCCGGTGACAGGTTCCGCCGGCCGGGGTCAGAAGAGCGAGAACTTGACATATCTGCCGGGTTTCCGCTTCAGGTCGGTCAGGAGCGAGTCGAGCGAGTTCATCGTCCGGTTCAGGTTGTCGTACAGCGCAGGGTCCGAGCTCAGCTTGCCGATCGTGCCCTGGTTGCTGTTCAGCTTCGCGGTGGTGGCCTTCAGGTTCTCGAGGGTCTGGGCGGTATTGTCTGCCAGCGCCTTGTCCTTCATCAGCCTTGGCAGGAGGCCATTCCCCTTCGAGAGCTCGGTGCTGACCTTTGAGAGTTCGGCCGAGGTTGTGCGAAGGTTGGCTATGGTTTCGTTCAGTTCGTTACCCATCTTCTCGTCGGAGATGAGGCGTCCTGCCGGTCCCTTGCCGTTGTTGAGGTTGTCGAGCAGGGTGTTGATTTTTTCCATCGTCTCCTTGGCGTTCGACGTCAGGCCGGCAAGCCCGTCATCGGTTTCAAGCCGGATGAAGTCCCCCTCCCTGACCGAAGGCCCGTTACCGGTGGTGATGTCCACATATTTGTCCCCGAGGATGCCCAGCGAACGGATGGTCGCTTTCGAGTCCTTCGTGACCAGTCCGGCGAACTCGTTCCGCAGCTTGAGGTCCGCGATGACGTAAAGGGAGTCGCGCTTCATGGTGAAATTAAGCTTCGAGACCGTTCCGATCTTCTTGCCTGCGACGGAGACGAAGTTGTTTTCAGCCAGGCCGTTGACGTTGTTGGTCATCACGCTGATGGTCGTCACGCCGGTGAACATGCTGGTGTTCTTTCCGATCACCAGGCCGAGGTAGGCTGCGAACCCGAGCCCGAGTACGAAGAAGATGCCTGTTTTCAGGTCGCTCCATTTCAGTTCTTTCAGGTTTTTCATGCTGTGTCCGGGATCTTGGGGTATTAAAGTTCGAGGATCTTGTCCGACAGGATGGAGCAGATGAACGGATGGTCGGACTCGTGCAGTTTGCCGGTCAGGTCGTCAAAAATGATCTTTCCCTGGTACAGGACCGCCGTTTCGTCGGCGATGGCGAACACGTCGTCGATGATGTGGGTGACGAACACGGCGCCGAGGTTGCTGTTCTTCCGGAGGTCGGCGATCAGGTTGAGGATCTTCTTTGAACTGACCGGGTCGAGACCTGCCGTGGGTTCGTCGAAAAGGATCGTCCCGGGATTGAAGATCAGTGCCCTGCCGATGGCAACCCGCTTGCGCATGCCGCCGCTCAGGCTTTCGGGAAGCTGCTCTTCGTAACCCTCGAGGCCGGCAAAGCGGATCTGCTCCATGACCCGGCGTTCGATCTCCTCTTCGGGGAGTCGCAGGTTCTCCCTCAGGAAGAAGCTGAAGTTCTGGCTGATGGTCATGGAGTCGAAGAGGGCGTTGCCCTGGAAGACGATGCCCATCTTGCGCCGTATCGGGTAGAGCTCGGCCTCCTTCATCGGGGTGATGTCCACGCCATCGACCAGCACCTGGCCGCTGTTCGGCTTGATCAGCCCGAGCATAAGCTTGATGATGGTGCTCTTGCCGACGCCGCTCGGACCAAGCACCGCCTTGATGGTGTTATTCCGGACGGTCAGAGAGACCTTGTCGAGGATCAGTTTCTCGCCGTATTTCAGGGTGACGTTTCTGAGTTCGATCATTTTCGTTAATGCATGAAATCGAGCACGAGTTTCGAGACGTAGAAGTTGGCGACCAGCACCAGCCCTGAAGAGGCAACGATCCCCTTGATGGTCGACCTTCCGACGCCTGCCGTGCCTCCACGGGCGGAAAATCCGTTGAAGCTGCTGACCAGGGTGATGATGACGGCGAATACCGGGGCCTTCAGGAAGGTGACGACGAAGTCCTTGGGTGCAAGTTTCGGGTAGATCGAATTCCAGAATATCCCTGGATCGATCTTGTGGTAATGTTCAGCGACGAATGCCGCCGTTTGCAGTCCGGCGAAATCTGAAAGCGCAACCAGGGGGAAGAACATCAGCAAAGCGGCCACCAGCCTCGGCATGACCAGTTTGGCGATGGGGTCGGTGCCGAATGCGCGCAAGGCGTCGATCTGTTCGGATATCTGCATGGCGCCGAGTTCGGCACCGTTCCTTGAGCCGTAGCGTGCGGCGAGCATCAGTCCCATCAGGAGGGGGCCGAGTTCGCGCAGTACGGCGTTGGAGGTGGAGCGCCCCAGCATGGTCTTCGCCCCGAAATCCTCGAGGAGGTTGCCGACCTCCATGGCCATGAGGCCGCCGATGGAGATTGCGCTGACCAGAACGATGGGGATCGATTCGACGCCGCAGATGAGGGCCTGGTCGAGGACATCCCGCCAGTATCGCTTGATCTTCGGTATGGTGGAGAAGGCCCGGACCGCGAAGAAGAAGAACTCCTGCATGGTGAGAAGGAAATCCTTCAGCTTGAGTTCGGCCTGTTCTTTCAGGTTGGAGGGGCTGGTCACCGGCATGATTTCATCGTCTGGTCGTCGAAAAATCGGTCCCGTCCGTGCGCGGGTACATTCTCGTGAGGTGCAAGTATACCAAAACTTGGCCTTTTCTTCAGGGTGCTTCCGAAAAAATGTTCCGCACCACGATGTATCAAGGGCATGGCAAGCCCATCACTTGTCTGCCGGGAGCAGGCGGCTTTTCATCTTGGTAACCCATTCGTAGGGAATCCAGGTATGGCCGAAGTTGTCCTCATGGTCCTTCAGGCCGTGGTAGTCCGACCCGCCGGAGAAGAGCAGGAAGTATTCGTTGGCGATCTCCCGGTAGTAGTTCTGCCGGTAGGTGTCGTGCGACGGGTGGATGATCTCGAGGCCGTCGAGGCCGAAGGAGATGAGTTGCCTGAGGATCTCGTCGGGCACGTTCTGGGCCGGGTGGGCGATGAACGACAGGCCTGAGGCTTCGTTGATGAGCCTGATGACCTCCTCGGGGTGCGTTTCGATGCTCTTGACGTAGGCCGGGCTGTGCGAACCGAGGTATTTGCTGAACGCTTCGCTGAAACTTTTGACAAAGCCTCCGTCCTGGAGCACGGCTGCGATATGGGGGCGGCCCACACTGCCGTTCTGGGCCTTCGTGATGATCTGCTCGATCTCGATCTTGACGCCCATCTTTGCCAGTTTGTGGACCATCCGTTCGGCCCTTTCGGTGCGCAGACGGCGGCAGTGGTCCAGGTACTGTTTCAGCTCCGAGTGCTGATAATCGAAGAAATAACCGAGGATATGTATGTCATACCCCTTGTAGGCGGAGCTCATTTCTACACCGGGAATAAGCTCGACGCCGGTTTGTTGTGCTAATGGCTTTGCTTTGTCGATGCCTGCGACGGAATCATGGTCGGTAATGCTGATGCCCTTCAAGCCGACCCTGGCCGCTTTCAGGACAATTTCTTCCGGGGTGAATATTCCGTCGGAACATTTGGTGTGTATGTGTAAGTCTGCTCTATCAAAGCCATTATGCCCTACACCTGACGAGCTGTATGGCATGGCCGAATGTTTGGTTTTGTGTGTTTTTTCTATCTCAGTATATAACAAAATTTTCCCTGCGGGCTGACTAGATATACAATATTTTTTTTCGACGGAAAGTTGCAGGATAGTGCGGCTCCTGCCGGAAAAATCGTGTCAGGGCATCAGCCTTCCGGTCGCCATCAGCACGATGAGCAAGGTGCCGACCAGCAGCCGGTAAGCGATGAAGACCGTGGTGGTGTGCCTGCGGAGGT
Source organism: Chlorobiaceae bacterium (assembly GCA_013335115.1). Classification (GTDB taxonomy): domain Bacteria; phylum Bacteroidota; class Chlorobiia; order Chlorobiales; family Chlorobiaceae; genus Chlorobaculum. The sequence goes on along the minus strand of JAAXWQ010000001.1, from coordinate 362,588 downwards.
AGGTGAGCAGGAAAGCGATGCTGAGGTAGCCGACGATGAAGGCGCACAGAGACGCCACGGCGATGGCGGCCATGTTCCCTGTCGAGGCCATGATTTCGGCCCTGGTCTTGTAGAGCTCGAAGATGCCGGCGGCGAACACCGAGGGGATGGAGAGCAGGAATGAGTAGCGTGCAGCGGTTTCACGGTCGAGGTTCATGAACAGGCCGCCGGTGATGGTGACGCCGGAACGGGACGAGCCGGGAATCAGCGCCACGGCCTGGGCCAGGCCGATCACGATCGCATCCATCCACCCTAACTCCCTGATCGACTTGCCTCGAAGCCCCTGCTGCATCCTCGAGCGGAGGTGGTGCTCGGCGAGCGACAGCAGGAGTGCAAGCAGGATCATGGATGCGCTGACCCAGTAGAGCGACCGGAGCGTGGTCTCGATGTGCTTCTTGAAAAGCAGGCCGAACACCACGATCGGTATGGTGCCGACCATGATCATCCAGCCAGTCCTGGCTTCCGTCGTGTCAAGCGGCTTTCCCTTCAGGATCCCCGAGACGAATGCCCCGGCAATCGAGGCGATGTCCTTCGCGAAGTAGATCAGTACCGCCAAGAGGGTGCCGATCTGGATGACGGCCGTGAACGCGGCCCCCGGGTCTGTCCAGCCGAGGAGCGCGGGCAGGAAGCGCAGGTGCGCCGAACTGCTGATCGGCAGGAATTCGGTGAGTCCCTGCACGATGCCGAGGACGATGGCCTGGAGGAGGTTCATGGGCGGATGGCGTTAGGGGTTGGTTCGAAGCTGCATCGGGCCATGAGCTCCCGGATCCTGGCGGCGGCTGCGCTGACGGCCCTGCCACGGTGGCTGATGGCGTTTTTCTCTTCGATCCTCATTTCGGCGAAGGTCCTGGATGAACCCTCGGGCATGAAGACGGGGTCGTAACCGAAGCCGCCCTCGCCGTGGCGTTCGCTGGTGATGCGGCCTTCGATGCGCCCGTCGACCGTTTCGTCGATGGGCATGAGGCCTCCGCCGGGCAACGGCAGGCGGCCTTTCATGGCCATGACCGTCCTGAACCGGGCGGTGCGGTCGTCGAAGCCGGCCATGGACCGGAGGAGGTGCTCGACATTCTGTGCATACGAGGGCGAAGTGCCTTCGGGGACGGGGGCAAACCTTGCGGATCGGACGCCGGGGGCGCCCCCGAGGGCGTCGACCTCCAGGCCGGTGTCGTCGGCGAGTGCGATGAACCAGCCGAGACGAGGTGCGACGAGCCGGAGTACCTCGGCGGCCTTGAGCCCGGCATTGCCCTCCAGGGTCGGCTCGGTCTCCTCGATATCAGCCGACAGGCCGAGGTCGGCGAGCGACCAGACCCTCAGCATGGGGGAGAGCCCTTCAAGCATCGGCCGGATCTCCCGCACCTTGTCGCGGTTGCCGGTAGCCAGCACGATGGCGACCGTGTGGTTCACGGCGCCCGCATCTCCTCCCTGGGCCTGCATGCCGCTACCGCCGGATGAGGTCGATGACTTCGCCGATAGCCGCGGGCAGGCCGATGAATACGGCCCTGGCGATGATCGCATGGCCGATGCTGACCTCCTCGATCTCACGGATTTCCCGGAACGGGGCGATGTTCCTGACGCTGAGGCCGTGGCCGGCCACGACCGCGAGCCCTTCGCGACGGGCGAAGCGTGCGGCCGAGCGGATCCGTTCCAGTTCACGTTCGGCCTCCTCCCCGGTGGTGCAGAGCGAGTAGGGGCCGGTGTGCAGCTCGACCAGGTCGGCGCCGGCCTTTTTGGAAAGGGCGATGGCCTCCTCTTCGGGCTCGATGAACAGGCTGACCAGGATGCCGTTGTCGCGGATCGGCTTGACGAACTCTGACAGTGCGGCGAAGTGCGCCCTGATGGCGAATCCCCCTTCGGTGGTCAGCTCCTCGCGTTTTTCAGGCACGAGGGTGATCAGCTCCGGTTTCGTCCTGATGGCGACGGACTGCATTTCCGCGGTCATGGCCATCTCGAGGTCGAGTTTGGTCGATATCGCTGCACGAACCCGTTCAAGGTCGTTGTCGCGGATATGGCGGCGGTCCTCCCTGAGGTGGCAGACGATGCCTGCCGCGCCGCTTTCCTCCGCAAGCAATGCGGCCTCTACGGGATCGGGGTCCCCCTCGTTCCTTGCGTTGCGGAGGGTTGCCATATGGTCGATGTTTACTGCCAGTCTCATAGGTGCGTGATGGGTTCGGTTTCTGTATCGGCTCAAGTTTCAGAGTAATAACAAGATCGTGAAAAAAAAGAAAAAGGAACGGCCTCCTTGCAATTCTCTTTTTATCTTCACCGGGCACCGGTAATGCCGGTCGGCAAGAGATGATCATCATGGAGGACACGGCATGGACAGCATCGTTCTGAAAAAGCTCGAATTCGACAAGGTCGCCGCGCACGCCGCCGGCTTCTGCATCTCGCCGATGGGGCGCGACCGCCTGCTCGAACTGCAGCCCCCTTCGGGCCCCGACGAGCCGGGGCGCGAGCTGACGCGGGTGCTCGAACTGAAGGAGTTCCTCCTGGAAGGCCAGCCGCTTCCGTTCGGCCACCTGCCCGACACCCGCGAGCTGCTCTCGAGGCTCGAAGTCGTGGACAGCTGGCTCGAACCCGCCGAACTGCTCGACATCTTCCACCTCCTGCAGGCTTCGGCCCAGCTCCGCCGCTTCATGTTCACGAACCGGGAACGCTACCCGGAGCTGAACGATTACACCATCCGGCTCTGGCTCGAGAAGAGCATCCAGTACGCCATCTCCCGGGCCATCGACGACCAGGCCAGGGTTCGGGATACCGCCAGCGACGGGTTGCTCATGATCCGTCGTGACCTGGACGAGGCCAGGAGCTCGCTTCGTCGCCGGATGGAGCGCCTCCTGCGGCGATGCCAGGGTGAAGGGTGGCTCATGGAGGATACGGTAGCCATGAAGAACGGCCGCCAGGTACTCGCCATGAGGGTAGAGTACAAGTACCGGCTGCCGGGCTATGTGCAGGACTACTCCCAGACGGGCCAGACGGTCTTCATCGAGCCCGCAGAGAGCCTTGAGACCAGCAACAGGATCCAGGAGCTCGAAATCGCCGAACGCCGGGAGATCGAGCGCATCCTCAGGGAGCTGTCGTCGATCGTGCGCAGCGAGCTCTTCGACGTGCATCACAACCAGGAGCTGCTTGCCGGATTCGATTCGCTTTACGGCCGGGCACGGCTCGCCGTCGAGACCGCGTCGAACCTTCCCGAGATGACCGGCACCCGGCGCCTGAAGGTCGTGAAGGGGTATCACCCGTGGCTCCTGATCTCCCACCAGGCTACCCGGGAGAAGCTCTTCCCGCTCGACATGGAGCTCGGCAGGGAGGAGCAGGTCCTCGTGATCTCCGGCCCGAACGCCGGCGGCAAGTCGGTCGCCATGAAGACGGTCGGCCTCCTCAGCTGCATGCTCAGCCATGGTTACCTCGTGCCCTGCAGCGAGAGCTCGGTGTTCCCTGCCTTCGACAGCCTGTTCATCGAGATCGGCGACGAACAGTCCATCGAGAACGACCTCTCCACCTTCAGCTCGCACCTCTCTGCCGTCAGGCACATCATCGAACATGCCGGCCCCGGGAGCCTCGTCATGATCGACGAGATCTGCGCAGGCACCGACGTCGAGGAGGGCGGGGCCATTGCCCGCGCCGTGATCGAGGAGCTGCTCGAACGCGGGGTCAAGACCATCGTCACGACCCACCTCGGGGAGCTCAAGGTCTACGCGCACCGGCGCGAGGGGGTCGTGAACGGGGCCATGGAGTTCGACCGCGCGGGGCTGGTGCCGACCTTCCGGTTCATGAAGGGGCTTCCCGGCAACAGCTTTGCCTTCGCCATGATGCAGCGGATGGGGTTCCCTCCCGCTCTGGTCTCAAAAGCCGCCGGCTTCATGGGGCTCGGCCATGCCGGCCTCGAGGAGATGATCGAGGAGCTGCGCACCGACATCGCGCGCAATCGTGGGCTTTCGGCCACGCTCGAGGCCGACCGTGCCTCGGTCGAAGAGCTCAAGGCCGCCCTTGCGGTCGAAAAAGGGGAGGTGCGGCGAATGACGCGGGATCTCAGGTCGAGAGGCCTGCGCGACTTGCAGAAGGAGCTCGAACATGCCCGCAAGGAGATCAGGGACCTGCTTCGTGACGTGAAGGAGCATCCTGCCGACCGGGAGGTGCAGCAGCGGGCCAAAACGCGTCTCGCAACCATGAAGCGGAATGCCGACACCGGTGAGGCATCACTCGAAAAGGAGCGCCAGCTGACGGCTCCGGTCGATCTTTCGATCAGCCCCGGCGACCTTGTCCGCCTCTCCGACACCAGCACGACCGGGCAGGTCGAATCGGTGCAGGGGGATTCGGTGGTGGTGCTGTGCGGGAACTTCAGGCTGACCACCTCGCTGCGGGGCCTCGAAAAGATTTCGAAAGGGGATGAGCGCCGGATGAGGAAGGAGGGGGAGGGGACGAAAAAAGGAGGGGCATGGTCGGTGCAGGCGTCGGCTCCCGAATCGAGCAGGCTCGACCTGCGGGGCATGACCGGTGAGGAGGCCATCGCGGAGATCGGGCGGTTCATCGACGGGCTGGTGATGCATCGGTTCCCGGTCGGTACGATCATCCATGGCAAGGGATCGGGGGCCCTCAGGGCACGTACGGCCGAGTTCCTGAAGCAGCACCGGCATGTGCGCAGCTTCCGCCTCGGCGAGTGGTCCGAAGGGGGGGCCGGCGTGACGGTGGTCGAACTGCAATAGGCAGCTTCGCGCATTGAAAAACATCGCTTAAAAACTTATCTTGTGCCGTGACGGGTCTCCCCTTCCGGGACACCCGGTGCCGAGTGCTCCAAAAACGGTTTTTTAACAGACATGACCTTACCGAACCAGCTGACGACATTGAGAATCATCCTCGTGCCGGTGTTTGTCGTCCTGCTGCTGCAGCAAGACCCCTGGATGAAACTGGTCGGCGTCATCGTCTTTGCCATCGCCTCCCTCACCGACGCCTACGACGGTTACCATGCCCGCAAGTACGGCGAAACCACCCGGCTTGGAGCCTTCCTCGACCCCCTCGCCGACAAGCTCCTGATTACCGCGGCCTTCCTGCTCTATGTCTGGCAGGGCTACCTTGCCCTCTGGATGGTGTTGCTCATGGCGGCAAGGGACATCCTCATTACCGTGCTGCGGGTCTACGCCGAGTATCGTGACCGCCCGGTCGTGACCTCGAAGGAGGCCAAGTACAAGACCATCGCGCAGAACGTGTTCGCCTATGTCGTCATGGTGTGCATCCTCTTGAAGGAGGACCTCTTCTTCGGCAAGCGTGTCGCTGTGGCAACGGAGGGGGTACTCCACTCAGGCTACCTCGACTACGTGATGCTGGCCATCACGCTCTTCACGGTCTGGACCGGCATCTCCTACCTGGTCAGCAACTGGAACCTCGCCCTTCGCAACCCCGAAGGTGGCAGTTGAGCCCATGCGGCGCCTCTTCGCAAACGCTGCGGGCAGCGTCCTGGGCATCGGTTTCATTCCTTTTGCGCCGGGCACCTTCGGCAGCCTCGCGGCCGCCCTCGTCTACCTCCTGATTCCTGCTGTTTCCCCGCTTCTGTGGTTCCTGCCGCTCATTGTCGCCACGAGCGCCCTCGGCGTCTGGGCAGGCGGCGTGATGGAGGAAGAGTACGGGCAAGACCCTTCGTCGGTGGTCATCGACGAGCTTGCCGGGCAATGGGTGGCGCTTGCGGCCCTGCCGGCATCTCCGGCCGTGGTGCTGCTCTCGTTCTTCCTGTTCAGGCTCTACGACATCGCCAAGCCAGGCCTCGTCGACAAGGCCCAGTCGCTCCCGGGGGGATGGGGAATCATGGTGGACGACCTCCTCGCCGGCCTCCTGGCCAACGCCTCGGTGCGCCTCGTGATGGCGCTGTTTCCGATGTTCCTGCCTCAGGGCATCCTGTAAAAATCTCCGATCTTTTCGGCCAGCGACAGGGCGTCGAGGCCGATTTCCCGGTAGAGCTCGCTGATGCTGCCGTGCGTCACGAAGGCGTCCGGGAGCCCGAAATGGGTGACCCTGACCCCGGGGTGCGTCCGGTGCAGGTAATCCAGGGCCCCGCTGCCCAGGCCTCCGATCACGCTGTTCTCCTCGATGACGGCGACATGGTCGCATCGTGAGGCAACGTGGTCAAGCATCCCGGTGTCGAGGGGTTTCAGGAAGCGCATGTCGCAGACCAGCGGGTCGAGGCCTTCGGATTCGAGGATCCGCGCCGTCTCGAGTGCCCGCGATGCCATGGTTCCGATGCCGAGCAGGGCGATGGAGCCTCCTTCGCGAAGCACCCGCCCCTTGCCGATCGGCAACGGGGTGAACTCCTTGCGGAGCAGGGCACCGCTGCCGCTGCCCCTCGGGTAGCGGATCGCGACCGGCCCATTGATTTCGTAGAGCGCCGTGTAGAGCATGTCACGGAGCTCCTGTTCGTCTCCCGGCGCCATGACGGTCAGGTTCGGTACGGCATGGAGGTAGGAGAGGTCGAAGGAACCGTGGTGCGTCGGCCCGTCTTCGCCGACCAGGCCGGCCCGGTCGATGGCGAATACGACGTGCAGGTTCTGCAGGGCGACGTCGTGGATGAGCTGGTCGTATGCCCGTTGCAGGAAGGTCGAGTAGACGGCGAAGACCGGCTTGTAGCCACCGGCCGCCAGGCCCGCGGCGAAGGTGACGGCGTGCTGCTCGGCGATGCCCACGTCGAAGAACCTGGACGGGATGGCCTCCTGGAAGAGGTCGAGTGAGGTCCCGCTCGGCATGGCTGCCGTGATGGCCGCGATCGTCCGGTCCTTGAGGGCGAGCTCGACCAGGGCTTCTCCGAACACCTCCTGGTATTTCGGCAAGGAGGGTTTGCCTGAAGCATGGAGGGACTTGCCGGTCTCGATATCGAAGCCGCCGGCGCTGGCGTGCCACTTGGGCTGGTTGTCCTCTGCGGGCTTGAACCCCTTGCCCTTGGTGGTGATCACGTGCAGCAGCTTCGGGTTCGGCAGCGAGCGCATTTCGCGAAGCGCCTTGACCATCTGTTCCATGTTGTGCCCGTCGATCGGGCCGAAATACCGGAACCCCAGCGCCTCGAAGAATGCGCCCGGTGTGAATGCGGCCTTGATGCCATCCTCGATCCGGTGTACGGTGGTTTTGGCCGTGTCGCCGAGGTCGTTGTTCAGGAGGGAGATGCTGTCCCAGACGAACTTCCTGAGGCGGTTGTAGGTCTTGTTCAGCGGGATGTTGACCAGGTAGTTCTTGAGACCCCCGGTGCTCGGCGAGATGGCCATCTGGTTGTCGTTCAGGATCACCAGCACGTCGGACTTGATGTCGCCGAGGTGGTTCATGGCCTCGAACGCCATACCCCCGGTCATGCTGCCGTCCCCGATGACCGCCACCACCCTTTCGTCCCTGCCGGCCATGTCCCGTGCGGCGGCCATGCCTGCGGCCGCCGAGATGGACGTTGATGCGTGGCCGGTGTCGAAGGCGTCGTGGGGGCTCTCCGTGCGTTTCGGGAACCCTGCGAGGCCTCCGTACTGCCGGTTGGAGTGCATCCCGGACATCCTGCCGGTGAGGATTTTGTGCACATACGCCTGGTGGCCGACATCCCAGACGATCCGGTCCTTCGGGCTCTCGTAGACATGGTGCAGAGCAACGGTAAGCTCGACGACGCCGAGGCTTGAGCCGAAATGGCCGCCGTTCATCGACACCAGTTCGATGACGCGCTTCCGGCACTCGGAGGCAACGGCTTCAAGCTCCTTCGTGCCGAGCGGCTTCAGGTCTTCCGGGCCATTGATTTTCGAGAGCAGCGGGTAGGACTCAAGCTGAAAGCTGGATGATGAATCGGTCATGGAGTGGCTTGGATGGGTGGTTACGGCAGGATTTCTTCGATACTTATGTGGATAGTCAACCACGAATTACGTCGTTCGGTTCCTTCTGTCAAGCCTCCCCCTGGATCTGCAGGAGCACCTGGCGCTCGTTGCGGGGGCCGTCGAGTTCGACGAGGAAGATCGACTGCCACTCGCCGAGCAGCATGCGGCCTTCGGCGAAGGGTATGGTTTCGGTACTGTTCATGAACAGGCCGATCAGGTGGGCGTGGGCGTTGTCCCTGCCGTCGATCGGCTCCAGGTTGTGCTGGTAGTCCCCGTCCCTCGGCACCAGCCTTTTCAGGAAGGTGACCATATCCTGGACCAGCCTTGGTTCCTGCTCGTTGATGTTGATGCAGGCGGTGGTATGGCGGCTGAGCACCGTGACCGTGCCCTGCCGGAGTCCCGTTTTCTCAAGGGCCGAGCGGACGTCGCCAGTGATATCGATGATGTCGATCGGCTTTTCGGTCCGGCAGGATATGGTGGCGATGTGGTAGGACATCGGGTAATGGACAATTGATAATGGATAATGGGCCGTCAGGGTTGCCGGCAGTGGCGGCGCTGCCGGTGCGCTGCAAGGTTAATGCTCCTTGTGCACCATGATGAGTGTTCCTTCATGGGGGGCCAGTCGGATGTTCAGGGTCGAGTCGGAGATTTTCATCTCGTGTGCAGGCTCGGGGAATCGGGTGGTGAAGGTCGTGCATGCCTCGCCGGACAGGCCTGCAAGGGCAGGGTGGCGGAATTGCGCCTCGATGCCCGTGGCAGAAAAATTGGCCAGCACGAATGCGTGGCTCTCCTCCAGCGACCGGCAGTAGCCGAAGCACAGCGACTCGCCGTTCGCGTTCAGTTCCAGCCATTCGAGTCGTCCCTCCTGCAGGATTGCCTCGGACCTGAATGCGAACAGCATCAGGTACAGGTGGAGCAGGGACTTGTGGGTCGGCTCTTTGGCATGCCTCAATAGCTGGACGGGGATTTTTTTCTTCAGGCCGGTCAGCTGTCCCTGGTGGACCAGATGCATACCCGGCGTGGTCAGCAGGACAAGGGCTGCGACGGCGTGGTTTGGGCCGAACCGTTCCGAAGCGCGGATCTCGTCATGGTTCTCGATGAAGCGGCACAGTTTCTTCTGGTAGTTCCAGTCGGCCATCAGGTGGTCCTTGAGCTTCATCACATTGACCGGCGAGCTCCCGAGGTAATCGTAGAAGGGCTTGTCGTAGGTAAAGTCGAACCCTTTCTGCTGCAGGTCCCATTCCCGGTTCCAGTACGACTCGCCCAGAAACAGGAATTCAGGGTGCTTTTTCTTGACCGCCTGGATGGCTTTTGGCCAGAACTCTTCGGTCATCTTTCCGCCGAGCTTTCCCCATGTCGTGTTGAAGATATCCTTCAGCATCAGCATCGCCATGTCGCACCTGACCGCGTCGCACATGTCGCTGATGTGCGACAGGTTGTGGATCATCATTTCGTGGGTGGCCGGGTTCGCGTAGTTCAGCTGCAGGGTGTCGGTCCATGGCGGGAAATAGGGGTCCCTGCCGTGGGCCAGGTACTTCCCTCGCGCATATTCGTAGCATGAGCGGGGATCCTGGCACTGTTCGTGCTTCGAGATGTTGACGAAAAAGTCGGGATGCTCCGGCAGCCAGCGGTTGTCGAGGGCCATGTGGTTCGGAACGAAATCGAGCATGATCCGGATGCCGCGGTCGGCAAGCCGCTTGCGGAACGACAGGAGGCCGGCACAGCCGCCAAGGGAGTCGTTCACCTCGTAAGACGGGATCGCATACGGCGAGCCGACGATATCTTCCGGCAGCAGGTCCTTGAGGTGCTCCAGGAAGTCTGACCTCAGGCCACCGTGCGAGGCGGAGATGGCGGTGCTGTACCTGCTCGGCTTCCAGACCCCCATCAGCCAGACGATGTCGAAACCGGCCTCGCTGAAGAGCTCGATCTCCTGGTCCGGCACCTCTTCGAGGGTAATGGTCCGGCCGAGTTTGCCTGAGAGCTCTTTCAGCCACACTCTCGTGTTGATTTCGTAGACAAGAGGAAACATGGGGAGTCGTGGTGCCTGTTGCAGATGAAAGAGACTGTAACTCACAATATAAAAACGAAAAATCAATTCCTTCGGTTTTCCTGCCGGTATGCTGCCGGAGGGATGCAACTCTGTCCCGCTTCAAGGCGTTCTTTTTTTTTCCCCCTTTCAGCAAAACAGCGAGGGACAAGCATGACAAACCTGGAAACCAGACATTGCGTGCCCTGCTCCGGGGCGGCCACGCCATTGGGGGCGGAAGAGATCGACCTGCATCGCGCGAGCGTGCCCGGTTGGGAGGTGATCGCCGATGGCGGGGTGAACCGCCTGTCGAAAGTGTTCACCTTTGCCGGCTTCAACGAGGCCATGGAATTTGCCGTCAAGGTCGGCAGGCTTGCCGAGGCCGAAGGGCATCATCCCGCACTCCTGGTGGAGTGGGGCCGCGTGACCGTCAGCTGGTGGACCCACGCTATCGGCGGTTTGCACCTGAACGACTTCATCATGGCGGCAAAGACCGACCGGGTCTGAGCGGCCGGCTTGCTGGCGGATTCGACGTTGCGGGGCTCCCGACTCTCCGACCGGGTCGGGTGCGCATGCCGCACTCCTGCGTGCGGGGCCGATCTTCGGCATTTCCGGATGGTCGGGGATGTTTTGCATGAAGATGGTTGTAATTGGGGTAAAGTTGTACGAAATTTCCGTACGATTTTCCCTGCCCCGGCCACATCGGGGGACGCTCCACCGCTAACCTGTAATCCTTCAGTACCTTTGACAGATTTTCTCCGGGAACTCAACGAAGTCCAGCGTGAGGCCGTGCTTGCGACCGAGGGGCCGGTGATGGTGCTTGCCGGTGCCGGCTCCGGCAAGACCAGGGTCATCACCTACCGCATCGCCCACCTGATCAGGAACGTCGAGGTCCCTTCCCAGAACATCCTTGCGCTGACCTTCACCAACAAGGCGGCGGGGGAGATGCGCCACAGGATCGACGGCATCCTCCGCCAGGGAAGCTCCTCAAGCCTCTGGGTGGGTACCTTCCATTCGGTTTTCGCCCGCCTGCTCCGGAGCTACATCCACCTGATCGGCTACGACCGGAACTTCTCCATCTTCGACGCGGACGACAGCAAGAGCCTCGTCAAGCAGTGCATGCAGGAGCTGAACCTGTCGCCCGACACCCTTCCGGTCAACCTGGTCCATTCGATGATCAGCAAGGCCAAGAACGGTTTCGTGCTGCCTCCGGAGTTCCATCGCAAAGCCGGCGATTACCAGCAGCAGAAGACGGCACTGGTCTACGAGAAATACGTGCAGAAGCTCCGCGAGAACAACGCCCTCGATTTCGACGACCTGCTCATCAAGCCGATCGAGCTGTTCGGCGAGCAGCCGGCCCTGCTCGACCAGCTTCAGGACTATTTCAGGTACCTCCTGATCGACGAGTACCAGGACACCAACCGTGCGCAGTACCTGGTGGCCAGGATGCTCTCGGAGAAGCACCGCAACATCTTCGTGGTGGGCGACGACGCCCAGTCGATCTATTCCTGGCGCGGCGCGGATATCAGCAACATGCTCAACTTCCAGGAAGACTACCAGGACGCGAAGCTCATCAAGCTGGTCGACAACTACCGCAGCACCAAGACCATCCTCGATGCGGCAAACAGCGTCATCAAGAACAACCAGCGGCAGATCAAAAAGGAGCTGGTGGCCAACGCGGGCACCGGAGAGCCGCTGACGCTCATCGAAGCCTACAACGAACGGCGCGAGGCCGAGAAGGTCGGGGACTACATCCGCCAGCTGCACCTCTCCAAGGGCTACCATTTCCGGGCCTTCGCCATCTTCTACCGCACCAACGCGCAGTCGAGGGTGATTGAGGACGTCATGCGCCAGAACCGCATCCCGTACCGGATCTTCGGCAGCGTCTCCTTCTACAAGCGCAAGGAGATCAAGGACGCCGTGGCCTACCTGCGCCTGGTGATGAACGACCGGGATGGCGAGTCGCTCCTTCGGGTGATCAACTTTCCGCCTCGCAAGATCGGCGATGTGAGCATCTCGAAGCTGAAGGAGTTCGCCGAGGCGGGCGGGATGTCGCTCTACGATGCAATCCGCCGGGCTGACGAGGGCGGCTTCCAGTCAAGGCTCGTGCATGCCCTGAAGGAGTTTGCGGCGCTCGTCGAGACCCTGAAGGAGAAGGCTGCGGGCGGGACGGCCTACGATGTGCTTTCGCTGCTGTACGACATGACTTCGCTGCTCTCGCTCCTGCAGGCCGAGAACACCCCGGAAGCCCTCGCGCGCTGCGAGAACCTGAAGGAACTGCTCTCGATGGCGAGGGATTTTTCGGACCACAACCCCGATAACGCCACGCTCTCCGACTTCCTGTCGACTATCTCGCTCGCATCGGACTACGACGAGGTGCAGGATTCGGACAACTACGTGTCGCTCATGACGATCCATGCGGCCAAGGGGCTCGAGTTCCCGGTGGTGTTCGTCACCGGCATGGAGGAGAAGCTCTTCCCGCTCAACGCCTATGAACCCGCCTTGCTCGAAGAAGAGCGCAGGCTCTTCTACGTGGCCATCACCAGGGCGCGCGAGAAGCTCTTCCTTTCGTGGGCCCAGAGTCGGTACCAGTTCGGCCAGCAGCAGATGTGCCTGCGTTCGACCTTCATCAACGAGATCGATCCCGACATCGTCTGCACCGAGGGTGGGCGGCGCCTCTCCGAAAGCCCGAAGAAGGTCGCCGCTTCGGCCATGGCCGGCCGGCCGGTGTTCGGCTCCGGGCCGCCGCCCGTGCCGGCCAGGTCGCTTCCCGTGCAGCGCCAGGGGCAATCCTCCGCCCCTTCGGCAACCCCGCAGCAGAAAAGCGCCCTTCGTGCGGGAACGAAGGTGCACCATGCGATCTTCGGCCCTGGCACGGTGATCGACGTGCAGGGGAGCGGGTCGAAGCAGAAGGTGAGGATCGGTTTCCGCACGGCTGGGGAAAAGACGCTGATGGTGCAGTATGCCAACCTGAAAATCGTCTGAGGATTTTGCAGGCGTGTCATCAACATCGCCATCCTTATCGTTATCGCCATCGGGGTCGCCATCGATTGCGATTTCGCGGTGAGCGCCAGGCCGGGGTCGCAAAGGAGACGTTTTCAAGGTGCGCGTTAAAATCGTATTTTTAAGGATATAAAGGGCTATTGATCAACCTGCCGGTTGGCAGGTGGCACCTCCCCATGGTTTTAAACAGCGCAGTGCATGAAAATCCTTTTCGGTGTCCAGGGAACGGGAAACGGCCATATCAGCCGCAGCAGGGAGCTGGTCAGGAAGCTCAGGGATGACGGCCACGATGTGCAGGTCGTCATCAGCGGTCGCAGGGAGGATGAACTCCGGGAGGTCGAGGTTTTCCAGCCCTACCGTGTCCTGAAGGGACTGACGCTTGTGACGTATCGTGGCCGGATGAACTATATCGAGACGATGTTCCACCTCGATCTCCTCACACTCACTTCCGACGTCCTCAGCCTCGACATGGCCGGTGTCGACCTGGTGGTCACCGATTTCGAACCCGTCACCGCGATGGCAGCGCGCATGAAAGGGATCCCCAGCGTAGGATTCGGCCACCAGTACGCTTTCCCGTTCAATATCCCGGTCGTCAGGGGCAATATGTTTGAAAAATACACGCTGCTCAATTTCGCCCCGGCCCGATACAACGCGGGCCTGCACTGGCACCATTTCGACCAGCCGATTTTCCCCCCGGTCATCCCCGAGACGCTCTACCGCGCGTCGCGGCCCCCCGAACAGCCGGAGAAGGTCCTGGTCTACCTGCCCTTCGAGGAGCTCGAGGACGTCGATGCCTTCGTCCAGCCCTTCAAGGAGTTCGAGTTCTTTATCTACGGTAAGGTGAAAGAGGGCTTCGATTACGGGCACCTCCATTTCAGGAGCTATTCCCGCGAAGGGTTCCTGCGTGATCTGATGGAGTGTTCCGGTGTGGTTTGCAATGCCGGCTTCGAGCTTCCGGGAGAAGCGCTGCATCTCGGCAAGAAGCTGCTGCTCCGTCCGCTTGACGGCCAGATCGAGCAGGCGTCGAACGCGCTGGCGATGGTGGAGCTCGGCTACGGCATGGCCATGCACCGGCTCGACCACGACGTCCTGAACCACTGGCTCGGCCAGCCCGGCATTCCCCCGCGCAACTACCGCCGGACCGTCGACTACATCTCGGAATGGATCAGCTCCGGCCGCTGGGACGACATTCGGACCTTCACCGACGCGGCATGGCAGGACAACGATTCAGGGGACGGGTGGCATGGATGAGCTAAAGGCCGGGCCGTTGCCGAGGGAAAAGCCATGATCAGGGTCGAGGACCTCCTCCGCGCCTACCGGCATGGATTCTTCCCGATGGCCGAGTCCCGCGAAGGCGAGGTCAGCTGGTGCCAGCCCTACCGCAGGGCGGTCGTGCCGATCGACTCCTGGCGCCCGGCGAGGTCGCTTCTCCGGACCCTGCGCGAGGAGCGGTTCAGCGTCAGGATCGACACCGACTTCGAAGGGGTGATCCGGAGCTGCGCGATGCCGAGGGCGTACGGAGAGGAGACCTGGATATCCGAAGAGATCATCGAGGTGTTCGTCAGGCTGCATCGCCTGGGGATTGCCCACAGCGTCGAGTCCTGGCAGGACGGGGAGCTCTCGGGCGGCCTCTACGGCCTGGCGATGGGCGGCGCATTTTTCGGCGAATCGATGTTCTCCCGCAGGCCCGATGCTTCGAAGGTCGCCTTCGCCCACCTTGTCGGGCAGTTGCGACACCGAGGCTACCGCCTGCTCGACGCCCAGATCATGAACCCGCACCTGCAGCTGCTTGGTGCCGAGGAGGTCGACCACGAAGCGTATATGCTGCAGCTCGAAGATGCGCTCTCCAAAAAGATTCATTTTATCTAACAGGGGAAATATCATACCTTCAAGGTCATGGGTGACGGCCGGGTGCCGTGCCCTGCCACGTATCAACGCTGCAGAAAAGGAGTGTCGCATGACGTCGAGGGATTTAACCGAAAACCAGTCCCGGCCGAGGATCATCATCTATTCAGGCAAGGGGGGGACAGGCAAGACCACCGTCTCGTCGTCCACCGCCGTCGCGCTCGCCCGCCAGGGCAAACGCGTGCTGATCATGTCTTCCGACCCGGCACACTCGCTTTCCGACGTGTTCAACGTGCAGATCAGCCGGAACGAGCCGTTGAAGATCGAGCGGAACCTCTACGGCCTTGAGGTCGATACGATCTACGAGCTGAAGAAGAACATGTCGGGCTTCCAGAAGTTCGTCTCCTCGTCGTACAAGAATCAGGGGCTTGATAGCGGCATTGCCTCCGAACTCACCACGCAGCCCGGCCTCGACGAGATCTTCGCCCTCTCAAGGCTCGTCGACGAAGCGCAGTCCGGCAGGTGGGACGCGATCGTGCTCGATACCTCCCCGACCGGCAACACGCTGCGGCTCCTCGCCTATCCGGAGATCATCATCGGCGGCAACATGGGCAAGCAGTTCTTCAAGCTTTACAAGAGCATGTCGTCGCTGGCCAGGCCGCTTTCCGGCAACTCCATCCCGGACGACGATTTCTTCAACGAGGTGAACGTGCTGCTCAAGCAGATGGAGGATATCAACCGCTTCATCCTGAGCCCGGAGGTGACCTTCCGGCTCGTGCTGAACCCCGAGAAGCTCTCCATCCTCGAGACCAAGCGCGCCTACACCTTCGTGCACCTTTACGGTATCAATATCGACGGCATCGTGATCAACAAGATCCTGCCGACATCGAAGACGGTAGGCGAGTACTTCGAGTTCTGGTCCGACCTGCACACCAAGTACCTTCTGGAGATCGACAACTCCTTCTACCCGACTCCGGTCTTCCGCTGCCACCTGCAGCGCACCGAGCCGATCGGCCCGGATGCCCTCTACGAAATCAGCCAGATGGTGTTCGGCGACCAGGAGCCAGACAAGATCTTCTATTCCGGCAAGAACTTCTGGATCGAGAGCCAGAAGAACCAGGCGACCTCCGACCACCGCGAGATACTCTGCATCCGCGTCCCCTTCCTCAAGGATGCCGAGGAGGTCAAGGTCGACCGCATGGGCACGGACATCATCGTCACCGTCGACCGCGCCCAGAGGATCATCACCTTGCCGAGGGCCCTCTACAGCCTTGAGATGGACAAGTTCATCCGCGAGGACAACCTGCTCAGGGTGGTCTTCAGGGACAACCCCGTCGAGCAGGAGGCGATGGAGCTCAACGTCAACAAGAACGTGCTCGACAAGCTGCGCTCGATGCGCCGCCTCAAGATCTGACGTCCCGCGTATCCTGGCGGCATCCTTGTCCGCATCCTTCATGCAAGACCCGGTTCCGACCCGGGGACTTGCCTTTCAATGCGTCCCGTGAGCTGTCCTCCGCGCAGCCGTCTGCGGGAATTTTGCCGGGAAGTGTTTAACTATTCACGGGAAACTTGTATCTTGATAGCTTTGGACGACCATCAACAGGGTGGCATACCCCTATCTCCACAAAGAACCAGTTTATACCATGTCCGGGAAATCGCACTATGGCTTGTTGAAAGGGAAGAAAGGCATTATTTTCGGCCCTCTTGATGAAAGCAGCATTGGCTGGCAGATCGCCCTGCATGCTTATCGTGAAGGTGCCCAGATCGCCATTTCGAACATTGCTATGGCCATCCGCCTTGGAAACCTCCAGCAGCTCGCCGATGCCTGCGGCAACGCGCCGGTCCTTGTTTGCGACGCATCCAGGAACGAGGATGTCGACGCCTGCTTCAAGGAGCTCAAGGAGACGTTCGGCCCGGTCGATTTCATCGTGCACTCGATCGGTATGTCGCAGAACATCCGCAAGCAGGTTCCTTACGAGGACCTGAACTATGAGTGGTTCATGAGGACCCTCGACGTATCCGGCATTTCGTTCCACCGCCTGGTGGCCTACGCGCTCAAGAACGAGGCGATCAACGACGGCGCAAGCATCGTTGCGCTCTCCTACATCGCGTCGCAGCGAAACTACTGGACCTATTCCGATATGGGCGACGCCAAATCGCTCCTCGAGTCGATTGCCCGCAGCTTCGGGCCGAGGCTGGCCAAACGCGCCATCCGCATCAACACGATCTCGCAGAGTCCCACCTACACCAAGGCAGGTAGCGGCATCCCCGGGTTCGAGAAAATGTATGACTACGGCGAACTGATGTCTCCGCTCGGCAACGCCACCGCCGAGGAGTGTGCCGAGTACACCATGACGATCCTGAGCGACCTTACCCGCAAGGTGACCATGCAGAACCTGTTCCACGACGGCGGTTACAGCTCCATGGGGGCGACCATTCCGATGATCAAGCTCGCGCATGAAGTGCTGCACGACAAGGATCTTGCCCAGCGGGTGGACCTCGACGAGTTCTATCCATCCAGGTAAGGTTTCCCGGAAGGCCGGCACGAGCCGGTTTTCCACCCATTTTCCAGCCATAGCGCCTGATTCGGCCCTTCGACCGGCTCGGGTTCTCTTTTGTGTTCCGGGACTCGCACCGGGAAGCATTTGAAAATATTACAGATTCAACGACCAATAAACACCATCGATATGGCAAACAAATCGACCATCATCTACACGAAGATCGACGAAGCCCCGGCCCTGGCGACATACTCGCTGCTACCGATCATCCGGGCGTTCAGCCGTGGTACCGGCGTTGAAGTGGAGACCCGCGACATTTCGCTGGCCGGGCGCATCATCTCCAATTTCCCGGACAACCTCGCCGAGGCCCAGCAGATGCCGGACTACCTGGCCGAGCTCGGCGGACTGGCCCTGAAGCCGGAAGCCAACATCATCAAGCTCCCGAACATCAGCGCCTCGATTCCGCAGCTTAAAGCCGCCATCAGGGAGTTGCAGGAGCACGGCTACAACGTGCCGGACTATCCCGAAGCTCCGTCGAACGACGAGGAGAAGGCGATCCAGGTACGCTACGCCAAGGTGCTCGGCAGCGCCGTCAACCCGGTGCTCCGCGAAGGCAATTCCGACCGCCGCGCCCCGCTGTCGGTCAAGGCATTCGCCCGGAAGAACCCGCACCGTATGGCGAAGTGGAGCACCGATTCGAAGGCGCACGTCGCCCACATGACCGAAGGCGATTTCTACGGTACAGAGCAATCCGTGACCGTGGAGAAAGCTACATCCGTGAGGATCGAGTTTGCCGACGCGACCGGCAAGGCGACCGTGCTGAAGGAGAAGACTTCGCTGAAGGATGGCGAAGTGATCGATTCATCGGTGATGAACGTCCGGAAGCTCCGCGAGTTCTACTCCGCACAGATCGAGGAGGCCAAGGCTTCGGGCGCCCTGCTCTCGCTGCACCTGAAAGCCACCATGATGAAGGTCTCCGACCCGGTCATGTTCGGCCATGCTGTTTCGGTATTCTACAAAGCTGCGCTTGACAAGCATGCCGCCATCCTCGCCGAGCTCGGTGTCAACCTGAACAATGGCCTCGGCGACCTCTATGCGAAGATCCAGGGCCTGGAAGAGGCGAAGCGCGCAGAGATCGAGGCGGACATCATGGCGGTCTACGCCACCCGCCCGGCGCTTGCCATGGTCGACTCCGACAAGGGCATTACCAACCTGCACGTGCCGAACGATATCATCATCGACGCCTCCATGCCGGTCGTGGTGCGTGACGGCGGCAAGATGTGGGGCCCCGACGGCCAGTTGCACGACACCAAGGCCATGGTGCCCGACCGCTGCTACGCCACCATCTACGGCGAGATTATCGACGATTGCCGTCGCAACGGCGCATTCGACCCTGCCACCATCGGCAGCGTACCGAACGTCGGCCTGATGGCCCAGAAGGCTGAAGAGTACGGCTCGCACGACAAGACCTTCATCGCCTCCGGCAACGGCTCGATCCGCGTGGTCGATGCCGACGGCACTGTGCTCATGGAGCAGCCGGTCGAGGCAGGCGATATCTTCAGGATGTGCCAGGCAAAAGACGCTCCGATCCGCGACTGGGTGAAGCTCGCCGTCAGGCGCGCCAGGATCACCGGCACACCGGCCGTGTTCTGGCTCGACAGCAACCGCGCCCACGACGCCCAGATTATCGAGAAGGTCAATCTTTACCTGAAGGAGAACGACACCAACGGCCTCGATATCAGGATCCTCGCACCGGTCGATGCCATGAGCTTCACCCTCGGCCGCTTCCGCGCCGGCCAGGACACCATCTCGGTGACCGGCAACGTGCTTCGCGACTACCTGACCGACCTGTTCCCGATCATCGAGCTCGGCACCAGCGCCAAGATGCTCTCCATCGTGCCCCTGCTCAACGGCGGCGGCCTGTTCGAGACCGGCGCCGGCGGCTCGGCCCCGAAGCATGTGCAGCAGTTCCAGAAAGAGGGCTACCTCCGCTGGGATTCCCTTGGTGAGTTTTCTGCCCTTGCCGCATCGTTGGAGCACCTTGCCCAGACCTTCGGCAACCAGAAGGCCCAGGTGCTGGCCGACACGCTCGACGTGGCGATCGGCAAGTTCCTCGACAACGGCAAGTCCCCGGCCAGGAAGGTCGGCCAGATCGACAACCGCGGAAGCCACTACTACCTCGCGCTCTACTGGGCCGAGGCGCTTGCCGGGCAGGATTCCGACCAGGAGATGAAGGCCCGCTTCGCCCCCGTCGCCCAAGTCCTCGCGGCCAACGAGGAGAAGATCAACGCCGAGCTGATCGCCGCGCAGGGCAGGCCGGTCGATATGGGCGGCTACTACCAGCCGGACGAAGTCAAGACCTCGAACGCGATGCGCCCGAGCGCGACGCTCAATGCGATCATCGACGCGCTGTAAGTCAATCCTCGACGACCTACCAAAGCAAAGCCCGGCAGACGCCGGGCTTTGCTGTTTCCTGTCAACCGATTGGTCAGATCGGACGGATCAGTGGAATGCTCACGGCGGCCCGCTACTATCCCAGGCGTAGATGAATCCACCGCGGCCGAGGAGGCTGGCGACAGGGAGGATGTCGCCTCTCGAAACCACGAAGCAGCCGTTGCTTCTGCCGATGCGCGGGCCGTTGAAGGTGGCGAGGTTCCAGAGGATGTAGGGTATGGAGACGTAGTCCGCCGAGTGTACGACGATGTCGCGCGGGGCAGCGTTGCCGTTGCAGAGCGAGTCGAGGCCGTCGAGGCGCAGGGCCATCCCGTGTTCTCCTGAGTAGGTGCGCCCGACCCTGAACAGGCCGAGGCTGCTCATGTTCGATTCGGGCACGTTCGAGAAGCTTCGGGCCAGGAGTTCCCCGCTTCGCCTGCCGTGGGCCACCCGACAGGGCCACCTCCGGCCGCTGTGCAGGTCGATGAGGAGCATACGCTTCATGAACGAGGGCTTCGAGAAGTCCACCACCGCGAGGGTGCGGATCTCCTCTTCCGGATGCAGCAGGGCGTAGCGGCCGAGCTCGGCCTTCGCTTTGGCGACGGCCTTTTCGGAGACCTGCCCCGGGTCGCGCAGGAGGAAGGTGATGCCGGGCGGGACGAAGAGGAGCATGGCGGCCAGGGCCGCGAGCAGGGCTGTTTTCAGGGTGGGGCTGGTCATGGTGGAAATATAACGCCATCCGCGCGGTATTTCCTGCAAAAGCCGGATGCCGGCGTTTTCAATGTTGCCGCCATTGCTTACCTTAGAGCAGTCAATCCATCAATCCAGCCACCAGCAGTCCATGAGCGCAAAAACCGCAAACATCCTCCTTATCGGCGACGTCGTCGGTAACCCCGGCCTCCAGATCGTGAGCAGGATGCTGAAAGGGTTCATTTCGAAGCACGAAGTCGATTTCGTCATCTGCAACGGCGAGAACGCGCACAACGGTAAAGGCATGAGCCTTGAAGCGCTGAACCTCATGACCGAGGCGGGGGTGGACGTCGTGACCGGCGGAAACCATATCTGGAACAACTTCAACTTCTTCGAAACCCTCAAGACCCACGAACGGGTCCTCCGGCCGCAGAACTACCCGAAAGGGACCTACGGACGAGGTTTCGGGACCTACAGGCTGCCGAAGGGGCTGGGAAGCATCACGGTGCTGAACCTGCAGGGAAGGACCTTCATGAACCCGATCGACTGCCCGTTCCGGACGGCCGACTGGGTGATCAAGCAGGTGAAGGAGCAGTCGCCGATGATCGTGGTCGATTTCCATGCCGAAGCCACCGCCGAGAAGCTCGGCCTCGGGTGGTACCTCGACGGCCGGGTCTCGGCCGTCATCGGCACCCATACCCACGTGCAGACCGCCGACGAGCGGATCATGCCGAAGGGCACGGGCTACCTGACCGACGTGGGCATGACCGGCCCCTACCATTCGGTGATTGGCATGCAGGTAAAGTCAGCCGTGGACCGGATGCTTTACCAGACCCCGCACAAGTATGAGTGCGCCACCGACGACGTGCACTTCTCTGCCGTCCTGCTTACCCTCGACACTGCCACGGGAAAGGCCCTGGCGATCGAAAGGATTTTTTACCCGGAGTTTTAGGAAAGGGAAAAGGACTGATGTCCCTGTTGTCCCTTCAGTCATTTTTCTCTTCCCCCAAAGCCGCCAGGGTGGCGACGAGGATCTCCCAGAACCTGCCGACCGAGTCGATCCCGGCCTTCTCGTGGGGGGAGTGGGGATGGCGGATGGTCGGGCCGAAGGAGATCATGTCGAGGCGCGGGTAGGTGCCCCCCAAAATTCCGCATTCCAGGCCCGCATGCACCGCCCGGACCTCCGGCGCCCTGCCGGACTTTCTTTCGTGGATTTGCTTCATCAACTTCAGGATCGGCGAACCCGGGTTTGGTTTCCAACCGGGGTAGCCCCCTTCGAAACGCGTCGTGGCACCGGCCAGGCCGAAAACGCTCCCGACCATTTTCGAAAGATCCTCCATCGAGGAATCAACTGAACTCCTGAGCAGGCACTCGACCGTTACGGCGCCTTTCGTCGACCGGACGATGGCAAGGTTGACCGAGGTTTCGACGAGGCCTCCCATGGTGTCGCTCATGCGCATCACGCCGTTCGGGCAGGCGTGGACGGCTTTAAGAAGGCGTCCGCTCGCATCGTCTTCGATCACGCTGTCCGGCAGGCCTGCCGGTGCGGCTGCGATGCGCAGGTCCGGTTCGGTCGCGGAGAGCTCCTTGCGGATCGATGCCGCAAGGGTGTCGAACGATGTGTGGAAGCCTTCGACGTTCGACACCGGAACGGCGACATGGGCGAACGACTCCCTCGGGATCGCGTTGCGGAGGCTACCGCCCTCGATTGAGCCTTGGAGGAGCCCGTAGCGGCCGTGGGCGTCGTGCAGGAGGCGGTTCATGACCTTGTTGGCGTTACCCCTGCCGAGGCCGATGTCCATGCCGCTGTGCCCGCCCCGGAGGCCGGTGACCGTGATCCGGAATCCCTGCATGCCCGGCGGGGTCGTCCGTTCCGGTGTATCGAATGCCGCGACGGCGTCGAGTCCCCCGGCACAGCCGACGAACAGCTCCCCCTCCTCTTCGGAATCCAGGTTCAGGAGGATGCTCCCCTTCAGCAGCCCCGGCTGCAGGCCGCGTGCACCCGTCATGCCCGCCTCCTCGTTGCCGGTGAAGAGCGCCTCAAGCGGTCCATGGGGGATGTCGGACGACTCGAGCACCGCCAGTGCTGCGGCCAGGCCGATGCCATTGTCGGCACCGAGGGTGGTGCCTTTTGCCCTTACCCACCCTCCGTCGACGATCGTCTCGATCGGATCGCGCAGGAAGTCGTGTTCCGTAGAGCTGTCCTTCTGCGGCACCATGTCGAGGTGGGCCTGCAGGACGATCCCCCTGCGGTGTCCCATGCCTGGCGTGGCCGGCTTTCGGATGATGATGTTGCCTGCCCCGTCGGCAATGGTTTCAAGCCCGAGTTTCCTGCCGAACGCGGAGAGGAACTCCCTGGCCTGCTCCTCGTGGCCGGAGGGGCGCGGTATCTGCGTGAGGGCGTGGAACTGCTTCCACACCCTCTGCGGTTCAAGGTTCAGGATGTCGGTCAAAGGAGTTTCCCCGGTTCAGCGGCTACCGCTTTCGAACTCCTCGGCGACGAGCACGTCGTCGGTGCTGCCGATGTAGAGTGGGGTGCGCTGGTGCAGCTCCTCCGGGCTGATGTCGAGGATCCGGCGCTGGCCGTCAGTGGCACGGCCACCAGCCTGTTCGCAGATGAAGGCAAGCGGGTTGGCCTCGTACATGAGCCTGAGCTTGCCGTTCTTGTGCTTCTTGGTGGCCGGGTAGACGAAGATGCCGCCGGTCAGCAGGTTCCGGTGGAAGTCGGCCACGAGCGAACCGATGTAGCGGGTGCTGTAGGGACGGCCGGTCGACGGGTCCTCCTCCTTGAGGTAGTCGATGTAGCGCTTCGTGCCATCATTGAGCTGCGCCCAGGAGCCCTCGTTGATCGAGTAGTACTTGCCGCGTTCCGGCGTGGTGATGTTTTCGTGTGAGAGCAGGAACTCGCCGATTCCCGGGTCGTAGGTGAAGCCATGCACGCCATGGCCGGTCGTGTAGACCAGCACCACCGAAGAGCCATAGATGACGTAGCCCGCCGCGACCTGTTCGGCGCCGCTCTGCAGGCAGTCCTCAAGGCTCGCCTGGCCGGGGTCGTCTGCCTTGAGGCGGTAGATCGAGAAGATCGTGCCCACGCTGACGTTCACGTCGATGTTCGACGAACCGTCGAGCGGGTCGAAGAGCAGGGCGTAGTTCCCGGTTTCGTTCACCGGCGGGATGATGATGCTGTCGTTCTCTTCGGAGCCCATGATGGCGAACCTGCCGTGCTGGCCGATGGCGTTGATGATCTGCTCGTTGGCGAACAGGTCGAGCTTCTTGACCTCCTCCCCCTGGACGTTGGTGCTTCCGGCCATGCCGAGGATATCGGCGAGTCCGGCGCGGACGACCTTGTTCCGCACCAGCTTGGCCGCAAAGGCGACGTCGTTGAGCAGGTCGGTGACCTCCGAGTTGACTTCGGGGTAGAGTTTTTGCTGCTGCAGGAAGTGGCTTTCGATGGTGGTCAGTCTGTTCATGGTCCGGGTATCCAGGAAAGGTTGGTGCAAGAGTGCATGACCAAAAAATTTATGCTATTTCACGAGTAATACCAAGATCGCCCCGCCGGCATTGTGACTTCAGGGCGTATTTTTCCCTCAAGAAAGGGTCGAATAATCCGTACATTCTTCGACCTCTTTCCATTTCTCAAGCCCGTTCCATGAAGCGTTACCGATGGACCCGCCTCGAGCCCGACGAAAGCCTCGTCATGGAACTTTCGAAGGCGATCAACGTCAGCGAGCCCATAGCCGCTGCGCTCTGCAACCGTGGCATATCGACCTTCGACGATGCTCGCCGGTTCTTCCGGCCTTCGCTCGACAGCGTGCCGTCACCGTTCCTGTTCAAGGACATGGAGACGGCGGTGAAGCGCCTCACGAGGGCTGTCGGCAGCGGCGAAAGGATCATGATCTACGGCGACTACGATGTGGACGGCACGACCGGCACGGCCATGCTGTCGATGTTCCTCGAAGGGCGCGGCGCGGATGTCTGCCACTATATCAACGACCGCTTCACGGAGGGCTACGGCCTGTCGGACGAGGGGATCGCCTTCGCCGTCGAACGTCAGGTGACGCTCATCGTCACGGTCGACTGCGGCATCCGTGCCGTCGACGAGGTCCGCAAGTGCTCGGCACAGGGGATCGAAGTGATCATCTGCGACCACCACGAGGCCGGAGAACTCCCCGAGGCGTTCGCCATCCTCGATCCCAAGGTCGACGGTTGCGCCTATCCGTTCCGTGAGCTGTGCGGTTGCGGTGTCGCCTTCAAGCTCATGCAGGCCATCGTCCAGGCTGAGGGTGGCCGCCCCGGGGCGTGGGAGCAGTACCTCGACCTCGTTGCGATAGCCTCCGCCGCCGACATGGTTTCGCTGCAGCAGGAGAACCGGGCCTACCTCCATGAGGGGCTCCGCCGCCTGCGGGAGGCCCCGAGGGAGTGCCTCAAGGCGATGTCTGTCTTGATGAACGTCCGGCCCGAAGAGATCAGCATGACCAATATAGCCTTCGGCATCGCCCCGCGCATCAATGCCGCAGGGAGGATGGAGTCGGCGCGCAGCGCCATGCAGTGGCTGCTGGCGCGGGATGCTGGCGAAGCCGGGCGCCATGCCGCCGCACTCGAAGAGCTGAACACCCGGCGCAGGGAGATCGACGCGGGCATCATGGCCAGGGCCGAGACGATGGTCGCCGGCCACTGCGCAACCTACTGCTCGTCGATCGTGCTGTACGACGAGGATTGGCATCTCGGCGTGCTGGGTATCGTGGCTTCGAAGATCCTCGACAAATACGCCCTGCCGACCGTGATCATGGGCCGGATGAACGGCTTGGTCAAAGGCTCGGTCAGGAGCATCGGCAACCTCAATATCTATGATGTCCTCCATGAGTGCCGCGACCACCTCGAACAGTTCGGAGGCCATCACCAGGCTGCCGGCCTGACGCTCAGGCCGGAACAGCTTTCGGGTTTCAGGAAGCGGTTCGACGAGGTGTGCCGTGACCTGCTGCCGGTTGAAGAGCGCCAGCGGGAACTGCTCGTCGACGCCGAGCTCGGCATACGGGAGATCACCCAGCGGTTCATGAACGTGCTCGGGCAGTTCTCCCCTTTCGGCTTCGGCAACCGCGAGCCCCTGTTCGTGTCAGGGAACTGTTCGCTCTCCGGAACGCCAAGGCTGCTCAAGGAGCGCCACGTCAAGTTCATGGTGAAGGAGGGCAAGGGGCCAGCCGTCGAGGTCATCGCTTTCGACCGTCCCGATATCTATGAAGACCTGACCCGCATGGGTCGAGACGCCCGGTTGCAACTCGTTTACGTACCCGAGCGCAAGCAGTGGAACGGCCGGGAGTACCTGCAGCTGAAACTGAAGGATTTAGTAGTGATGAGTGATGAATGATGAGTGATGAATGATCTTATGACCCCCATGGAACCCCTACCTCTTTATTAATTCATCACTCATCACTCAGCATTCTTCATTCCGCCTGCTCGTGCCGCAACTTCGCCAGGATTCCCGGTAGGGAGGAGAGTGCCGAAATGACGAAAAAGATGAGCGAGAGAGCCACGCCGGTGTTGGTGTCGAGCCCGAGATGGCTGAGGGCGTAGAAGAAGGTCACTTCGCGTGCCCCTGCGCCCCCGATGGTCAGCGGGAGGATGGTCGCGACCGACGAGATGAGGAAGATGGCCAGGTAGTCGATCTGGTTCGATGTCGCCGAGATCGCCATGAGGATGAACCACGCCGAGATCAGCTGCGTCGCCTGCACGAGGAGCGATTCGATTGCCGTCGGGACGAAGACGGAAAGGAACTGCCGGTACATGAGGCGGGTCAGCAGCACCGAGAGGGGGTAGGCCGTGATGATGATTGCCCACGCCCATATCGTCAGCCGGGGGTAGAGCACCAGGAACCCGCTCGGCAGCAGTAGCACGGCCGACAGGAAGAGCAGCGCGAAGATACCGCTCACCCGGTCCCAGAACACCGCGCTGAACACGTTCATCACCGTCATGCCGTGGTGCTTTTTCAGGATGAAGATCTTGTAGCCGTCGCCGCCGACCCCGCCCGGCAGGAACAGGTTGTAGAACATTCCCAGGTAGTAGAGCTTGAGGTTGTACCACTCCGGGAGCCGGAGCCCGATCGCCCTGAAGAAGCGGTTCAGCCGCAGCGCGTTCACGACCTTGGAGATGTTGAAGAAAATGGCCGCCCCAAGCAGGTGCCAGGGGTTGGCGTGGGAGACGAGCATGCCCAGGCGGTGCAGGTCAACCTTGCGCAGCACGATGGAGAGCGCAGCCACGGTTATGGCCGCCTGCAGCAGGGCCTTGAGGAGTTTCCTGTTGAGGCTCTTGGACTTAGTCAACGATCTGCTTGATGATGTAGGGTTTCTTGTTCTGCGACTCGTAGTAGGTGCGCATGATGAACTCGGCGATGAAGCCCGTCGTGATCAGCTGGATGCCGATGAAGGTCAGGATGACCCCGAGGGTGAGCAGCGGTCGGCCGCCGATCTCCTGGCCGAGGATCTTCAGGGCCAGCAGGTAGAGGTTGATGCCGATCCCCGTGAAGAGGGTAAGGAATCCGAGGGTTCCGAACAGGTGCATGGGCTTCTGGCCCCATTTCTGGAAGAAGACCATGAAGAGCAGGTCGCTCATCACCTTCATGGTCCTGCCGATGCCGTACTTGGAAGTGCCGAACTTGCGGGCGTGGTGCCTGACGTCGACCTCCTCCATCTTCGCGCCGTAGAGCTGGACGAGCACCGGGATGAAGCGGTGCAGCTCGCCGTAGAGCCCGAGGTTCCTGGCGACCTCCCTCCGGAAGACCTTGAGGGTGCAGCCGTAGTCTCGGATGTGCACGTTGGTGAGGTTCCTGATGAGCGCGTTGGCAATCCGGCTGGGAATCTTCCTCAGCATCATGCCGTCCTTCCTCCCGGCCCGCCTGCCGGCGACCACGTCGAGCTCATGCTCCTCCAGGTGGCGGATCATCATCGGTATGTCGGCCGGGTCGTTCTGCAGGTCGCCGTCCATGGTGGCGATCAACTCGCCGTTCGCCTGGTCGATGCCGGCAGCCATGGCGGTGGTCTGGCCGTAGTTCTTGTTCAGCACGACCAGCCTGCAGTTGGGTGGTGCGAGCCGCTTGATTTCGGCCACCGTCCCGTCGGTCGAACCGTCATCCACCAGGACGACTTCGTGGTCGACGCCCCCAAGGGCGCCGGCAAGCGCATCGAAGAGGGGCCGGATGCTTTCGGCCTCGTTCATGACCGGTATGACGACGGAGAGTTTCATCGGGGTGCGGGTTCTGCTGGTATTCGTGCGAGGATTATCCCATGCTTTTCGTACAGGCGCTCACTGGTTCCAAGCCTGCCGATGTCGTCGACGCTGGTCAGCACGACCTCGCCGGCAAGCGGCTGGCGCCTTTCGGCAAGCGATCCCGAATATACGAAAAACGAAGGGTAATAGACCTCCCACATCACGATTTTCAGCCCCTGCCGCTTTGCCAGGAGGGCGGCCTCCCTGACCGGCTCCTGCAGCACCCGTGCCGCCATCGGCATGATGATGAAGTTGGCCGACATTGTCAGTACGGCGCCACCGAGGATAAGGCGTATGGCTGGCGCAACCCTTGGCAGCGCCTGGATCAGCAGGCAGAGCGCGGCGGCCACGGCCATGATCATCGGGAACCGGATTGCCGCCATCTCTCCCAGGAATCCCTGCACCTGCGCAACGACCAGCGGCTGCGTGATCGACGGCAGCAGGCGTTGTGCGATAGCCGGGAGCGCGGCGAGCAACAGGAGCATTGCTGCCGGTGCGATGCTGTGCAGCCATGGCCGTGTCGAGCGGGCCAGTGTTGCACCCATGATGACGAACAGGGGAGTGTAGCCGTAGATCACGTAGTGGGGCAGCTTGGTGCTTGCAAGCGAGAAAAGCAGGAACACGAAGCCGGCCCAGATCAGGCCGAAGCGGGAGAGCGGGTCGGCGACGAGCGTGCGGAACCTTGCGAGCGACGACAACAAGAGGGTGGTCGATGGCATGACGCCGACGAGGATGACTGGCACATAGTAGAGGAGAGAGCCCGAATGGCCCTCCATCGAGCCGCTGAACCGGCCGACGTTGTGCTTCATGAAGAATCCCTGGATGAACGCGTCGCCCTGGTCGAGGTACTCCATCGTGTACCAGGGGAGGACGATGACGAGGAAGAGGGCGATGGCCGTCGGGTTCAGGATAGCCCGGAACCAGGACTTCAGGTCGCGCTCAGCCAGGAAGAACATGAACGACGTGGCGAACGGGATCAGCACGGCGACCGGCCCCTTGGTCAGCACCCCCAGACCCATGGCCGCGAAGGCGATGTAGATCGAGGATCTCCGTTTTTCACGCTGGTAGCGGTAGATGGCGAACATGGAGATCGCAAGGCAGCAGTTCAGGAGGGCGTCGGCGATGGCCGCCTTGGCGATGATCGATACCTGCAGCGACAGTGCCAGAAGGGCTGTGGCGAAGAAGGCCTCGGTTTCGTTCCGCTCCCTGCGGACGAAGGCGAAGGTGGCCCCAGCCCAAACGGCGGCCGAGAGTGCCGATGGCAGCCTGAAGGCGAATTCGGTGATGCCGAACGACCGGACCGAAAGGAGCTGCAGCCAGTAGATGAGGATCGGCTTGTCGAACCGGGGCATCCCGTTCAGGTAGGTGGTCAGGTAGTTCTTCGAAACGAGCATCTCCCGGGTGGCTTCGCTGAAAGCGCCCTCGTCCACGTCAAAGAGCGGACCCGAGCCGATTCCGGCCAGGAAGCTCAGGAAGCAGAGGAGGCCGAGCCCTGCGAGCAGGATGTTCCGGTTCAGGTTATGCGCTTCGGGTTTCATCGAACTTGCTGGTGAACAGGCGTTGGTAAAGCAGCATTGCGGTGGCGGCGCCGAGCATCGAGCCGGCAAGCACGTCGCTCAGGTAATGGTGGCAGAGCACGACGCGGCTCGCCGCGATGAGGACGCCGGCGGCAAGGAAGGGCAGGCGGTAACGGGGCTGGAGCAGGGAGAGTGCCACCGCTACGCTCAGTGCCGTCGCCGAATGCCCCGATGGAAACGAGTTCCATTCATAGCCGAAACGGAAGCCACCGAACCCGAAGGTGCCCGGATCGAACAGGAGCATCGGCCTGGCCCTGCCCAGGAGGAGCTTCAGAAGGTCGGCCGCAAGCCCCGATACCGCCACCGACATGAAGATGAAGAGGCCCGCGAGCGAAGCCCTCCGGTTCCGTTTGCGAAATCCGAGGAACATGGCCAGCCCGCCGACGAGGTACCATTCCGACTGCCCCGCGAGGGTGATGGCGTCCCAGATGCCCATCCAGGATGCCCACCTGAACTGGTGGAAATATCGTGCGAGGCCGATATCCGCGAAGAACCAAGCCGCCGCGCAGAGGAGTAGGGTCAGGAGCAGGTATGGCCAAACGGTAATTCGGACGTGCATCATGTGTCGGGTTATCCATCGAAAACCTTCCCTTTGCGTGTCGCGGGGACGGGGTGTTTCCATGGTGCATAAAATAATGAATTTTCCCACAGTACGACGCTTCATCCACATCGAAGCTGTAGCATCCCCTGAGTGCCGATTCCACCGGATATCCATTCGGCAAGAAAGTCCGACGACTGTTCGGGGTGAATTGCCTATTTACCGTAATAATTTTATAAGTTTACTCTTGCCTGTTCCCTCAAGGATTTTGCTCGGGGGGGATCATTGTCCTTTGCTCTGGATTCCTGAATCGAAACATAGCCCAAGAGGAGGCTCCCCCATGGCCAATTGCTCTTACGGAATTCCTGGATTCCTGCTCGCCTGCCATATCTTTTCCGTTCCAGCAACAGCCGCCCTTGCGTCGAAGCCCGTGCCGACGGTCCGTTACGATCGTGTCCAGGGCACGGTGAGTAGGGTGAACCCCGATAGCGCTCTCGTCGTTGTGAGGCTGCTCGACGGTTCGACACAAAGGCTCAGGATCGCTTCGAACGCCTATCTCCATCCGCTCAAGGGCCTCGACGAACGCTCCCGCCGCCCCGAGCCGAAGGGGATCCCGGCCTTCGCTTCCGGTACTCGCATCGCAGCTTCGGGCCTGGTCTATTCGGACCGCCCCGAGCTGGTCGCCAAGGAGGTCACCTTTTTCGACCATGCCGTCGACAAGCCGATTTTCGAGGATCCCGACTGGTGGTCTTCACAGGCCAGGGAGCTGGCTGACTTCTGGATAAAAACGCAGTTCGGCCCCGGCGACCCCGTCGATCCCACGGCCTACCGTACCAATATCACCAAGGCCGGGACGAAGCGGCCCGAATCGGTCAACCTGCAGGAGACCGACACCATTTCCCGGCTCATTTACGGGCTCAGTTCCACCTATATCCTCAACGGCAACCCGAGGGTGCTCGAAGCGGCCAGGCAGTTGGTGCGCTACCAGCGTGAGCGGTTCCGCATCGAGAGCGCCGACGGCACGCAGGTATACTGGCTGCATGCGTTGCGGGACGGGCGCCCCGTCCTTGCCTCGCTCTTTGCCGACGACGCGGGTACGATACCGCTCTACGAGCAGATCTACTGCCTCGCGGGCCTCACCCAGTACTATCGCGCCACCGGGGATACCGTCATCCTGGCCGATATCGAGAAGACCATCCGTTTCATGGACGAGCACTACTGGGACGGTACACCGAAAGACCCGATGCAGCGGGGCTACTTCTCCCATCTCGATCCCGGGACGCTGCAGGTTGTCGAGAGCGGGCCCAACGGCCTCCGCAAGAACTGGAATTCGGTCGGCGACCACCTTCCGGCCTACCTCGAGAACCTCTATCTGGGCACCCGCGACCCGAAACACCTCAAGCGGCTTGTCGAGCTGGCCGACCTGATCGTCGAGCACTTCCCGGACAAGGGGAGCCCCTTCGTGAACGAACGGTTCGACGCCCGCTGGAATCCGGACCATGGCTATGCCTGGCAGCAGAACCGGGGCGTGGTAGGGCACAACCTCAAGATCGCCTGGTGCCTGACCCGCTTGCACGGCCTGGCCCCCCATGACCGCTACCTGCGGACCGCCCGCAAATGCGCAGACCTGATGGAGGTCTATGGCCAGGATGTCCGCCGCGGAGGCTGGTACGACGTGATCGAACGGGAGCCCGACCCGGTGACCGGCCGTTACGAACTGGTCTGGCACGACAGGAAGGCCTGGTGGCAGCAGGAGCAGGGCATCCTGGCCTACTATGTCCTGTACGGTACCGTCCATGATCCCGCCTACCTCGCCTCTGCCCGTGCCGGCTCCGGCTTCTACAACCTGGCGTTCCCGGACCATGACGACGGCGACATCTTCTTCGACTGCCAGTCGGACGGTACACCCTACCTGCTGGGCGATCGGGCCGACAAGGGGAGCCATTCGAAAAGCGGCTACCACAATATGGAACTGACCTATTTCGCGCACCTTTACACCAACCTGCTGGTCAACCGTCGTCCGGTAGCACTACATTTCCGGCCAGGCGCTGAAGCTGCGGGAACCCGGTTCCAGGTCCAGCCGATCGCCTTCCCGAAGGGCTCCGTCCGGCTCGCTTCGGTGAGCATCGGCGGCCGCCCATGGCGCAATTTCGACTCAGACAGGCTCTCCGTCATGCTGCCCGACTGGAAGGTGCCCGAACCGGTGGTCGTGACGCTCGTTCCCCGATGAGCTGCCGAAAGCAGCCCGAAAGCAGACGGGAGCCTTAGGAACACCAAACCGGAACGGAGCATGCAGGTACGCAAAGAGGAGATTTCAAAGGTGGTCGTCACCTGGGTGATGGTCGCGCTGCTGGCCGTCGGCTACTCGATCGGGTGGAGCGCGGTGCATTCGATGCTGGTCAAGCGGATGGGCATCCAGTACCTGCCCTACACCTACATCGGCATCAGCCTGCTCGGTATGCTCGGCTCATCGGTCTACCTGATGTTCGCCGACAAAGTGCGGCGCGACCGGCTGCTGATCCTCTTCTCCCTCGTCACCGGCCTGCTGCTGCTCCTTGCACGCATGCTGGTCTCCGCCAACCAGGAGAGCACGCCGGGGTTCACCCTGCAGCTGTTCCTCTTTTTCATGGTCGTCTTTTTTGCCCAGGGGGTCGGCAACTCGACTCTCGGGACACAGGTCTGGACCATCATCAGCGACCTTTTCACCCCGTCGCAGGGGCGGCGCCTCTATCCCATCGTCGGCACCGCGGGAACCATCGGCGGCATCGCCGGCGGCGCTTCGATCCATTTCCTCGCCAATTCGATGGGCACGGCCAACCTCACCCTGGTCTGGGCCGTTTCGGTCCTGGCGCTGATACCGCTCACCATGCTGCTCAGGCAGCGGTTCGGCGGTGAACTGGGTGGGAGGAGTAAGGCCGAGGCCGGTGACAAGGAGAAGGGGGCTCACCTGAAAGAGGGGGCGAGATTTTTTGCCAGTTCCCCGATGGCCCTTGTGCTTGGCTTCGTCGCCGTAATGTTCTGGGTGGTCGGCTCCGTCGCCGATTTCCAATACACCCGCATCATGAACGCCACTTTCCCTACCGAGGCGAAGCTTGCCGGGTTCTACGGTATCTATAATATCGTCATCAATGTCACCGGCCTCTTGGTGCAGGTGCTGTTCAGCGGTTACCTCATCAGGCGGATCGGCGTCTCCCGAGGCCTTTGTGCCCTGCCCATCACCGTGCTGGCGGGATTCGCCTTCATCGCCCTGCAACCCGTCTTCTGGGCGGGATTCTTCCTCCGTTTCACTTGGGACCTCGTCGGCATGACCCTCCAGGGGAACTCTTACCAGCTTGCTCAGAACGCCATGCCATCGGCGCTCCGTGCGCGTATCCGTGGCTTCATCGAAGGGGTGGTCAATCCGCTTGGCGGTGTGCTCGGCGGCCTGCTCATCCTCGCCCTGCACGCGGCCTTCGATGCGACGGATGGCCAGGGGTGGAGCGACGAGGTGACGATTGCCGGCATCCTGCTCGCCACCCTCTGGATCGTGGTGGTCGTCGGTTCGCAGAAGCACTACCTGAACCTGATTGCCGACAACCTCAGGAGTCCTGAAAAACGGACCGTGATGGATGCGATCGAGTGCCTCGTCGAGCCGGGCAGCGGCAGGGCCGGGGCGTTGCTCGACGAGGTGGCCGGCATGGCCGACCCTGAACGGCGGGCGGCGGCGGCCCGGGTCCGGGGGAACATCCCTGGTGAAGCCTCGCTACAGGCGCTGTGCGGCATGCTCCTGGATCCTGCGCCCCAGGTGCGGGCCGAAGCCTTGCGGTCGATCTCCAGACAGCATGTTCGGGACCTCCCGCATGTTGTCGACGAGGCACTCAGGCAGGTGGTCGAATCGGATCCCGAACCGGCCATCCGCGCGGATGCATTCAAGATCAGCCTGCACAGGGAATCACCGGAAGCCTGGGAACAGAAGGCGCGGAAATGGCTCGAACATGAATCGGTGCCGGTCCGCAAGCGCATCGTCGAAGCCCTCGGCATGCACTCGGCAAACCGCAGGGCCCTGCTCGAGCCATTGCTCGACGACCCCTCCGGCGTGGTCGTGGCGGCTGTCGTCAAGGCGCTCTGGGACGAGGCGGGGATGAAGGTGGCCCTCAGGGAGAGACTCGCCGGATTGCTGGCCTCCGGGGACCCGGAAGCGGTGAAGGCGGCCCTCGTGGCCTGCCATCTCGTCGGGGAGTGCCCGGCTGCATCCCTGCCTGCAATGCTGCTCGAATCCCCTGATGCGGCCATCAGGATCCTTGCCGGGGCTGGTATGGTGCGCTTCGGCGCAGAAATGTCCCTCATGGATCATGCGGTCGGGGTCATGTGCCGGACGCTCAGTTCCGAAGGGGCGGGCAGGCAACTGAAAGAGGAGGTGTTGCCGCTACTTCCCGACCTTGGAGAAGTGGCGCTCGACCGTATCCTTATCGGTGTCGCATCGCTTCCCGCAGATGAGCGGATGCGGGTTTCAGATATCCTTGGCGGGGTTTACGACGTCATGGACAGCCGGATGTCGCTGAGCGAAATCATCCAGCCTGTCGGCCAGGCCGGCCAGAAAAAGTGAAAACGGGAGATTCGATGGACATTGGTATGGCAAATCGAACCTTGCACCGGACCTGCCCGGCATGGATTGGGAAAGCGGCTGCAACCATCCTGACCGGATTGGCTCTGCTGGCTTCCCCTGCCGCGTTTGCAAAACCACACGTACCGGCCAGCGCCCAGGTCGTCGGTACCGTCGTCGGCGGAAGGTACGGCTGGAACCCGTTCCATGCCGGCAACGATATGCATCGTGAAGCACGAGGGGTTTTCAGCCGCAGGTTTTACCTCAGTACAACCGGTGGACGCAACGCCGACGGCATCTATGCCATGCGGTTCCATACCGGCAGGGAACTGCGCGAGGTTTTCAAACGCGGTGCACGAGCCGGCCGGCTGGTCAGTGGCCCCATGTCCGCTTCGGCAGGCAATGTCATTTTCAGGGTTCCGAGGGACGGCTGGTACACGGTCGGCTTCGATCCTGCGGCCGGCACCTACTTCATCAGGCCCCGGGTCGAGGAGAAGATGAAGATCAAGTCATTCCAGGTGAATGGATTCGTGCACGACCGGGAAGGCGCAACAGAATGGTTCGACGGGCGGAGGACCCGCCCGGCAGAAAAGTGGGACGAATGGGCCCCTGGACACGAATTCACCCGCCGGCCGGATGGCTCCTGGAGCATCACGCTACCGCTGTCGTCGACCGGGGGTCATGAGAAGAACGGTGTCTACCAGTGCCTCTTCTCCGCAAACCACAATTCGGACTGGGGCTACGGCGGCATCATCGGCCAGCCCGGACGCCTTGCTGCCGGGAACGGTTACGACAGCAGGGTCGGCCATATCGGCGAGTCCGCCGTCGTTTTCCGTGTCGTGAAGGATGGCGAATACACCATCACCGTCCAACCGTACTTATGTCGTTACACCATCACCCCCTCCGTCGAATATTTCCGGGGCCAGGAGTTCCAGGTCAACGGCGATGTCGTGGAGGATCCGTGGAATCCGGCATCCCCGTCGCACAGGATGGCACAGGACGCCCGGGGAAACTGGACGAAGCAGTTGCACCTGACCCCAAACGGCGGTTCGCTCGGCAACGGCACCTACACGATGAACTTCTCCATCGACGGCAACTGGGCGCTCGACAGCATCGGCTTCGGTGGGGCCTGGGGGCGCACCTGGCATTCGGACCCGCAGGAGTGGAACCTGCTGTTCCGTGTCGAACGCGAGGGCGATTACCTGGTGACCCTCGATCCGGCAAAAGGGACCTTCTCCTTCGAGCCCGGGGTCAGGCCGTTGACGAACGTCGAGTCCCTGCAGATATCGGGAAATTTCCCGGAGCTTGCAATGGACGGCAGCGGGGGCTGGAACCCGACTGATCCGGGTCATGACATGGCTTCCCTGGACGGCCGCCGTTATACCAAAGAGCTCAATCTGGCCGGTGGCGTCGTTTACGAGTATAAGTATACCGCCAACCGTGCAGGATGGGCATGGTCGCTGGTCGATTACCCCTACGACGGCTACCGCCGCCTCGCGCCGCATGGCAATCCTCCGGCGCTCCGGTTCGAGTGCCCCGACAGCGGCCTCTACCGCTTCTCGGCCGACGTCGAATCAGGTGAGTATTCCGTTAACTTCATCAGGCTTCGCTGACGTTAGAGTTGTCCAACAAGACCAAATCGCATGAACATGATAGAGATCAAGGAAAAGGCACAGGGAGACACGACCATCGTCGAACTGCTCGGAAAGCTGGACGCCTCGACGACGCCGTCTGTCGAAGAACGGCTTGTCAGGATGATCCAGGAAGGGAAGAAGTTCCTCGTGCTCGATTTCGGAGGGGTCACTTACCTGGCGAGCAGCGGGTTGCGGATGCTTCTGCTGGTCGTCCGGCAGGTCAACAAGCTGGATGGTGGACTCGTCCTCTGCCGGCTGACCGACACCATGCGTGATACGCTTGACATCACCGGCTTTCTTCGGTATTTCACCATTACCCTTGGGGTTGAAGATGCGGTCCGGAAGATTTCGTCATAAGGAACCTTGTCCTTCGTTTGAAACAAATCCATCAACATTTCGAATCGGGAGATAGCCCACCATGAAGATGAAATTCCTGAAAATAGCCGTTGTGTTCCTGCTCATCGGAACGGCGGTGACCCGTCAAGCCTCGGCGGACGATCGCCAGGGTACCAACCGCCACCTCAACAAGCGGGTCCTTTTCGTCCTTTCCGAGTTTGGCTATTGGGGCGAAGAGCTGCTCGGACCGCTGGAGGTGCTCGAGAATGCAGGCTACAAGATTGACTTCGCTACCCCGAAGGGGACCAAGCCGCTTGCGTTGCCGCCCAGCATGGACCCCAACTATGTCGATCCGCCCCTCGGCCGCACGGTCACTACGCCCGAAGTCGCCGAAAAAGTGCGCAGGATAGAGGCTTCCGACAAGCTCGACAAGCCGCTCAACCTGACGGCCTGGCTGCCGGTCAAGCCCTATTTCAGCTCGCCGAAGTACCTTGACGAGCTTTTTGCCTACAACGCGGCGCTCGACAGGATTGCCGGCGATGTCAGGAAATACGATGCGCTGGTCCTCGTCGGCGGTTCCGGGCCGATCCTCGACATGGCCAACAACAAGCGGCTCCATGACCTGATCCGTCTTTTCATCAAGGCGGGCAAGCCTGTTGCCGGGGAGTGCTACGGCGTCGCGGTTCTTGCCTTCACTCGCGACGAGGTCACCGAAAAGAGCATCGTTTTCGGCAAGCGGGTCACCGGCCATCCTCTGGCGTTCGACTACAACGACGGCCACGGTTACCTGAAGATCGACCATGGTTTCCAGGGGGCCCCCTACCAGCTCGAGTTCATCCTGAAGGATGCCGTTGGGCTCGAAGGTCAGTTCATCGGTAATGTCGGGAAGAAATACTCGGTGATCGTGGACTATCCGATCATCACGGCCCGTACCACCGGTGATTCCGAACTGTGCGGCCAGAAACTGGTCGAGGTGCTCGAACACGGTCTCAGGCGTTACGGCTGGTGACCGTCAGGTATCGGAACATAGCCGCTCACGGCATCCTGCCCCGGACGCTCAGGGAGCGCTTCACGGTCATCGCCCTGATCTGTTCCGGCGTGGTGTTCCTGCTGGCCGCGCCGGTGATCGTCTGGCTGGGACACCTGGCAATCATCGACCGCGAAGAGGATGAACTCCGGACCCGGCTCGAAGCATCCTTCGTGAAGGCTTCGTCCGATATGTATGAGGTCAGGCAGGAACTGCTGTCGCTAACTGACCTGGTGCAGATGTGGAAACCTGCCGGATCGCAGTCGTGGTACGACATCATGGAGGGTGCGCTCGACCGTATGCCAAGCGCCAGCGGGGTAAGGCTGGCATTCGAGCAAGGCAGCAAGTTCAATCCGGATAAAAAACGTGCTTATTATGTCCGGTCAGATGGGGATGGAAAGGTCGCCCGTGAGAAGCTGCGGTACCTGCCCGAAGAGCTGGAGGGGCCCGGTCTCCATTGGTACCTGCCTGCCCGCGAGGTGGGGGTGTCGTCGACTGTAGGGAACTGGAGCAGTCCCTACACCTCTCCCGAAACCGGGCGCCGTCAGGTGGTATCCTGCATTCTGCCAATCAACCGCGTCGAGGCCGGCAAAGCGTCGCTCGACGGGGTGGCCGCCGTCGACGTCAGTATCGACACGTTTCTTCGGCGTATGGCGGCCGTCGACATCAATGCCGACTGCCGGCTCTACGTTCTCGACTCCGGACACCATGTTCTCGCCTCTGCGTCTGTTGGCAACGCGGAGGGCGTGGCTCCGGCCG
Source organism: Chlorobiaceae bacterium (assembly GCA_013335115.1). GTDB lineage: Bacteria > Bacteroidota > Chlorobiia > Chlorobiales > Chlorobiaceae > Chlorobaculum. The sequence continues at coordinate 324,518 of JAAXWQ010000001.1, read as the reverse complement.
GCAGTCTCCATGCCCTTGTGGACTCGAAGCCTGTACCCGCGCGCCGTTATCCAGGGCTCAGCAACTCCTCACTTGAGACGGGCTCTTTCGAAGCTGAAGACCCTTTCGGGAAAGGGCACTCTTTTTTTGTCTACAAACGGGTTCCAGGGTTGTCGCTCATTTTCCTGTATGTCTTTCCTCTCAGCCAGTTCGCCACGGAACAATGGTTGTTTGCCGGAGGCGTGCTGTTGGCGGGGTTGCTTTGCATTGTCGGCATCGGCCTGCTGTTCAGCTGGAGTGCCGGGCGTGCTACCAGGAACCTCGATCTATTGCGTGAAGGGGTGAGGAGCGTGCAGGATGGGAATTTCACGACGATACAGAAACTGTCGGCCACCCACGACGAAACCGCAGACGTCATCGATGCGTTCAACGGCATGGTCGGGGAGCTGAACCGGTCGATACTCAAGCGCGAGGAGATGGCCCGAAGCCAGCAGCGCCTGTCGACCGAGCTGGCACTCGCCCATACGATCCAGGCCTCGGTGCTCCCGGAGCCGATGAAGCTCCTTGGAGGATGCCATTTCAGCCTTTCGGTCCCGGCGCTTGAGGTCGGCGGGGACTTCTACGACCATTTCGTGCTGCCTGGCGGGTTGACGGTCTTCACGGTCGGGGACATTTCCGGCAAGGGGGTCTCGGCAGCGATGTTCATGATGCAGGTCAGCCTGTTGTTGCGTAGCCTGGCCTCGGTTGTCGGGCCCGGAGAGGCGATCACCCGCATCAATACGATGCTTGCAGAATCGAACCCGACGATGATGTTCGTCACGCTCTTCCATGCGGTCATGGATCCGGTGGGGCAGACGCTCAGTTATGTCAACGCCGGCCACAACCCGCCGGTCCTGGTCAGGGCCGATGGAACTGTCGAAAGCCTTTCGAAGCGTAGCGGTCCTGCCCTCGGTGTGATTACCGGGCAGCAGTTCCCGGTATGGCAGGTCCCGTTCAACGAAGGAGACCTCCTGGCGATCTATACGGACGGCATCAGCGAAGCCATGGATCCGTCGGGGGAGCAGTTCGGCATGGAACGAATGAATGGTTTCCTGTCGCTGAACCGCCTGCGGCCGGTAGACCAATCCTCGCTTGATCTGTTGGAGGCGGTCCAGGCATGGCAGGTAGGCGATGAACGATTCGACGACATCACCCTGACGCTCGTCCGGGCAGGTCATCCAGCCCGGCAGCTGTGCCTGCCGGCCTCCATGGCGACCATCGGAGAGGTTGTGGCGATGGTCGAATCGACGGCCATCGAGGGTGGAATGGGCACGGCGGCTGCACGCGAGATATCCCTGGCGGCCTGTGAAGCGGTCACCAACGTCATCTCCTACTCGCTCCACGAGGACGAGGCGCTCTCCTACCGTGTCTTTGTTTCCTGGTCCGACGACGATCTTGTCGTGCGCATCGAAGACCCCGGCCCGCCGTTCAATCCCTCGGAGTTGTCGCCAGTCGATGTTACCCTTCCCCTCGAGGATCGCCAGGCCGGGGGGCTGGGCTGGTTCATCATCGGCAATTCGACCGATGAATATCACCTGTACCGCGTTTCCGACATCAATGTCCTGGTGATGGTTCGCTCAAGGACACGCCCGACCATGGGGCATAAACTGAAAACGAAGGAGGACTGAATGCCCGGGAAAAAAATTCCACTCATGCTGGCAATCTTCATGCTGGTTGCCGGCATCATCAGCCCCGTCCGGGGCATGGCCTCGGCGCCCGTCCTGGACGAGGCGATGGTGAAGAACGTGCTGCTCGGCTGGTATGCGGGGACCAACGACCACAAGCCGGTCGACCAGTTGCTGGCCTACCTGGCGGATGATGTGCAGATGTACTACCCGGACAGCCCGAAACCATTCACGGGCAAGCCCGCATTCGCTGCCTGGTATGCCGATGCGCTGGTGAAGTATTTCGACGAAACGCACAAGATCGAGTCCATCGACATCAAGCTCGACGGAGGGACGGCCAGGATCATTATCGTGGTTCGATGGGAGTTCCGCGCATGGAAACCCGGGGATGCGCAAAGCCATTACCAGGCTTATCTGTCGCACCAGCGAATCGAACTTGAGAAATCGGCGGTCGACGGCAGGGTGCTGATCAAGAAGAAAATTGTCGATGCTTTTGAAAAAACGGTACCTCTGTACAAACCTGAATCCTGACATGAACATCACTATATCACCATCCGGTAAAGCGCTGGTTGCGGCCGTCACCGGAGACATCACCCATGCCGTCGCCGGTGAATTCGAGGCGGGTCTTTTCTCCGCCCTCGGTTCTGCCGGGGGGCTCGTGCTCGACTTCGAAGGCATCGGTCTACTCACGAGCGCCGGGCTCCGCACGCTCCTGCTGCTTTATCGTGAATCCCGCCAGGCCGGCAAGAAACTGGTCCTTGCGGCCGTACCCGATTCCGTGAAGGACGTCATGTCGGTCACCGGGTTCTGGGAGCAATTCATCACTTACGGCACGGTCGAAAATGCCGTAGCAGCCATCTCCTAAACCATTGCCGCCATGAGTGGACGAATAGATCTTTATCCCACCTTCGAGATTTCCGGGTGGAAAGTGCGCCCTGGCCGTGTCAGGCCCTACGGCGCATCGCTCGTGGCCGGCGGGGTCAATTTTTCGGTTTTTTCCAGCACCGCCACAACATGCTCCCTGGTACTCTTCGACCGGCAGAGCCGGGCTTTGATGGGTGAGCTCCAGGTACCCGATGCCTTCAAGATCGGCGATGTCTGGAGTATCACGATTTTCGACCTCGATCCTGAAAGCTTCGAGTATGGCTTCAGGATGGAGGGGCCGTGGGACCCGGTGGCGGGGCATCGCTTCGACGCGTCGAAGGTGTTGCTCGACCCCTATGTCCGCTCCATTTCTGGACGGGATGTCTGGGGCGCCACGCCTGACCGGGACGACGGGTTCCCGTACCGCGGCTTCGTCATCCCCGAGGATTTCGACTGGCGCGGCGACCGACCGCTTGAGATTCCGGCGGGAGGGCTCGTCATCTACGAAATGCATGTCCGCGGCTTCACCCGGCACCCATCCTCCGGCGTGCCCCATCCGGGCACCTATGCGGGGGTCGTCGAAAAAATTCCCTACCTGGAGAGCCTTGGCGTCAACTGCGTTGAGCTGCTGCCGGTGTTCGAATTCGACGAGTTCGAGATGTCCGAGCCGAACCCCTGGACCGGCGACAACAAGATGAACTACTGGGGATACAGCACCGTCGGCTTCTTCGCGCCGAAAGGGGGGTACGCGGCGACCGGTTCCATGGGGATGCAGGCTGACGAGTTCAAGAGCATGGTTCGCGCCCTGCATGCCGCCGGCATCGAGGTCATCCTCGACGTCGTCTTCAACCACACCTGCGAAGGGGACCACCGGGGGCCGACCATCTCGTTCAGGGGGCTCGACAACCAGATTTACTACATGCTCACCCCTGAAGGATACTACCACAACTTCAGCGGTTGCGGGAACTCGCTCAACTGCAACAACCCTGTCGTCAGGGACATGGTGCTCGAATGCCTGCGCTTCTGGGTTTCCGAATACCATATCGACGGCTTCAGGTTCGATGCCGCGGCGATCCTCGGGCGCGATTTTTCGGGGGCGGTGCTGAACAACCCGCCGTTGCTCGAGTCGGTCGCGCTGGACCCGATCCTGAAGAAGTGCAAGCTGATCGCCGAAGCCTGGGACGCCGGCGGGCTCTACCTGCTTGGCAAATTCCCCAATTATGGCCGTTTCTCCGAATGGAACGGGAAATTCCGGGACGACCTGCGCGATTTCCTGCGCGGCGAGTCCGGTCGCGCCGGCCTCGTGGCCACGCGCCTCTCCGGTTCGCCCGACCTCTACGAGCCCGGAGGCAGGGGGCCCCAGGCCTCGATCAACTTCATCACCTGCCACGACGGCTTCACGCTTCGCGACCTGGTCAGCTACAATGCAAAGCACAATGATGCGAACGCCGAGGATAACCGTGACGGCTGCGACGACAACCGGAGCTGGAACTGCGGGGAAGAAGGGGATAGCGGTGATCCGGAGATCGTCGCGCTCCGCCTTCGACAAAGCAAGAACGCCCTCCTGGCGCTCATGGTGGCCCGTGGGACCCCCATGATGCTCATGGGCGACGAGATGGGACGCACGCAGCGGGGTAACAACAACGCCTATTGCCACGACAACGAATTCAACTGGCTGGACTGGACGCTCCTCGACCGCGAGCAGGAGCTTTTCCGATTCACCCGTCTGGTTATTGCCCTGCGGAAAGCACATCCTGTCCTGCGCCTGGGGCATCATCCGAGGAGTGACACCCCGGGAGCCCTCGGATTTCCCGAGGTGTCGTGGCACGGCTGCCGCCCATGGGAGCCGGATTGGTCCGATGATTCACGCATCGTTGCCGCGCTGTTCGCAACGGCTACGCCTTCGGGCGACGACGTCCTCTTCTATGCATGGAATGCCGGGCACCTGCCGGCCATGGTCGAACTGCCGGCCCTCCCCGATGGCCTGGTATGGCGTGTTTCAGCCAATACGGGGTGCCCTGCGCCCGACGACGCTTTCGAGCCGGGCCAGGGGCCGGCGATCCGGCCCGGGAGCCGGTTTCTCCTGGGACCCCGCTCAAGCGTTCTGCTTGAGGTGCTTCCCGGTTGACGGAAAACGGCGCCGGGAGTCCGGTTCCTTTTCCCATCTCGTGGATAATGCCGCTCAAACGGCTTTATGCATGGTCTGTGATAGTTCTGGTTACTTCCGGATTCGGCGGGGTAATAGCAACAAAACTGACAACCATATGAACAAATCGCTTTCGTTTGCGGCGCTGTTAGCGGCGCTCTTTTCGGCAGCCCCTGCCGAAGCCGCAGTGAACTTCGGCGGGTACGCCGGACTCAGGTTAAGGGACGAGAACTACAGCGGTACCGCATTTTCGCAAGGGAGCAGCAGGGCCGCCAGCGACCTGATGTGGCAGTATCGGGTTCGCCTGTTCGCCTCTGCCGACCTCGGGGACGGGTACTACTTCAAGGCCATGGCGACCGACGAGACCGAGGGCGACGGAGGCTGGAACACCGTAACCGGTAGCGAGACCTACAACCTGCAGGTCTCGAACTTCTCCTTTGGCCGCCAGACGGCCGACAACGGCTATGCGATCGGGCGCCTGCCGCTCAATGCAGTGAACACTCCTATCCTCGACCTGACGCTCTTCCCGTTCCAGCCCCTGGAGAGCCCGCTCGCCAGCGTAGGCATGGACCGGCTTTTCGGAGTGAACTACAACACCCGGTTCCTTGCGGGCAACCTGCGGGCGAGCCTTTTCGTTCTTGACAACGGATCGGCCAACAATACCGGACTGGAGGGTGACGGCAAGTTCAACGACGGCTACGCCCTGTACCTCTCTTATTCCGACAAGGTGGGAGACATCACCGTCGAGCCACAGTTCATTCGGGCGGTGACGCAGACAAGCCTTCCCATGCACTACCCTTATACCTCCTCCTGGTACACCCACGTCACCCCATGGTCGGCCGGAGCCAGCCTTACCGTTCCCGCGGGCGGGGCAAAGATCGGCCTCGGCGCCTTCTACACCCGCGGCAGGAACAGTACGGGCTACAGCGGTATCAACGGTTTCACCGACGAACCGAATGCCGGCGATGTGGACTATAGCGGCTACCAGATCAGGATCAAAGGTGACTACGGCCCCGTGCGTTGCTACTGGGATTATCACCGCACCACGGACAAGAGCCGGACACTCGCATCGGAAGCGAAGTATACCAACAACTTTTTCTGGCTCTCCTACGAAATCCCGGTGCACAAAACCTCATCGGCAAGCTTTACGATCCAGCCGACCCTGCGTTACCTGACCAACAAGGCCGAGGGCGGCGTAACGAACGTCAATCAGCAGCGACTGCGCACAGACCTCTGGGCAACTGTCACCTTCTGACCTTTTGCGTCGTCGCCGGATACCGAAATCAGTCGGGACGTCACCGCATCCCGAATTTTCGTTTAAATCAGAAACCCCCTGCATCATGAAAAAACTTATCCCTTTTGCTGCGTTGCTGGCCATGGCCATACAGCCCGCGCCGGCGGTCGCGGCCCAATTCGGCTTCGGTGGCGACGTCTCCACGAGGCTCAGGGTCCAGACCTACGATATTGACCACCAGTTTGCCGACGAGGTCATGTGGCAGTACCGCGTGACCCTGAATGGAAGCGTCAGGTTCGGCGACGGTTTCTACGCCAGGGTCCAGCTGGCCAACACAGAACCGAACAAGCTTGACTCCGATAAAGGTATTTTCGGCGCCCCAGGTACCGTGGCTGTCGGCGGCGGTGGCGGATGGCAGGCCGTCGGCTACGGCAACGCATCGTTCTCCTCCCTCGGTTTCAACAATGCCTATTTAGGCAGGAACTACGGCGACAGCCACTACGCTGTCGGCCGCCTGCCCCTGAACTCCTTTGACAATCCAATCTATGACCTGACCTTCTTTCCCAGGAACCCGATCGAGCTCCCGGTGGCGACCTTCCTGAACGACAGCATGTTCGGCGCCAATTATGGTACGAAGGTCGGAGCGGGTGAACTGAACCTGACATTGGGCGTGGTCGACAATATCGTCGGCAAGGAAGCGAGGCACATCAAAGATGGTCTCCTGAAAGACGGCTACCTCCTGATGGCGAGCTACAGGGCAGAGGTCGCCGGCGTGAGCGTCGAACCCATCGTCCTGGCCGCGATCACCAGGATGGACTCCTTCACCCAGGAGACCTTCAAGGCTGCGGGCCCGACCAGCGGCACCGGCGAAAACCTGAACAACAAGTATCGCATGCCGTTCCACCAGGGTGTTCGGCCGGTGACCTTCGGTGCAAACCTGAGCGGGCCCGTCGGAGGGGTGAAGATCGGTGCCGGCGCCTGGTACAGCATCGTGAAGGGGACGACGCCCGACCGCGCCGTCTATAACAACTCAGACGTCGTGGTTGGCGGGAACCCTTACGGACTTGACAACCGGAACGCCATTGTCGATTATACCGCCTACTTCACGAGGATCAAGGCCGAATATGGTCCAGTCCTGGTCTGGTGGGACCACAGCGTGACGACCGACAGGTCGAAACGCGCCGATCAGCCCGTGGCCATCAAGCAGACCTACACGAACAACCTGGCTTGGGCACAATACCAGTACCATGCCTATGAGGACAAGGATGTGAAGCTGACCCTCCAGCCGACGCTGCGCTTCATGGTCACCAAGGACGAGGTGGATCCGACCTACAACCACAGCCGCCTGCGCTATGAACTGTGGGCTGTCGCTGCGTTCTGATGCGGATGGCGTCTGTGCCATATCCCGTCCTTGCCTGTGGTGATACTTGTTCCGATGGAAGCGGCGATTTTTATTTCTATCGGGCAGTATCGGCCGGTGGTTCGCATAGGTGATGAATCATTCAATGTGCATCAAGTGAATATTCCGTCAATCCCATCAGGCTCCACTCATTGGAGAATGCCTTCATGAAAACCCTCATCCTGCTGATTGCCCTGCTGTTCGTTCCTGTTGCCGCCCGGTGTGCCCCGGCATCCGAACCGGCGTTGCAGACGGCGCTCGACGCCGCAAGGCACGGCGACCGCAAGGCTCTCATGGCCTGGCTCAAAGCCGGCGGTAATCCTGACCAGGCGGATGAGGATGGATGGACTCCGCTGCTCAAGGCGTCCGCATGCGGCCAGGCAGGCGCAATCGACTTGCTGCTTGACAATCCCGTGCGGACGGCAGATCCCGGCAAGCCTTTCGCTCCGACCGGGGCATTGCCGATACACATGGCGGCGCATTCCGGGAGCGTGCCTGCGGTATCGCGCCTTCTGGAGGCACGGCCGCAGGACCTCGACGCCGTATTCCCTGTCAACGGGCATACACCGCTGCTCGAGGCTTCCTTCTACGGGCATGTCCGGCTGGCGGCGTTCCTGCTCGAAAAGGGGGCGAATCCCGCCGCCACGACCCTTCGGGGCCTGACGGCCGCAGACTTCGCGCGGCAGTTCGGCAACAATGCGCTTCTCGCCGTAGTTTTTTCCAGGCCGGTAACCGAACAGCAAAAACAGGACTATTATGCCGCCCTTCTCGAGAAGGTCCGTGAATCGGTGCCTCCCGGACAGGAGGTCAGCCAGAAGCGCTCGGACGATTTCGTAGCCCTCATCCAGGCTTCGCTGGCAGCCGTATCCCGTGATCCCGGGCAGGCGGACCGGCTTTTCCGGGAGGTGGAGACCGCGATTGATGGGGTCGATCCCGACCGTTGTGGAGGCGTATTGCGCGAGCCTCCGCTGGTGGTCGTCGTGACGGGCATTGACGCCCCTCCGCATCCGGAGGCCGTCGCGGCCTTGAGGTTGCGTCTGGCCCGGTTGCTGCTCGACCGAGGCGCCAGCCCGCTGGTACGGGAGATCCATCCGATGGCGGTCAACTCCATCATCAGGGCCTCGGTGTTCGGCAGGATTGACATCCTCAGGCTCATGGCGTCGCGGATCAGCGCCGCCCAGCTCGCAGACGCCCTGAACGAGCGGCCGCCGGTCAATGGCCTGACAGCCCTGCATGACGCCGTGCTCCGGGCGGGTACGGTGGATGATGAGGGCCTTCAGGCCTACCTCGAGCAGATTCGCTGGGAAGTTGGTTCAGGCGCCAGGACGGACATCGAGGACTTCTCCGGTCTGACGCAGCGTGACTATGCCATACGTATAACCGACCCGGAACGGAGGCGGGCGGTAATCGAGGCACTTGATTCGTTACGCGCCGTCCCGCACTGGAACCACATCGCAATCGGGGTCGCCAACATCGAACAGGCTGCAACGTGGTACGGGGATGTTTTCGGGTTCGTGCAGGTTGGCAGTATCCTGGTCCATAGTCCGGATGATCCCATGCGCTGGCCTCTTGCGAAAACCCTTTTCGGCAGCGGCATCGTCCGGGTCAGGAGCGTTTCCTTGCGGGTTCCTGATGCCCCGATGCTCCAGAAAATCGAGCTGTTCGAGGTTTTCCCTGCGCCTCCGAAACCGGATCGGCCCCGTTCAGGCTTTATCCACGGATGCATGGTCGTTGGTGACGTCGACCTTTACGCAGGTCGTGCCGAATCCCATGGTGGCCGGATCCTGTACCGTACGACGGTCAAGGGAGTTCGCATCGTGTTCTGCTCCGATCCGTCAGGCAATATTCTGGAACTTGCTTCGGTGCCGTGGTAGGTGGCCTGAAAGTTGCCATTGTATTTTCCGATAAATAGAAGTGCCCTTTACACGGTCGGGCCTCTGGTGATGTCGATGACTGCTGTGGTGCAGTTCTTGAAAATGTCCTGGTTATGGTTCGTTCCATGATGTGCCCGACGACGCATTCGGGGAAGGGCAGAGGCCTGCCTTTTTTTCGGCCCGCGCTTGCAGGAAATGCCGCAGGTTTCGATCTTTCCTCAGGCCCGATTCTTCAACCCCCAAAATAATATTGACGTTATGAGTGTCCCGGTTCCCGGCATGGAAAGCCTCGAGTGGCCACATCCCGACCTGCAGGATGATCTCGCACGTCTTCGCGGCCGCTCCCCGCTTGTCCACTGCATCACCAACGCCGTCGTCACCAACTTTACGGCAAACGTCCTGCTCGCCGTCGGTGCCGCCCCGGCGATGGTGGTGAGCGTCGAAGAGGCTGCGGAGTTCGTCCGTATCGCCGACGCACTGCTGCTCAACGTCGGCACGATCACCGTACCTGATGCCGAAGCCATGCTGATGGCCGCAGAGACGGCTGTCGCGACCGGCACGCCATGGGTCCTCGATCCGGTCGCGGCCGGCGTGCTTACCTACCGGACCTCCGTCGTCGGGAAGCTCGTCGGGCTCCGTCCGACGGTCATCCGGGGCAACGCCTCCGAGATCCTCGCCCTCAACGGGTTGAACGGCGCGGGCCGCGGGGTCGACTCCACCGTCGCCTCGACCGATGCCCTGCCGGCGGCAATCGAACTGGCCCGGGGCACCGGGTCGGTCGTCGCCCTCAGCGGGAAGGTCGACTACGTCACCGACGGCGAACAGGTCGTCAGCGTCGAGGGAGGCCATGAGCTCATGAGCCGGGTCACGGGCATGGGCTGCACCCTCGGCGCGCTGATCGCCGCCTTCCTGCCGGTTTCGGCCACTCCGTTCAGGGCAGCCGCCGCAGCCTCGGCGATCTTCGGGGCCGTGGGTGGGGATGCCGCCGGGAGGGCAGGAGGGCCGGGAAGCTTCGCGGTGGGTTTCCTCGACCGCCTTTCGACCATCGGCTTGCAGGATGCTTTTCAAGGAGCATAGACCACTTTTTCACCAGTCAAAAACATGACCCCGTTCCCGAACGCTCCCGGCAGCACTGCCGTACTCCTGCTCTCATGCCCGGACCGCGTGGGCCTTGTCGCCCGCATCGCCCACTTTATCTATGAGCGGGGCGGGAACATCCTCGACCTCGACGAACATGTGGATGTCGAAGAGCACCACTTCTTCCTGCGGGTCTCCTGGAGCCTCGACCGCTTCTCCATCCCGGCGGCCGACATCGATGCGGCATTCACGCCGCTCGCCCGCGAGTTCGGGGCATCCTGGAAGATCAGGCTTTCGGGGCGGCGGGACCGGACGGCCATCTTCGTTTCGAAGTACGACCACTGCCTCAGGGAGATCCTCTGGCGGCATAGCATGGGGGAGTACGGCATCGACATCCCGCTTATCGTCTCGAACCATCCCGACCTCGGTCCGCTTGCGGCACAGCACGGCATCCCCTACCATGTCGTCCCGGTCACGGCAGGGACGCGGCTGGAGGCCGAGCAGCGGCAGATCGAACTCTGCCAGGCCGCCGGCGTCGATACGATCGTGCTGGCCCGCTACATGCAGGTGCTCTCGCCGCAGTTCACCGAACGCTATCCGGGACGGATCATCAATATCCACCACTCCTTCCTGCCGGCCTTCATCGGCGGGAACCCCTACCGCCAGGCCTATCAGCGGGGCGTGAAGCTCATCGGTGCCACCAGCCATTATGTGACCGACGAACTCGACGAGGGGCCGATCATCGAGCAGGACATCATCCGCATCTCCCACCGCGACACGCTCGACGACCTGGTACGCAAGGGGCGCGACCTGGAGCGTCTGGTCCTTGCCAGGGCCCTGCGCCTGCACAGCGGGCACCGCATCCTGGTCAACGGCCGAAAGACCGTCATCTTCGACTGACGAGGTTGTCATGTTCCGGACCATCTACGGCAAGCTTCCTGCAAACGCCATCCGGCGGGAGGCAGCTGCGCCGCATACCCGCCCGGATGACGAACACCTCCTCCTGAAGCTCTGCGCTGCGCCTGTCGACGAGGCGTTGCGGCTCATGGGGAGCGGAGACGGGGGCCTCGATGGCCGGGAGGCGTCAAAGCGCGCCGCCCTGTACGGCAGGAACGAAATCTCCCGGGCCAGCCGCCCCTCCTTCATGCGGGACATCCTGCACCGCCTATCGAGCCCCCTTGTCATCCAGCTGCTCCTGATCGCTGTCGTGTCGGCGGCCATGGGCGAACTCACCTCGACGGCCATCGTAGGGGGGATGCTTGTGCTCAGCGTCGGCATCTCCTATGTTCTGGACTATCGTTCCGGCAATGCGGTCGAGGCGCTTGGCAGGCGGGTCCGCTCGACGACGCGTGTCGTCCGCGACGGTGTCGAAGCCGAGCTGCCGATTGCCGGCCTGGTGCCTGGCGACATCGTCCTGCTGCAGGCGGGTTCGGTCATTCCGGCCGACCTCCGGCTGATCTCCGCGAAGGACTTTTTCGTCAGCCAGGCTTCGTTGACCGGCGAGAACATGCCGATCGAAAAACATGCCGACCCATCTGCAGGCGACAGCCTCCCGATCCTCGAACTGCCCAACGCCTGTTTCCAGGGCAGCAGCGTCAGCAGCGGTTCGGCAAGGGCGCTCGTGGTCAACACCGGCACCAGGACCTTTTTCGGGGCGATCGCCGAACGGCTCGACAAAAAACGCGACGAAACCAGTTTCGACCGGGGCATCCGTTCCTTCACCTGGCTGATGATCCGATTCATGGTCGTCATGGTGGCATCGGTATTCCTTATCGTCGGCTTCAGTAGGGGCAACTGGATGGAATCGCTCCTGTTCAGCCTTTCGGTTGCCGTCGGCCTTACGCCTGAGATGCTGCCGATGATCGTGACGGTCAACCTCGCAAGGGGGGCCCTGGCCATGGCAGGCAGGAAAGTGATCGTCAAGCACCTTTCGTCGATACAGAACTTCGGGGCCATCGACATCCTCTGCACTGACAAGACCGGCACCCTGACCCAGGATCGCGTACTGCTCGAGCTGGCCGTCGACGTCCTGGGTGAACAGAGTGGCAGCGTGCTCCGGTACGCCTACCTGAACAGCTTTTTCCAGACCGGCCTGCCGAACCTGCTCGACCGGGCGGTGCTGGATCATCAGGAATTCGCCGTCCACCAGAGCTGCACGCTCGTGGATGAGCTGCCGTTCGACTTCCAGCGTCGCCGCATGTCGGTGGTGGTCGACTACGAAAACGACCATGTGCTGATCTGCAAGGGGGCGGTGGAGGAGATCTACACCTGCTGCGACCGCTACCAGATCGACGATGGCATCTACCCGCTGATCGGCATGATCCGCGACGACCTGTTCGAGGAAGTCGCCGGCCTGAACGGCAACGGCTACCGCGTGCTCGCCATCGCCTACAATGATTTTCCCTCCGAACGCAGGCACTTCACCCATGAGGACGAACGGAACCTGATCCTCCTTGGATATATCGCCTTCCTCGACCCGCCGAAGGACTCGACGGCCCAGGCGCTGGTCAGCCTCGGGGATGCCGGCGTGCGGGTCAAGATCCTGACCGGTGACAACGCCCTGGTGACGAGGAAGATCTGCAGGGACGTCGGCCTCGTCGTGAACCATTTCGCGACCGGTGACGAACTGTCCAGGATGAATCCGGAGGAGTTCGACCGCACGGTCGAGTCGGCAGAGGTGCTTGCCAAGCTCTCACCCATGCAGAAGGAGCAGGTGGTGCAGTCGCTCCGGAAGAACGGCCATGTCATCGGTTTCATGGGAGACGGCATCAACGACGCTCCGGCCCTGCGCGCGGCCGATGTGGGCATCTCGGTCGACACGGCCGTGGACGTCGCCAAGGAGTCGGCCGATATCGTGCTGCTCGAAAAAAGCCTCATGGTGCTCTCCGACGGCATCTGCGAGGGGCGCCGCGTCTTCGCCAACATCATCAAGTATATCCGGATGGGGGCGAGCTCCAATTTCGGCAACATGTTCAGCGTCGTCGGCGCGAGCTTCCTGCTGCCCTTCCTTCCCATGCAGCCGATCCAGATCCTGCTCAACAACCTGCTGTACGACTTCTCCCAGACCGGCATCCCTTCCGACCGGGTAGACGAGGAGCAGGTCGCCCGGCCGAGGAGCTGGGATATCGGCAACATCAAGTGGTTCATGATGGTGGTCGGACCGATCAGTTCGATCTTCGATTATGCCACCTTCGCCCTCATGTGGTTCGTGTTCGGGGCAAGCCTCTCTGTCGATCCCTCGGTCGGCGCCCCCGTTCGGGAGCATGCCGTCAGGATGTTCCAGACCGGCTGGTTCGTCGAGTCCCTGCTGACCCAGACCCTGATCGTCCATATCATCCGGACCGGCAGGATCCCGTTCCTGCAGAGCCGCGCTTCGGTGCCGATGCTGCTAACCACGATCTCGGCCATGGCCGTCGCCGCCTGGCTCCCGTACTCGCCGTTCGCATCGTTGTTCGGCATGGTGCCGCTCCCGGCCTCCTATTTCCTGTGGATCACGGCGTTCCTGTTGGCGTACGGGGCCATGACCCATACCGTCAAATCGTGGTTCTTCAAACGTTTCGGAGGAAACTGACATGCTGAAAAGTATACTCGACGCCCTCCAGCGGGGGCGGCTGGTCGAACTCCCGGACAACGACAAGGGCGACGCCCTCCAGTTCCTGGCGACGATGCTCGAAGCCGTCCCGACGATCCCTTCCGGCACCGGCATCGTCGAGGCCGTGCTGGAGCACGAGAAAGTTTCGAACACCTCGCTCGGGGAGGGATGGGCCTGCCCGCATGCGCGGGTGGATTTCGACGGAGACCTCGTCTGCGCCGTCGGCTGGAGCCCGGAGGGCATCGATTACGGTGTTCACGGCGAGCCACCCGTGCACATGGTCGTCATGTACCTCGTGCCTGGCAACCAGCTGAACACCTACCTCAAGGAGGTGTCGTCCCTGGCCCGGGTGCTCAGGGACAATCCCCGGTACCGGTCGTCCGGGGCTTTTCCCGACCTCGACACGGCGCGGCACAACCTGCTTGACATGGTCCACCTCGCCATCGAGGGTGGGGCCCCGGACGCCCGGGCGCGCATGATCCGCCTCGAAGCCCTCACCAAGGGCGCCGCCCTGCAGGAGGGCCTCAGGCTCGAAGGGGTGGAGGTCGACGCGATGACCGTCGTGGCGGGGCCCGGCATCGAGCCGGTCGTGCTGACCCGGAACAGGGATCTTGCGACGCTTGCGGGAAGTGATCGGGGGCTTGTCGCCGCCATCGCAGCAGGGAACCGGTACCAGTTGCAAGGGTGGATGGTGGTGCTGAAGGGGTCGACCGCCTATGTCGGCGACCGGGTGGCCTACGACTGCATCGCTATCAGGCTCAAGAACCGGTCTGCCTGAAGAAGCCCGCCGTGCATCTATCCGGGAATGAGCATCCTGATGGAGGCGGCGCCCATGACGATCGTGGCGATCCATCCAAGCACGAGGATCGGGCGGCTCGCGGTGAATTGGCCCATGACCGATGTTTTCGTTGCCAGGATGAGGATCACCACCATGAGTGGCACCGCGATCACGCCGTTGATGACCGCGCTCCAGAAGAGGGCCTTCATCGGGCTGACCGGTGAATACTGGACGGCTAGGCCCACCAGCACGCTGAGGGCGATGATGCCATAGAAGCCTTTCGCATCCTTCGCCTTGCGTTCCAGGCCCTCGTTCCAGCCCATGGCCTCAGAAAGGGCGTAGGCGCCCGAACCCGCCAGTACCGGCACGCCGATCAATCCGACCCCGAGGATCCCCAGGGCGAAGAGCAGGTAGGCGAACTTCCCGGCAAGTGGCCTGAGGGCGCTTGCCGCCTGGGCTGCCGTTTCAATGTCCCTGACACCCGAAGTGTGCAGGGTGACGGCGGTCGCCAAAATGATGAACCATGCTGTGATATCCGAATAGAACATACCGCTCCAGGTGTCCCAGCGGATACGGCGGAGCTCTTTGCCGGCACTGGAAGGGTCGAGCACAAGCGGTCGGGAGGCGGTCTCCCGCTGCATCTCCTCGACCTCCTCGGAGGCCTGCCAGAAGAAGAGGTAGGGGCTGATGGTCGTGCCGAACACCCCCACGATCATGGCGGCGGCCTCGGCGTTGGCGACGAAGTGCGGCAGGAAGGTGCGTCGCGCCACCAGCGCCCAGGGTACGTGCACGGTGAAGAGCACCGCCGAATAGGCCAGCAGCGTAAGGGTCAGCCATTTCAGGAAGAAGACGTAGCGGTGGTACGGGACGAACACCTGCAGCAGTAGCGTACCGAAGACGAACAATGCCGTCATGACATGGCGGTCGATGCCCGACACCAGTTCCGCGACCTCGCCCATTGCCGCCACGTCGGCAGCGATGTTAAGGGTATTGGCGACGAGCAGCAGCAGCACGACGATTTTCAGCACCACCGGAGGGAATGCATCCTTGATGTTCGCCGCCAGCCCTTTGCCCGTAACGCGGCCGATGCGGGCACACAGCGACTGGATGGCCGACATGAGCGGGTAGGCGAGCGGCATCGTCCAGAGCATGTCGAAGCCGAACCGCGCGCCGGCCTGTGCATAGGTGGCGATGCCACCAGGGTCGTCATCCGCGACGCCGGTAATCAGGCCCGGACCTATCCGGGCGAGCGGGTGTTCCCTGAGCCGCGATACCAGAAATCGAATGAACTTCATAGGTTCCCTGTCTCCATGGCCGGTCGGTTCAATCCGGAAAGGCTTTACATCGAAAATAAGTTTCCGCCTACGATATCGCTTCATGCGGAACGATCCCGGACGTATTTTCCTGCATGGCCATCCATAAAAAAATTCGCAGGAAATGACGGCACACCACGATCACGACCACGGGCATCACCACGGTCCCCATCACCATGCCGCGGGAAACATCAGGACTGCTTTTTTCCTGAACCTGGGATTCACCGTCGTCGAGATCGTCGGCGGTTTCCTGACCAACAGCACGGCGATCCTTGCCGATGCCGCTCACGACCTCGGAGACTGCTTCGCCCTCGGGCAGGCCTGGTATTTCGAACGCCTTTCCGGTGAGAAGGGCAACGCCCGCTACACTTACGGCTACAAGCGTTTTTCGACCTTCGGTGCCCTTGTCAGCACGGTGCTGCTGCTGCTCAGTTCAGTGTTCATCCTCTCGAAAGCGGTGCCCCGCATCCTCGAACCCACCCGACCCGATGCCGGAGGCATGGTCATGCTCGCCATCGTCGGAGTGGCCGTCAACGGCATGGCCATGATGCGCCTGTCGAAGGAGAAGGGGATGAACACCAGGGTCGTGGCGCTGCACCTGCTTGAGGATGTCCTCGGGTGGGTGGCCGTGCTCGTGGTTTCGGTTGTGCTCCTGTTCGTGGATTTCCCGGCGCTCGATCCCATCCTCGCCGTACTGATCACCCTGTACATCCTTTCAAACGTCGTCAGGAACCTCAAATCGATGCTGCCGATCTTCCTGCAGGCTGTGCCAGACGATGTCAGCCTCGACACGATCGTCCACGAGATTGAAGGCATGGCGCGGGTCAGGGCCGTGCACCATGCCCACATCTGGTCGCTCGACGGCGAGCACAACGTCTTTACGGCCCATCTCGAGCTCGACTGCCAGCCGCTGCCGGAAGTGTACGCCTCCGTCAAGGACGAGATGCGCGCCATCGTCCGTCGGCATGGCCTCTACCACTCCACGGTAGAGATCGAATTTTCCGGAGAAGCCTGCCGGAACGTATTGCCGCCAAGGTGACTCCCTGTCGTTGAAAAATTCATTAAACCCTTATCTAAAGGAGAGATATCAATGAAGCGCCTCATCATATTCCTTCTGTTTTTGGCCCTTGCCGGTTGTGTTGGTGCCCCGGAAGGCATCGTTGCGGTCGACCGCTTCGACCTGAACCGATACCTCGGAACATGGTACGAGGTCGCGAGGATAGAGAACCGTTTCGAGCGAGGCACCGAACAGGTGTCGGCCAATTATTCCCTCAGGGAGGACGGGATGGTGAAGGTCCTCAACAAGGGTTACGACCCGGTGCAGAAGAGGTGGAAAAGCGCCGAGGGGAAGGCCAGATTTGCCGGCGACACCAGCGTCGGCGCCCTCGCAGTATCGTTTTTCGGGCCCTTCTACGGCGGTTACCATGTCTTCGACCTCGACCGGGAAAACTACTCGTGGGCGATGGTCGCCGGCAACAGCCGCGACTACTTCTGGATCCTGTCGAGGACGCCGCAGATGGACAGGATCGTTTTAGCCAGGCTGATGGCCGAAGCCCACGCCAAAGGGTTCGACACCCTCAGGGTGATCCGGCCGAGGCCTGCGCAGCCGTAAGCTTCCAGGGAAGGCATTGAGCATCCCTTCCAAGCTGTCCGAATATTTCCCTATGCCCGAAATTGCAGCGCATGCCGTGCCCTGTTTCATTTTCGTGAGCTTTTTGCCTGAGGAAAGAAAAGCTGACTTCCGGTATTTCCCCGCTACCATAATGCTATCTTTCCGCACAGTCCTTTGGATATTTCATTACCTCTACCCCCAGTATCATGACCGCTATCAGCATAAGTCGGGAAGTGTCGCCAAAAAGAAGAAAATTGAAGAAGATCGGTGTGTTCACCTCCGGAGGTGACGCCCCGGGGATGAATGCGGCCATTCGCGCCGTTACCCGGGCGGCCCTGGCCAACAAGCTCAAGGTGGTCGGTATCCGCCGGGGCTACCAGGGGATGATCGAGGGCGACTTCATACCGCTCAAGACCTCCGATGTCAGCGGGATCCTCCACCTTGGCGGGACGATGCTCAAGACAGCGCGCAGCGAGGAGTTCAGGACTTCAGAGGGCCGCAGGAAAGCCTATGAGCAGTTGAAGAAGGCGGAGATCGACGCTGTCGTCGTCATTGGTGGCGACGGTTCGTTCACGGGAGCCCTGGTGATGTCGCAGGAGTACGATATTTCGTTTGTCGGTATTCCCGGCACGATCGATAACGACATGTACGGCACCGATTACACCGTAGGTTATGAAACCGCGCTGAACACCGTCGTCGAAGCGGTCGACAAGATCAGGGATACCGCCCGGTCACACGGACGGATATTTTTTGTCGAGGTGATGGGCCGGGAGGCCGGCCTGCTTGCCCTGACCAGCGGTATTGCCTGCGGCGCCGAGGTGATCCTGATTCCCGAGTCGACAGAACAGAACGATGAGTTGAACCGGTTCCTGAAGAAAGGGTACAAGAGCAAAGAGAGCAGCGGGATCGTCATCGTAGCCGAAGGGGACCCGTGCGGGGGCGCCATGTGCAAAGCCGAAGAGGTACGCAAGGCACATCCGGACCTGGATGTGCGGGTTTCGATCCTGGGCCATATCCAGCGGGGCGGAAGCCCCACGGCCAAAGACCGGGTGAACGCGACCAGGATGGGCGTCGCTGCCGTCGACGCCCTGCTCGATGACCAGCAAAGCGTGATGATCGGCATCACCAATGAAAAAATCGTGCTGGTGCCATTCAACAAGGCGGTGAAACTGAACCACTGCATCGACACCGACCTGATTGCACTCCACCAGCTCCTGAACAGGTAGGACGGGAGGTTCACACCCCCGTTTCGTGCTGGAGGCGCCACATGCCGGCGTAGAAGCCGTCAAGGGCCAGTAACTCGTCGTGGCGGCCACGCTCGACCACCTTGCCTTCATGCAGCACGACGATGTCGTCGAAGCGCTCCATGCGGTGCAGCCGATGGGTGATGGCGAGCAGGGTGCGGCCTTCGGCGGTGCGGTCGATGGCGTCGAGCACGGCCTGTTCGGTGATGGCGTCGAGGTTGGCCGTGGCTTCGTCGAGCACGATGACCGGTGCGTCCTGGAGGATCATGCGGGCGATGGCGAGGCGTTGCTGTTCTCCACCGCTCAGGTTCATGCCGTGCTGCCCGGCCCAGTCGTCGAGGCGTGGGTGCAGCTCGTCGAGCCCGGCGGCAGTGAGGGCGCTTTTCAGCTCCTCGTCGGTGGCTTCGGGTGCGGCAAGCAGGAGGTTTTCGCGGATGCTCTGGCCGAAGATGTAAGTCCTCTGCGAGACGACCGAAATGTTGCGGCGGAGCGTTTCGGGTTCGAAGGCGGAGATGGCCCGGCCGCCGATGGCAAGGCTTCCTTCCGAGGGATTCCAGAATCGCACGAGTAGCGAGGTGATGGTCGATTTGCCGGCTCCGCTCGGACCGACGATGGCTACGCGCCCGCCTTGCGGGAGCGAGAACGATACGTCGTGCAGGGTAGGCCTGACGCTCCCCGGATAGGTGAACCCCAGGTGCCGGGCTTCGATGCCGGTTTTTCCCGGGAAGGGTTCCGGGTGCTCCGGGGAGGTCACATCGGGTTCGGCGTCGATGATTTCGAACAGGCGTTCACCGGCCCGGATGTCGGCCTCGATGTGCTGGATCGAGCCGGTGAGCGGCAGGAAGGCCTCGAACGATGCCGTGACGCCGAAGATGACGGCCGTCATCGCGACCGTGGTGATGCTGCCGCTCCTGACCATCGGAAGCATTTGCCAGATGATCCACACGACGGCCGCGTTCATGGCGACCCCGCTGATCGCCTCCTGTACCCCCCCGATGAACGCCGCCTTCCTTTCGAGGCCGAGCTTCCGCCCTTCGGTTTCCTGCATCCGGTCGAGGTGCGTGCCGAGCATGCCGAACACCCGCAGTTCGCCGAGTCCCTGGACCATATCCACCGCAAGCAGCTGTTGTTCGTTCTGCAGCCCGGCAATCTGCCGCGCCGTGCCTCTTGCCATGAAGGCTGCCGCGACGGGCACGGCAACGCCGGCGATGAGCTGGCAGGCGAGCACGCCGACGGCCGCGCCGGTCGAGTATGATCCGACGATCAGCCATATCAGGGCGGTCACCATCAATGCCGTGACCGGGGGTGCGATGACCCTGGAGTAGATGTTTTCGAGGCTCTGGATGTCGTCCACGATGCGTTTCAGCAGGTCGGCGCTCCTGAACGAGGCCGTGCGCGCCGGAGCCAGCGGTTCGATGGATTCGTAGAACCAGAGGCGCAGCCTGGTCAGGATCCTGAAGGTGGTGTTGTGCGAGATGAGTCGTTCGGCATAGCGCAGGATCCCCCTGGCGACGCCAAAGATCCTCACCCCGACGATGCCGGATTGCAAAGCCGTGACGGGGAGCAGCATCGCGCCCCTCGAAATCAGCCAGCCGGAGGCCATCAGGAGCCCGATGCCGCTGCCGATGGTGGCGAAGCCGATGATGGCGGAAAGCAGCATCCACCAGGCGAATGGCCTCACGAGGCCGACGAGTCTCAGGAACGTCTTCATGCGGCCTCCTCGATCGACGAGAGCATGGCTCGGCGGTAGAAGCCCTCCGTCGCCAACAGCTCTTCGTGCGTGCCCGACTGCGAAATCTTGCCCTCTTCGAGCACGAGGATGGCGTCGGCCTTCCTGATGCTTTCGAGCCGGTGGGCGATCATGACCACGGTGCGCCCCCGCATGAGCGTTTCCATCGACGAGCGTAGCCGGGACTCGAGGAGCGGGTCGGTATGCGAGGTCGGTTCGTCGAGCAGGAGGATCGGCGCATCTTTCAGGAACGCCCGGGCCAGTGAGAGGCGTTGCGCTTCGCCGCCACTCAGGCGGGAGCCCTGCTCGCCGATCATGGTGTCGAGCCCGTTGGGGAGCGAGCGAACCATGTCGGAGAGGCCAGCCTGCCGTAGCGCCTCTTCTATCTCCGCTTCGCCGGATTCCGGCCGGGCCATGAGCAGGTTCTCTCTGATGGATGCGTTGAACAGGAACGGATGTTGCGGCACCCAGGCGATGAGGTGGTACCAGGCCTCATCGCGGTACTGGCCGATCGGGGTAGGGCCGAGCGAGATCGTCCCGCCCTGCGGTTCGATGAACCGGAGCAGAAGGTTGAGCAAGGTGCTCTTCCCCGCCCCGCTTGGTCCGGTCAGGGCCGTGACCGTGCCGGGCTCAAGGGTGCATGAGACGCCGTCCAGCGCCGGTTTCGCCGCGCCGGGGAAGGTATGGGAAATGTTGTCGACGACAATCGGTTGCGATGCGGCCTCATCGGCGGCAAGGCTGCGACCGCCCGGAGGACGGGGTTCGGCGGCGGCACGATCGAAGATCCCGTGCATCTCCTTCGATGCCGAAACCCCTTCCATGCCGGCATGGAACCTGGTGCCGAGCTGGCGAAGCGTCAGGTAGAAATCGGGGATCAGCAGCAGGATGAACACGGCCGGCCGGAACGGCATGGCGCCGGCAGCAAGCCGGAGGCCGATGCTGACGGCCACGAGCGCGGTGCCTGCAGTACCGACCAGTTCGAGGGCCAGCGACGAGAGGAAGGCAATTTTCAGCACCTGCATGGTCGAACGCCGGAACTCCTCGCTCGCCTCGCCGATCCCGTCCCGCCTTGCCTTTTCCTGGGCGAAGAGTTTCAGGGTGGCCAGGCCCTGCAGCATGTCGAGGAAGTAGCCGCTCATGCGGCTCATGGTGCTCCACTGCTTCTCGGTTGCGGCGCTGGAGCGCTTGCCGATGATGATCATGAATGCCGGGACCAGCGGCGCTGACAGGAGCAGGATGAGGCCGGAGATCCAGTCGGAAGGGAAGATGGCGGCGAGGATCACTACCGGGGTCACCAGGGCCGTCAGGAGCTGGGGAAGGTACTGGCTCAGGTAGGGATCGACCGATTCGACCGCCTTGAGCATGGTGGTCACGAGCCGTCCGCTCTGTTCGGAGCGGGCGAACGACGGGCCGAGGCCGGCCACCGTGCCGGCGAGGCGGGCGGAGAGCCTGTTCCGGATGGCGAGCGTTCCCCGTTTGGCGGAGTGGTGCGCGGCCTGGTTGAGCAGCAGCCGAAGGGTGCTGGACAGCGCGAAGAGCGACAGGGAGGGCAGGACGGCTGGCCAGCCGCCCTCGGTCCTGAAAAGCTGTTCGACCACCGTGGCGAGGCTCCAGGACTGGGCTACGAGCAGCAACGCGCCAACGGAACCGGCGACGCCCGACAGGACGAACGGCCGCTTCTCCTCTTTGAGAAGCCTGATGAGGTTCCTGTCGATGTTCATGTCCTGGGGTCCTTCAACGCCTGCGGCAAAATCGATACTGATGCGTTTTACTGTACCATTATTCTACCGAATTCCGTGCTGTAATACAACCCTGCCTGCAGGTTACATCCTGACTGCACCGACCATGAACCATGCGCCGGTACCAATCATGACGATGCTGGCCAGGCGGTAGAATCGCCGGCGGGTCGTTTCGCCGAACAGGCCGGCGGCCTTGCCGACCAGCAGGAGCGCCGGCGCCGTGCCGATGCCGAAGATGAGCATCAGCAACCCGCCCGTTGCCATGCCGGCGAAGTGGTCGGGCGCCTTCATGGCCGCGCGGGCCGCCGTCAGGAGCGCGGTGTAGACGAGCCCGCAGGGAAGGAGACCGAGCGCGACCCCCATCGGGAACCATGCCCCGACCGAACCCGGCCCGCTGAAGAGCGACAGGGCTTTCCGGATGAGGGGCATGGCCGGCGCGCAGCTGACGAGCTCCTTGCCGAAGGGGAGCCATCCTGCGGAGGCAAGGCCCATCAGCATGATGAAGAGGCCCGAGAGCGCCATGACGGCGGTCTGGACGGCGGCAATCGACGAGGTGAGGCCGATGAACGATCCGGTGAATCCAACCAGTGCCCCGAGCATGGCGTAAGTCATGATCCTGCCGAGGTTGTAGAGCAGGAGGTGCACGATCCCCCGACGGGTTTCCCCCAGGCAGAGCGAGGATACCACCGGCCCGCACATGCCGACGCAGTGCCCGAATCCGCCGAAGATGCCCGCCATGAGCATGGCAATGGCTTCAGTGCCCATGGTCCTTCGTTTTTGTCGAGGGCGTTTCGTCGTCGTCGTCGAGCATGCGGTATTTTGGCGCTTCGGCATCGTCGAACTGCCCGCTCCGTACCGCCCAGAGGAACAGTGCCCAGCCGGCAAGCCCGAAGATGAAGCCGATGGCGATGAGGAAAAAGGTGCTTGCCATACGTGTGGTTCAGATTTTTTTCAGCCTAAGCGAGTTGCCCACGACCACCAGGGAGCTCGAAGCCATGAGCAGGGCGGAGACGATCGGGTGCAGCAGCCCGGCGACGGCGAGCGGTACGGCAAGCAGGTTGTAGCCGAAGGCCCAGGCGAGGTTCTGGCGGATGACCGAGAAGCTTTTCCTCGAGCCCGAGAAGAGCTCGCCGAGCAGCCTGAGGTCGTCGTTCAGGATGGTGACGCCGGCGCTTTCGATGGCGATGCCGGTCGCCGTGCCGAAGGTGACCCCGGTGTCGGCCTCCGTGAGCGCCGGAGCGTCGTTGATACCGTCGCCGGTCATCAGCACGGTCTCGCCTGCAGCTTTCAGCTCCCTTACCGCCTCGGCCTTGCCGATGGGGCTCAGCTCGGAACGGACCTCTTCGATGCCGCATTTCTCGGCGACGTACCTGGCTACCCCTTCGTTGTCCCCCGTGAGGATGATCGGGCGGAGCCCCTGCGCCTTGAGTGCGGCGACCATGCCGGGGGCATCCTCCCGAAGGTCGTCGATCAGGCCGAACAGGCCGGCGACGCGCCCGCCGCAGGCGACGAACACCGTGCTCTTCCCCTCCCGTTCGAGCCGCGCCGCCTCTTGGCGGCATGACGGATCGATGGCGATGCCGTTGCCTTCGAGGAGCAATGGCGAGCCGGCAAGCCAGGCCTGGCCGCCGATCGTCCCGGCGACCCCCTGGCCCGGCAGGGCACGGAAGCTTTCAACAGGCAGGAGTTCCTCGTTCCAGGCCGAGGTGATCGCATGGCCTGCCGGGTGTCCGGACCACTGCTCAAGGGAGGCGCAGCACTGCATGAACCGCTCCTCGACGCCGAAGTCGAAGGTGTCCACGACCGAGGGCTTCCCCCGGGTGATGGTCCCGGTCTTGTCGAGCGCCACGACGGTGGTTTTCGAAACCGATTCGAAAATGTCGCCACCCTTGACGAGAATGCCTTTCCTGCCGACGGCCGTGGTCCCGACCAGGATGGCGAGCGGCGTGGCCAGGCCGAGCGCGCAGGGGCAGGCGATGACCAGCACCGACACGGCGGTCATGAGCGACGTCACGGCTGAGGCTCCCGAGAGCTTCCACCAGGCGAAGGTGGCCGAAGCCAGGAGCAGGACGACCGGTACGAACCAGCCCGAAACCCGGTCGGCCAGCCCCTGGATCGGGGCTTTGCGCGCCTGGGCCTCCTCGACCGTCCTGATGATCCTCGAGAGCAGCGTCTCCTTCGCGTTCCCGGTGACCCGTATCGTCAGCCGGCCGGTGACCGCGCAGGTGCCGGCATAGAGTTCGCTGCCTTCGCCCTTCGGCACGGGTGCGGACTCGCCGGTCAGCATCGACTCGTCGACGTCGGCCGTGCCTTCGACGACCGTGCCGTCGAGCGGCACCCTCGATCCGGGCAGCACCTCGATCAGTTCACCGCTGACGATCCGTTCCAGCGGAACGAGCGCGGCCTTGCCGGAATCACCGACCAGCATCGCCTCCTTCGGCTGGAGTTCGGCCAGGGCCTCAAGTGCGCTCCCCGCCTTGAGCCTGGAGCCGGCCTCCAGGAAGCGCCCGAGGAGGATGAAGGTGACGATCATGGCCGAAGTGTCGAAGAAGACCTCGCCCCCGGTGAAGACCATGGCGATGCTGTAAAGGTAGGCGGCGAGGGATCCGATCGCCACCAGGACGTCCATGTTGAGGTTGCGGTTCCTGATCGAGCGCAGGGCGTTCGAGATGAATGGGGTGGCCGAGTAGAGGACGACCGGGGTCGCCAGCGCCCAGGAGATGAGCTGGAATGCAAGGCGGTAGGTCGATTCGATGCCCTGGAAGAAACCGGCGTAGAGGGCGGCGCTGACCAGCATCAGCTGCATCGAGAAGAACCCGGCCGTTCCGAACCGCAGCAAGAGGTCCCGCTTCTCTTCAGCGAACGCGTCCATCGATGCCGAGTGGCTGGCGGGCCTCGGGATGTAGCCGAGACCCGCCACCGTCCTGAGGATTGCCTCCAGTTGGAGCGAATCGGGCCGCCATTCGATGGAAGCCCGGCGGGTCGCGTAATTCACCCTTGCCGATACCACGCCTTCGAGCCGGCTGAGCACCTTTTCGATGAGCCAGACGCAGGAGGCGCAACGGATCCCGGAGAGCACGACATCAATCCGGCTGGTTCCGCCGGCGCTCACGACATCTGCGGCGAAGTCCCTGGCGTCGACTGCCGCGAAGGCCGGCCGTCCCGGCTGCCAGTCACACCGCCGGGAGTAAAAGGCGTCGAGCGACTGGCGGTGGATCAGCTCATAGACCCCCAGGCAACCATGGCAGCAGAATCGCCGCTCCTGCCCGCCGATTGTCACCGCGACGGTTGCGGAGCCCGAGAGCTCCTGGAGGCAGTGGTCGCAGCGCATGGCGGCCTGTCCTTGCCGTTTAGTCGCGGACATCGAAGGTGAATACGGGGTTGCCCGGTCCGGGGGAGAGGAGTGTTGCCCGCCAGAGCGTCCGGCCGCTCATGCAGCGGACGATGAGGCCCCTGCCTTCCCAGGTGCAGCCGTTCCTCCTCGACAGCCTGACCTGGTTCCTGCCCATCACCATGCCCGGCATGGCAAGGTCGAGCAGCAGGTGCTGCGGCATGCCGTCGCATGGCTCGATAGTGACCCTGAAGGTCAGTTCCCGCATGTGCCTGACCGGTTTCGGGTCGATCTCCAGCGTCACCAGCCGGCCATCCGCCCGCTTGGTGCACGGGCCCGCATGGATGGCATTGCTGTCGGCCGGGGAGTCGGCCCGCGACGTTGCCGCCGCCATGGCGAACGCGGCGAAGCTGAGCAGGGCGGCGCGGCTTACCTGACGTCGAAGAACCATGACCTGCTGGTTTTGAGTTTCCCGGCGTCGAGGTTCATCCTCATCAGCCATTTGCCTTTGGCTGGAACTACGGCGCTCGCTTCGTAGATTCCGGGGGCAGTTTCCCGCATGGGGCTCGAGAAGTCTTGTGCCTTCGACGAGACGTTGCCGACGAAAAGCTTCACCCCGGCGTCGCGGAGGGGACGTCCGTGCTCGGTCAGGACGAATTTCACCTCGTTCTTCCCTGTGGCCAGGAGGGCGGGCCCGGCGACTTCGAGCCCCATCCGGCGTTCTTCGGCCTTTGCCTGGAACCAGCTGCTGCCCCGTTCGTAGTAGTTCGCCTCCACGAGTCCTTCGGCGTTGCGGTAGGCGAAGAAGATGCCGCAGCCCATGGCGATAAGGAAGAGTGCGAATATGGCAGCGATGAAAGGTTTCATAGGAATCCCGTTTCCCTGGTTAACGAAACGCCGTTGCCCCTGAGGTTCAGCGTGACCTTGTCACGGCCGGGGCTTGCCTTGAGCAGCAGTTTGCCCCGGACGACGCCGAAGGGCTTGAGTACGATCCTGCTTTCGCCGATCACCGTGGCGCCGTCTGGCGCGGAAAGTTCGAGTTCGAGCGGCCGGGGGCTGTTGTTGTAGATCGAGTAGGCGTACCGGTTCAGGCCGGCAGGAAGGGGTTCCTGTACCCGGTTGACCATGAAGTCGACCGTTGGCCGGCCGGCGATGAAGAGTGCCAGTACCAGCGCCGAGGCGAGCGTGACGCCTCCCAGCAGCCAGGACTTGGGACGCATGACCTTTCCCTTGTAGTGCGGGAAAGGCGGCAGGTTTCGCTTCCTGCTTTTCGGCCAGCAGGCGTCGATGCATTCGGCGCAGGCGATGCAACGGTTGCTGAGCCCCTCCTTGATGTCGATGCCCACCGGGCAGGCCCGCACGCAGTCGTCGCATTTCATGCAGGTGTCGTCGCGCGACTGGTCGTATTCGATCACGAGGGTATCCTTGTCGAACAGCGCGTTCTGCATCATGGCATAGGGGCAGATCGAGGTGCAGAAGCCCCTGCCGAGCATAGCCAGCTCAAGGTAGACGAGCGTCCAGAGCACCAGGAAGAAGCTGGTGATGAGCGGGGAGGAGGTTAGCTGCCGTATCGCTTCTGCCGGTGGCACGAAGTACCAGATCATGGTGATCGCGACCAGGGCCGATACGGGGAGCAGGATGAGTTTCTGCATGGTTTTGGCGTGCTTCTTGCCGAAGGGCGACGCCAGGACATCGGCGAGGTCGAGCAGCACGGTCTGGGGACAGAGCCAGCCGCACCAGACGCGGCCGAGGATGACCGTTACCGTGCCGATGAAGAGGAGCAGGAACAGGGTGGCCCCGAGGATCAGGTAGAACTCGCCGATCCTGATGACGGTACCGAAAAAGTAGAGGTTGAGTTCCCCGATGTCGAACCTCAGGGCGCTCTGTCCATTGACCTTCAGGAAGGGCAGGCCGGTCAGGAGCAGGGCCTGCAGGATTTCCACCATCCTTCGGTAATGTCGCCAGACGATCTGCTTCATGGTACTTCTGTTGATATTCAGCGGCTTTGGCTTATTTCCTCAGGCTTTCGATAAAGGAAACGACTTTGAGGATTTTGTCGTTGCCAAGCTGCTGCTGGAACGGGGGCATGCCGTTCGGCCTGCCCATGGAGACCGATTCGAAGAGCTTGTCCGGGGTCGACCCGTACTTGAGCGCGACCTTGAGGTTCGGTCCGATTCCGCCGCTGGCGTCCGCCATGTGACATGCCGCGCAGGTGGTTCCGAACTCGCCCTTGCCTTCGGCGATCGCATCGGCTTTCCCCAGGTACTTGCCCGGGTCGACCGTTGCCGAAGCGGCGGCCTTTTCGCCAGCCTTCATCTCGGCTTCGAACTCTTTGTAGAATGACCAGCCCGATATCGCCGGCGTGAAGGATGCGATATACCAGACGAGAAAGACGATCACTCCGAAAAAGAACGCCAACCACCCCTTCGGGATCTTGTTGTGGCCTTCCTGCGGTATTCCGGAATCATTCATGTGAGGCTCCTCCTGATGGATTTCTTGAACTGTTGACAATCGTTCCGTCATGCTGCCGTCACTCATCGTCGCGGAGCATCCGGTGTTTCGGTTCCTCGACTTCTTTCTTTCGCGACGGGTTGTAATAGTAGGCGATGATGCCTGCCATTACCGCCGCCAGGGCGAAGGTGAACATCGTATAGGCGATGGACTGGAAGTTCATTGCTTTGCCTCCATCGACTTGACGTCACGACCAAGTTTCTGCAGGTAGGCGACCATGGCGTCCATTTCGGTGAGCTCCCCCCTGAGGTCGGCCGGCGTCACCTGGTCGCGGGTATCCTTCGAGTCGTAGCCGGCAGCGGTCACCCTGGACCTGTAGTCGGCGATCTGCTGCTTGACCTCTTCTTCGGTGTAGCCGTAGCCGAGGACTTTGGTCTTCTTGAAAGAGATTGAGGTGTCGAGTTTGTTGGCTGCCATCCAGTCGTAGGGAGGCATGTTCGACTGGGCGAACATGTCCTGCGGCTTGTTCATGTGCCTGTAGTGCCAAGAGTCGGGGTACTTGCCGCCAACGCGGTTCAGGTCCGGGCCCGTGCGGCGGGATCCCCAGAGGAACGGCCTGTCCCAGGCGAACTCTTCTGCTTTCGAGTACTCGCCGTAGCGCAGCACCTCGGTCCTGAGCGGACGCACGGTCTGGGTGTGGCAGTTGTTGCAGCCTTCACGCATGTAGAGGTCGCGCCCCTCCTGTTCGATGGCCGTGTAGGGTTTTACGAAACCGCTGGCCGGCTGGGTCGACGGCATGAACATCGGTACGAACACCGTAGCCACCGTCCCGATAAGGATGACCAGCGTCGCCGTGATGGCGAAGACGAACGGTTTTGAATAGATCCCCATGATGCAGGCTCCTTTTTAAGGTTTGGTGGTTGACGCTTCTGCTTCTGCAGGCTGCCTGACGGTCTGGACGAGGTTCCAGGCGAAGATCAGGATGCCGATGAAGTAGACGACACCAGCGGCGAAGCGCAGACGGTAATAGGGATAGAGCGAGGTCAGGCCATCAAGGAAGCTGTACATGAGCGAACCGTCAGGATTGGTCGCCTTCCACATGGCGCCCTGCTGGATACCGCCGATCCACATGGTGATCGTCCAGGCGAGCTGGCCGACGAGGATGAGCCAGAAGTGGATGTTCGCCAGCCTGATGCTGTAGAGGTTGCGGTCGCTGATTTTCGGGATCATGTAGTAGAAGGAGGCCGAAATGACCATGGCCACCCATCCCATCGTGCCCATGTGCACATGGCCGACCACCCAGTCGGTGTAGTGGAAGAATGCGTTCAGCGTCCTGAGTCCCTGCAGCGGCCCCTGCAGCGTCTGCAGGCCGTAAAACGTAATGCCGATGATGAAGAACTTGGTCAGGTAGTTCGACCGCATCTGGTCCCAGTTGCCCTGGAGGGTGTAGTAGCCATTGAGCACCGAACCCCAGGAGGGGGCGATCAGGAAGATGCTGAAGGCGATGGCGACGGTCTGGATCCACTCCGGCAGCGGGGTCAGCATCAGGTGGTGCGCGCCGGTCCAGAGGTAGGCGAAGATCAGCGACCAGAAGGAGACGATCGAGAGCCGGTGGCTGTAGATCGGCAATCCGGTGGCCTTGGGCAGGAAGTAGTAGAACATCGCCAGCACCGGGACGGTGAAGATGAATCCCACGATATTGTGCCCGTACCACCATTCGACATTGGCGTCGTTGCCGCCGGCGTAGAGGCTGTAGGATTTGGTGAGGGTAACCGGGATCTCGAGGTTGTTGACGATGTAGAGCACCGCGACGGTCACGGTCATGGCGACCAGGTACCAGAGGGAGATGTACATCTGCTTCTCCCGGCGCCTGACGAGGATGGCGAACACGTTGATGGCGAACATCACCCACATGACCACCACGCCGATGTCGAGCGGCCATTCAAGCTCGGCATACTCCCTGGTGGTGTTCATGCCGGCCATGAGGCTTACGGCGGCGGCAGCTATGGCGAGGTTGAAGACGTACAGGTGGGCTTTGGCGAGTTTCGGGAAGGGCAACGGTGTACGGGTGAGGCGCTGGAGCATGTAGTAGGCCGTCGCGAAGATGCCCGACATGCCGAACCCTACGCCGAGGCCGTTGGTGTGCACGACGCGCAGCCTGCCGAAGCTGAGCCATGGTGTGATGTTCAGCGCCGGGTTGAACATCTCGAACGCTATCCACAGGCCGATCGTCAGTCCGACGATAAGCCAGAATAGCGCCGAAAACGCAAACCCCCGCACGATTGAATAGTCGTAACCGTGGTCTTCTTTCATGCCCTCCTCCTGGGTTGTGGTTGGGGAAAAAATGGGTAAAGACGGGTGCCCGTGGCGGCGATAGGAAGGAACAGCTACGAAGTAGGTAATAATGGCATCTGCCCATAATTTACAAAACTATTCCGGCCACCATCAAGGTAATAATATACCAAGTCGTGATAAGAGCATGGGTTGGATATATCAACCCTGCGGACATTCGTTGCATGAAATCCGAGATGCATCGTTAACGCACTCCTCCCCAAAAAAGAAACCCCGACGAAGCCGGGGTTTTGAAAAGAGGAGCGGACTGCCGGTATTAACCTTTGCAGATGCGGGCGAGCGATTCGTTGTAGTTGCCCACGACGGCCTCCTTCTCGGTGATGATGCCACGGATGAGGGTGCCGGGGGTGACGTCGAACGCGTAGTTCAGCACCGGGGTGGTCGGCGTGGCGACCTGGGTGCCGAAGATGGTGCGCAATTCGTCGGCGTTCCGCTCCTCGATCGGGATCATCGCGCCTTCGGCCATCGAGATGTCGATGGTCGACACCGGGGCTGCGATGTAGAACGGGATGCCGTGGTGCCGTGCGCTGACGGCGTGGGCGTAGGTGCCGATCTTGTTGGCCGTATCGCCGTTGGCCGTGATGCGGTCCGCGCCGACGACGGCGAAGTCGATCATGCCGTGCTGCATGATGAACGCCGACGAGGAGTCGGAGATCGAGACGAACGGGATGCCGTCATGCTCGAGTTCCCATGCGGTCAGGCGGAGCCCCTGCAGGAGCGGGCGGCTCTCGGAAGAGATGACCCGTTCGATGAGGCCCTCCTGCCACGCCAGGCGAATAACGCCGAGCGCCGTTCCGGTGCCGCAGCAGGCGAGCGTTCCGGTGTTGCAGTGGGTCAGGACGGTGAGCTTGCGGGTCTTGAGCACGTCGGCAAAATCGCGCTTGATCAGCTCGACGCCGTGACGCGAAATGCGGTCGCAGTTGTCCACCTCGTCAAGGTAGATCTTGTGGGCCTCTGCCGTCATCTTCGCGAAGAGCTCGTCGAGGGAGTCGGCGGCGAAGTTGGCATCATAGACCGCCTTCAGCTTCCTGGTGGCGAAGAAGAGGTTCACGGCGGTCGGGCGCGAGGCTTCGACGTCCGTGATGAGCTTGCCGAAATATGCCGGGAACTCCTCTTTGGAGCCATTGAATGCGTTGATGCCGAGGATCACGGTGTAGCCGGCCGAAGCGCCGATCAGCGGTGCGCCCCTGACGGCGAGGGTCTTGATGGCCTCGATGGCCTCCTGGTGGTCCCGGGTCTCCACATGGAGCTCCTGCAGGGGGAGGAATCGCTGGTCGAGGTAACGGAACGTTCCGTTCTTGAAGGATATGGCGTCGATCATGGTGTGCGTATGGTTCCGTTCAGGGTTAAATGTTGGCGACCACGTTCCTGAAAATGGTGGTCATCTTTGGTTCGGCATGCTTTGAGACCTCGATGATCTCTTCGATGCCGACCGGCACGAGGCAGTCCGGGAAGCACTCGTCGGTGACGATGGACATGCCGAACACCTCGGTGCCCTGGTGTACGGCCGCGATCACTTCAGGCACCGTCGACATGCCGACCACGTCGGCGCCGAGTGCCCTGAGCATGCGGTATTCGGCGCGGGTTTCGAGGCAGGGGCCGGGGACGGCAATGTACACGCCTCGCTGCACCTTGATGCCGTTTTCGAGGGCGATCTTTTCGGCAATTTCGAGGATCCTCGGTGAATAGGGGGCGCACATGTCGGGGAAGCGCGGGCCGATATCAGGATCGTTGGGGCCGATGAGCGGGTTTCCGCCGAGCAGGTTGATGTGGTCGTCGATCAGCATGATGTCGCCCTTGCGGTAGCCGGGGTTCATTCCTCCGCAGGCGTTGGTGATGCCGAGGGTCTTGACGCCAAGCGCTTTCATGACCCTGATCGGGAAGACGATCTGCGTCATCGAGTAGCCTTCGTAGAAGTGGAATCGTCCCTGCATGGCGACGACCTTCTTCCCTGCCAGCGTGCCGAAAATCAGTTTGCCGTGGTGCGTCTCGACGGTCGAGATCGGAAAGAACGGGATATCGGCATAATCGAGCGCGAAATCGATCTCGATCTCCTTGACCAGGCCGCCCAGTCCGGTTCCGAGCACGATGCCCACCGGGTAGTCGGTGCTGGTTTTCTTCCTGATGAACGCTACGGCTTCCCTGATTTTCTGCCTCTGTTCGGTCATGATATCCCTGTGGTTTGATGTTTCTTGAGTAGGCCCGCTATAAAGACCATAAATATATGATTGACAATGGATAATTGATAATGGATAATGTCAGGAAGGGCTCCCCGATATTTTCAACCATCCATTGATTATCTCCAGCCGAAGATGGCGGTGCCGATCCGGATCAGGGTGGCGCCCTCCATGACGGCCTCTTCGAAATCCTGGCTCATGCCCATGGAGAGTTCGGTGAGCAGGGCGGGGTCGGGGGCATTGGACCTGAGCTTTTCGAGGCATCCTCGCAGCTCGGCGAATTCTCGGCGGGCCAGTGCGGGGTCGGGCGATGCTATGGTCATAAGTCCCCTCAGCCTGACGTTGGGGAGCCCGAAGCAGGTTTCGGCGGCAAGCATGACGGACGACGGGTCGAGGCCGTACTTCGAGCTTTCGCGGGAGGTATTCACCTCGAGCAGGTAGTCCATGACGATGCCGTGCTGCACGGCGCGCCTGGAAAGCTCCCCGACCGTGCCCGGCTTGTCGATGCCGTGGATCATGGCAACCTTGCCGGCGACCTGGCGGATCTTGTTGGACTGCAGGTGCCCGATGAAGTGCCACTCGATCGGCAGGTCTTCGAGTTGCGGGTCCCCGAGCTTGTCGAGGAACTCCTGCACGTAGCTTTCGCCGAACACCCGCTGGCCCGCATCCCAGGCTTCGCGGACAGCTGCGGCGCTCTTGGTCTTCGAGACCGCGATGAGCCGCACCTCTTCGGGGCGCCTGCCGGCATTGCGGCAGGCCGATGCGATCTGCTCCTTTACTGAAGCCAGGTTTTCCGCAATGTCCTCCATCGGTTCAGGCTTCAGTGGCCGGGGTGATGGTTTCGATGGTCACCGGCTTCACGGGATTGTCGCGCATGTCGGTCTCGACCGTGGCGATCTGGTCGACCACCTCGATGCCCGATTCCACGACGCCGAAGACGGTGTACTGGCCGTCGAGGAAGGCGTTGTCGGCCTGGTTGATGTAGAACTGGCTGCCCGAGGAGGCTTTTTCGGGGTTGTTGTCACGTGCGGCCGCCAGGGTGCCTTTCTTGTTGGCGTGCCTGATCTCGGCCGGTACCCGGTAGTCGGGCCCGCCGGTGCCGTGCAGCATGCGCTTTTCGTCATGGCGCGAAAGGGGGTCGCCCGTCTGGACCATGAAGCCTTCGATGACCCGGTGGAAACGGATGCCGTCGTAGTAGCCTTCGCCGACGAGCTTCGCGAAGTTGTCCCGGTGTTGCGGGGTATCGTCATGGAGCGCGATGGAGATGTCGCCCATGCTGGTCTTGATGATGAATTTCTGTGCCATAGGATGATGGTGTATTCGGATTGTTTCTGGAATTGCCGTTACGGTGCGGGTACCTGGACGCCCTGTCCGGAGAGGCGCCACATGGTCCGCTGGGCGACCGCGGCCGACGAGGTGCCCGGCCAGCTCTTGACGACCTTGTCAAGGAGCTTCACGGCATCGGCCGGCTTGCCTGCGGTGATGTCGTTTTCAGCCGCCTTGTTGAGGTACATCGCCTTCAGGGATTCGTTCTCTGCTGTATCCGAGGCCTTCTGGAACCCTTCGGCAGCTGCGGCAAAAGCTTTTTTCTGCACGTTGCAGGAAGCGGCCCCGGCAAGCGCGGATGCCTGCAGGTCTTTGTTGCCGCTGGAGAAGGCGCGGTACATGGCGAGCGCCTCGTCGGGCCGGTTCATGGTGTAGTAGATGGTGCCGAGGTACAGCCGGGCCATGTTGCCGCTTGCGGTCCCGCCGTAGCTGTCGACGATCCCTTTCAGCGCCTTGGTCGCCCTTTCGGAGTCCCCGGCCTGGATCCAGACGGCCGCTTTAGAAAGCGCCAGTGAGGCATTTTCTTCGTCGGCCTTTGTCTTCTGCATCCAGAAGAGCACGCCGCCGACAATGACGGCGAGGGCCACGAAGATGCCGATGAGCAGCTGCTTCTTTTCGAGCAGCAGGTCGATGATGGTCGGTTTCGGCAGCGCCTGCACGGCGTGGGCGGTATTCTGTTCGTTCATTAGCGTCGGTTATGTCTTGAATGTTCGTGATGCGGCCCCAACCCCTCAGGGCCTACGTCGCCGGTGGAAATCAACCTAAGCAAGTTGCGCTGAATTTCAAAATGCAGGTTGCCGCGAGGACCGAAGCCCGGGGAAAACTCGGGGACGTTCCTGAAAACGTTAACTTAGTATATTAAAGCACAGCGTGTCCATGGTTCCGGATTCGCCATTTTTTCCTCCGGACACTACTCTCTCCAGTTGAAGAGGTGAACTGCGGGGGCTGTCACCCCCGGGCTAAAGCCCGAGGCAATGAAAGCAAGAGGTTGAGTGTCCGTCGTCCCGACATGTCGGGATCTCCAGAATGTACGAGGCTGACGCCTTGGGCAATTTAATGGAAGGTCAGCTTCCTCCGGAAGGGGGGAGGGGAATGCCGAACAGGTCGCAGGCGTTGCGCAGGAGGGCGTCGGCCACGTTGTCGAACGGCTCGGGGCGAGAGTCGGCGATGGCCCGGACCGTCAGGGCTACATGGGCCGGCTCGTTTCGCTTGCCTCGCATGGGCACGGGCGAAAGATAGGGGGCATCCGTTTCGGAGAGCAGCTCCTGCAGGCCGATTGCCGCCACGACCTCCGGCAGGGGAGACCTTTTGTAGGTGATGGTGCCGGGGATCGAGATCTTCAGGCCGAAGCCGATGCATCGGCGGGCGATGTCGAGGTCGCCGGAGAAGCAGTGCATCATGCCCCTGAGCCCGGAGGAGCGCTCCTCCGAGAGCACGCGCAGCATGTCGGGCCATGCGTCGCGGCAGTGGATGACCACCGGGAGGTCAAGCGAGGATGCCAGCCGCAGCATTTCGCGGAAGGCGTCGAGCTGGAGCTCCGGGCTGTGGTCGGGCCAATGGTAGTCGAGCCCGATTTCGCCGATGCCGACGACTTTGTCCGCCCTTGCCAGCGTGCGGAGTTCATCGTACAACTCTGGCGAGAAGGGGGTCGTGACTTCGCTCGGGTGCAGGCCGACGTTGGCGTACACGAAATCTTGGCTTGCGGCAAGCGCGATCGAGCGTCGGCTGGTTGCAGCATCGGTGCCGGGGTCGATCAGGAGGCCGATGCCTGCCTCCCGGAGGCGGGCGAGCACCGCGTCCCGGTCGGCGTCGAACTCCGGGAACGAGAGGTGGCAGTGGACGTCGGCGTGCACGGTCATGGCTTCGGGTCCCCGGCGGGGAAGATGCGGTCGTGGAACAGGATGAGCATGCAGGCCCCGATGGTGATGCAGGAGTCGGCCACGTTGAAGATCGGCCAGAGCATCACCGGCTTGCCGAACAGCATCCCCTGGTAGAGGTCGACATGGATGAAGTCGACGACGTGCCCCAGTACCACCCGGTCGATAAGGTTGCCGACACCGCCGCCGAGGATGAGGGCGAAGGAGGTCACCAGCAGGTTGGTGCGGTTGCCGCTCTTCCAGACATAGACGATAACGCCTATCGAGATCGCGAACGTGAGCAGGAGGAGCCCCTGGGGCGGGATGAAGCGGACGCCGAAGGCGATGCCCAGGTTCTCCGCGTAGGTCAGCTTGAGCCAGTCCGGGATGATGACGATGCTGTGGTCGAGTTCCCGCAGGTAGCGGACGGCAAGGAGCTTGGTCAGCCGGTCCATGACGGCGAAGAGCAGTGCGAGACTGGAGAACATCGCCATGGTGGGCGACGCCGGGCGTGTGTTTGTTTTCATCGGAGCAGGCGGAAATTGCAAAAAGGAGAATGTATCAATGAACGGTGCGTTTTCAAACCCTCCGGGCAATTTACCCTCGAACGGATGGTGCCGGTTGCCCGATTTCCCGCATGAGCACGCTCCTGACGGCCTCGACGGGCATCTCCCTTCCTGTCCAGATGAAAAAGGCCCGGGCCGCCTGGGCGATGAGCATTTCGATGCCCGGAACGGTGGCAGCGCCTGCGGCGCGGGCGTCGGCGAGCAGGGTGGTTTCCAGGGGGTTGTAGACCATGTCGTAGACGACCTGGCCGGGGTGGAAGAGCTCGCGGCCTGTCGGGACGATGCTCCGGATCGGGTCCGTCCGACCGGAGGTGCCGATGGGGGTGGCGTTGACGATGACGCTGCACTCCTGGAGCTGCTGGCTACCGAGCGGCAGGTCGAGGTCGCCTGTGCGGCAGGGGACGACCAGTTCACGGTGCCCGTAGCCCTCAAGCAGTTCGTCGGCCTTGTGCAGGTCCCTGACGAAGAGCAGTACCGATGACGGGCGGAGCAGGGTCCTGAATGCCTCGATGGCGGCCAGCGCAGCACCCCCGTTGCCGAAGATGCAGACCCGCTTGCCGCGAATCCGGTCGGCCCAGGGCAGGAGCGGCGCCGCGAAGCCGGCGATGTCGGTGTTATGGCCTGTCAGCCGTCCGTTCTCGTTGACGATGGTGTTGACCGCGCCGATGGATTGTGCTTCCGGGGAGAGCTCGTCAAGGAATGGCACGACGACCTTCTTGTAGGGGATGGTGACGCTGAAGCCCTGGATGCCGAGCGCCCGCGCTCCCCTGAGGGCGTCACCCACCAGCTCCGGCGTGGCGATGTCGAAGATCGTGTAGACGCAGGGCATGCCGAGCGCCTCGAAGGCGGTGTTGTGGATGAGCGGCGACCAGGAGTAGTCGACGTTCCTGCCGATCAGCCCGAACACCTTTCTGGTCTGGAGCGTCGTCATGGTCGGGTTCGGAGCGGGGTTCAGGAGATGCCGAGCAGGTTGCGCACGGCATCCTGCTGGTAAAGCTCGGGGAAGGTGCTCTGGAAGAGCTGTTTCTTGTCGGGGTCGATCCTGAACGCATTGCTGAGCGCCTTGAGGGTGCTCTGCTTGTCCCCCATGGCGAAGTAGGCGGCGGCGATCTCGAAATGGGCTTCGGCCGACATCGGCTGCAGGACTATCGACTCCTCCAGCGCCTGGATGGACTCGTTCACGGAACCGGCATCGCGCAGCACCATGGCGTAGTCGAGCCAGATCTGCGGGCTTTCGGGATCGATGGCGATGATCGACCGGTAGGTGAGAAGCGATTCGTCCAGCAGTCCGAGGTTGTACTCGATCTCCGCCTTGAGCAGCAGGTATTCGATGCAGTCCGGCATTTCGACCAGGGCATGGCCGATGGCCTCAAGCGAGAGGTCGTAATCCTCGACAGCCTCGTGGCAGCAGGCCAGCGCGAACCAGGCATCGGCGAACTCCGGGTTCAGCTCGATGCAGTGGCGATAACAGGAGACGGCCTCGCCATACTGCTCCAGCTCTTCGCGGGCGATGCCGAGGTTGTAGAGTGCGTTGATGTCGTCGGGTTCGAACTCGAGGGTCTTGAGGTAGCTTTCGGCAGCCTCCTCGATGCGCCCGATGATGGCCAGCACGTTCGCCCGGTTGTACCAGGCGGAGCTGAACTCATCGGAGATGGCCAGGGCCATGTCGTAGGACGAAAGGGCCTCATCGTACTGCTTGAGCTTGCTGAGCACCAGGCCGCTGTTGTACCAGGCATTGATATTGTAAGGGTCGAGGTCGATCGCCTTGCGGTAGGATTCGAGGCTCTTGTCCAGGTTGCCGAGGAGGTCCTGCGAATAGGCAAGCTCGTACCACGCTTCGCCGAACTCCGGATCGACGTCGAGGCACCGGGTGAAGTTCTCCTCCGCCTCCGCGAAGCGCTCGAGGCGCTGTAGTACCAGTCCGCGGTAGAAGTTGGCCTCCTTTTCGGTCGAGGAGTCGGGCACGATGCTTTCGATCTCTTCGAGGGCCTCCTCCATCCTGCCCGTGTTGAACAGGGCAAGGGCGAGGTTCAGGGCCGTCTCGCCGTCCGAAGGGCTGAGCACGGATGCCTGCCTGAAGGCATCGAGGGCTTCGTCGAACAGTCCGTTCAACGTCAGGCAGTTGCCGAGGTGGAACCAGGTTTCGGTGTTGAACGGGGCGACGGATTCGAGTCGGCGGGCGGCAAGAAGGGCTTCATCCTGCTTCCCCTCCTCGTTGAGCCGGTTGACCAGGTCGATCAGCTCTTCGGAATCGGATATGGATTCAGGGTCGGTCGGTCCATCCGGACGATCCTCGAACGGCTCCTCCGGCAGGGTATGTTCATCATCGAAATAATCAAGCAAACTCATACGCACTCATTCATGGCAATTGACACGGCCGCATTGGCTCTATTCTACGAAATATAGCAGAAAATTCTTCTAATCCAGAGCCTGACGGGGCCCGTATCCCCGATCCGGCGGCGGCTCAGGGGTGGAAATGGCGGTAAATGCTTGCGGCGTTTTTCTTTCCGGCAACCGAAGAAATTTCTTCTTCCGGCAGCGAAGCGATGGCTTCGACCGAGCCGAATTGACGTAGCAGGCGTTCGGCCGTTTTTTCGCCGATGCCGGGGATTCCGGTCAATTCCGTGCGGATCGTACGCTCCGTCCGCAGCTTCCGGTGGTAGGTAACCGCGAAGCGATGCGCCTCGTCGCGCATCTGCTGGAGCAGCTTGAGGGCCGGGGAGGTCTTCGGGAGGTTGTACGGGTCCCGCTCGTGCGGCAGCCAGATCTCCTCGAGCCGCTTGGCCAGGCCGGCGACAGGGATGTCGAGGCCGAGCTCCCGAAGGGCGGCGGCAGCCACGTTCGCCTGGCCCTTGCCCCCGTCGACGATCACCAGGTCGGGCATGGGGAGCTCTCCTGCCAGCGATGCGCCGTAACGCCTCGTGACCGCTTCGTGCATCGCTGCGTAGTCGTCCGATCCCTCAAAGCTCTTCAGCCTGAACTTCCGGTAGTCCGACTTCCTCGGTTTTCCCGATACAAAAGTGACCATGGCGCTGACGTAGTCCGAACCCTGGATGTGCGAGTTGTCGAAGCACTCGATCCGTTCGGGAAGCTTTTCGAGGCGCAGGACCTTCTTCAGGGCCTCGAGCGACGCGGGGATACGGGCGATCTCGCCGCGCTGCTGCTTCTGCAGCATGAACTCGTGCAGGTGGTGCTCGGCGTTCTGGTGGCACATGGCGAGCAACTGCGCCTTTTCGCCGATCTTCGGGACGACGAAGCGCACCGTTTTGCGCTCCAGCTGGCGGGAGGAGACGAGTTGGCGCAACGCCTCGGCCTCATCATCGCCCAGGGGTTCCTGCAGCAGGATCTCTTCCGGCATCAGGTCCGGCGTCTCGAGGTAGTAGTGCCCCAGGAGGGTGGCGAGCAGGGCGGCCGTGTCAACGCTTCCCGTGTTGGTCAGGTAAAGGTGCTGCGAGCCGATCAGCTTGCCCTCGCGGATTTTGAACACTACGCCGCAGGCATCGTCCTCCCCGGCGGCGATGGCGAAGAGGTCACGGTCGACCGGATCGGCGCTGACCACCTTCTGGCGGTCGGCGTAGCGTTTCAGGCCGTCGATCTGCGCCTTCAGCGCGGCCGCCTCCTCGAACTTCAACTCCGCCGCCTTGCGCTGCTGCTCGGCGCCGAGCGACCGGACGAGGCCGGAGATCCTGCCCTTCAGGAGCTGGACGATCTCGCGGATCATCCCGGCGTACTCCTCCTCGTCCTGCAATCCTTCGCAGGGGCCTTTGCACTTGTGGATATGGAAGTCCAGGCAGACCTTGTACTTCCTTGCCGCCACCGCCTCTTCGGTCAGCCGGTACTTGCAGCTCCTGACCGGGAAGATCGATCCGATGAGGTCGAGGATCAGCCGGAGCTGGTGCGCCTCGGTGTAGGGGCCGAAATAGAGGGAACCGTCGCGCCGGACCTGGCGCGTCAGGAATATCCGAGGGAACCGCTCGTTCGTGATCACCAGGTAGGGGTAGCTCTTGTCGTCCTTCAGGCTGACGTTGTAGCGGGGCCGGAGTTCCTTGATCAGGTTGTTTTCGAGGATGAGCGCCTCGACCTCCGACGAGGTGATGATCACCTCAAGGTTCACGATGTGGCCCACCATCACGGCGGTTTTGCCGTTCAGCCGGGAGCGGTCCTGGAAATAGGAGCGGACCCTGTTTCGCAGGTTCTTCGCCTTGCCGACATAGATCGCCACCCCCTTCGCGTTCATGAAGCGGTACACGCCCGGTGAGGTCGGCAGGCTCGCCAGTTTTTCCCGGAGCTCCGGAGCCATGTCGGGTGATGTGTTGCCGGTTGAGGGCATGGATGGGGTGTGGTTTGATGCGTCACTCGTCACTAAAATGAATGTAGCCAATCCGGGGGTAAAAAAAAGAGGCACCGCATTGCACGGTGCCTCTGCCGACGGATCGGCCTGAAAGGTGGGAGTTGTTACGCCGGGATCAGTCGATCGATTCGTATTCCCCTTTGAGGGCGAATACGCCGAAGGTGATCAGGCTGAAGGCGATGATGGGCATGAGCACCACCAGCACGATGGACCAGAAGATCCAGTTTTCTTCACTCGGCTTTTTTGCGATCTCGGTCATGGCCTGCCTGATGGCGATCGGGATGATTCCCACGCCCATGGCTGCCCAGACGATACCCATTAATTTCTGAATTGCTGACATAGTGTAATCTTTTTGAAGTTTCCTGTTTAGTCGACGTCCATCGCGGCCGGCTTGTTCGAAATATAGAGCGAGCCGATCACGAAGCTGACGGCAGCGATCAGTATCGGGTACCAGAGGCCTGCGAGCGGATCAGACGGCGGAAGGTCCGGACCGGGACGGGTCGCTTCGACGAGCCTGGTCGAGATGAGCGGTACGAGTCCGCCGAACACGCCGTTACCGATGTGGTAAGGGAGCGACATCGACGTGTAGCGAATCCTGGTCGGGAAAAGCTCCACGAGGAATGCGGCGATCGGGCCGTAGACCATGGTCACGAAGATCACCTGGATTAGCACGTAGCCGATCATCTTGTAGAAGATGTTCTGCGAAAGGACGGTCTCCTTCTTGGTCTCGGGTTTCAGCTTGCCGGCTTCGGCGAGCGCTGCCTTCTTGGCCTCGTCGAGCGGGACGGTCAGCTTCTTGGTCTCTTTGTAGGTGGTGCCGTCGGTGTAAGTCTTCTTGGTGACGGTGGTCGTCACGTTGTTGTCACCTTTGACCGCTTCCTTGGTTTCGACCGTGGTCTGTTCGGTGATCTCGGTCTTGTTCTTCAGGTTGGCGTCGGCGTACATCAGGGTGTAGATCGGCCTGTAGGAGACGAAGGCGATCAGCATGCCGAGCATCATGATCCACTTCCTGCCGATCTTGTCGGAGAGGGAGCCGAAGATGACGAAGAACGGGGTGCCGATGACCAGGGCGATCGAGATGATCAGGTTGCTCTGGACGAACTCGACGTTACAGGCGTTCTGCAGGAAGGAGAGCGCATAGAACTGGCCGGTGTACCACACCACACCCTGGCCGGCGGTGGCGCCGAGGAGGGCGAGCAGGACCATCTTCAGGTTGTCCTTCTTCTGGAAGCTCTCGGCCAGCGGGTTCGCGGAGGTCTTGCCCTCCTTCTTCAGCTTGGCGAACAGCGGCGACTCGGACATCTTCATGCGGATGAAGACCGAGACGGCGACCAGGAAGATCGAGAGCAGGAACGGCACGCGCCAGCCCCACTCGGTGAACTTCTCGATACCCAGCGACTGGCGGACAACCAGGATCACGCCGAGCGAAACGAAAAGGCCGAAGGTAGCGGTGGTCTGGATGAAGCTCGTCCAGTAGCCGCGCTGGTTGTCGGGGGAGTGCTCCGCAACGTAGGTTGCCGCGCCACCGTACTCGCCGCCAAGCGCAAGGCCCTGCAGGAGTCGAAGCACGAAGACGATCGCCGGGGCCCAGAAGCCGATGGTGGCGTAGCCGGGGACAAGGCCGATCACGAAGGTCGAACCGCCCATGATGACGAGCGTCACGAGGAAGGTGTACTTACGGCCGATGATGTCGCCGAGGCGGCCGAAGAAGAGTGCGCCGAAGGGACGGACCACGAAGCCAGCGGCGAAGGTGGCGAGGGTCGCCAGCAACGCTGCGGTCGGGTTGTCTTTCGGGAAGAACTGTTCTGAGATGATCTTCGCGAGCGAACCGAAGATATAGAAGTCATACCACTCGATGAGGGTACCAACGGAAGAGGCCGCAATGACCTTCCGCGTGCTGGATACCTCTTCGGAGTGGGAGGCAGAGAGATTTTGTGCCATACAATTGCTCCTTGACGATTTAACGGTAATTCTGATTGATGAAAAGCTTTTGCTGCCAGGGCAGCCTGCCGGTTTACTGGATGAACTCGTGTTCGTTCTCCTTGACGATGAGCACCGGGCAGGGGGCGCGGCGGATCACATGCTCCGCGACGCTGCCGAGGATCATGCGCTTCAGGCCACGGCGGCCGTGCGAGCCCATGATGATGACGTCTGCTTCCTGACGCTTCGCATAGTCGAGGATGCACTCTTCGGCGGAACCTTCGTAGATGGCATAGTCGGCGACGATGCCGGCCATCTGCTCCTCGTCGATCAGGGCGGCGAGCTTCTGCTCTTCATCAGCGCCCTCCTTCTCGAGGCCGTGGGAGTAGTTGATCGTGGGGTCGTTTTCAACGACGCCTACCAGGAAGACCTTCGCATCCGAAAGGCGTGCGAACTCGTTCGCGTACTGCATCGCCTTGCGTGACAGCTCGGAAAAGTCAACCGGGCAGATGATTTTTTTGATTTTAATCATAGCCAGTCATTGGGTTTTGGTTTATTGAACTACGTGATCTTCAGAAAAAAACGATGTAACACCCCCATTTGCCTTCTGCAAAAGAGGGTAAGAAATCCTTGCCGACCCGGATGGCCGGTAATGGAATCTGGTGCTGTTGCGGTATGTCTTCTGAAATAAAGCCGCCGATATGACGGGTGGCGGCGTAAAGAACAGTGTACTTCGAGCAGAGCTGTAACAACGCTCCGTAATTACCAGGGGGTCGGGAGAGCACCCTTGCCGGTTCGACGTGTCAGGTGGTGGTCAGCGAAAATCAACGATATGCTTCAAGAGTAATATAATTATACGAAGCAAAAGCGCAAAACTTCCTGGCTGATTATTTTCGTCGCGAAGCCGGAATGGGGCAAAAAAAAGCCGCAGTTTCCTGCGG
The DNA here is from genome assembly GCA_013335115.1 of Chlorobiaceae bacterium. Classification (GTDB taxonomy): domain Bacteria; phylum Bacteroidota; class Chlorobiia; order Chlorobiales; family Chlorobiaceae; genus Chlorobaculum. The sequence continues at coordinate 281,003 of JAAXWQ010000001.1, read as the reverse complement.
CTTTTTCAGGTTGTAGGATAAACCTTAGAAGGTGACGGTAGCCCAGAGCTCCGTGCGGAGGCGCTGCTTGTTTACGTTCGTGGCAGTCCCCTCTACCTTGTTGGTCAGGTAACGGAGGGTCGGCTGGATCGTGAAGCTGCCTGTGGCGGACTTGTGCACCGGGATCTTGTAGGATGCCCACACGAAGTTGTTGGTGTACTTGTTGTCAAGTGCGCCGGAAGCAACGTTGCCAGGGGTCTTGTCCGTGGTGCGGTTGTAGTCCCAGAAGCAGAGGAGGTTGCCGTACTCGGCCTTTACCCTGAACTCATAGCCGCTGTAGTTCACGTCGCCAACCCTGGTGCCGACGTTGCTGACGGTGCTGTTCTTGGCATGGGTGTAGAAGCCGCTGAAGCCGAGCTTGACATCGCCAGCAGGTACGGTGATGTTCGCGCCGGTGGTCCAGGGGGTCACGTTGGTGTAGGCGCCTGCGAGATCCCCGCTGGTGATTGCCCTGATGAACTGCGGTTCGATGGTTACGTCTCCAATCTTGTCGGTGTAGGCAAGATGTATTGCGTAGCCGTCGTTGAGCTTGCCGTCGCCTTCAGCGCCGGTGTTGTTCGCTGAGGCGTTGTCCAGCACAACGAGGGTTCCCCTGAGGTTGCCAGACAGGAACTTCGTGTTGTAGTTCAGGCCGTAGACGCGATCCATTGATGCGTTTGCTACCGGGTTTTCGAGCGGCATGAACGGCACAAGGGTCAGATCGAAGATCGGGTTGTTGAAGGCGTTCAGCGGCAGGCGGCCCATGGCATAGCCGTTGTCAGCAGTCTGGCGGCCGAAGTAGAAGTTGGAGACCTGAAGGTTGTAATCGGCCTGGGCATTGGCAGATACGGTTACCCAGCCGCCGCCAGCATTTTCCTGGGTGGCCATTGCCTTGAAGTAGTACCCATCGCCGAGGTCGGCTGCGGCGTTCAGGCGGACACGGTACTGCCAGAGAAGGTCGTTGGTATCCCTCTGCGCGGGGGTTACCGTCGTGCCGGACAGGCTCTCGTTCCTGAGCCTGACGCCAGCGTCGCCGCTGAGGTTCAGTGCCGCGGAAGCGGGGGCTGCGTACGACAGTGCTGCGAACATCGCAGCAAGGGACAGCATTTTTTTCATCTTTCTGTTCTCCGTTAGGTTGTGTGTGATGCGAAATGCTAAGACAAAGCGTGGCCGTTTATGGCGACCGGTTGCCTGGGATTCAATGGCAACGAAACGATGCAAAAGAACAAGTGTGGTTATGGATAACGTTAAATTAAGGAAATATTATCCATTAGTCCAAATAAAAGATGATTTGGTTGTTTTGGGGGTTATAGAACTTGTTGGTTATGCAGTAGTCCGGATGGCCCCCATGCCGTCACCGACGCTCATCCTTCGGTGGCCTCCGGGCTGTCGAAGATCCGGTCGATACGGTAGCGTTTTGCCAGTTCGCGGACATGTTCCGGTACCAGCGTGTCGAACTTTTCCGGTGTGTGCCGCCGGACGAAGCAGTAGTTCCTCAGGGCGTGGATATGGATGGAGTAGCGGGCGAACTCGATGCCTTTCGGACCCCGCAGTGCGCTGATGAGGCACAGGACATTTCCGGCAGCTTTCGGCAGCTTTTTGCGCGCCGCAAGGCTCTCCGGGTCCAGCACGGCCCGGATGGTCGCCTCCATCGATGCCTCGACCGACGGGACGGCGTTTCCGCCTTTCTCTTCGGGCGAGGTGTCGATTCCCTCACGGACGAGGTCGAAGAGCCGATCCCCCTTTTCGGTGCGCACGATGACCCACTGCGTTTTCCAGTCCTTGCTGAAGGGCGCGCCGAAGTAGCCGACGGTGATGTCCGCAAGGCCGTTGGCGTAGTCGAAGCAGCTCATGCAGCTTGATGAGAATACACCCGGCCGTTGCACGTCGGCAGGGAGGCTGAAGAAGGGGACTTTCTCGATTTTTTTGCCGGTGTGCTTGATATGCACCCGGTAGTCCTGCATGAACTCCATGCTCGTGATGGTGTCCGGACTCTTGCTGATGTGGCCGAGCACCCAGCGAAGGTGGGCGGATTCAAGGTTGTCCGTGCAGGGGATGCCCACGACGTGGAGCTCCATCTCCCTGAGGAGGGGGCTGGATGCGTGGAAGTCCCTGAGCGCGTGCACATGGCAGGGTGCCCCGATGACGAGCAGCTTCTTCAGGCCGGCGCGCCATGCGGCGTGCAGGGCCATCAGGGTCGGGGAGAGCACCGGCTTGTTGCCGCGCCCTTCGAGCACTTCCGACCTGGTCTTCGCCAGGGCCGCCTTCGGGTGCAGCATGGTGCCGTGGAGCGTCACCACCCCTTCGACCAGGCCGGTCTCCAGGGCGCGGACGGCGATGCTGGTGATGATCCCGCCCCACTGCGCCCCCTCGACCGGCGTTTTCATCCGTGCGTTGAAGCGGCTGCGACAGATGCCGAAGGCGAGCTCGTCTTCGTCCGCGGGGTTGCGCCTGCGTCCGAAGAGGCGCTCCTCGTGCCGGCCGAGCCAGCCGGTATTGAAGACGCAGCTGCGGAGGCTCTCCTCTTCGGGCCACGCGTTGCCCATGCAGAGCCCGCAATGGCTGCAGAGCGGTTCATCGAAACTTGGCTTGGCTATTTTGCGGGGGGTTTCCATGTGAGGTGTGCGTAGGTGATTTACAACGAGGGGTTATTCCGTTCTGCCCGGACCCTTGCTGGCGATTATTAATGTTATATAATATAAGTAATGCTTGCTCTATCTGCCTGTGTAAACGAATCCCCCTTGCCTATGCCGTCGTATCAGAGGAATACCGTCGATCTTCGCGTCTGCGCCCTGTGCGTGCAGGACGGGCACATCCTGATGGTCGAGCACCGCAGTTTCGCCCCGGGGGAGCCGGGCATGCCGGAGAGCTACTGGATACTGCCCGGCGGCGTGGTCGAGCGAGGGGAGACCCTCGAGGATGCGGTAAGGCGGGAGATGGTCGAGGAGACCGGGCTCGAGTGCAGCGTCGGCGGGATGATCTTCGTCAAGGAGCTGCTCTACCCCCATCCCGGAAAGGCTGGGCAGGAGCAGGGCAGCCGCCACCATTCGGTCACCCTCTGCTTCCATTGCGACGTGACGGGAGGCACGCTCACGACCGGACGGGATCCCGAGTTCCCCGACGACCGCCAGGTGATCATCGAAACCAGGTGGCTTCCGCTGGACACCCTCGGCGAATTCAGCCTCTATCCCCCCTTCCTGCCCGGCTACATCGAGGAGGGGCTCCGCAATGGCTTCGACATCCGCTGCCCCGAGTATTTCAGCTCCCCGCGCTGAACATCAAAAGAGCCTCCCGGTGCCCGGAAGGCTCTTTTTCCTTGATGTCCCTGCTGTCGCTTCAGTCCTTTTAGTCTTTTTCTTTCTTCACAGGTCGATGATCATGCCCAGCGAGGTGTAGGTCTCTGCCTTGTTGAGGTACATGCCCTGGCGGCTGATACCGGTGAAGTAGTTGGCGGCAACCCTGACCTGGTCGAGGCCGATCGAGGTGAGGCGCATGCCGGCCTGCAGGTTCCAGGTTCCCCTGAACGCATCAGTTTTCTGCTTCACGTTGTCCCATACCGGAAGCAGCTTGAAGTCGGCCGCCAGGTAGCTGTTGGCGGGCAGGCCGACTTCGGCGCCGGCCTGGATGGAGTGCGGGTTGATGTCACCGGGGATGGTGTGGAACATATACTGGTAACCGAGGTAGACCTTGCCTCCGGGAGCACTCAGGGCGGTGGTGAGGTTGATGAACTCGCGGCTGTAGGTAAAGGGGATTTTTCCCTGCGGCGCCTCTTCCGGGTGGAGCCATGCATTTGTTGCCTCGTCGTAATGGCCGTCTTCGAAGTGCGCCGAGATGTGGCTGATGCGCAGTTTGGTGCTCATGGTGTTGAACGGCAGCACGAAGTCGTCGAGCTTGCGTTTCCAGGTCGCATTGACGCCGAAGAGGTAGTCGATGGCGTCGACCGGGAACTTGAAGTCGTCGTTGCGCCTGAGCAGCGACCAGGTGCCGAAATCGACGCCGACGGCGAAGTTGCGGTCGCGGTCCTGGTAGAGGTCGACCGGTGCGCCGATGTCGAGCTGCACCTCTTTTTTGTCGAGCTTGCCCATGACGGCGATGTGCGGGTAGGTCGGATCGGCCAGCAGCGGTTCGAACAGCGTGTCGAGGGTCGCATGGATCGCGGATTCGGCCATGGCCTGACAGGCTGGCGCGAACGCGGTCACGCAGGCAAGCAGCGCGGCTTTGAGCAGGGGGTGGCGGCGAAGGTTCATGGTGTCGGGTCGTTGTGGTTGTTGGTTGTCGGACCGGTCAGCCTCCGAGGAGGCTGTGGAGGACGGCCATGCGGACCGCCACGCCGTTGGTCACCTGCTCCATGAGCATGCTGCTCGAATATCCGGGGGGCTGGATGCGGTCGGCCACGTTGTTCGATATTTCGATCTCCCGGTTGATCGGCCCCGGGTGGAGGACTGGAAGGTGCTTGCGCAGGCGGTCGAGCTTTTCATCGGTCAGGCCGTACGATGCCGAGTACTCCTGCAGGGAGGGGATGTAGCCGCCGGTCGCGCGTTCGAGCTGGAGGCGCAGGACGATGGCCGCATCTGCCCAGGCGATCGCCTCGTCGAGCTTCGTGAAGACTTTGATACCCATGTCGTTGATACCCCCGGGCAGGAGTGTCGACGGGCCGCAGACGGCAATTTCAGCGCCGAGGGTCTTCAGCCCGAAGATGTTCGAGCGGGCCACGCGACTGTGCAGGATATCACCGAGGATCATGACCCTGATCCCCTCCACCTTGCCGAAATATTCCCTCAACGTGAGGATGTCGAGCAGCGCCTGGGTCGGGTGTTCGTGCGTGCCGTCGCCGGCGTTGACTACCGGCCGGCCGGTCAGCGAGGCGACGAACTCTGCGGCTCCCGACGAGGGGTGGCGCAGCACGAAGGCGTCGACCTGCATGGCTTCGAGGTTCCTGATAGTGTCCGAAAGGGTCTCGCCCTTGCTGACGCTGCTCGATGCGGCCGCAAAACTGAGCGTACTGGCGCCGAGGTTCCGTGCGGCGAGTTCGAACGAAAACCGGGTACGGGTGGAATTTTCGAAGAAGACCAGCGCGATACGGCGGTTGGCAAGCACCGGCAGGAAGGCCGGTTTGGCTTCCTTAAGGCCTGCACGGTAGCTGGCAGCCAGGTCGAGGAGATCTCCGAGTGATTCCGCCGAAACCCCGTATAATCCCGTAAGATGTTTCAAGACAGCGTATTGATTTCTGTTTGGCCGGTACGGACGTGCGTTCAATTTACAAAAAATTTGCAGACCGTGCATGTCTCATGGCACTCCCTCCCCGGGGTCAGGCCTTGCACGACTTGCGTTGTTGAAACTGCAAGTTTTGCAAGGCTTGGCCCCAGTGTTTTGCTTTTTTTTGCTTTCTTTCAGTTTAAGCGAAAATCCTGACGCCATGCACGAAATGTCCATAGCCATGTCGATCGTCGAATCCGTCGCCGAACGGGCCCGGCAGGAGGGGTGCGAACGGGTCACCGGCATCGAGATCGTCGTCGGCCGGCTTTCCGGTGTCCAGGTCGAGTCGCTCAGGTTCTGCTTCGATGCGGCGACGAGGGGTACGCCGGTCGAGGGGGCGGAACTCTCCATCGAGGACCGCGAGCCGTCCGGCGCTTGCGACGCGTGCGGTGCGGAGTTCCCCGTGGCGGGATTCCATGCCTGCTGCCCGGTGTGCGGCCTCTTCAGGGTCAGGATCGTGTCGGGCGAGGAGCTTGCCGTAAAGACCATTACCATCGAGTGACGGCCTCCGGGAATCCGCCCGGCAGCCGTTCGGAACACTACCAAGAATACCAACAGAGGATACAGTCATGTGCGATACCTGCGGTTGTTCGCCAGAGGGGGGAGCGGTGCTCCGCAAGCCCGGCGAGGAGGGCTATCACGTCCATATCGGCGATGAGGCCGGCCATCACCACCATCACGACCACGGCCATGGCCATGATCACGGCCACAGTCACGGCAACGCCCGCAAGGTCGAGGTCGAGCTGGACGTGCTGCAGAAGAACAACCTGCTTGCCGAGCGCAACCGTGGCTGGTTCCAGGCCAAGCGGGTGCTCGCCCTCAACTTCCTGAGCTCACCCGGATCGGGCAAGACCACCATCCTCGAAAAGACCGTTCCCCTGCTCTCCGGCGAGTGGCCGGTAGCCGTCGTGGAGGGGGACCAGCAGACCACCAACGACGCCGACCGCATCCACGCCCTCGGCGTGCCGGTCATCCAGGTCAATACCGGCACCGGTTGCCACCTCGACGCCCAGATGGTGCAGCGCGCCGTCCGGGAGCTCGACCTGCAGGAGCGATCGCTGCTCTGCATCGAGAACGTGGGCAACCTGGTCTGCCCGGCCATGTTCGACCTCGGCGAGGCGGCAAGGGTGGTGGTGATCAGTGTGACCGAAGGGGAGGACAAGCCCCTGAAGTACCCGACCATGTTCCACCACGCAGACCTGGTCCTGTTGAACAAGACCGACCTGTTGCCGTACCTCGACTTCGACGTCGAAAAGTGCCGCGAATACGCCATGCAGGTGAACCACCACCTCGAATGGATCGAAGTATCGGCAAAGACCGGCGAAGGCATGGATCTCTGGAAGGCATGGCTGACCTCAAGACTGGAGCGGATCTGAGCAACTTCCCCCGGCAAATGCCTGAAGGCCCCGCCCGCCGGCGCATCAGGGTCGGCGGCATCGTGCAGGGGGTTGGCTTCCGGCCCTTTGCCTGGCGGCTTGCCGGTCGGTTCCGGCTTGCCGGTTTCATCCGGAACACCGCCGCGGGAGTCGTGATCGAAGTCGAGGGAGCCGCATCCGCGCTTGACGGGTTCGTTGAGGCCCTTCGGAGCGAGGCGCCGCCGCTCGCCCGGATCACCTCGATCGAGTGTGTCGATATCGAACCGCTTGGCGAGGCCGTCGTTTTTGAAATCGCAGGATCTGACGGCGGGGATGCGGTCGAGACCATGATCTCGCCCGACATCGCGACCTGCGACGACTGCCTCCGCGATCTGGGCGACCCCTCCGGCCGCCGTCACCGTTACCCGTTCACCAACTGCACCAACTGCGGCCCCCGGTACTCGATCATCGAAGCCGTCCCGTACGATCGCCCATTCACCACCATGAAGGGGTTCACCCTCTGTCCCGATTGCGAGGGGGAGTACCGCAATCCAGCCGACCGGAGGTTCCATGCCCAGCCGAACGCCTGCCCGGCCTGCGGTCCCCGCCTCACGCTTTGCGATGCCTCCGGCACGTCTGTCGGCGAATCGGACCCGTTGAGAGCTGCGGCAAGGCTGCTCTCAACGGGCGCCATCCTCGCCGTCAAGGGGATCGGCGGGTTCCACCTTGCCGTGGACGCTTCGAACGACGATGCCGTCCGGCGCCTTCGCCAGCGCAAGGGCAGGGAGGAGAAGCCTTTTGCCGTGATGGTCCGCGATATCGACAAGGCCCGCTCGCTCTGCGCATTCGTTGAAGAGGAGGCTGCCGCGCTTGCTTCCCGCGAGGCCCCCATCGTGCTGCTCCGCAAGCGGGACGAAAATGGCGTCGCCCCCTCGGTGGCGCCCGGCAACGACCGGCTCGGCGTGATGCTGCCCTACTCGCCGCTGCACCACATGCTCCTGCGCGAAGGGCCGGCCGTGCTGGTCATGACCAGCGCCAACCTCAGCGAGGAGCCGCTTGCCGGCGAGAATGGCGAGGCGCTCGAACGGCTCGAGGGGATTGCGGACGGATTCCTCCTGCACGACCGGTCGATAGCCCAGCGATGCGACGACTCGGTGGTCGTGCGCCTCGCCGGAGGGATGCGCATGGTCCGGCGGAGCCGTGGCTATGTGCCGGCGCCGGTTTTCCTCGGCGATGACGGTCCGGTGGTGCTCGGCACGGGAGGCGAGCTGAAGAATGCGCTGTGCCTCCTGAAAGGCGCGGAGGCGATCATGAGCCAGCATATCGGCGACATGAAGAACTACGAGGCATACCGCCATTTCGACGCCGTCGCGGCCCATCTGCAGAAGATCTTCCGGACCCGGCCCGAGTTGGTGGTGCACGATCTCCACCCCTCCTACCTGACGACGCAATGGGCTCTCGCCAGGGAGGTTCCGGCCCTCGGCGTGCAGCACCATCACGCCCATCTCGCCTCATGCCTCGCCGAACACCGCCATGACGGCCCGGCCATCGGAATAATTCTTGACGGTTCCGGATACGGCACCGACGGGACGGTCTGGGGCGGGGAGGTGCTGGTTGGCGATGCAAAGGGAGCGAAGCGGTTCGCCTCCCTCGAACCCATGCCGTTGCCCGGCGGAGATGCGGCCGTGCGCCACGTCTGGCGGGCGGCCCTCGGATATCTCCACCGGAGCGGCGTGGAGGCCAGGGAGCTCCCGTGTGGCCTGCAGCAGGGTGCGGGAATGGTCGCCGAACTGCTCGATCGCGGTGTCGGGTGCGCCGAAACGTCGAGCTGCGGCAGGCTTTTCGACGCCGTCGCCTCCATCTGCGGCCTTCGCCACGAGGCGACGTACGAAGGCCAGGCGGCCGTAGAGCTGATGCAGGCCGCAGGGGGCCTTGTCGCCGCGGAGGGCTTTAGTTTCGGCTTTGAACGGAGGCACGGACGCTGGCTGATGCTGGTTTCCCCCATGATCGGTGAGCTGGCCGCATCGGTGCGTGCCGGCATGGACCCGGGCACCGTGAGCCGCCGTTTCCACCGCACGCTCTGCGGCATGTTTTCAGAAGTGGCGAGGTTGGCCTATCTTGAGACGGGCCTCAAGACCGTCGCGCTCGGCGGCGGGGTATTCCAGAACGCGCTGCTGCTCGAAACCCTGGTGCACGACCTTGAACCCAACGGTTTCAAGGTGCTGGTGCCGGCCCAGGTCCCCTCGAACGACGGCGGCCTCTCCCTCGGCCAGGCCGTGATCGGCAGGGAGTTCCTCAAAGGCCGTTATGGGGGCGTAATGGACAATGGACAATGGATAATGGATAATGGATAATGGACAATGGATAATGGAAGAGGTGGAGATGAATGGAAATAGAGTCAAGGAACTCTCGTTTGCCTTTGCGCTTCGAATTATAAAACTCTGCCACTTATTGGAGCAGGAGAAAAAGGCGTATGTGCTCAGCCGGCAAATTTTGAAATCCGGTACCTCGATTGGTGCTCTGGTTCGTGAAGCCGAACACGCCGAGAGTAAGGCCGATTTTATACATAAAATGGCCATCGCTTTGAAGGAAGCCAATGAGACGGAGTATTGGCCGGAGCTGCTTTATCAGTCACAACTACATGAAAAGAAAGCATTTGATTCGATAAAGCAGGATGTTGTTGAACTGCTCAAATTGTTGATAACCATTGTTAAGTCGTCAAAACAGACGCATGTCGATAGCCACTGATCTCTCTTTTCATTATCCATTGTCAATTATCCATTGTTATGTGTCTTGCAATCCCCGGAAAAGTGATCGACATCCGTGAAGAGAACGGCTTGAAGATGGGTACGGTCGACATCAGCGGCACGCTGACCAAGGCGTGCCTCGAGTATGTGCCCGACATCGTGGTTGGCCAGTACACCATCGTCCATGCCGGGTTCGCCCTGAAGGTCATCGACGAGGATGAGGCTGCCGAGAGCCTGAAGCTCTGGGACGAACTGATCAGGAGCGGTGCGTTCGACACCGGCGACGAGCTGCCTTCGTCATCCATCTGATACCGGCCTCATGAAGTATATCGACGAATACCGCGACCCGCTGCGTGCAAGGGCCCTGCTCGACGAGATCCGGCGCGTGGCGGTGCGCGAGTGGACCATCATGGAGATCTGCGGCGGCCAGACCCACTCCATCATGCGCAACGGCATCGACCAGCTCCTGCCGCCCAACGTGCAGCTCGTTCACGGGCCCGGTTGCCCGGTTTGCGTCACGCCGCTCGAAACCATCGAACGCGCCCTTGCTGTCGCCGCCCGTCCCGGCGTGATCCTCACCAGCTTCGGCGACATGCTCCGCGTTCCCGGCAGCTCGAAGGACCTCTTCATGGCGCGGAGCGAAGGGGCCGATGTGCGCATCGTCTTTTCACCCCTCGAAGCGCTGCAGATTGCGCGCGACAACCCTGACCGCGAGGTCGTGTTCCTTGCTGTGGGTTTCGAGACCACGGCCCCGGCCAACGCGATGGCCGTCAGGCAGGCTGGCAGGGAGGGGATCGGCAACTTCAGTGAGCTGGTCAGCCAGGTCATGGTGCCCCCGGCCATGCGCGCCATCCTGTCGTCGCCGGGCAATCGCGTGCAGGGGTTCCTGGCCGCAGGCCACGTTTGCGCCATCATGGGCTGGGAGGAGTACGAGCCGGTGTCGGCCGAATTCGGCGTCCCGGTCGTACCTGCCGGCTTCGAACCGGTTGATCTGCTCGCCGGCATCCTGAAGGTCGTCGAGATGCTCGAAGCAGGCACGGCCGGCGTCGAGAACGCCTATGGCCGGATCGTTACCCGCGAGGGCAATACCGCTGCCCGGCGCGTCATGAACGAAGTGTTCGAGGTGGCCGACCGCCCCTGGCGCGGTATCGGCGTCATTCCGCAAAGCGGCCTCGTGCTGCGCGAAGCCTTCGCCCGATTCGATGCCGAAAAACGTTTCGACGTGGGCCACATCGCCCCGCAGGAGTCCCCCCTCTGCCGTAGCGGCGAGGTGCTGCAGGGGCACCTGAAGCCATCCGGATGCCCGGCTTTCGGCCGCGAGTGCACCCCGCTGACTCCGCTCGGCGCCACCATGGTGTCGTCGGAAGGCGCCTGCGCGGCCTATTACAAGTATCACCGCAATGCAATCCCATAGCCATGCACCCCGTCTGTCCCGCCCCCATCCTCAGCCATGAAACCGTCCAGATGGCCCACGGAGCCGGTGGCCGGCTCTCGCAGGAGCTCACGAAGCGGGTCTTCATGCCGCACCTGCGCAACACCTTCCTCGACCAGATGGACGACCAGGCGAAGTTCGAGGTCGTCTCCGGCCGGATGGCCTTCTCCACCGACACCTACGTCGTTTCCCCGCTTTTTTTCCCCGGCGGCAATATCGGCGAGCTTGCGGTCAACGGGACGGTCAACGACCTTGCTGTCGGCGGCGCCGTGCCGCAGTACCTCAGCGCCGGTTTCGTGCTTGAGGAGGGCCTGGCTCTCGCCGAACTGGAGGAGATCGTCAGGAGCATGGCCGAATCGGCCCGCAAGGCGGGGGTCATGATCGTCTGCGGCGACACCAAGGTGGTGCAGAAGGGGCAGTGCGACAAAATCTTCATCAACACCTCGGGGGTTGGTTACGTCAGGAAGGGGATCGAGCTCTCCTGCCGCAACCTCAAGGCCGGGGATGCGGTCATCGTGTCGGGCAGCATCGGCGACCACGGCATGGCCGTGATGACCACCCGCGAGGGGCTCTCGTTCCAGAGCCGCATATCGAGCGATACGGCCGCCCTGAACGGCATGGTCCACGCCGTGCTCGACGTCGTGCCCGGAGTCCACGCCATGCGCGACCCCACCAGGGGCGGCGTGGCGGCCACGCTCAACGAGCTGGCCTCGTCGTCGTCGGTCGGCATCGAGCTCGACGAGTCGGCCATACCGGTACGCGAAGAGGTGCGGGGCGCCGCCGAACTGCTCGGCATCGACCCGCTCACCATCGCCAACGAGGGGAAGCTGCTCCTTATCGTGCCTGAAGCCGATTCCGGCGAAGTGCTTGCAATCATGAGGGCCCACGAACACGGCCGCGATGCCGCGCTCATCGGAAGGGTGGTCGACGACCATCCCGGCATGGTGGTGATGCGGACCCCCTTCGGCAGCAGGAGGATCGTCGAGATGCCGCTGGGCGAGCAGTTGCCGAGGATCTGCTGAGAAGAGGGAAGCGTGACACGTAACGCGTAACGATTCTTCAGTTCACGCCGATGATCACGCTCGAGGCCTTGAACAGGGCGCAGGCATGCTCTCCCTCCATGAGTTCGAGCCGTTCGCTGCTGGTGTGGGTAATGATGGCAGAGATGATGTTGCCGCCGCCGATTTCGATGTCGACCTCGCTGCTGACGGAACCGTTGATGATCCGTTGCACGGTGCCGCACATGATGTTCCTCGCGCTGAGCTTCGCCTCGTGCAGTTCCCGGCCGACGATGACCGAGTTGGATTTGACGATGGCGTATGCGCTCATTCCCTGTTTCAGTCCGAGGTTGTCCACGGCGCCGTTGGTGATGATCGAGGCGATCTTCTGGCCGCCGGTGAGGGTGATGAGCACTTCGGCATTGACCGCCCCCGGCTTCACCTCTTCGATCGTGCCCGAAAAGATGTTGCGGGCGCTGATCCGCATGGAGATCCTCCTGAGGAAGCTGTACAGGTTTGCCGTATCCCCGAGCCGCTCCTCGAGGTTTTCGAGGAACTTGCGGTGCTCGTCCTGCACGATCCGGTACTGTTCGATCACCTGCTTGCCTTCGCGGGTCAGCACGGTGCCTCCCCCTCCTTTCCCGCCGGTCATGCGCTCGACCAGCGGCTTTTCCGACAGGTTGTTCATCATGTTCACCAGGTGCCAGGCGGTCTTGTAGCTGATGCCGATCACTTTTGCCGCGCTGTTGATCGAGCCGAGTTCGTCGATCTTTTCAAGCAGGGCGATCCTGTCTCCGCCGAGGAACCTGTTCTGCGATTTCTGGAACCAGATGGATCCTTCGAGTCCGATCTCCTTTGTAGTCCTGTTCACGATGGCGGGTCGGTTTGATGTGGATATGCCTCGACATCATAGATAAAAAATACCGCCCTCCGGCTCCAGTTCCTTCGGGCGGTACGGATGAGGGGGAGGGTCAGTTGATCAGGTGATCTTCACAGGCCTCTCCCTCTTCGAGGGCGTCGAGGATCTCGTCCACTTTTTCTTCGCTGTCGATCTCGCCATACCAGAAGTTCTCGGGGTAGACGACCACGATCGGCCCTTTCTCGCAGAGGTTCAGGCAGGCCGTGGCCGACACGGCGACGTCCGACATGCCGCGGTCCGACAGTTCGCTTTCAAGGTACGGGATGAGCCCGAGCGACTCCTTTTTGTGGCAGATGCCCTGCGGTGCGCCCTGCGCCCTGAAGCTCGCGCAGACAAAGATGTGATGTTTCGGCTTGTCCATGATGATGGTGTGTTAGACGTTCTTTAAAAATCTTCAACTATCCTTATCCATTGTCCATTAATCGCACCCATTCCCCGTCCCTCCACACCCTGACTTGCAGGCGTGGATCTGGCTGCTCTTCATCAGGTGCTTCAGGTCCTGGCCGGTGAAGACGCCGTAGACCGCCTCCTCGATCACCCCCTCGAGCGACATGACGTCGATGCCCCGGGCGTTGAGCACGTTTTTCGGCGAATCGCCGGCGCTGTTCACCAACAGGGCCCTGCAGTCGGCGAGCCGCTCGGCGAGGGCTTCCCAGCGATCCCTGCCGCCTCCGGGTGGCGGGGCTTCGCGTGAGTCGACGAGCGTGCAGCTCCGCTTCTGTTCGTCGAGCGCGTAGACCAGGAAGCGGTCGGCCTCTCCGAGGTGCTGGTTGACGAGCACCCCTTCGATGCTGGCCACGGCGATGAACGGGCGGTGCTCTTCGGGGTTTTTCGGCAGTCGGGAGGCTTCGGCCATCTTCTGCATGATCTCTTCGTTGTTGACCTCGCCGATGATGCCGACCGCATCGGCGCGGCATCGTGCGCAGTGCTTCATCTGCGGCAGCAGCTTGCCGGCTTCATCCTGGATCTCCTTCACCATGCCGGGGTCCGGCTCGGCAATGTTCTCGAACACGGTTCCTGTGGTGTTGTAGTAGGGCAGGGCGTTCAGGATGTCGGCCCCCATGGCGGCGACCTGGCGGGCCACGTCGACCACATGGGTGTCGTTGACGCCGGGGATGATGATCGAGTTCACCTTGGCCGTCACGCCGAGCCGCTTGAGCTTCTGCAGTGCGGCGAGCTGGTTTTCGAGCAGGAGCTGCGCACCCTGCAGGTCGCGGTACATGCGTTTCTGGTAACGCACCCAGGCATAGATCTCGGCGCCGATCCGCGGATCGATGGCGTTGATCGTCAGGGTGACGTGGCTGACCTGGAGTTCGGCCAGTTCGTCGATGTAGGGCAGCACGTCGAGGCCGTTGGTGGCGACGCAGAGCAGCATTTCGGGATAGTGCTCCCTGACGAGGCGCAACGTCTCCATGGTCTCCTCGGGGTTGGCAAAGGGGTCGCCGGGGCCGGCGATGCCCACCACCGAGATGTTCGGTGAGAGCTTGAGCGCCCCTTCGAGGTAGTGGAGTGCCTGCTTCGGCGACAGCACCTTGCTGGTGACGCCGGGCCGGTTCTCGTTCATGCAGTCGAACTTGCGGTTGCAGTAGTTGCACTGGATGTTGCATTTCGGTGCGACCGGCAGGTGGATGCGTCCGAACTTGTGCCTCGACGAGTCGTTGAAACAGGGATGGTTCTTGATATTCAGTGTCATGGTTGATCTCCCTTACATGTAGGTGTAGCCGATTGGTGAGGCGTTCTGGCGTTGTTCGATCACGGTGTTGACGATACGGTCGAAGAGTTCCTGCGTGCCCCGGTAGCCGAGGTGGTGCAGGCGCTGGCCGCCGAAGCGGTCGTGGATGGGGAAGCCGATCCTGATGAGCGGCAGCTGATGCCTCTTCGACATGGCGAACCCCTTGCTGTTGCCGATGAGAAGGTCGGGCTGGAGTTCATCGGCCTCCTTTTCGATGTCGACGAAGTCCAGTCCCTCACGCACCTTGATGCCGAGCTCCTCCATGTCGGGCACGAGCTCGAGCAGGCGCTTCTTCATGAGGCCGCTCTTGCCGCCCGAGGCGCAGAGTACCGGCAGTACCCCGATCTCGCGGAGGAAGGCGGCCATCGGGATCACCAGGTCCTCCTCGCCGTACAGGATCGCCCTTTGGCCGAACACATACTTGTGACCGTCCGCATAGGCATCCACGAGCCGGCGGCGTTCGTCTTCGTAGATCTCGGGCATCGGCTTTCCGGTCAGCTGCTCCAGGGCGGCGAAGAAGCGGTCGCTCGACTTGATGCCGATGGGCAGGGGCAGGTGGTGGCGCGGTACGCCGAACTTTGCCTCCAGGTACCCGGCGGCGGATTTGCCGGCTTCGAGCGTCGAACCGAACTCGATGCTCTCCGCGGCGCTGCCCGTGGTGGCAATGGCGCTCGTCGGGGTGCCTCCCGGAGGGATCCGGTGGTACTCGGCCCAGGGGCCGCCGTCGAGCGTCTGCGAGTAGTCGGGCAGCAGCACGAAGGGGATGCCGAAGGCATTCAGGATCTCCTTCAGGTAGCGGATGTCCGCCGGCGAGACCATGCCGGGGAAGATGTTCACGAGGTTCCTTTTCGGCCCCTCCTCGGCGAGTGTCCTGACGGCCGAGAGGACGGCGGCGTGGAATCCGTCGATGTGCGTGCCGCTGTAGCTCGGCGTCGAGGCGAAGATCATCGTCGGCATCGGCCCTTCGCTGCCCATCATCGCGGCATACTCCCTGAGGATCATGGGCACGTCGTCGCCGATGGTCTCGGAAAGGCAGGTCGTGGCGATGCCGATCACCTCCGGCCGGTACTGCTGCGTCACGTTCTTCAGGCCGAGCTTCAGGTTGTGGCTGCCGCCGAACACGGCGGTCTCTTCGTTGAAGTTCGACGAGGCGATGTCGATCGGCTCCTTGTAGTGGCTGATCAGGTAACGCCGGATGTAGGTCGCGCACCCTTGCGATCCGTGCAGGAAGGGTACGCACTTTTCGATGCCCCTGAAGGCCAGGCAGGCGCCCAGGGGGTTGCAGAGCTTGCAGGCGTTCTGCGTAGCCGCTTTGGCGGTCGTGGCCGCTGGTGCTGCCGTCGTCATCTGAGACCTCCTTTTCTCGGGGCGAACTGCCATACGGGGCTCATCACCGATTCATAAACCTCTTTTGCGAAATTGTACATGCCGACGAATCCTGCCAGCGGGATCTTCCGCTCGTGGTTGTGGTCGCAGAATCCGACGCCGAGCTTGAAGGCGATCGGGCGCTCCTTGACGCCGCCGATGAGCAGGTCGGCCTCCTTTTCGAGCACGAACTTCGAGAGCTCCACCGGGTTCGAGTCGTCGACGATCACCGTGCCCTCCTGGCACATCTCCTTCAGCCGTCGGTAGTCGTCCTTGTTGCCGGTCTGCGAGCCGGCGAGCACCACCGACATGCCGATCGTCCGCAGGGCCTTGATGAGCGAGAAGGTCTTGAAGGCGCCGCCGACGTAGATCGCGGCCTTTTTGCCGGTCAGGGCGGCCTTGAACTTCTGCATCTCCGGATAGTATTTCCGAATCTCGTCGCGCACGATCTCCTTTGCCCGTTTCATGATCTCGGGCCTGTCGGGGAAGAGGGCCGCCACGTCGTAGAGCGACTTTGACATGTCCTCGAAGCCGAAGTAGGAGACGCGGATGTAGGGAATGCCGTACTTCTCCTCCATATCCTTGGCCAGCGAAGTCATCGATCCGGAGCATTGCACCACGTTCAGCGATGCTCCGTGCGAGCGCCTGATGGCGTCGATCCTGCCGTCGCCGGTCATGGTGGCTACCACCTCGATGCCCATCTTTTCATAATATTCCCGGATGATCCAGGCTTCCCCTGCGAGGTTGAATTCGCCGAGGATGTTGATGCTGTATTTGCTGATCCCCTCGGTAGGACCGGTGCCGATCAGCTTCATGAGGGCCGAGCAGGCGGCCTTGTAGCCGTCCTTCTTGGTTCCCTTGAATCCTTCGGAATGCACCGGCATGACCGGGATTCCTTTCTCTTTGGCCACTTTCTTGCAGACGGCGTCGATATCGTCGCCGATCAGGCCGATGATGCAGGTCGAATAGATGAACGCTGCGTTCGGCTGGTACTGGTCGATGAGTTCGACGAGCGAGCGGTAGAGCTTCTTCTCGCCGCCGTAGATGACGTCCATCTCCTGCAGGTCGGTCGAAAAGCTCAGCCGGTGCAGCTCGGGGCCTGATGAGACGGCTCCCCGTATGTCCCAGGTGTAGGCGGCGCAGCCGATAGGGCCGTGGACGATGTGGATGGCGTCGGCGACCGGGTAGAGCACCACGCGGGAACCGCAGAAGACGCATGCCCGCTGGCTGACCGAGCCCGACAGGCTCTTCGTATCGCAGGCGATGTCGATCTCGGGGCCGTCCTGCCGCTTCTCATATACCTGGCCCTCCCTGCCTTCGAGTATGCCAATCATTTCAGCCATGGTTACCTCTTTTTCCGTATTTCAGGAGTAGCCCCGGAGGTTCCGGGGCCGTCCCTGTTGTCCTTTTTGTCCTTGCTGTCCCTTAAGTCCCTTTCCTTACATCACCAGCTCGAACTTCTCCTCCAGCGCTGTCCGGTCCTGACGGTCCATCAGGACGCTGAGGATTTTCTCGACCAGCCTCAGTGCGCCGTTGTACCCGACGTTCGGGAAGTAGCTGTGGCCGATGCGGTCCAGGATCGGGAAGCCGAACCTGATGAACGGGATGTCTTCATCACGGGCGATGTACTTGCCGTAGGTGTTGCCGATGAGCAGGTCGACCGGCTCGTTCTTGATCCACTGGTGGAGCAGGAACATGTCGGCGTTGAGGCCGTTCTTGAAGTTCGCGCCCGGCGCCCTCACGAGGACCTCCTTCATGCGCTTCTCGAACCTCTGGCCCGGGGTGCCGCTGACGATGTGCACCGGCTTCATGTTCAGGTCGAGCAGGAACTCGACGAGCGGAATGAGCTGGTCGGGGTCGCCGAACAGCGCCACCTTCTTGCCGTGGAAGTACTGCTCCATGTCGGCCATCACGTCCACGAGGCGTCCGCGTGCTGCGGTGATTTCGGCAGGGACCTTCACGCCGGCCGCCTTGCTGAGCGACATGATGAAGCGGTCGGTCGCCGACAGGCCGATGGGCATGTCGAGTGTTTCGAACGGCACCTTGTGCTTCTTGTCGAGTGCGATGGCTGCCGGTTCGGCGCTGATGCATCCGAGCGCAAGCGAGCATTTGCTGTCACCGGTGCTCTTCAGCTCCTCCACGGTGACGCCACCCTTCGGGTAGATTTCGTGCTTGCCGGTCTGGGGCGCGTCCAGCACGTCCGAGGTGTCCGGGAAGAGCACGATTTTCGCCCCCATGGCTTTGGAGATGTCCTTGATCTCGCGCATGTCGGATGGCTCCATCCAACCGGCGACGATGTTGACCTGATCCTTCTTTTCGCCGGTCGAGACCGAGAACTGCTCGGCCATGCCGGTCACCATGTTGGCGTAGCCGGTGATGTGCGAGCCGATGAAGCTCGGGGTGCTGGCATAGATGACGTACTTGCCCTCAGGGATCTTGCTGTCGTCCTTCGCTTTCTTGGTAATCTGCTGCAAGTCGTCGCCAATCGTTTCGGACAGGCAGGTCGAGTGCACGGCGATGATGTCGGGATCGTAGACCGCGAAAATGGTCTCGATCGACTGGAGCAGGTTTGCCTGGCCCCCGAACACCGAAGCACCTTCAGTGAACGAACTCGTGGCAGCCATGACCGGCTCCTTGTAGTGCCGGGTCAGGGTGCTGCGGTGGTAGGAGCAGCAACCCTGTGAGCCATGGCTGTGCGGCAGGCAACCGTGGATGCCGAGCGCGGCGTACATGGCTCCGATCGGCTGGCAGGTCTTTGCCGGATTGATCGTCAGCCCCTCGCGCTCCTTGACCTCTTTTGGTGTGTGTCGTAATAACATTCCTGTAATCTCCTTGTTGCATCTCCGACGGGTGCCGGAGATGCCTGTGATTTTTTTGATTCAGTCCTTATGCTCCGTAGCTGGCTTCCAGGGCCTCGGTGTTCTCCTTTTCCCAGGGGGCCTTGATGAGCTTCCACACGGGGTTGTTGACCATGCGGTCGATATCCTTGTAGAAGTTCACCGCACCCTCGAACCCGGTGTAGGGACCGCCGTAGTCGTAGCTGTGGAGCTGCTTGAGCGGCACGCCCATTTTCTGGACCACGTACTTCTCCTTGATGCCGGCGCAGAAGATGTCGGGCTTGTAGAGCTCGATGAGCTTTTCAGACTCGTAGTGGCTGACGTCGTCGATGACGAGCGACTTGCTGGCCATCTGCTTCATCATGCCCTCGTAGCCGTTGATCTCCAGCCCCTTGGCTTTCAGCTCTTCCAGTTCGGCTTCGCTTTTCCTGGGATTGTAGAGCACGGGGTCGGCCGTCACCTTCAGCTCCTCGATGTTCTTGCTGTCGGCATCGATCTTGATGTTCGGCAGTACCTCGCGGCCTTCGTAGTCGTCGCGGTGCGCGAACTCGTAACCTGCGGCCACCGTCGTCATGCCAAGCTCCGTGAAGAGGTCCTGGTAGTGGTGGGCGCGCGATCCGCCGACGAAAAGCATGGCGGTCTTGCCTTCGGTCCTCGGGCGGATCTCGTCGACGATCGCCTTCACCTTCGGCATCTCCTCGGCAATCACCTCTTCGACACGGGCCTTGAGCCCGGCGTCACCGAAGTACTCGGCGATCTTGCGCAGCGACTTGGCGCTCGATTCGGCGCCGACGAAGTTGACCTTCATCCACGGTATGCCGTATTTGGTCTCCATCATGTCGCCCATGTAGTTGATCGAGCGGTGGCAGAGGATGACGTTCAGGTCGGCCATGTGCGAGTTTTCAATCGCACCGACCGTCGAGTTGCCGCTGAACGAGGCGACCAGCGTGATGCCGCACTTCTCGAACAGGCGTTCGATTTCGAAGGCGTCGCCGCCGATGTTGTACTCGCCGAGCAGGTTCAGCTTGAACTTGCCTTCCGCCGGGGTGTTATTGTTCCCGACCATGTGCTTGAACACGCCGTTGTTGGCGATGTGGTGGCCCGCCGACTGGCTGACGCCGCGGTAGCCTTCGCAGCTGAATCCGAACACGTTGCAGTCGCCGAGCTTCTCCTTCATCTCCCTTGAGGCGGCATGGACGTCGTCGCCGATCAGGCCGACCGGGCAGGTCGAGAAGATGGCGATGGCCTTCGGGTGGAACAGGTCGTAAGCCTCCTGGATCGCCTGCTTCAGCTTCTTTTCGCCGCCGAACACGATGTTCTCTTCCTGCATGTCGGTCGAGAAGCAGTAGGTGATGTAGTTCGCATCGGTCGGGTTCTCGGGCCTGGTCTGGTTGCGGCGAGTCAGCCAGCTGTAGAAGCTGCAGCCGATCGGGCCGTGCGTGATGTTGACGATGTCCCTGGTCGGGCCGAGCACGACGCCTTTGCAGCCGGCATAGGAACAGCCTCGCTGCGTGATGATGCCCGGTACGGTGCGGACGTTCGCCTGTACTTCGGGGATGGTCTCCGGATCGTTGATCACGATCGACTTGCTGCGCTTTTTGGCAACCTTCGCCGGATATCTGTTGATCAGTTCCTCCTTGATGAGGGACGGATCCGGTAAATGAATTTTCGCCTCCATTGTGTATCTCTCCGTTTACACCTTGTTTGATATTTTCAACCTGTTACGCGATTCGATTGCTTCGTTGTTCGGTGCTCGAAATCCTCACGTACGCGCTGTACGCTCCGGTTTCTGCGCTCCGGCTGCCTCGCAATCGAGCCGCTCTCGACGGTTGATCGCCATTCAGTTCAGCGCTTCGTCGCCTTCTTCACCGGTCCTTACCCTGACGGTATCGAGGATCGGGGTGACAAAGATCTTGCCGTCGCCCGGTTTTCCGGTCTGGTTGGTTTTGATGATCGTGTCGATGGCCATCTGGCATTGATCGTCCGAAACGACCACGGTCAGAATCCTCTTGGCCACGAGCCTCGGGGCATTGCCCAGCTGGGCGATGGCCTCCGGGTGGCCTGCTTCCGCACCATGGAGGATGTCGAAGTGCACCTGGCCCTTTCCACGTCCCATAACCCTTCCTGTTGCCGTGAAGGCGGGGATGCCGGCGTCGATGAGCGCTTTCTTGGTCTCGTTCACCTTGTTGATCCGGATGACAGAAATAATCTCTTTCATCAGGCCTCCTTTGCTGCCAGCAGCGGTTCGCTCTCTTTGGTTCCGGAGCTGATGGTGTAGACCTCTTCGACTGCCGAGACGAAAATCTTGCCGTCGCCGAATTTGCCTTCGCCGGTCTTTGCATGGTCCAGGATCGCCCGGATCACGAAATCCTTGTCGGTATCGGGAACCACGACGAAGAGCATCTCCTTCGGGAGTTCGTCGTAGACTACGTCGCCAACGCGCAGGCCGCGCTGCTTGCCGCGTCCGACCACCGAAATCTTGGTGACGGCCGGGTATCCTGCGTCGAGCAGGCCCTGCATGACCTCATGGACTTTCTCCGGCCTGACGATTGTTCTGATCATCAACATGTGTGTGTTCTCCTTATGCTTTTAATTCTGTTTTTTTTCAACAGCCCCGGAGGGGCGCGCTATGGGTAGCGCAGCGTGCCGTGAAGCAATCCCCCATGTGGTCAGTTTGCGATGCCAAATTCGATCAGCAGCTGTTCGAGCTCGTCGATCTCCAGCGGCTTCGGGATCACGAACATCTTGTTCTCGTTGATCTTGGTCGCCAGTGCCCGGTACTCGTCGGCCTGCGGATGGGTCGGATCGTAGTCGATCACGGTCTTGCGGTTGATCTCTGCGCGCTGGACGAAGTTGTCGCGGGGCACGAAGTGGATCATCTGGGTGCCGATTTTGCGAGCCAGCTCTTCAATCATTTCGCGTTCGTTATCGACCTTCCTGCTGTTGCAGATCAGGCCGCCGAGGCGCACGCCGCCTGCGTCGGCATACTTCAGGATGCCCTTGCAGATGTTGTTGGCGGCATACATGGCCATCATTTCGCCAGAGCAGACGATATAGATCTCTTCGGCCTTGCCGTCGCGGATAGGCATGGCGAACCCGCCGCACACGACGTCACCGAGCACGTCGTAGAACACGTAGTCGAGATCCCATTCGTCATCGTAGGCACCGAGCTGTTCGAGCAGGTTGACCGAGGTGATGATGCCGCGGCCTGCGCAGCCGACACCCGGTTCCGGGCCGCCGGATTCGGTGCAGCGGGTTGCCCGGTAACCTTCCTTGATGATGTCTTCGAGTTCGACTTCTTCGCCCTCCTCGCGCAGGGTGTCGAGTACGGTTTTCTGCTGGAGGCCGCCGAGCAGCAGCCGGGTGGAGTCGGCCTTCGGGTCGCATCCGACAACCATCACCTTCTTGCCCATTTCAGCCAGGCCCGCCACGGTGTTCTGGGTGGTCGTCGATTTGCCGATGCCGCCCTTGCCATAAATCGCAACTTTTCTCATGATTGTGCTTGTTTAGGTTATCCGATCTTTATCTGTGAAAAATTCAGGCTTTCACCTTAATGTTCCTGAATAATTAAATAAAAGAGTGCAATTAGCGTGCCAGAAGTAAGGATGGAAAGGCTGGTTTCACTCCCTCTGCGACTGATGCCTTGGTAAGCGATGGTAACGCAATGCCTTATGGGGGAGTGAAAAAAGGCGGTGTGGTATGTCGGGCTCGGCCGGAAGCTTCTGCGAAGGCTTTGGAGTGTCTGAAGGAGGCTACGAAAAGGTAGGAAGTTGACTTATCCTACCTTTTTGTCGGATGTTGGGCACACACTTCACATCATCGAAATCGACATCGAACTCCATTGGTAACGTGGGTGGAAAGAATCGTTTTCAAGCCCGATTGAGGAGGTCCACTTTTTGCCCAAGAACCAACATGTCGCCCCTCCGGGGCTATCGATTTCGATCCCCCGGGTATTCCGGCAGGTTGGCATGGAGTGGTATGGGGGTAAAAAGATACCGATATGTAGGAAATCCCGTGTCGGAAGGTCAGGTCCTGAACTTGCGATAGTCCACGCTGAATTTTTTCATCCTCAGCCCCATGATCCTGTCGGAAAGGCCGAGTTGGGCCGCCGCCCGGGACATGTTGCCCTTGGTGCGTTTCAGTGCCTCGATGATCATCTCCCGTTCAATGGCTTCGAGCTTCTGCTGGAGCGATCCGGTGTACGGGGTGCCGCTCGATTCGGCTGTCTGGAGCGACGGGGGCAGGTGGTAGCCGTGGATCACGTTGTCCTCGCTCAGGATGACCGCCCGCTCGATGCAGTTCTGGAGTTCCCGCACGTTGCCTGGCCAGTGGTACCGCATGAGCATGTCGATGGCTGTCGTGGAGATGCGGCGGATGCCCTTGTGGTTCAGCGTGTTGAACTTTTCCACGAAATAGTCGGCAAGCAGCATGATGTCGGTCTTCCTTTCACGCAGCGACGGCACGGTGATCGGGAAGATGTTCAGTCGATAGTAGAGGTCTTCGCGAAATGCGCCTTCGCTGATCAGCTCTTCAAGGTTCCTGTTGGTTGCTGCGATAATGCGCACATCCGTTTTGACGGTTTTGGTGCCCCCGAGTCGTTCGAACTCCTTTTCCTGGATGATCCTCAGCAGCTTGGCCTGGACGGCAAGGCTCAGCTCGCCCACCTCGTCGAGGAAGATGGTGCCGCCGTCGGCCAACTCGAAACGGCCCCGGCGCTGGGCGATCGCACCGGTGAAGGCGCCTCGTTCGTGGCCGAAAAGCTCGCTTTCGACGATGTTTTCGGGCAGGGCCGCACAGTTGAACTTGATGAACGGCTTGCCGGCCCTGAGGCTCTTGAAGTGGATGGCGTTGGCGACCAGCTCCTTGCCGACGCCGCTTTCGCCCAGGACGAGTGCCGTCGCGCTGGTGCGGGAGATCTTGTCGATCATCCTGAAGAGCGAGAGTATCGGCTTGGCGTTGCCGATGATGTTTGCCGGCCGTTCGGTATCGTTGAACTCCTCCTCGTCGAGCGGGTTCTTCACCGGTGCAGCCGGTCCGGTAGGCACCTTTGGCGTCGTCGACTTTTCTTCCGCGGCAAGCTGCTTCAGCCTTACCGATTGGGAGATCATGGATGCAATGATTGACAGCAGGTCGACATAATACTGGAGGGTATCCTTTCGGGCCTCATCGGCCTTGCTCCTTTTTGCGCTACCCGCTTCGGACGGGACCGAAAGGCGGCGGTCTGCGCTGAGGGTGCCGATCACCTCGGCACCGGCCTTGATCGGTACGCAGATGAAGCAGAGCTCCTCCTTTTTCTCCCTTGAGCGCGAGCCTGTCCGGTCGAGGAACAGCGGCTCTTCGTTGATCCTGGGCACGATGGCTGGTTTTCCGCCCTTGACCACCTTGCCGATGATGCCTTCCCCGATCTGGTAGCGCCCGCGCTGGCTCTCGGATTCGGTCAGACCGAACGATTCGTTGATGACGATCTCGTTGGTGTCCCGGTTCAGGATGGTGACCATGCCCCGGAGCATGTTCATATGCTCCGACAGGATGAACAGCACCAGGCGGAGGACCTTGCCGATGTCCTCTTCGTTGTTGACCGTCCTGCTCACTTCAGAGAGGAGGCTGATGCTGCTGAGTTCCTGCTGGCGCGGTATGAGCATGACTATGTAGGCTGGTTGATGCGTGTCTCACGATACTGACGGTGAATCTCGTCGAGTTCTTCCTCGCAAAGGCCTCGTTTCCGGTCATCGGCAGCCATCCGGACCAGTTCGATCATGCCGAAGGCCTCCTCCCTGCTGAGGGTGACCCCCCGTTTCCGGAAGTGTTCCCTGATGGCGGCCGATCCCGAATGCTTGCCGATGACCATTTCGAAGCTTTTCCTGCCGACCGCGGACGGGAGGAACGGCTGGTAGGAGAGCGGTTCCTGCAGCAGTGCAGCGCAGTGTATTCCCGATTCATGCTGGAAAGCCGATTTCCCCACCACCGCTTTCTGCTCCTGGATCGGCCTGCCGGAGGCCGCCGAGACCGCT
This sequence comes from Chlorobiaceae bacterium, assembly GCA_013335115.1. GTDB lineage: Bacteria > Bacteroidota > Chlorobiia > Chlorobiales > Chlorobiaceae > Chlorobaculum. The sequence continues at coordinate 256,333 of JAAXWQ010000001.1, read as the reverse complement.
TCGCAAAGCACGGCAAGCATGGTCGTGTCGAGCCTGCATGCCGGCCCGTCCGACAGGGTGAGGGCCATGGCAAGCTCCTCGAGGGCGGCGTTCCCGGCCCGCTCCCCGAGCCCGGTCACTGAAACGCTTACCGCCTGGCAGCCTGCGCGGAGAGCCGTGAATGCGTTGGCCGTGGCCATGCCCAGGTCGTTGTGGGCGTGGAACTCGAGGGGAATCGCCGAACGGGAGCGAAGGCCCGAGAGCATTTCGATGACCGAGGGCGGCGTGGCAACGCCAACGGTATCGGCGATCCTGACCCTGTCGGCTCCTGCCGCAGCGGCGTCGTCGACGAACTGCTCAAGCAGGTCCTGGCCCGCCCTGGTGGCATCCTGGCCGCCGACGCTCACGTACCCGAACATGTTCCGCGCATGGCGTACCAGTTCATGCAACTGCTCCCGGACCCATTCGTAATCCCTCTTCATGAGCCCCAGGTAGAGCGGCGAGAGCGGAAAGCTGATATGTACCGCCCCGGTGCCGCAGGATGCCGCATGTTCGATGTCGTTGCGGTTCGCCCGGGACCACGAGGTCAGCCTTGCCGGCAGATCCATCGAGACGATCTCCCTGATGGCATCTCGTTCCAATGGCCCGATGGCGGGGTAGCCCACTTCGATCTCGTCGACGCCGGTATCGGCAAGCAGTCGTGCGATGTGCCTCTTTTCATGATGGCTGAAGACCACGCCGGGGGCCTGTTCCCCATCCCTGAGGGTCGTATCGATGATCCATGGGCCCGATGTCGGTCCGGGCGTGACATTTTTGCCGGCGGGCATTGGTGTTGCTTCTTTTTGTGTGTTGCGCTTGTGTTAATTAAGGTCAATATAAATATAATCCTAATAAAATTAGGTAAAGAAAGCGCTTTGTCTGGCTAATAAAGACGAAAATGTAGTAAGCCCACATAGGGATGTGGGCTTGACGGCTCTGGTGCCGGTTTTCCTGGCCGGGGCCGGCAGCTTGGCCTGCCGGGGTGTCACGTGGTGGCGATACCGATGAAGGGGAGCTCGCGGTACTTTTCCGCGTCGTCGAGGCCGTAACCGACGACGAAGTGGCCTGGTATCGTGAATCCGGTGTAATCGATACCGACAGTTACCTTCCTGGCGGAGGGTTTGTCGAGAAGGCAGCAGATTTTCAGCGATGCGGGGGCGCGTTTGCGGAGTTCGTCCGTGACGCGGGAGATGGTCTGGCCGGTATCCACGATGTCTTCGACCAGGAGCACATGGCATCCCGCAATATCGAAATCGATATCGTGGCCGAGTGCAACCCTGCCGGCGGAGGTGTGGCGGTTGCCGTAGCTCGATGCCCTGATGAATTCGATACGGCATGGCCGGCCGATATGGCGGACGAGGTCGGCCGCGAAGATGAACCCGCCCTTGAGCACGCAGACCACCACGATCTCCGGGTCCCCGGCATGATCGGCCGTGATGGCCGCGCCGAGTTCGCCGACACGGATGTGGATCCTGTCGGCGGAGATGAGCTCCTTTGGCACTTTTTCAACAGGGGGGGCTGTCATGTTTCCATCAGGACTTTGCTGTTTATCGTCGTCCATGTTGCGTTAATTTACCTCATCCCATTATTGCAACCAACCGGAGTGGCGGCCTATGTGGGATTCGTCGCGATGCCATACCGGCTTTTTTTCAGGAACGTAACGCCTGCTACGTGGGGTTAGTATTGAGGATCGGGTATGTCCCGCTGGCCAGGGTCCTCCATTATCCCCGGGACAGGCTATTTCGACAGCTTATGAAGGAGGGCGAGCCGATGAGGCCGACGATTACGATTCTTGCCGTCAATACCGGCTCTTCGAGCATCAAGTTCTCCCTTTTCGAAAGCGGGGAGGGGGATGAGTTGCTGTTTTCGGGGAGCCTGACCAGGATAGGGCTCAGGGATGGGCGGTTTTCGGTTACCGATCCCGACGGGCGGTTCATCGAGTGCCGACGCCTTGAGGCCGTCGACCATGCGGATGCCTGCCTGAACGTTTTTTCGTGGATAAAGGCCCGCGGGCCGGGCATGCCTGATGCGGTAGGGCATCGGATCGTGCATGGCGGACCGCACCATGCTGCGCCGGAAAGGGTCTCTGCCGAACTGCTCTCCTCAGTTGCCGAACTGATTCCCTACGCTCCTGAACACCTTCCACAAGCGCTGCATGCGGTCCGTCATGCCGCAGAGGTGTTCCCCGGGGTGTTCCAGGTCGCCTGCTTCGATACGGCTTTCCATGGGTCCATGCCCCCGGTCGCGAGGCTGTACGCGCTTCCCGAGCCTTACCGCAGCGCGGGGGTGAGGCGCTACGGTTTCCACGGCCTCTCCTATGGGTATATCCTCGGCGAACTGGCGGGTGCGGACGAGCGGGTCGCCGGGAAGGGGCGGCTGATCATCGCCCATCTTGGCCACGGCGCCAGCATGGTGGCGGTCAAGGATGGTCAAAGCGTCGAGACGACGATGGGGTTCTCCCCGGCCGGCGGGCTCGTCATGGGCACCCGGACCGGCGACCTCGACCCCGGTGCCGTCCTGTTCCTCCTGCAGCAGGGGCACCTTTCCGTCGAAGGGCTCAGGGACCTGGTGAACCGAAGGTCGGGGATGCTCGGCGTCTCGGGCAGTAGCGACGACATGCGCGACCTGCTGGCAGCAGGGAAGCGCGACAAGGGGGCGCGCGAGGCCGTGGAGCTTTTCTGCTACCAGGCGCGCAAGCATGCCGGGGCACTTGCGGCGGTGCTGGGGGGCGTCGACATGCTGGTTTTCACGGGGGGGATCGGCGAACATGCGCCCGAGGTCCGGTATCGCATCTGTTCCGGGCTTGAGCATCTCGGCATCCGCCTCGATCCCGAAAGGAACCGTGAGGGGCTCGCCGTCATTTCGCACGATTCGTCTTCCGTCAGTGTCAGGGTCATGAAAACCAACGAGGAGCTGGCCATCGTCCGCCAGACCCGGCAGCTTCTTGAAGCGCGTTGAGGCCTGCCCGGCCTCTTCGACGATTCCCGTCAACCGAATCCGAAGGTGATTGCATGGATACGAAAACCGCAGGACAACCCCTCTCCTCGAAAGAGTTAGAGTTGATGAACGCCTGGTGGCGCGCGGCCAACTACCTTTCGGTAGGCCAGATCTACCTGCTCGACAACCCGCTGCTGAAGGAGCCGCTGCTTGCCGATCAGGTCAAGCCCCGCCTGCTCGGCCACTGGGGCACGACGCCCGGGCTGAACTTCATCTACGTGCACCTGAACCGGATCATCCGTCGTCGCGACCTCGACATCATCTACGTCGCCGGCCCGGGTCACGGAGGTCCGGCGCTGGTGGCCAACGTCTGGCTCGAAGGCACCTACAGCGAATACTACCCCGACGTCTCCTTCGACGAGGAGGGGATGCGGCGGCTTTTCCGGCAGTTCTCCTTTCCCGGAGGCATCCCGAGCCATGTGGCGCCGGAGACCCCCGGTTCGATCCACGAGGGCGGCGAACTCGGCTACGCCCTCTCGCACGCTTACGGGGCGGTGTTCGACAACCCGGGGCTGGTTGCGGCGTGCGTCATCGGCGACGGAGAGGCGGAGACCGGGCCGCTGGCCACGTCATGGCACGGCAACAAGTTCCTGAACCCGAAGCGCGACGGGGCCGTCCTGCCGATCCTGCACCTGAATGGCTACAAGATCGCCAATCCGACCGTGCTGGCGCGCATCCCGCATGATGAACTCGAAAGCCTCATGACGGGGTATGGGTACCAACCCTTTTTCGTCGAGGGGGACGATCCCGCGTCGATGCACCAGGCGATGGCCGCCGCCTTCGACCGCTGCTTCGACGAGATAGCAGGCATCCAGCGTCGGGCACGTGAAGAGGGGGTGCTCGATCGACCGCGCTGGCCGATGGTCGTGTTGCGCTCGCCCAAGGGGTGGACCGGCCCGAAGGAGGTGGACGGCAAGCCTTCCGAGGGCACCTGGCGCTCGCACCAGGTGCCGTTCAGCGAGGTGCGGGGCAATCCCGGGCACCTGAAGCTGCTCGAATCCTGGATGAAGGGTTACCACGCCGAAGAGCTGTTCACTCCCGACGGCGTCCTGCTGCCCGAGCTCCAGGCGCTGGCTCCGACCGGGAAGCGGCGCATGGGCGACAACCCGCACGCCAACGGCGGCCTGTTGCTCAGGGCGCTGCGCCTGCCCGATTTCCGCGATTATGCCCTCGATGTTCCTGCGCCCGGATCGGTCGAGGCCGAGGCTCCGAAGCCGATGGCGCGGTTCCTGCGCGACGTGATGAAGCTGAACGAGGCGAGTGCCAACTTCCGGGTGTTCGGCCCGGACGAGACGGCCTCGAACCGTCTCGGCGAGCTTTTCGAGGAGACGGACCGGAGCTGGATGGCGGAGCGCCTGCCGGGTGATGACCACCTCTCGCCGGATGGCCGGGTGATGGAGATCCTTTCTGAGCATACCTGCCAGGGGTGGCTCGAAGGGTACCTGCTGACCGGCCGCCACGGTTTCTTCTCCTGCTATGAGGCCTTCATCCACATCGTCGACTCGATGTTCAACCAGCACGCCAAGTGGCTCAAGGTGACCGACAGCGAGATCCCCTGGCGGCGGCCGATCGCCTCGCTGAACTATTTCCTGACCTCGCACGTCTGGAGGCAGGACCACAACGGATTCACGCACCAGGACCCCGGTTTCATCGACCACGTGGTCAACAAGAAGGCCGAGGTGATCAGGGTCTACCTGCCCCCGGATGCCAACACGCTGTTGTCGGTCACCGACCATTGCCTGCGGTCCCGCAACTACATCAACGTCATCGTGGCCGGCAAGCAACCGGCATGGCAGTGGCTCGACATGGAGTCGGCCGTCCGGCACTGTTCCAGCGGGATCGGTATCTGGGAATGGGCCTCCAACGACCGTGAAGACGGTGAGCCCGACGTCGTCATGGCCTGTGCTGGGGACGTGCCGACGCTCGAGACCCTGGCTGCCGTGGACATCCTCCGCCGCCATGCCCCGGACCTGAAGATCCGTGTAGTCAACGTGGTCGACCTCATGACCCTGCAACCGAAGGAGGAGCATCCGCACGGCCTCGACGACCGGGAGTTCGACGACCTGTTTACCACCGATAAACCGGTCATCTTCGCCTACCACGGCTATCCGTGGCTGATCCACCGGCTCACCTACCGGCGCACCAACCACCACAACCTGCATGTGCGAGGCTACAAGGAGGAGGGGACCACCACCACGCCGTTCGACATGGTGGTGATGAACGACCTCGACCGTTTCCACCTGGTGGCCGACGTGGCGGACCGGGTGCCGAAGCTCGGGCACCGGGCTGCCTACCTCAAGCAGTTCGTGCGCGACCGGCTCATCGGGCACAAGGAGTACATCCGCACCTATGGCGAAGATATGCCGGAGATACGCGACTGGCGCTGGGAGATGTGAAGGGGACGTTGATGACTCCTAGCACAAACGCTCGTTTGCGTTTGTGCTAGGAGTCATCAACGTCCCCTTCTTCTTTCTTCTTCGTTCGTTACCTCGACAGGGGAGGGAACCTGGCGAGCACCCGGCCGACGACCGTGTCGATCTCATGGTGCATGTCGTCCGTCGAACCGTAATCCCTCAGGATGCCGCTCACCACGCCGCGCCAGGCAAGGTCGTCGCTTTTCGTGTCGATGACGTCGATGATGAGCGTGCCCTCTTCGTAATAGGCCACTCTCGGATAGGGGCCGTACGTGTCATACCAGAAGGTGGCGTAGCCTGGTCCCCGGTGGTGGAATCCGCGGTGATAGGAGAAGGCCACGGTCGGTTGGCCCACGGTCACGCGCTCCCTGATTCCCGCATGGGTGGTAACGGTGAAGTCGACCGGGCCCGTCTCCTTCAGCACAAATCCTTTATACCTGAGCTCACGGTTTACGGCGGCCTTGATGTGCTTGAAGATCAGCGGGTTCCTGGCCAGTACGTCGTCGTCGATCCCCGAAGCGCCTTCGCCGGACCAGCGGTAGGTTTTGTATAATCCGAACGGCATGCCCCGGTCGTAGTCGCTGACAATCGAATAGGAGGAGCATCCTGCAAGCATGAGCAGCAGCAGTGCGATGAGCGCACCCGACATAGACCTGGTTTTCATGGGGTAGCCTCCGGTATGGTTCCGATTCTTTATAATGGATAATCTAAAGGTTTGACGCTGAATGGCGTAAAATCTTTTATTCGCCCATCGAATCCGCATCCCGGGACGGTGGCGGACCGGGTTTGCTTTGCGTATCTTTCATGTAAAGCGTCATATCATTTTAATCGACAGCATGAAGAGAGATCGTCAGGGCAAACCGGTCCGGCCGAACGAACGCGGCCGTATCGATGCAGCCGCAAAGGTGCTGAAAAGCCGTACGAAGACCGTTGGACAGCCTCCGGGTAGCCTGATCCACGTCGGCGACCGGCAGGTGGAGCATCCGGTCATCACGATGATTGCCTACGACGACGCTGAGGTGACGGTGCGGAACCTTACCACCCTGGATGAGTGCCTGCCATTCCGCAAGAGCCGAAAGGTGGTGTGGGTCAATATCGACGGCCTGCACGACACCGTGCTGATCGCCCGGGCCGGTGAGCTCTTCGGCATCGAGCCGCTGACGCTTGAGGATATCCTGCACACTGGCCAGCGGGCCAAGGTCGAGGATTTCGACCGCTATCTCTACCTGGTGCTTCAGATGCTCGAGCTCGAGGGTGATGGCGCCGCCGTTTCGCGGGAACAACTTAGCGTGATCCTGGCCGATGGGCTCGTCGTCACCTTCCAGGAGAAGCCCGGCGACATGTTCGACGCGGTCCGCCAGCGGATCGGCAATTCGGCCACGAGGCTCAGGCGGTTCGGGGCGGACTTCCTTGCCTATGCACTCGTTGACGCGGTCGTCGACCACTGCCTGACGATACTTGAAGAGATCGAAAGCATCATCGACCGGCTTGAGGAGGGGCTGCTGGACCACTACGACCGCGAAGCTTTCGAGTCCATCTACAGCCTGAAGCGGGAGCTGATCATCCTCCGGAAGTCGGTCTGGCCACTCCGCGAGGCGGTGGGGAGCCTCATGCGCGACGATTTCAGGGTTATCGGCGACACGGTCGAGCCCTATTTCCGGGACGTCTACGACCATATCATCCTGGTCATCGATACGGTCGAGGTGTTCCGCGACATCGTGACCGGCATGCAGGAGACCTATCTGGCCATGGTCAACAACCGCATGAACGAGGTGATGAAGTTCCTGACCATGATCGCCACGATCTTCATGCCCCTCTCCTTCATCGCCGGGCTGTACGGCATGAACTTCCGCTACATGCCGGAGTTGGCGTGGCGCTGGGGATATTTCGCCGTCCTCGGCGTCATGGGCCTTATCTTCGCCGGCATGGTCTGGTTCTACCGGACCCGGAAGTGGTATTGAGGGGCATGGGAAGAAAAGGAGTCGTCCCTTGTTTCCTTTTTACAGCCTCACGGGGATGCCGCGGTCGCGCAGGTACTCCTTGGCCTCGCGGACGGAGTGCTGGCGGAAGTGGAAGATCGATGCCGCCAGGGCTGCATCGGCATGGCCTTCGGCGAACCCTTCGTAGAGGTGTTCGAGGTTTCCGGCGCCGCCGGATGCGATGACCGGGATGTGCACCGAGGTCGAGATCTGGCGAAGGATGACGTTGTCGTATCCCTCTTTCGTCCCGTCGCGGTCCATGCTGGTCAGGAGGATCTCGCCGGCGCCCAGCTTCTCGACGCGGTGGGCCCACTCGATCGCTTCGATGCCCGTCGAACTCTTTCCGGAATGGGTATGGACGATGTAGCGGCCGTCGACCTTTTTAACGTCGATGGCGACGACAACCGCCTGGGACCCGAATTTTTCGGCGATCCGCGAAATCAGTTCCGGTTCGTTGACGGCAGCCGTGTTCACCGACACCTTGTCGGCGCCGTGCAGGAAGGCGTCGCGCGCCCTTTCCACCGAGCTGATGCCGCCGCCGACCGTCAGCGGGATGAAGACCTCGCCGGAAACTTTCAGGACCTCCCCGAGTGTTGTCCTTCGGGATTCGATCGATGCCGATATGTCGAGGAAGACCAGTTCGTCGGCCATCTCGCCGTTATAGAACTGCGCCTGTTCGAGAATGGAGCCTGCGTCCCTCAAACCTTCGAAATTGATGCCTTTGACGACACGCCCGTCGCGGACGTCGAGGCACGGGATGATCCTTTTGGCTAGCACGATCGCTTCTCGGTATTCATTGGTGGAAAATTGCATTGACGCAAGAATGTACGACAATATTCCCTGAAATGTAACTCGATCTGCCGCGCCCTGCCGGCGGCGGGGGCGTTCATCGCCTTGTTACCTAATGACCCATTAATGTCTTATATTCCTGCCTGCGTTTTTTCCTTTACCGCTTATCAGCAGACTAAAACAAGAACGACGATGAAATTTCCTGTTTGCGATTACGCCGAATCGGAAGAGGGCTTCTACTCCCAGTGTGCCAGCTGCCCGATCGACTGCAAGAACCCCGGTTGCGCCCTCGACCAGCTTGAGGACGGCACCTACCGGTTTTCTGGCCAGACTCCCCATGGTGGCGTCAACGCCGTATTTTATTTCAAGGACGATGCCGGCGAGGATGTCTCGAAGCAGGAGGCCGTGCATGTCGAAATCCACGAACTCGACGAAAACTGCGGTGTGATCGCCATCCTCTACGGCATGGTCGATCCTGAGGGCATGATCTACCTGAAAAAATCGGGTCACGGCAACTGAGCCTCCGGCCACTCGGTAAACATTTTCAAGGCAATACACGATGTTCGATATCCACAACGAATCGACCGACCACCGGGACATGCGGGACCTGACGATTATCGGTGGCGGGCCGACCGGCATTTTTGCGGCGTTCCAGTGCGGCATGAACAATATCACTTGCCGGATCATCGAGAGCATGCCCCAGCTCGGGGGCCAGCTCGCGGCGCTCTACCCGGAGAAGCACATCTACGATGTCGCAGGTTTCCCCGAAGTGCCGGCCATCGGCCTGGTCGAAAGCCTCTGGACGCAGGCGGAGCGGTACAATCCGGATGTCGTCCTCGGCGAGACGGTCACGAAGTATACCAAGCTTGAAGACGGCACCTTCGAGACCCGTACCAGCAACGGCGGGGTCTACCGTTCGAAGGCCGTACTGATTGCTGCCGGCCTCGGTGCCTTCGAGCCTCGTACTTTGCCGCAGTTGGGCGATATCAGCCACATCGAGGGAACCTCCGTTTTCTATTCGGTCAGGTCGGTCAACGATTTCAGGGGCCATGACGTGGTCATCGTCGGCGGCGGCGATTCCGCCCTCGACTGGGCCGTCGGGCTCATGAATGTGGCCGCATCGGTGACGGTCGTGCATCGCGCCCATGAGTTCCACGGGCACGGCAAGACCGCGCATGAGGTGCTCGAAGCCCGTGATGCCGGCCGACTCAAGGTGTACATGGATACCGAGGTCAGGAGCATCGATGAGGAGGCAGGCAAGCTCACCAGGCTGCACCTTCGCTCACGGAGCGGCAGCGAGACGACCCTTGACGCCGATCGCCTGCTTATCCTGATCGGGTTCAAATCCAACCTCGGCCCGCTTGCCGGATGGGACCTCGAACTCTGCGACAACGCGCTCGTGGTCGATACCCACATGAAGACCTCGGTCGACGGCCTCTATGCCGCCGGCGACATCGCCTTCTATCCCGGAAAGCTCAAGATCATCCAGACCGGCCTGAGCGAGGCGACGATGGCCGTCCGTCACAGCCTCTCCTACATCAAGCCGGGAGAGAAGATCCGCTCGGTCTTCAGCAGCGTCAAGATGTCGAACGAGAAAAAGCCCCAGTAACGACCGATGCCCTCAACCGTTCCAGCTACACCTTCCACGCTCCAGGCGTGGCTCCTGGCCATCAGGCCGAAAACCCTGCCTGCCGGCGCTGTGCCCATCATCCTCGCCACCGCCATGGCGGCTGCGGACGGGTTTTTCCGACCGCTTCCGGCGCTGGTTGCCCTGGTCTGTGCGCTGGGTATCCAGATTGCCACCAACTTCATCAACGAGATCTACGATTTCAGGAAAGGGGCCGATACCGTCGAGCGGCTCGGGCCGACCAGGACCGTGGCTGCCGGCATCATCAGCGAAAGGACCATGATTCGCGTATCGGCCGCACTGGGCGCATCCGTGTTCCTCCTGGGACTCTACCTCGTCGCCATCGGCGGGTGGCCGATCCTGCTCATCGGCCTGCTGTCGCTCCTGTTCGCCTGGGCCTATACCGGCGGACCCTGGCCCATCGCCTATTCCGGTCTTGGGGATGTGTTCGTCTTCATCTTTTTCGGCCTGGTGGCCGTCGGAGGCTCCTATTACGTCCAGTCCCTCGTGCTCACGGTACCGGTGCTGGTCGCCGCAGCTGCACCTGGCGCCTTCTCGGTCAACATCCTGCTCGTCAACAATATCCGCGACATCGATACCGACCGCAAGGTCGGCAAGATGACCCTGCCTGCCCGTATCGGCGCTTCCCGAGCCCGTATGCTTTACGTGATGCTCACCGTGCTCGCCTATGCCGCGCCGCTCTTCCTGGTCCGTTCCGGTTACTCTGCCTGGTGCCTGCTGTCGCTCTTGAGCCTCCCGCTGGCCATCGGCATGATCCGCAAGCTCTACAGCTCCGAGGGACGGGCGCTGAACATGGTGCTTGCCGGCACGGGCAAGGTGCTGACCGTCCACGGCCTGCTGTTTTCCGCCGGCCTGCTCGCCAAACACATCATTCCGTAACCCATGCATTCCGACTCCGTCCGCATCGCGCTCGTGCAGATGACCTGCAGCGAAAATCCTGCCGACAACCTCGAAAAGGCCGTCGCCCGCATCAGGGATGCCGCTGCCGGCGGTGCCCGGATCGTCTGCCTCCAGGAGCTGTTCACGACCCTTTATTTTTGCCAGGTCGAGGAGTACGGGCCTTTTTCCCATGCCGAGGCGATTCCCGGTCCATCGACTGCCGTCCTGCAGGAGCTTGCCCGCGAGTTGGAGGTCGTGATCGTTGCCTCGATGTTCGAAGTGCGGGCAAGGGGTCTTTACCACAATACCGCGGCGGTGATCGACGCCGACGGGAGCTACCTTGGCAAGTACCGGAAGATGCATATCCCGGACGACCCCGGGTTCTACGAGAAGTTTTATTTCACGCCTGGCGACCTCGGCTACAAGGTGTTCCGGACCCGGTATGCCAACATCGGCGTACTGATCTGCTGGGACCAGTGGTACCCCGAGGCCGCCAGGTTGACGGCACTGCGCGGCGCTGATATCCTCTTCTATCCGACCGCCATCGGGTGGGCGGTTTCGGAGGAATCAGCCGAGGTCAGGGCTTCGCAGCGGCAGGCCTGGAAGACCATGCAACTCGGCCATGCGGTTGCCAATGGCGTGTTCGTCGCCGCGGCGAACCGGGCCGGAACCGAAGGCGGGCTGGAGTTCTGGGGCAACAGCTTCGTCTCGGACCCCTTCGGCCAGGTCGTGGCCGAAGCCGGGCATTCGGACGAGCAGGTACTCATGGCCGACTGCGACCTGTCGCGCATCGCATTCTACCGTTCACACTGGCCCTTCATGAGGGATCGCCGGGTCGACTCGTACGGCGAGCTGACCCGTCGCTGGATCGACGAATAAGGGCCCCTGACCACGAAGCCCATGAACCTCTACGGCATCATCATCCTCGCTACGCTCCTGGTGACCTTCCTGGTGAAGCTCGTCGCCGACTTGCTCAATCTTGCGGCAGCCTCCCCCGACATCCCGGAACCGTTCGTCGGGGTCTACGAACCTGAGGCCTACCGTCGCTCGCAGGAGTACCTCCATGCCAACACCCGCTTCTCGCTCCTTGACGCCTCGGTCGACCTTTTCCTGCTGCTTGCCTTCTGGTTCACCGGCGGCTTCAACCTCCTCGACCAGTCCGTCCGCAGCCTTGGGTTCGGCGCCGTAGCTACCGGCGTGCTCTTTACGGGTGCGCTGCTGTTGCTCCAGTCGATCGTCGGCCTGCCGTTCAGGATATACAGGACCTTCGTGCTCGAAGGTCGTTTCGGGTTCAACAAGACCACGCCGCAGGTTTTTGCCGCCGACCTCGTCAAGTCCCTTGGGCTTTTCGTGCTGCTCGGCACTCCGGTTCTGGCCCTCGTCATCTGGTTCTTCGAGAACGGCGGGCCGCTCGCCTGGCTCTGGGCATGGGGGGGCGTGAGCCTGTTCAGCCTGCTCCTGCAGTACGTCGCGCCGAGCCTGATCATGCCGATGTTCAACAAATTCGTCCCGCTCGGACAGGGGGAACTCAGGGAATCCATCACCAGGTACGCCTCGTCGGTCCGTTTCCCGCTCGCCGGCATCTACGTCATCGACGGCTCGAAGCGCTCCTCGAAAGCCAATGCCTTCTTTACCGGTTTTGGCCGCAACAAACGGATCGCGCTGTTCGATACCCTGATCGCCAACCATACTGTCGAAGAGCTGGTTGCCGTGCTTGCGCACGAGATCGGCCACTTCAGGAAGAAGCATATCCTTACCTCGATGGTGCTCAGCATGCTGAACCTTGGCATGGTGTTTTTCCTCCTCTCCCTTTTCATGGGCAACCGGCAACTGTTTGACGCCTTCTTCATGCACGAGACCTCGGTTTACGGCAGCCTGCTCTTCTTCATGCTCCTCTACAGTCCTGTCGAGTTCATCCTTTCGATCCTCCTGCAGATGCTTTCGCGGAGGCACGAGTTCCAGGCGGACCGCTTTGCCGTGACGACCTACGGCGGAGGACGGGCGCTTTCAGACGCACTGAAGCAGCTGTCGAGGTCGAACCTGTCGAACCTTACGCCCCATCCGTTCTACGTTTTCCTGAACCATTCGCATCCGCCGGTGCTGCAGCGCATCCTGCGCATCGAGGCCGAGGCCGCAAGGAATCCATCATAACCGTCATCGATCAAGAAGGAATCCCGATGTCCGAACCTAGATATCTCATGCCCCCGGAATGGGCGCAGCACAGCTCGACCTGGCTCTCCTGGCCGCACAAACTCGAGTCGTGGCCAGGCAAGTTCGAGCCGGTGCCGGCCGTGTTTGCCGAGCTTGCGTTCCAACTCAGCCGTTCCGAGGCGGTCAACATCAACGTCCTTGACGAAGCGATGGAGGCCGGGGCCAGGACGCTCCTCAATGAGCGTGACCCGGAAGGCCGGTTCTCGGATCGGGTGCATTTCCACCGGATCCGCACTAACGATGCCTGGTGCCGAGACCACGGCCCCAACTATGTCTTCCGTGAAGTGGGCGGCCGGCGCGACAAGGTGATCCTCGACTGGGAGTACAACGCCTGGGGCGGCAAGTACGAGCCCTACGACGATGACGACGCCGTTCCGTCGAGGGTTGCTGAACTCCAGGGGCTGCCCCGAATCCTCCCCGGCATGGTGCTCGAAGGTGGAGCCATCGATGTCAACGGCAACGGGTTGCTGCTCACCACGGAGGCCTGCCTGCTGAACCCGAACCGCAACCCTTCGCTGGGTAGGGCGGAGATCGAGGAGCGCCTCGGCAGGTACCTCGGCATCAGGAAAGTGCTCTGGCTCGGAGACGGCATCGTCGGTGACGACACCGACGGCCATGTCGACGACATGACGCGCTTTGTGGGTGAATCGAGCGTGGTGACTGCCGTCGAGGAGGACCCTTCTGACGAGAACTACGAACTGCTTCAGGATAACCTTCGCCGGCTCCAGGGATTCACCGGCCTCGATGGGCGCCCCCTCGAAATCGTTCGCCTGCCCATGCCGGAACCGGTCTTCTACGACGGCGAGCGCCTTCCCGCAAGCTATGCCAACTTCTATATCGCCAACTCCGCCGTGCTCGTGCCGATCTACCGATGCTCAAGGGACCGTCAGGCTATCGAGGTGCTGCAGGGGTGTTTCCCGGGCCGTGAAGTCGTCGGCATCGACTGCAGCGACCTGATCTGGGGCCTGGGGGCTATCCACTGCGTGACCCATGAGGAGCCGGCCCTTTGATTGCAGCCCGTCATCAGGGATCGCGTCACCGCTGTCGAACAGGTGTTTCATATTGAGACTTTGGTTCTCAAGTTGACACCAACTTCTCGCTATGAGACGGAGCGCCTCTCCAGCTTATTCCCACCCCCTTGTATTGTTCGGAATCGCTAAGATGCTTTGAAATAATTAGATAGTATTATTTTTGATAAGCTGTTCATGCTTTGGCACGCTTATTGAGTCATTATTGTTGGTCTGAACAGGAATGTTTCGCGAAAGCGAGGCAGGGTCAGGTGAAATGGGGGACACCTGACCAAAAAAAGCGGCCTCAACGCCGCTTTTTCCTGCAGGCCAATATGTTATGCCGAAGCCCTTCGTGGCAGCGGAAAACTTGAGAACTGAGAGAGATGCCTCATGAAAGTGAGGTGGAGCAGGTGAAATGGGGGACACCTGTTCGCAAAAAAAGCAGCGAAAGCTGCTTTTTTTGTTGTCTGCCATTTCTCAGGATGAGATCCGGCGTCTCAATAATGCACTCTTTGTGTTATCGGCGAGACGGCTTTACAGTATCTTGGCTGGTGTTTGGAAGCCTGGTGGTATCACGATAAATGTTTGTTTGGAAAGGAGTTGGTGGGTGCGAGGCCTGTTGATGCCAATGTTTGGCACGCTTGTTGATATAATATTGTTGTCCTGTACGGGAGTGCGTTGCGAAAGCGGGCGGGTCGGGTGAATGGGAGACATCCGGCATTTTCCTGCAGGACTTGTGATGTGGTGATACTGTGTGGACAGAAGTGACTATGGTTATGGTGATGATTCGATGATGAGGTCAAGGCCCTGATGTTGAGATTGGCACCGGATTGATCAGCGATGTAAAAAAGTTCCGCGAAAGCGGAGCGGGCAGGTGAAATGGGGGACACCTGTCCAACAAAAAAGCGGCTTAGGCCGCTTTTTTGTTGGTATGTCGAGATGTTGCCGGTCAGGCGAGCATTTCCTTGAGGAGCTCGACGTTCTCGTCGACGATGGCTGCGGAGTCCTGAAGGGCCTTGAGGTCCGGTGCCGACAGGTCGATTTCATAGATCTTCTCCACGCCGTTGCGGCCGAGCTTGACCGGTACACCGACGAAGGTTCCGTTGATGCCATACTCGCCGTTGAGCTGGACGGAGCAGGGCAGGACCCTCTTGCGGTCGAGCACGATGGATTCGATCATGTCCACGGCAGAAGAGGCCGGGGCGTAGAATGCCGAGCCGGTCTTCAGGAAGTTCACGATTTCGGCGCCGCCATTGCGGGTGCGCTCGACGAGTGCGTCGACCCGCTCCTGCGTCATCAGTTCGGAAATCGGGATGCCTGCGACGGTGGTATACTTCACGACAGGAACCATCGCATCGCCGTGTCCGCCGAGGACGCAGGCGTTGATGTCCTGCATCGAAACACCGAGTTCCATCGAGATGAACGCGCGGAAGCGGGCGGCATCTAGCACGCCGGCCATGCCGATGACGCGCTCCTTGGGAAGGCGGCTGCGGACATAGGCGACATGGGTCATGATGTCGAGCGGGTTGGAAACCACGATGATGATCGGGTTCTTCGAGTAGGTGAGGATGTTGTCGGTGACGTCCTTGACGATGCCGGCGTTCTTCAGCAGCAGGTCCTCACGGGTCATGCCGGGTTTCCTCGGCAGGCCGGCCGTGATGAGCACGATATCGGAGCCTGCGGTGTCCTTGTAGTCGTTGGTGCCGACGATCTGGGTGTCGAACGGGCCGACCGGTCCGGTCTGGAACATGTCGAGGCCTTTGCCCTGGGGCACGCCTTCGACGACGTCGAGCAGTACGAGATCCCTGGCGAACTGTTTCTCCGCAAGCCTGAATGCCGCGGTGGCGCCGACGTTGCCTGCGCCGATAACGGTGATTTTCATAAGGCAGCTAACTGTTTTAGTGGTTGAAGGCCCTGACAAAAAAGCTCTATGTACGAATGGTATAAAAAAAAGCAAGCCGGCCTTTTGCAGTAAGGGCGGCTTGCTTGGGACTCAGGTAAAAATCATGTCGACGAAGTCGTCAGTCGGCGATGATGTCCACATGCTTCTTGTTGTTGCGGCCGTTCCTGAAGGTGACCGTACCGTCGACGAGTGCGAAAATGGTATGGTCCCTGCCGATTCCGGCATTGTCGCCCGGCTTGATCACCGTGCCCCTCTGACGGAGGATGATGGTGCCTGCGTTGACGGATGAACCTCCGGCAGCCTTGACGCCGAGGTATTTAGGGTTGCTGTCGCGGCCGTTCTTGGTAGAACCGCCACCTTTTTTATGAGCCATGTCAAAAAAGAATTAGTGTTGTGAATCTTTGTCAGGTCAAATGGACACCACTTCGACCCGGGTCATGTGCTGCCTGTGGCCATTCCTCTTCTGGAAACGCTTGCGGCGCTTCTTCCTGAACACGATAACCTTCTCGTCCCTGACGTGCTCGAGCACCTTGACCGTGACCGTGCCGGCCGGCTGGAGGGAGGACTGCGCCTGATCAACGTGCATAAGGGGCTTCACTTCTATAACATCGCCAGCAACGGCATTTTGCTTGGGCACGAACAGCTTGTCGCCCTGCTTTACCAGATACTGTTTGTCGGAAATCACGATCAGCGCCTGCATCATAGTCAATAGTTTGGTGATAAAGAGCTTGAATATAAGGGAAGTTCTTCACTTTTCAAAAATCCCAAAAAGTGAATCTCCTGAATCAGAGCAGGAAAAAGGTTACGGCCAGAACGATGCCGAACATGCCCAGCGAGATCGTGAACAGCACGTACCACGATGAGAACCGGGCGGTGTCGCAAGGGTAGGTGATCGGTTGGATCTTCCTGAAGATGTAAGCCATCGTCAGGGCTATCTGCAGGAGGAGGAGGACGATCTTCACGACGACCCAGATGGTCCAGCCATGGTAGAAGTGCGCCAGGAGGAGGCCCGAGAAGAGCACGGCGACGACCGCGACGTCGGCCACTTTCGTTTCCAGCCCGATGTAGCGCATCAGCAGCCCCTTGTACTCACTCGCTTTTGCCGCCTCGTCGGTCATGCCGGGTTCGAGCGTCTTGAGCAGGAACATCGAGGCGAAGATGGTGCCGAACCAGGCAGCAAATCCGGTGATGTGCACCAGCCTCAGGATGTTGTGGAAGTCCATGGAGGGAGGATGTTTGGCAGTTTCGTGGCAACGACGATAAGATATCGACTTGGCGGCGTCTTGTCAAGCGCCGAAGGTCCCGGTGGTGTTTGCTTTTTTTGCCTGCCTGATTTAGCTTGACCTTTCACCTGCAAGTCCGATGCTGCCGTCACTATTAACCCGACCAGGAGGATATGGCCACCCCTGACGCCGAAGCCCGCAAACGAGAGGCGACCCCGATGATGCGCCAGTACCTGGAGGTCAAGGAGCGGTATCCCGACTTCCTGCTGCTTTTCCGGGTGGGGGATTTCTACGAGACCTTCTACGATGATGCCATCTCGGTCTCGACGGCCCTGAACATCGTCCTGACGCGCCGGTCCAACGGTGGCGCCTCCGAGGTGCCGATGGCCGGCTTTCCGCACCACGCCAGCGAAGGCTATATCGCCAAGCTGGTCAAGAAGGGGTTCAAGGTCGCGGTGTGCGACCAGGTCGAAGATCCTGCGCTGGCCAAGGGGATCGTCCGGCGGGAGATCACCGATATCGTTACCCCGGGCATCACGTATAGCGACAAGATCCTTGACGACCGCCACAACAACTACCTTTGCGCCGTGGCCATGCTTAAACGCGGGCGTGAACGGGTGGCCGGCGTTGCCTATGTGGACGTGACCACTGCCGAGTTCCGGATGGCCGAACTGGCGCCCGAGGGGCTCAGGGACTTCCTGCAGTCGCTTCATCCCGCTGAGATCCTCATCTCCCCGAAAGAGCGCGACCTGAAGGAGGCCCTGCGGAAAAACCTCCATGCCGACGCGCTCTTCACCGAGATGGAGGAGTGGATGTTCTCGGAGGAGCAGGCTTCACGCGTGCTCGCCGCCCATTTCAGGACCCACTCCATGAAGGGGTTCGGTATCGACGGCGCCGAGGCCGGAAAGGTCGCTGCCGGTGCGGTGCTGCAGTACCTCGAAGAGGCCAGGCAGGGGAGCCTGCAGTACCTTGCCCGCATCTCCATGGTCGAGAGTGCGGACACCATGACGCTCGACGTCCAGACCCGGAGGAACCTGGAGATCATCTCCTCGATGCAGGACGGTACCCTGAACGGTAGCCTGCTCGAGGTGCTCGACAGGACGCGGAACGCGATGGGCGCCAGGCTCCTCAGGCGCTGGCTGCTGCATCCCCTCAGGCGGATCGATGCGATTTCCGCCCGGCACGATGCGGTCGGGGAGATGGTCGACGAACCCCGCCTGCGCGAGGCTGCCCAGGGGATGCTTGGCGGTGTGATCGACCTCGAACGGGCGTTGTCGCGGGTCGCCACTTTCAGGGCCATGCCGAGGGAGGTCCGGATGCTCGGCACATCGCTCTCCATGATTCCAAGGATCAGGGAGCTGCTCGCTGACGCCGGTTCGGCAAGGTTGCGGCAGGTCGCCGCCGAACTCGAGGAGCTTCCGGAACTGGCGGGATCGATCGAGCGCGCGCTCGATCCGGAGGCTACCGGCACGCTGCGTGACGGCGGCTACATCCGGAGCGGCTACAACGACGAGCTTGACGAGCTTCGCGCCATCTCCTCGGGGGCACGCGACCGCCTGGTCGAGATCCAGCAGGAGGAGCGCCGCAAGACCTCGATCTCGACGCTGAAGGTACAGTACAACAAGGTGTTCGGCTATTACATCGAAGTCAGCCGGGCCAACAGCGACAAGGTCCCCGACTACTACGAAAAAAAGCAGACGCTGGTCAACGCCGAACGCTACACCATTCCCGACCTGAAGGAGTACGAAGAGAAGATCCTGACGGCCGAGGAGAAGGGGCTCCTGCTTGAGCACCAGCTCTTCCACGACCTTTGCGCCGCCTGTGCCGCCTGCGCCGCCTCCATCCAGAAGAGCGCCGCCGCACTGGCCGAACTGGACTGCCTGGCATCGTTCGCCTCGTGCGCCGCCGAGTACCGGTACTGCCGGCCCATGATGACCTCGCGACCCGAGCTCTCCATCAAGGGCGGACGCCACCCGGTACTCGAACGGATACTGGGCGTCGATGAACCCTACGTCGCCAACGACTGCGAAATCGGTGAAAAGCAGCAGCTCATCATCGTCACCGGCCCCAATATGGCCGGTAAGAGCTCGTTCCTCCGCCAGGCAGGCCTGATCGTGCTGCTGGCCCAGGTCGGCAGCTTCGTGCCCGCCGACGAGGCCGAGATCGGGATCGTGGACCGGATCTTTACCAGGGTAGGGGCCTCGGACAACCTGACCTCGGGCGAGAGCACCTTCCTGGTCGAGATGAATGAGGCGTCGAGCATCCTGAACAACGCCACGTCGCAGAGCCTCCTGCTTTTCGACGAGATCGGCCGGGGCACCAGCACCTTCGACGGGATGTCGATCGCCTGGTCCATGAGCGAGTACATCCACGACCGGCTGCGGGCTCGCACCCTCTTCGCCACCCACTACCACGAGCTGGCCGAGCTCGAGGAGCGGCTCGAACGGGTGGTCAACTTTAACGCAACGGTCGTCGAGACGGCAGACAGGGTCATCTTCCTGCGCAAGATCGTTCGCGGGGCCTCGGACAACAGCTACGGTATCGAGGTTGCCAAGATGGCGGGCATGCCCCCGGAGGTGATTTCGAGGGCGAGGGAGATCCTTGCCGGCATGGAGCATCGAGAGGTCGAGGTGCCGCTGTCGAGGCCGGTCACGCCGGCCTTGCAGGCCCGGCAGATTTCGCTGTTCGAGGAGGAGGAGAGCGTGTTGCGCAAGGCGGTTTCGGCCATCGACATCAATTCCCTCACGCCGATTGAAGCCCTCATGGAGCTGAAGCGCCTCCAGGATATCGCGCTCGGACGCATTGCACCGTGACGACCATGCCCTCCACACAAAAAGAGCTTTCGGTGCTGCTGGTGTTCGTCCAGGCCTCAAGCGGCGTGGACGGCGCGGCATCGCTCGACGCCGCATCGTCGAAAGGGATGTTCTCGCTGCTGAAGGATCGTGCCTTGAGTGGCGTGATCAAGCGAGCGCAGTTCGCCATCCCTCCACTCTCGCTCATGCTGCTCGCATCGGTCGATGTGGCGGGTGTCCGACAGGAGTTCTGCGACCTCAGGTTCGACCGGCTCCCGCTCGACCGCCACTGGGACCTGGTCGGCATCGGGGTGCAGACCGGCGCGGCCCGCCCTGCCTTCGAACTCGCCGCCCGCTTCCGTGCCCAAGGCACAAAGGTGGTGCTTGGTGGCCCCTACGTCACGATCTTCCCTGAGCGTTGCCGGGAACATGCGGATGTGCTGGTGACTGGCGAGGCCGACGACCTCTGGAAGGGGCTGCTGGAAGACCTGCGTGCGGGGCAACTGAAACCGGAGTACCGCCAGGGCGAATTCCCCGACCTTTCGGTCGAAAGGGCTGTCGGCAAATCAATGCTCGACATCGGCAGCTACTTTACCACCAACGTCGTCCAGACCACGAGGGGATGCCCCTTCAGTTGCGACTTTTGCAGCGTGCACGTCATGAACGGCCACCGTCTGCGCCACCGCCCGGTGGACGTCGTCGTCCGGGAGGTCGAGCGGTTCCTTGAACAGGATCGACGCATCTTCTTCTTCCTCGACGACACGGTCAACGCCGACGACGCCTATGCCGGGGAGCTCTTCTCCAGGCTGGCGCCCCTGAAGATCAGCTGGGTGGGTCAGGCGACCACCGCACTCGGCGAGAACCCGGCACTGCTCGAAACCTTCGCCCGCTCGGGGTGCGGCGCCCTGTTGGTCGGTATCGAAAGCCTCGCCGACGAGAGCAACCACGCCCACCACAAGTTCCACAACCCGGCCGCACGCCAGTCCCGGTGCATCAAGGCCATCCGGGATGCGGGCATCTGCGTCTACGGAAGCTTCATCTACGGGTTGGACGGCGACACGACGGGCATGGCCGCGACAATCGAGGAGTTCATCGCTGAAACCGGCATCGATGTGCCCGGCATCAACCTCCTCCGACCGATCCCGGGTACCGGTGTCTTCGACCGACTCGCCGGGGAGGGGCGCCTGCTGCGCGACCGCGACGACCACGAGGCTTTCAGGTTCTCGTGGGCGCAGGAGATGCTCTACCTGCCGAAGCAGATGAGCCTTGAAGAGTTCGTTCCAAGCTACACCGGCCTTACCTCAAGGGTCTTCACCCTGAAGAACGCGGTCCAACGGGCCCTGCATGCGCCGACGCTCCGCTCGGCGGTGCTGATGTTCAACGCGCTATATGTGCACATGTACGGCTTGTCGAGGCGGGATTTAAGGCAGCAGGTAAAAGATATGAAGAAAGGGACTTAAAGGACTGAAAGGAGGTCAGGGACTGAAATGTTGAAGAGGGATTTTATTTTTCGTCCCTGCTGTCCCGTTCTTCCCTTCTTCAGCTTATCGCGCTGATCTCCTCCTCCAGTAGCTGCATGGTGTAGAGGTCGGCGTAGAATTTGCCGTTTTCCAGCAGCTCTTCATGGGTGCCGCTCTCGGCGATCGCGCCGTCGTGCAGCACGATGATCCGGTCGCAGTTCCGAACGGTCGAGATCCTGTGGCTGATCAGCACGACCGTGGTGTCGGGCAGCTTCTCCAGCAGACCGTCGAAAATCCGTGCTTCTGTGGCGGTGTCCACGGCTGAGAGCGCATCGTCGAGTACCAGGACCGGCGGGTTCCAGCAGAGGGCCCTTGAGATGCAGGCTCGCTGCTTCTGGCCTCCCGAGAGGTTGATGCCCTTCTCCCCGAGCATCGTGTCGAACCCTTCCGGGAAATCGACGACGTCGTCGTAAAGCATGGCGATCCGGCTCGCCTCGATCACGTCGAGCCCACCCGAGCCCCCACGGCCGAAATCGATGTTGTTGCGGATGGTGTCGGAAAAGAGGAAGTTCGTCTGCGGCACGAACCCGACGCCGCGCCTGAGGCTCGAGAGGGGAATTTCCCTGATCTCCCTGCCCCCGATCGTGATGCGGCCTTCGTCGGGGTCGTAGAGCCGGGCCATAAGATTGACGAGGGTCGACTTGCCTGAACCGGTCGCACCGACGATGGCGACTTTCGTACCGGGTTCGATCGAGAAGGATATCTGCTTCAGCACCTGCTTGTCCGGTTGCGAAGGGTAGCTGAAACTTACCCGTTCGAATACGATCTC
This sequence comes from Chlorobiaceae bacterium, assembly GCA_013335115.1. Classification (GTDB taxonomy): domain Bacteria; phylum Bacteroidota; class Chlorobiia; order Chlorobiales; family Chlorobiaceae; genus Chlorobaculum. The sequence continues at coordinate 234,181 of JAAXWQ010000001.1, read as the reverse complement.
GCCTGAGGGCACACGCTCCTCTCCTTCGCCAGGTCGCACGGCCTGGTCGGTCACCTCCGGTTTGGTGTCGAAAATCTCCCTGAGTCGTGTCTGTGCGGCCGCGGCTTTCTGGACGATGTTGGTCACCCAGCCGATCGAGATCATCGGCCAGCTGAGCATGGTGACATAGATCATGAACTGCGCGATGCCGCCGATGCTCATGGTGCCTTGCATGACGTTCAACCCGCCAGCCCAGACGACGGGGATGAGCGAAAGCGCGGTCAGGGCGGTCAGGGAGGCCATGAACATCGCCTGGATCCTGGTGAGCACGATGTTGTTGTCGTAGTACTCACGGTTCAGTGCTTCGAAACGATCGACCTCGACCGATTCCCTGTTGTAGTTCCTGACGATGCGGATACCCGAGATGTTCTCCTGCACGAGGTTGGTGATCGATGCGTAGTTCTCCTGGATCCTCCTGGATCCGTTCTGTATGGAGACGCCGGTCCGGTAGACCGCCCAGCTGAGCAGGGGGGCGGGCAGGAGGGCAAGCAGGGTCAACGACGGGGAGATGGCGATCATGGCTCCGATCGCAAAGATGAGCCTGAAAAGGGTGTTGATCGAGTACATGATCCCCGGGCCGAGGAAATCCCTGACGGCGTTCAGGTCGTTGGTGCCCCTCGAAATGAGTTCACCGGAGCCTGTCTGGTCGTAGAAGCTTGTCGACAGGGTCTGCAGGTGTGCGTAATAGTCGTTCTTGAGGTCGTATTCGATATCCCGTGAGGTAACGATGATCAGCTGGCGGACGAGGTACAGGGCGATGCCGCTGAGTGCGGCGAACAGCAGGTAGAGGGCGGCTTTGGACAGGATGGACCCGATCGTGAACTCCCGGCCCATCAGGTCGATGGCTTCTCCAAGGAAGCGGGGGGCCGCCACGGCGAAGAAGTTGGTGGCGACGACGCACGCGATGCCCAAGGCCAGGGTTTTCCTGTGCCGGACGAGATAGGGCTTGAGGGCGAGCAGATTTTTCATCCGTCCTTTCTTGAATTGTGCTTTGTAATGTATAATAAGATGAAACAAAACCAAACCGATCACCCCATGGCCTTCGAGACAAGCAAGAGCTACTATTCGATCGGGGAAGTGAGCCGCATTTCCGGCATTCCCGCCTATCTGCTGCGTTACTGGGAGGAGTTCTTCAGCGAGCTTGCCCCGGCGAGGGATACCCGCGGAAACCGCAGGTACACCAACCGCGACATCGCCATGGTGCTGAACATCAAAGAGCTGGTCTACGAGAAGGGGTACAGGCTCAACAAGGCGAGCCAACTTGTCGGCAAGGGAGCAACCGTCGACGACCGTGCCGACCACAAGACCAACGAGATACTTAAACTGCAAAAGCAGATCGGACGTGAGCAGAAGGAGTTCGAGGGCACCGACGAGCGTCGGCGCATGCTGTTGCGCGAGATCAAGGTGGAGATCGAGGACCTGCTGCAGCTCATTGGCTGAATCTTGTCAAGGCTTTCAATTCCCTTTCCTTCAAAAGCAGAAAGACCGGCATGTGCCGGTCTTTCTGCTTTTGATTCTTTTGTCGATTACTGTGCGTACAGGATCTCGAACTGGCCGACGCCGCCTTTGCAGACGTGTTCGACCCAACGGGAGTAGGCACCACCACTCCAGCGATACTCTTCCAGGTTCTGCGAACGGAACTGGGGTGCTGCATAACGGACCTTGTAACCTTTCGGAACCACGAGCTTCAGCTGGGCGTCGACGCGGAAGTCATTGAACTTGCCGACCATGCCGTGGTGGACCAGCGGAATGAGCGGGTGGTTCAGGATCCTGCGCAGACCGCCGCCTGCATCGACCGAAACTCCAGGGAATTCGCCGTCGACCTTGACTTCGATACCCTGCGAGTCGGAGCGGAAGCCTGCTTCGACCTGTGCCGGCCTGTTGAGCTTGTCTGCCGGGAAGAGCTCAGCCCAGCGGGAGATGGAATCGACCATACCCGAGCCGCCGTGCGAGAAACGCCACCTTGAGACGCCGACCGGGCCTTTTTCGCCACTCTGCGTGCCGATGCTGTTGACCTCGATCTTCGAGATCCTCTGGCCACCTTCGTTCAGTGCGGTGAAGGCGGGGCCGATGAACCAGAAATCACGGATCCAGTCGTTGAATGCACCGGTACCCTGAACCGCTTTCACGGTGCCTTCCCAGGTGTCGATGAGGTCGTTGTTGTCGAGCGGGACTTTCATGAGGATGTCGTGGAACTGACGGCCCTGCATGTAGATCGGGTTCGGGACGTTGCGGCGGACCGCGTCGGACCGGTAATAAAACATGTTCACGACGGAGCCTTCGAAGGAGAACGAATGGCTGAAGTCGCCTACCGAGACGGTACCCTCACCTACGGAGATCCTTCTTTCCTTGGTCTCATTGGCAATGTCGGCCTCGATGGTCAGCTTGTTCTTGGTGCTGTCGACGATCGATTCAATCACGGCAGAGATCCTGACAAAACCTTTTGCCGGGTCAAGCGGTTTCACATTCAGCTTGACGTTGCAATCCGCAGGAAGCAGGGGGCTTGCAGGAGGGACATTAACCTTAGCCCGGGCTTTTACCTTTCCCCAGGAGCTGGAACCACCCTCGAGTACGATTTCATAATCGGAATGGGCGGTTGTCGTGTCGGTTGAGCCGAAAAGAGCCATAATCATTCTCCTTTTTCTGGTGGCGTTTAAAATGGTATTATCAGGAAAAACGCTTGGGTGCCTCCTGATTAAATAACAGCTTGTAACAAATTTAAAGAATAAATATTAATAAATAAAGAAATTTTGCCTCTTTCCGGACCTCTTCCCGCTTGTTGTGCGACCCTTTCCCGGATGGAGCCCGGAGGGGCGGAAAGTCGCCTTTTACGCCGGTTTACTCCCGGCCAGAACCTTGCCCCCGCATGAACCGCAACCCTTTTCCTGCTGCTTTTCAAAGCATCTTCCTGCCGCTGTTGAGCGGCGTCCTCCTCGGTATTTCGTTCCCGACATGGCCTTCCGTGCACCTCGAGCCCCTGGCCTGGGTCGCGCTGCTCCCCCTGCTGCTCGCCGTGGAGCACGACGAATGCTTCGGCTCCTTTTTCAGGAAAACATGGGTGGCGACCCTTGTTTATTGCGTCATCACCCTCTGGTGGGTGTGCCTTGCCACCCTGGCCGGTGGGTTGCTGACCATTTTCGCCCAGTCGCTTTTCTCGACCGTGCCGTTCATCCTTTTCTACTTTTTCAGACGCCGCGCCGGCGAACACCTCGCGATGGTTTCGCTGCCTTTTCTCTGGACCGCCTGGGAGTGGGCTTATATGCAACAGGATCTTTCGCTCGGGTGGCTGACCCTCGGGAACTCACAGGCAAACCTGCTCTGGATGGTCCAGTATGCCGACATTGCCGGAGTCTGGGGCGTGAGCTTCTGGGTGGTTTCGTTCAACGTCCTTGCGCTGATGCTCGTTCGCGAACGGCTTCGCATCGGACCGGCGGCCGCCGTCGTTGCGGCGATGGTGCTCATGGTGTCGGCGCCGCTCGGTTACGCGTGGAGCATTCTCGGTGGGGCATCACGCCATGAGGCTTCCCGCTCCGTCAGGGTGGCCATGGTGCAGCCGGACATCGATCCCCATGAAAAATGGGGCGGACTTGGCCCCGACGGGACTTTGGACAGGCTGTTCCGCCTTACCGGCAGGAGCCTGGTGGCCGATCGGGCCGACCTGGTGTTGTGGCCGGAAACGGCTATTCCGTTCTACATTCGCGATCCGGAGAACGGTATCTACATGAACGCTGTCAGGCGTGCCGTGGAGCAGTGGGGAGTTCCGCTCCTGACCGGATTCCCTGATGCAGGGCGCCGGCCAGGAGCGCTTGCTTCGATGAGCGCAGCGGCTGACGGGCCTGCCGTTTCCGCCGGCCGGCCGTTTGCGGCGTACAACGCGTCGATGCTCCTGCACCCGGGAGATGGGGGGATGCAGGTCTACCGGAAGATGCGGCTTGTGCCGTTCGGCGAGCGGGTCCCTTACTCGGAGTACCTTCCCTGGCTGGAACGCATGAGCTTCTCGATGTCGGGGATCACCAGCTGGCAGCAGGGGAAGGAAGCGACGGTCATGACGGTGCGCGGTGCCAAAGGTGGGTCGTTCAGGATCGCCAACATTATCTGCTATGAATCTATTTTTCCCGGCCTGGTCTCGGAATTCGTGTCGCGGGGGGCGCAGCTGGTCACGCTGGTGACCAACGACGGGTGGTACGGAACTTCGTACGGACCATGGCAGCATGCAGCCATCGGCAGGCTGCGCTGCATCGAGAACCGGAGGGCGATGGCCCGCTGCGCCAATACCGGCGTGACGCTGGTCTATGATCGCTTCGGTCGGACCGTCTCCGAGATTCCGTGGTGGGAGGGATCCGTGCTGGTGGCGGAGGTGCCCATCGAAGACGGCCTCACCTTCTACACCGCCCACCCCGACCTTTTCCCGAAAGCGTGTATCGGAATCGGTGCGGCATTGATGCTTCTTGGTTTGGTTGGGAGGAAAGGGCTGTCCGGGAAAGGACGATAAGGACAACAGGGAGATCAGGGACATCAGTGTTCAAGATTTGCTTTTTTGTCCTTATCATCCTTGATGTCCCTGTTGTCCCTTTTCTTTCTCCTTACAGCCCGAACTCCTTGATCTTCCTGTAGAGCGTCCGCTCGTTGATGTCGAGGGCCTGGGCCGTCTTGCGTTTGTTTCCCCCGAATTTTTGCAACGTTGCGGCGATGCTGCGCCTTTCGATCTCTTCGAGGGGGAGCGTCGGCTCTGCGGCCTTGGCGATGTCGGCCGGGGGCGGCGTGCTTTCCGCTGGCGGGGCCTGCGGTTCGGGCAGCAGGAGCGGCGGGGACTGCAGCCTGTTCGAGAGCAACAGCTGCTGGAGCATCTGGCGGATCTCTGCCATCTCCTGCCTGAGCTGGATGAGGCTGCCGTAGATGAGGCTCAGTTCGTTGTTCTCCGCCTTTGCCGGGTCGTGGACCAGGCTCTTGTGGCGGCTTCGTTGCACGAGGTGCCGTTCGAGGATATCGGGGGTGACCTCCTTGCCACGCTCGAGGATCAGCAGCGATTCGACCAGGTTCCGCAGCTCCCGGACGTTGCCGGGCCACGGGTAGCGGAGCAGCAGTTCGGTCGCCTCGGGGCTGAAGCCTTCGAAGGCGATGCCGTGCTTGCGTTCGAAGCCGTGGATGAAATGTTCGGCAAGGAGCAGGATGTCACCCCCTCGCTCCCTCAGCGGCGGGATCTGGAGTTCCACGCTGTGCATGCGGTAGTAGAGGTCTTCGCGGAAATTGCCCTCGGCCACGGCCTGGTGAAGGTTCCTGTTGGTCGCCGCGACGATGCGGGTGTCGGTGGCGATCGTCTCCGAAGCGCCGACCCGCTGGAATTCGCCGGTCTCGATGACCCTGAGGAGCTTGACCTGGGTCTCGAGGGGCGTCTCCCCGATCTCGTCGAGGAAGATCGTTCCCTTGTCCGCGCTTTCGAAATAGCCTTTCCTTGCCTGGATGGCGCCGGTGAAGGCCCCTTTTTCATGGCCGAACAGCTCCGATTCGAGGATGCCGGAAGGAATCGCGCCGCAGTTGACCGGGATGAAGCTTTTCGACGCTCGGCGGCTATGCTCGTGGATGAACCTCGCCAGCACCTCTTTGCCCGACCCGGTTTCGCCCGTGATGAGCACCGTGACGTCGGTCGATGCCACCTTCTGGGCAAGCTCCCTGAGCCGCTGGATTCCCGGGGAACGCCCGAGGATGTCGAAGCTCCGGTTCATGTCGGCATGGGTCGATCGTATGGCGGGCAGCTCGTCATGGCTGGTCGGTCACCACGAACGATTCGTAAGGCAGCGAACGCCTGAAGGCGCTGGCCTCCTCCCTTGATGCGAAGGCCTTTCTCAGCCTGACCTTGTAGATGCCATTGACCTCGACGACCTTGGCCGGAGAGCTCGAAGAGAGCTGTGATGCGAGCTGGCCGGCATTGGCGGCGTTGTCGAAGCTCCCGAACTGCAGGGTGAAGGCACTGCCGGCGAGCGGTTTCGGAGTCGTAGGCGCGGGCGCCTTGGCGGTTGCCGGCTGGGTAGCGGCATTCGCTGCTGGCTTGGCCATGGGCGCCTTTGGCTGCCTTGCGACCGAATCAGCTTTCCTGGCGGCAGCTGTGGCAGGCGGCGGTGCGGAACCCGGTTTCGGGGTGTTCATGACCGGTTTTGCCGTCGCGGCCATCGTCCGGTCGTAGGCGGCGAGCCTCGAACGGCTGATCTCGTCAAGCTGGGGGTCCGGATACTCCGAGAGCTGCTTCCGGTAGAGGCCTGCGGCTTTCGGGCCGTCTTCGGTGAGCAGGGCGTCGACCACGGCTTTCTCGGAAGGTTTTGTCAGTTTGTGGCGAATATTTTCCAGCAAATAAACCTTATCTTCCCTCACGTCCTTCACGATTTCAGATGCGAAGGAGCTCCTTGCCGCCTCTGCACCGTAGCTGCCGGCAGGGCAGGAGAGGCTGCCTGAAATGAGGATGGCCGGGAGGAGGAGGTTGCGTGCCTTTTGCATGGGTCTGCGGGTCGGGTATTTGGATGAAAAGGTCCATGGATTGCCATCGTCCCGTGGATGGGACCATGTATGAATATGGCAAAATAATTACGATAAAATCAATTGCTTTCTATGCTTCACGTTTCGGTCAAGGCATGTGCGAAGATCAATCTCGGCCTGCTCATCACCGGGCGCCGCCCGGATGGGTACCACACCCTCGAAACGGTGTTCGCCCCGATCGAATGGCACGATACGCTCGACTTCACCCTCGATGAAGGCATCTCCATGAGCTGTTCGAACCTCGACCTGCCGTCGGATGATTCGAACCTTTGCGTAAGGGCGGCCAAAGCCCTGCGCGATTATGCCGGCGTGAAGGCCGGGGTGCGGATCGGCCTCGTCAAGCAGGTCCCGTTCGGCGCCGGCCTGGGTGGCGGAAGCAGCGACGCCGCCGCGACACTGAGGGTGCTCAACAGGCTCTGGGAGGTCGACGTCCCCTCGGTCGAGCTGCACCGGATTGCCGTGAAGCTCGGTGCCGATGTACCCTATTTCCTCGAAATGAAGGGACTGGCTTACGCGGCAGGTATCGGCGAGGAGCTTGAGGACCTTTCGCTCTCGCTGCCGTACCACGTCGTGACCGTATTCCCCGAGGTGCAAGTGCCGACCGTGTGGGCCTACAAAAACTTCCGCCCGAAGTTCGACCGCCCGGTTCCGGACCTGAAAGAACTGGTTGCAAAGCTGTGCGATGAGGGCGATACGGGTGTGCTGGGGGTGTTCGAGAACGATTTCTCCCCGGTGGTGTTCGAACACTACCCGATCGTGCGTGAAGTGCGCGACGGGCTGGCAGGGGCGGGTGCGGCCTTCGTATCGCTTTCAGGCAGTGGATCGGCCGTTTATGCGCTTTTCAGGGATGGCGCTGCCGCGCAGGCTGCCGCCGGAGGGATGCAGGCCTTCGGACGGGTCAATGTGACCCCGCCGGGCTTCCGGATGGAATGATCGTGCCGCCGGGGAGGCGTCAACCTTTCCGCTTCCTGCCGATGATGTTGTCCAGTTCCGAGGAGAAGAGTTTCAGGTCCTCGTCAAGGAAGTGGGATGAGTGCAGGCGGGCCCGCTTCACCTCCGAGTAGTCGATTACCGCGTCCATCGAGTGCCCGGTGAACATCGGCGCCTCCGCAACGAGCATCCCGTTGGGCCCGGTGACCGTCGAGTTGCCCCAGTAGGTGAAGCTGTCCTCTGTCCCCACCCGGTTGACGCAGGCCACATAGCAGCTGAAGAGGAATGCGTTGGTGCCGGCGATGGTCTGCCACTGCGACACGATCGACGGGGTGCTGCTCCCGGGCGAGAGCCTCAGCGGACTCGACATCATCACCAGCAACAGTTTGGCACCCTGGTGAGCCAGCAGGTAGGGCACCGAGACGTGCCAGAAATCCTCGCAGATGGCCACGCCGATCCTTCCGAGCCTCCTCGAATCGACCGCTTCGACCTTTTGCCCTGCCGAGAAGTACCGCAGCTCTTCGAACATGCCGTAGGTCGGCAGGTAGGCCTTCCGGTGCACGCTTTTTGCTATCCCGTCCTCGAACATGAATGCCGAGTTGTACACCCCGTAGTCGTCACTCAGCTCGATCCCTCCGCACACGATGCAGATATACCGGCTCAGCTCACGCAGGGGGTCGAGCCTCGGGTCGTCGATGTGCATGGCCATGTCCTGCGCCGCATCCTGCACGTTGTACCCGGTCAGCGACAGCTCGGGGAACGCGATGGCCTGCACACCGTCCCTGATGGCCTGTTCGATGGCCGCGACGTGACGGGCGAGGTTCTCGTCGAAGTTGGCCAGGGTGCAGTCGCTCTGCACGACGCGTAGGGTTGACTTGAGCATCGTTGTCCGGTCTTAATGGTATGGATAGGAGAGGTAGAAGCAGAGCGACAGCGCGGCCAGTGCAGCCATGCCACCGCTGATTTCGCGGAACCGGCCCGAAAGCGCCTTGAACAGCACCCAGCTGATGAACCCCGCGGTAATGCCGACGCCGATATTGAAGGTGAACAGCATCAGGGTGATGGTCAGGAATGCCGGCATCAGTTCGGTGTAGTCGCCGAAATCGAGCTTGCCGGCCGATTCAAGCATGAACATGCCGACCACGACCAGCACCGGCCCGTAAGCCTGGGGCGGCACGATGGTGAGGAGTGGCGAGAAGAAGAGCGCAAGGGTGAACAATGCCGCGACGACGAGGGCCGTGAATCCGCTTCGGCCCCCCTGCTCTATGCCTGCCGCCGATTCGATGAAGGCGCCGGTGGTCGTGGTACCGAGCAGGGCGGCGACGATGGTCGCCAGCGCATCGACGAGCATGGGCTTGCCGATTTCCGGCAGGTTGCCGTTTTCGTCAAGCAGGCCTGCCCTTGAGGAAAGGCCGATGAGGGTGCCCATGGTGTCTACGAAATCCATGACCAGCACGCTGGTCACCACCCCGATGAACCCCCAGGTGAGCGCACCTGCAACGTCGAGTTTCAGGAAGAGCGGTTCGATCGACGGTGGCAGGCTGAAGAGGCTCCGGGGAAGTGGAGCCAGTCCGAACCCGATCATCACCAGGGTCGTCACCGCCATGCCGGCGAAGAGCGCGCCAGAGATCCGTCGTGCCAACAGGATGGCTGTCAGGCAGAGCCCGAAGATCGCGCACAGGACGGAGGGCATGGTGATGTCGGCCAGCTTGACCGGTGCGTCCGGTACACCCATGGCGATCACCCCCATGCTGTTCAGCCCGAGGAAGGCCAGGAAGAGGCCGATTCCTACCGAAAAGCTGTGCTTGAGCGACGGCGGGATCGCCTCGGCCATCCAGCTGCGCAGGCCGGTGAGCGTGATGAAGGTGAAGAGCAGGCCGCTGATCATGATTGCCCCGAGGGCGGTCTGCCAGGAGTAGCCGAGGGTTTTGACCACCGTGTAGGCGATGAAGGCGTTTTCCCCCATGTAGGGCGCGACCGCGAACGGGCGCTTCGCATAGACGGCCATGAGCAGCGTGCCGAAGATCGCCGTAAGGATCGTGGCGGTCATCGAGGCGCCCCGGGGCATGCCGGCAGCTTCGAGGATGGCCGGGTTGACGATGATGATATAGGAGAGCGTGAAGAAGGTGGTCACTCCCGCAACGATCTCCTGACGGTAGCCGGTTTGGTGCCGGTCGAATTCGAAGAAGGTTCGCATTGGCGGAGTATGCTTATAACACAAGATGTTTTCCTGCTGCAAAATAAGCATAACGGGGCAGGAAACCGCATTCCCGGGCAGCTCTTGAACCGGGGCGGGCGCACCGGAAAAAAAGAAAAAATGAATCCGGGGGTTGGCGGAATACCTCGGGTTGTTTATATTGGACTAAATAAATCCTATTTAAAAGCCATCAACAACACATCAAGACAAGGAGATATCACATGGGCGTTCTCGTAGGCCGCAAGGCACCTGATTTCGACGCACCGGCAGTCGTCAACGGTTCCACCTTCGTCGACAATTGCAAGCTTTCCGATTACCGGGGCAAGTATGTCGTCCTCTTCTTCTATCCCCTCGACTTCACCTTCGTGTGCCCGACCGAGCTCCACGCCTTTCAGGACAAGCTCGACGAGTTCAGCAAGAAGAACGTCGCCGTGCTCGGCTGCTCGGTAGACTCCAAGTTCTCACACTTCGCCTGGCTCAACACTCCTCGCAGCAAGGGCGGTATCCAGGGGGTGACCTATCCGCTCATCTCCGACATCAACAAGACCATCGCCAAAGAATATGATGTGCTGACCGAAGGGGACAGCGGCGTGGCGCTGAGGGGCCTGTTCCTGATCGACCGCGAGGGCGTCGTGAAGCACCAGGTGGTCAACGACCTCGGCCTCGGCAGGAACATCGACGAGGTGCTCAGGCTGGTCGACGCGCTGCAGTTCACCGAGGAGTTCGGCGAGGTGTGCCCCGCCAACTGGAATAAGGGCGACAAGAGCATGAAGCCGACCGACGAAGGCCTGAAGGAGTATTTCGCTGGTTGATCGTTGATAGTTGAAACAGAAAGAGCTCCCCTGCAAGGTTGTATCGCAGGGGAGCTCTTTTTTAATTGATAGTGGACAATGGATAATGGATAATGGAAGAGATTGGATCGCGGGATTTTTCCTCACCTCTTCATTGTCCATTATCCATTGTCAATTGTCTTCAGTACGCTTTCGCGAAGACGACCTTCTGCGATGCGGGTTTGCCTGAGCAGATGCAGGTTCCGGGTTCGTCCATGGCGTAGCGTTCACGGTAGTCTTCGTCGGTGGGGATCACCCTGATGGTGGCCTTCGTCTCCTCCTTGATCTTCGCCTCGGTCTCGGCCGTGCCGTCCCAGTGTGCGATCACGAACCCCTGCTCCACGGCGGCCTTGAACCCCTCCCAGTCGGTAGCCTGCACGGTGTTTTCCGTCCTGAACCGCAGGGCCCGGTCGAAGAGGTTCTGCTGGATGCTTTCCAGGATCCCTCTGACGACACTCGGCAGCGAATCGTCGAGCAGCAGCTCGGTTTTCTCCAGCGTGTCCCTGCGGGCGGCGATGCACTTGCCGTTCTCGATATCCCTGGGCCCGAGTTCAATCCTGATCGGGATGCCCTGCAACTCGTACTCGGCGAACTTCCAGCCGGGGGAGTTCTGCTCGCTGTCGTCCACGAAGGTCGGGATGCCGTGGTGGCTCAGCGCCTTGGCGACGAACCTCGCGTGCGAGCGGACCATCTCCTTGTCGCCCTTGAGGATCGGTATGATCACCACCTGGCGGGTGGCGAGTTTCGGGGGGAGCACCAGGCCGCGGTCGTCGGAGTGCGCCATGATCAGGGCTCCGATGAGCCTGGTCGAGACGCCCCAGCTGGTCGCCCAGACGTAGTCGAGGCCGCTCTCTTTGGTCTGGAACTGGCAGTCGAAGGCCTTGGCGAAGTTCTGCCCGAGGTTGTGCGAGGTGCCTGCCTGCAGCGCCTTGCCGTCCTGCATCATGGCCTCGATGCACCAGGTCGCGTCGGCACCGGCGAACTTTTCGCTGTCGGTCTTGCGCCCGACGATGACCGGCATGGCCATGTATTCTTCGGCGAAGGTCCTGTAGACGTTGATCATGCGGATCACCTCCTCCTGCGCCTCCTCCGGGGTGGCATGGGCCGTATGCCCCTCCTGCCAGAGGAACTCCGTCGTCCTCAGGAACAGGCGGGTGCGCATCTCCCAGCGCACGACGTTGGCCCACTGGTTGATCAGGATCGGCAGGTCGCGGTACGACTGGATCCACTTCTTGTAGGATGACCAGATGATGGTTTCAGAGGTCGGGCGGACGTACAGCTTCTCGGCCAGCTCCTCACCGCCACCATGCGTGACCACGGCGCACTCCGGCGCGAATCCCTCGATGTGCTCGGCCTCCCTGGCGATGAAGTTCTCGGGGATGAACATCGGGAAGTAGGCGTTGACATGCCCCGTCGCCTTGAACATGCCATCCAGTGCCGCCTGCATCTTTTCCCAGATGGCGTACCCGTTCGGCCTGATGACCATGCATCCGCGCACGTCCGAATAATCGGCCAGTTTCGCCGACCGGACCAGGTCGATATACCATTGAGAATAGTCCTGCGCCCTCGAAGTGATTTTGTCAGCCACGTTACGTCCTGATTAATAATGGGTGGAAAGTCCGAAAATATAGCGACTAACGCTCAAAATCCTTCATTTTTTCCATGAGCTTCCTCAGGTGCTCCTTCTGGCGGCTGTCGACCGGTTTCTGCACGGCGTCGGCCTTCGCATACCCCTTCGGCACACTGAATTCGGTATCGGGCACCGGTTGCGTGACGGCCCGTTGCAGCTCCATCACATAAAGCCCGTTGTCGTTCTTCTGGACGATCTTTACCGGGAACCCCTCCACGCCAGCCTTTGCGATGGTTTTCGAAAGCGCGGTGTTCGACAGGCGCGGGTTCTGCGACTGCAGCAGCCTGAAGGTCGAGAAATCGGCCAGTTCCCGCGACATCCAGAGGTCGAGCTGCTCGGTGGCGCTCGTCAGCCTGATGTGCTCGCACCGGTAGCCTTTGATCGTCTCGCTGCCGAGGCGGGCGAGCCGGTAGTTGCTGTCGAAGTCGATCAGGATCGCGCCCTCCGCGGCCGACCGCAGGTTGACCGCGCTCCAGCTTCTGGTACGATGGTTGACGATGGTCGCCTCGTCCGGGCGGGAGGTACGGGTGATGACGGTGGTCCTGAGCGGTTCGGGAATGCTCTCGACACGCATGGCCATGTCCATGCGCTGCGCGCCCCTGCCGAACAGGTAAGTGACTTCCGCCGTGCCGTTCGGCATCGTCAGCGCCATCTCCATCCGTCCGGTGAAGGCCGCCGCCGCCATCGACGGCAGGGCGGAGAGCATGATGAGGAGGAGGGCAAAGGTGCGGAATTGTGGGTTCATCGGAAATGCCTTGATTGGTTTTCGTGGCGGTAATGGGGCTTTTCAACCGGTTCTTCAGGGAAATATCGCAAAAAAATCGGAGGTGAAGGTATCGTTTGCCCTGTTCACTGGTTTGGACGCTACTTCAGGAGGATGCCGTCGAGGGAATGGGAAAAAGGTTGTATACTGACGCAAAGCATAATCAACTACAGCATGCCGGAATCGAAAACGTGGAGCGTCGTCGAACTGCTGAAGACGACGGTGGACTTTTTTACGGAAAAGAGGGTTGACGAGGCGCGCCTTTCTGCCGAGCTTCTGCTTGGCCAGGTGCTCAAGCTGAAGCGGCTCGACCTCTACCTGAACCATGAGCGCCCGGTCATGCCGGGTGAGCTCCAGGCTTTCCGCGAGCTTTGCCGTCAGCGCCTGCAGGGGCGTCCGGTGCAGTATATCGCCGGGGAAGCCTTCTTCTACGGCAACCGCTACCTGGTCGACGAGCGGGTGCTGATCCCGCGGCCGGAAACCGAACTGGTCGTCGAGCACGCCCTCGAACGCTTTGCATCAAGTCCGGGATCGGGCAGCGACGAGCCATCCATCCTGGATATCGGCACCGGCAGCGGCTGCATTGCGATCACCATCGCCCTGCGGCTTCCGGGTGCCAGAGTGACGGCTGCGGAGGTGTCGGCCGATGCGCTTGTCGTGGCGGAGGCGAACGCCAGGGAGCTCGGCGTCGTCGAAAGGATCCGCTTTGTGCGCGCCGACATGCTGGACCCGTCGTTTCCCGATGTGGTCGGCGCTCCGTTCGACCTGGTGGTTTCCAACCCTCCCTACATCCCCGAAACGGAGTGGGTAGGGTTGCAGGCGGAGGTTCGCGGGTACGAACCCAGGCTCGCCCTTGTCTCACCTCAAGGCTTTGAGTTCTACAAGGCTGTCGCCGATATGGGGATGGCGCTTGTCAGGAATGGCGGTGTGCTCTGCTTTGAGCTGCACGCTGACGCAGCCACCGGGGTGCGCAGCCTCGTTGAGCCTGCATTCAGCAATATCGAGGTGATGCAGGACTACTCCGGACTTGACCGGGCGCTGTCGGGAGTGAGGAAGTGACTTGTGTCACGGAAATTTCAATACTGCCGTAATGCGGCGAGCACGACGCCGAGGATGCGGAAGTCCATCTCAGGGGTGATGGCGATGGGCTCGAAGGCGCTGTTCTGCGGTTCGAGCATCACGGCGCCGTCACGGGCGATGTTGAGCTTCTTGACGGTCAGTTCGCCGTTGACGCTGGCGATCACGATCTGAAGGTCGCGGGCCGTCTGCGTCGCCTCCACCAGCAGCCGGTCGCCGGGCATGATGCCGGCGTCGAGCATGCTCTCGCCCTGCACCCTGACGGCGAACAGGTTTTTCCTGCCGTGCGACCATGCCGAGGGGATCTCCATCGTATCCTCCACGTCGCACGACGCGAGGCCGGGCATTCCTGCAGCGACGGCCGACGAGAAGAGCGGCACCTTCAAAAGCGAATGCCCCTCGTCATCCCTGCCCCTGATGACCAGCCGAACCTGCCGTTCGAGCTCCCCGACGCGCCGCGAAAGTTCGCTTCCGCTGTCGACGGTCCCTCCATCCGGTTTCAGCATGGGGCCCTTTCCCGTAAGCATCCATTCGTGGCTTACCGGGAATTCACGGCAGATGGCTACCAGCACCCCGGCTCCAGCGCCCCCTTTGTTGTTTTCGAGTTCGGATATCCGATTGCCGGACATGCCGATTTTCTGGCCGAATGCATCCTGCTGCAGCGAAAAGTGACGCCTGACCATTCCTATCCTTTCGCCGATGGTGGCGGCTTGTCGCTCTGCCATTGCTGTCGATGTTTGGTTGGGAAGTTCGGATATCCGAATATTATGAAAAAATCGCATCTCTGCCAAACCGGTATTGAATAGGCGGCTTTTCATTATATTAAATGCCGTTCCTTGGCGGATTGGCATGCGTAAGTCGCTGGCGTGCATGCCGAAACCTGCGATCCGCAACTAACGGGATGCTCCGGTTGTTGGATTGATGGAGCACATGGACTTCGCCCTGAGCGCAATGCAGCGGGGCGTTCACCGGCCTGCGGGCCAAGAGTCATCCTGTTCATGAATTTGTTGTTAACCCGATGATCAATCGTGATTTGACCCTGCGTGAGCGGCAGGTGCTGGGGATCATCATCCAGTCCTATGTCGTCACGGCCGCCCCGGTCGGTTCACGCACCATAACGAGGACCTACAACCTCGGCCTTTCGGACGCCACCATCCGCAACGTGATGGCGGACCTTGAGGACGCGGGGTTCATCAGCCAGCCCCATACTTCGGCCGGGCGCGTACCGACCGACAAGGGGTACCGGTACTATGTGGACCTGATCATGAAGGTCAGCCGGATCGACGATGATGAGAAGCGGATGATCGACAGCAACCTGCGGCACGCCGGTTCGGAGCGGACAGGAACTTCCGCCGAAGTGCTGGGCGCGGCAGCCAGGGTGCTGGGGAGCATCTCCAGGCAGCTGAGCGTCGTGCTGCCTCCGCGGCTTTCCAATGCGGTTTTCGAGCGGCTCGATATCGTGCAGCTCGGCTCGGCACGCATCATGGTGGTGATCGCCATCCAGTCGCTCTTCGTCAAGACCATCGTCATGGAGCTGACGGCCGATGTGTCGAGGCAGCAGATCGACGCCGTGGTGGAGATCCTGAACGACCGCCTTTCGGGTTTGACGCTTGACGAAATCCGCAGCACCATCGCCAGGAGGCTTTCGGACTGCCAGGGTGAGCCGGGGTTGATGCACAGCATCGTCGGTGCGGCCGACACGCTGTTCGACGAATCCTCGATCCTTGAACAGCTCTATATTTCGGGTACGGAGTATATTGTCGACCAGCCTGAGTTCAGCCAGCCGGAGAAGGTGCGCAACATCATCACGATGATCGGCGACAAGTTCGGCATGGCCAGGCTCGTCGCCGATGTCGGTAGCGCTTCGCCGGTTGCGGGTGATGGCCGCGAGGTGCTCATCAGCATCGGCACGGAGAACCGCGGACTGGGGGCGGCGGACCTGACGATCGTCTCATCACCCTACTATGCGGGGAAGATGGTCGGCAAGGTCGGGATCCTTGGTCCAAAACGCATGGATTACGAACACGCCGTACGCGTGGTGAACTATATGGCCGACCGCCTCTCAGAGGAGTTGTCGGACAATAATCAATAATAACGAACGCATCGACATGACCAGGAAAGCATCACATCACGAGGACGGGATACACGAGACGAATGGCGAAGAGTCCACCGCCAGCCAGGAGGCCCGGGTAGAGGGCAACGAAGTGCCAGTCGAAGCTCCGGCAAGCGGCTTCGAGGCGGAACTCGAGGCACAGAAGCTGCAAGTCGACAAGTTGCGCGAAGAGGTGGTGCGCCGTGCAGCCGAGTTCGAGAACTTCAGGAAGCAGAAGGAGCGGGAGGCCTCCATGACCGCATCGCGTTCGCTGGAGAACACGGTCAGGGACCTGTTGCCGCTGCTCGACGACCTGAAGCGGCTCATGCACCACATTCCCGCCGAACTCCAGGCCATGCCCGAAGCCAGGCCTTTCGTTGAAGGGGTAGAGCTCATCAGGAAGAATTTTACCGGCTGGCTCGAGGGCAAGGGGGTGAAGGAGATCGAGGCAAAGGGGCAGAAGCTCGACGTCAATTTCCACGAAGCCATCACCCAGGTCGACCATCCCGAAGCCGAGCCGGACACCGTCGTCGAGGAGTACCAGACCGGCTACACGCTCGGTGACCGGGTGATCAGGCACGCCAAGGTGATCGTGGCTCGCTAGGTAACGCAGGTTTAAGGTTTAATGTTTTTCGATACAGAGGAAGACCATGAAGAGAGATTATTATGAGGTTCTCGGCGTTGGCCGGTCGGCCGACAAGGACGAGATCAAGAAGGCATACAGGAAACTGGCACTGAAGTTCCATCCGGACAAGAATCCAGACAACAAGGAGGCGGAGGAGAAGTTCAAGGAGGTCAACGAGGCCTACGAAGTGCTGAGCAACGACGACAAACGCCGCCGGTATGACCAGTTCGGGCACGCGGGCGTCGGTTCGTCCGCGGCGTCGTCGGGAGGTGCAGGTGCCGGCGGCTACGGCGCCGACTTCAACGACATCTTCAGTGCCTTCAACGACATGTTCGGTGGTGGCGGGGGCCGTGCCAGGGGCGGAGGCTCGCCGTTCGGTGGATTCGAGGACGTCTTTGGGGGCGGCTTCTCTGGTGGTGGGCGCCGTACCAGGCAGGCGGGCATCCAGGGGACCGACCTGAAGATCCGGCTCAAGCTCACCCTCGAGGAGATAGCCAGGGGTGTCGAAAAAACGCTCAAGATCAAGAAGCAGGTCGCCTGCCAGGAGTGCAACGGCAGCGGCTCGAAGAGCGGCAAAACCGAGACCTGCCAGACCTGCCATGGAGCAGGCGAGGTCCGGCAGGCCTCCAAGACGATGTTCGGCCAGTTCGTGAACATCGTGGCCTGCCCGACTTGCGGCGGTGAAGGGCATGTCGTCAAGGACCGTTGCCCCTCGTGTTACGGGGAGGGCATCAAGCAGGGCGAAGTGACCGTGAAGATCAACGTGCCCGCCGGAGTGCAGGACAGCAACTACCTGACGCTCAGGGGGCAGGGCAACACCGGTCCGAGGGGAGGCGCCAGCGGCGACCTGATCGTCATTATCGAGGAGAAGCCGCATGAGGTCTTCCACCGAAATGGCGACGACGTGATCCTCGACCTTGCCGTCGGGTTCCCCGACCTGGTGCTCGGCACGAAGATCGACGTCCCGACCCTCGACGGCACGGTAAAGCTGACCATCCCGGCCGCGACCCAGCCGAACACCATGCTGCGCATTGCCGGAAAGGGCATCGGGCACCTGAAGGGCGGCGGTGCCGGTGACCAGTACGTCAGGGTGAACGTCTTCGTCCCGAAGGAGCTGTCCGTCAAGGAAAAGGAGCAACTCAGGGAGCTCAGGAACTCCCCGGGCATCACTCCCGCAGCGGGGGACCCCGAGACCGAGAAGAGCATCTTCGAGAAGGCCAAGGACCTTTTCAGCTGAGCTCGTAACCGAAATCGGTATCGATACCGGTGCCGATTTCGATTTGGATGCATACGGCAAAAGCCGGCTGTTTCGAGCCGGCTTTTGCGTTACCCGTTTTCCCCTCCCTGCCGGTGTCACATGCCCATCGAGCTTGACCGTGCCACGTTGATCACTTCAGGGGTGATGAGCTTGATGCCGTTTATCCTGGCATACTCTTCGAGCGATGACCGGATCTTGCCGCTGATGAATGACGGCATGGCGTTGACCATGTCGGAAGCCTCATCGTCCCACTGGAGCTGGCTTGAACCCGGTCGGCCCCGGTCGGCTTTTTCATACTCATCGAGGATCTCTTCCACGAACCCTTCGACTTCATCGGGATCGTCCATCTGGTGGGGGGCGAAGATCTTCTCGGAGAGGATCCGGTTCCTGACCAGGTGGACCTTGACCTGCGGAAGGTAGAGCGTCAGGGCCATTGGTTCCGGGCTGCCGCATGCCAGGAACAGGGCGATCTTCTTGCCTTTCAGGCACTTTTTCAGGTTGCTCTGCACCAGGGCCCCGAGGAGTTGCGAGGAGACGACCAGGTAGTAGACCGGTGCGCCGAGGATCACCAGGTCGAACTCCCTGACGAAGCTGTAGTCGGCATTCGCCCGACATTTGGCCTTTTCCACATAGGCTCCCGTCTCTACCAGTTCATGGCCGATGGCGTCGATCAGCCGGTCGGTCGAACCGCCACTGGTCCTGCTGTCGTAAAGGATGATCGCCCTCAGGGGCATTTCTTCGTTGACGGTCATGGGTTGATGTCAGGGTTTCGGTGCCTTTTGGTAGGATCCTACGATCTCGACGACAAAGTCGGAAGCTGTAGCCGGATCGTTGAGCTGATCGGGTGAAAGGACCCGTTCTGCCAGGATTACCGGTTTTTCGAGGTTCATTTTGAGCTGGGGGAGGTAGAGTAGCCGGGCCATGGGCTCCGGGCTTCCGCACGCCACGAACAGCGCGACCATCTTTCCCTTGAGGTGTTGCTTGAGGTTGCTTTTCGACAGTGCCCCGAAGAGTTGGGACGAGACGAGCAGGTAATAGATCGGAGCTCCCATGACAACCACGTCGAACTCATCGATGAAGCTGTAGTCGCCGTTTTGCCTGCAGCGGGCCTTTTCCACATAAGCGCCGGATTTGGCCAGTTCCAGGCCGACCGCATCGATGAACCGGTCGGTGGAGCCGCCGACAGACATGCTGTCGTAGAGGATGACGGCCTTCATGGGCCTGCTTTCGTTCTTGGTCATGGGCATCATGCTATGTGGTTGAGCCTCATCCCGGAATGGGACGTACCTGATGTCAAGATACCACTATTCACCTGAATATATCAACCGGCAGGAGGATGGTGGACGAGGATGGAGGGGGGGGGGAGCCTCCTGGCTTCGACAAACTATAAAAAAAGAGGCTGTACCGATCGATACAGCCTCTTTGATGTCAAGACCGGGAGACGTTCCTTACACGAACTTCGAGTAGACGTTCAGGAGGTCGACGACGCGCGTGGCATAGCCAAGCTCGTTGTCGTACCAGCCGACCACTTTCACCATGTTGCCGGAGCTCATGGTCAGCGGGGCGTCGAAGATGCAGGAGTGTGCGTTGCCGACGATGTCCGAAGAGACGATCGGATCGGTGCTGTACTCGAGGATGCCCTTCATCTCGCCCTCGGCGGCCTTCTTCATGGCGGCGTTGATCTCCTCCTTGGTGGCGGCCTTCTCGAGGATGATGGTCAGGTCGGTCACCGAGCCGTCCTGCACCGGAACCCTCATGGCGAAGCCGTCGAGCTTGCCGGCGACATCAGGAAGCACTTCGCCGATGGCCTTGGCGGCACCGGTCGAGGTCGGGATGATCGATGCGGCAGCGGCACGTGCCCTGCGGAGGTCCTTGTGGGGAAGGTCGAGGATGTTCTGGTCGTTGGTGTAGGCGTGGACCGTGGTCATGAAGCCCTTGACGATGCCGAAGTTCTCCTGGAGCACCTTGACCATCGGAGCGAGGCAGTTGGTGGTGCAGCTGGCGTTGGAGATGATCTCCTCCTTGCCGGTGATGCTGTTGCTGTTGACGCCCATGACGATGGTCGCGTCGATCTGGTCCTTTGCGGGGGCCGAGATGATCACTTTCTTCGCGCCTGCGGTGATGTGCTTCGAGGCTGCTTCACGGCTGGTGAAGATGCCGGTCGATTCGACGACGAGGTCCACGCCGAGTGCTGCCCAGGGGAGCTGTGCAGGGTCCCTCTGCGCGCAGATGGCGATCTTCTTGCCGTTGACGACGAGGTTGTCGCCATCGATGCTGATCTCGCCCTTGAACTGCTTGTGGGTCGAGTCGTACTTCAGGAGATATGCCAGGGTCTTTACGTCGGTCAGGTCGTTGATGGCGACGATTTCCACGTTGGGGTTGTCGATTGCCTGCCTGAAGACCAAACGGCCGATACGGCCAAAGCCGTTAATGCCTACTTTTACTTTCGCCATGATGCTTTTTTGCGGAAAATTGATTGAAAGGAACGGTACTAAACTTCGTTGCAACTGCTTCGAGTCACGAGGCAGCATGCTTCATCGGCTAAGATAACCCACAGTGGGGGAAATTGTCATGATTTATTTTGGAAACTTTTCGTCAACAGCTCCTTGAGGTTGCCGAAGCTGCCGTTGCTCAGCAGGACCACCACGTCATCCTGACGGGCCTCGCCTTCCAGGAAGCGGACGATCTCTTCCGGATAGTCGGCACCGGAAACCCCTGCCGAAAAGACCCGCTTGCCTTTCGCTTCCAGCTCCCTGCATAACCGTTCCGTGTCGAGCCGCTCCTCAGGCGCATAGCGTTCAGGGCGGTTGACCTTGCCGAGGACGACCACCGATGCCGCGTCGAAGCACTCGGCAAGCTCCCGCTGGAAGATGTTCCGGCTGGTGGTGTTCGACCGGGGTTCGAAGCATGCCACGATGCGGCGAGCCGGGTAACATGACGCTATGGCGCCGAGGGTGACGCCGATGGCCGTCGGGTGGTGGGCGAAATCCTCCATGAGGGTGATGCCGCCGTGGAACTCGCCGACGACCTCCATCCTGCGCTTCGGGCGCCTGAACGACGCCAGGCCCCGCACGATCGCATCGAATCCGACCCCGGCGTGCATGGCGGCACCGGCGGCGGCCAGCACGTTCATCACGTTGTAGTTGCCGAACATCGGCACGAAAACCCGCCCCAGTGCCCCGCCCTTGCGCATGAGCGTAAAGGTGGTGCCTTCGGGGCCGACCGCGATGTCTGCCGCGCTCAAGTCCGCATCGTGCGTGAGGCTGAAGCGTTCGACGCGGCAGTGCGCTTTCGAGGCGACTTCGAGCGAGTTCGGGTCGTCGCCGTTTACCAGCAGCAGGCCGCTGCGGGGCACGAGGTTTACCAGCAGCCTGAAGCTGCGCTTGATCTCATCGAGTGAGTTGAAGATGTCTGCATGGTCGAACTCGACGTTGTTCACGATGGCCACGTCGGGCCGGTAGAGCAGGAACTTGCTTCGCTTGTCGAAAAAGGCCGAATCGTATTCGTCGCCTTCGGTCACGAAGTACCCGTTTTCGGTCATGCCTGAGGGCCGGCATCCCATCCCGAAATTCTCCGGGATGCCGCCGACCAGGAAGCCCGGTTCGAGTCCCCCTGCCTCGAGCAGCCATGCCGCGATCGAGGTGGTCGTGGTCTTGCCGTGCGTGCCGGCAACCACGATCGAGGTGTTCCGGCCGATCAGCTCGCGTCGCACCAGGTCCGGCATGGAGACCAGCTCCATCCGATTGTCGAGCGCATATTCGAGTTCCGGGTTGCCGCGGCTGACGGCGTTGCCCACCACCACGAAATCAGGCGAGGAGCTTTCGGGGTTGCCTTCCGAAAAGCCGTTGAAGTAGCGGATGTTGTGTTCGTCGAGGTAGGTGCTCATTGGGGGGTAGAGCTGCGTGTCCGAACCGGTGACGGCGTGTCCCATGTGGGAGAGTGCCACGGCCACCGAGGCCATAGCCGTACCGCCGATGCCGATGAAGTAGATTGAGCTCATGAAGCTTGCGCTATTGGTTTGACGCCGGTAAAATTCCCGCTGGATTTCGATTGATGCGATTAATGTCCACAATAGTAAGCAAAATCGGCACTTGGGCAAAACACGCCGCTATCTGTCCGGACTCGCGGGAATGAGGCGATCAATCCTTATTATAACGTATCTGATTCCATTTCAAATTCTCAGACCGTTATTCCATGCAGTTCATAGACCTGATCACCCAGAAGAACCGTATTCGCGAGCGCGTCATGCAGCGCCTCGAAGCGATCGTCGACCACGGCCAGTACGTCATGGGCCCCGAAGTCCCCGAACTCGAAAAGCAGCTCGCGGCCTACGTCGGCACGAAGCACTGCGTCTCCTGTTCTTCCGGCACCGACGCCCTTCTGATGCCGCTTATGGCGATGGGTGTCGGACCCGGCGACGCCGTCCTGACTACCCCCTTCACCTTCGTTGCCACGGCAGAGGTGATCAGCCTTGCCGGTGCGACGCCCGTGTTCGTGGACGTCCTTCCCGGCACATTCAACATCGATCCGGACCTGGTCGGCGCTGCCGTCGGGCAGGCGAGGGCGAAAGGATTGAACCCCAAGGCACTCATCCCGGTCGACCTCTTCGGCCTTCCGGCGGACTACGGACGCCTCGAACAGGTCGCGGCCGAAAACGGGATCTGGATCCTCGAGGATGCTGCCCAGGGGTTCGGCGGCACCTTCCGGGGCAGGCGCGCCGGCTGCTTCGGCCTGGTCGGCGCCACTTCCTTCTTCCCGGCAAAGCCGCTCGGCTGCTACGGCGACGGCGGCGCAGTCTTCACGGACGACGACGAGCTCGACCGTGTACTCCGCTCAGTCCGGGTGCATGGGCAGGGGGACGGCGACGACAAGTATTTCAACGTCCGCATCGGCATCAACGGCCGCCTCGATACGATGCAGGCTGCCGTGCTGCTCGAAAAGCTGGCGATCTTCGATGACGAACTCGTGGCCCGCCAGCGCGTGGCCGACGCTTACTCCAGCCGCCTCAGGGGCAGGGTCGAGGTTCCCGAAGTTCCCTCGGGATACACCTCATCCTGGGCCCAGTACTCGGTGCTCGCATCCTGCACTGCCGAGCGGGAAAGGATCATGGGCGCCCTGCAACAGGCCGGCATCCCCTCGGTCGTCTACTACCGCATCCCCCTGCACCTGCAGAAGGCCTACCTCGACCTCGGCTATGCGAAAGGGGATTTCCCGATATCGGAGGATTTCAGCTCCAGGGTCTTCTCGCTGCCGATGCATCCCTACCTCAAGGATGAGGATATCGAGGAAATCTGCGCCGTGATCCTCAAGGCTTAAGGGACCGGTAGGGAAAGGACTGCGCTTACTCTTTTTTCCCCTCCTTGACGTTCAGCAGCACGCCGGCGGCCATCACCAGCAGGTTGATCGCGCCGACGATCAGGAATGGCGCCTTGGGGCTCATGCCGTCGAACAGGCGCCCGCCAGCCATGGTAATCAGCAGTATTCCGACCGCGCCGCTGATGTTGAACGCCCCCATCACCGATCCCCGGGCCTCCCTGGGGGCTTCCTGGCCGATCAGGGACTGCGAACCCAGGAATGCGCTGATCTGCCCGATGCCGAGCAGTACGAAAAATACCAGCGACAAGGTTTCCAGCGGGTTGCCGATCAGCACCAGTGACAGGTAGCCGACCGCGGCCAGACCCATGCTCACCGTGAGGGCCTTCACCCGGTTCCAACGGTCGATCAGCGGGCCGATCACCGGCGCCCAGAGGAGGGCTGCGCCCTGGGAGACGATGAACAGGATGGTCCCGCGCCTGACCGCCTCGGCAGGGGTCATGCCCATGGCGATGCCGGCAGTGGTGCCCCATAGCGGTACGAAGGTGCCGATGATCGACTGGTCTCCCCGCGCAACGAACGCGGCCGCGTAGGAGAGCAGGATCCTCGGGTTCCTTGCATGCCTGATGCCGCTCAAGAGCAGTTTGCCGAGCGGCAGGCGCTCCTCATGGCGGACCGGCGTGCCTCCCTTGAGGCCGGCGGCGACGAAGATGGCGATCGCGACGCAGGTGCCGGCGACCGAGGCATGTGTCCAGAAGGCGGCTTCGGCGCCGCTGTGGCCACTGGTGACGAGCCGATGGGGAAGGCTCCCGAAAAACTGGTTCAATACCACGATCCCGAGGCCGTTGAGGAACCCGATGATCGCGATCAGCTTGCCCCTCGACCGCTCGGCAGGGTAATCCACCAGCACGGTCGACAGGCCGCTTGTCACTGCCACCACGCCCACCGCGTAGATCATGCGGTAAGCCGTCAGCTCTGCCACGCTCCTGGCGAAAGGGTAGAGGAGGTAGGCGAGCGCCAGGACCAGGAACCCTGCGGCGTAGACGGGCTTGCGCCCGATACGGTCCATCAGGGCCCCGGCCGGGCCGAACAGCAGCAGCGTCACGATCTCGGTCCAGAAGACCAGGTCGCCGCTGATGGTGCCCTGCAGGTGCGGCGGAATGCCGAGGTTCTGGTTCAGGATGTAGGCCTGCCCGATCGACACGAAGGTGATCATGCTGATCGAGAAAAAGGCTATGACGAGGAAACTCCAGCCGTGCTTTGGTTGAACCGAAGGAGCGAGTTCAACAGGGCCTATCCTGTTGCCGGGGGTGCTTTGTCCCATTGGATGCCTGTTTTATTAACTCTCCTGTGCCGCAGACTCCCAGATCGAGGAGGGATGTCTTTCGTTGGACATTCGAATCATACTTTTCCTTTCAATTTTCCCGGGCTTCAGGCCGGGAGTGGGAGGTCCCCTAAAGTCTCCGGAACTCCTGAAGGGTGCCGTCCTGCATGTGCAGGCAGCGGTCGGCCGTGGCGGCGAACTCCTCGTTGTGCGTGACGATGACGAAGGAGGTCTTGCGTTCCCTGCAGAGCGTCGCCATGAGTTCGTAGAGGAGCCTGCTGTTGTTGCTGTCGAGGTTGCCGCTCGGCTCGTCGGCGAGCACCAGCACGGGGTCGTTCAAGAGTGCCCTGGCGATGGCCACGCGCTGCTGTTCGCCGCCGGACAGCTCGGATGGCAGGTGGTCGAAGCGCGCCTTCAGGCCGAGGTTTTCGAGCAGGGTTGCGGCGCGCTCCATGGCCGGCTTCAACTTCCCGGTGGCGATAAACTCGGCCATGGCCACGTTCTCCAGTGCGGTGAAGTCCGACAGCAGGTGGTGGAACTGGAACACGAAGCCGATCTTCCGGTTCCTGAATCGCGCCAGCTCCTTTTTCGACAGCAGGCACTCGCTCCCGTTGAAGATCCTTTTTCCCTCAAAGAGCAGCTCTCCACCGTCGGGCGAGTCGAGCGTGCCCAGGAGGTTGAGCAGGGTGGTCTTGCCGCTGCCGGACGCACCGACGATGGTCACCAGCTCGCCCGGCCGGACCGTGAGGTCGATTCCCTTCAGGATCTCGAGCGGCGGCTGGCCCGGCAGCGCGAAGGATTTGACGAGCTTTCGTGCTTCGAGCATCTCAGGCAGGCCTCACCTGGCCGTTGCCGTTGACCAGCCACTTGTAGCTACACAGCTCCTTCAGGGCCATCGGGCCTCGGGCGTGCAGCTTTTGGGTGCTGATGCCGATCTCCGCGCCGAGTCCGAACTGGGCTCCGTCGGTGAAGGCCGTCGAGCTGTTCGCGTAGACGGCAGCCGCATCCACCCGCTTCATGAATGCCTCGATTACCTCCTGGTCTTCGGCAATCACGGCCTCGCTGTGCTTCGAGCTGTGGTGCGCGATGTGCTCCAGCGCCTCGTCGAGGCTGTCGACGGTCCTGATCGACATCTTCAGCGACAGGAACTCCGTGCCGAAATGTTCCGGGCTCGCCATATCGAGCAGCTCCTGCGGATAGATCCCCGAGAGCTTGAAAAATGCCGGTTCGTCGGCGAAGATCTGCACCATCTTCTCCGTGAGCGGGGCCACCAGTTCAGGTAGCGCTGCAAGCCGGTCGCTATGCACGATCAGCGTGTCGAGGGCGTTGCAAACGCTCGGTCGCCTCGTCTTGGCGTTGAACACGATCGCCTTGCCTTTTTCCAGGTCGCCGCTCCTGTCGAAATAGGTGTGCACGATACCCGCACCGGTCTCGATCACCGGTACCGTCGAGTGCTTTCGTGCGAAATCGATGAGTTGCTGGCTTCCCCTCGGAATGATGACGTCGATGAACCCGACCGCATTCAGCATCACGTGGGCAGCTTCACGCTCGGCAGGAAGCAGGTAGATGATGTCGGGATCGAGCCCGCGGTCGGCGAGTACCTGCTGGATCAGGCCGACGATGGCAATGTTCGAGCATGCCGCGTCGCTGCCTCCTTTCAGCACGGTGGCGTTGCCCGACTTCAGGCAGAGCGAGAAGACGTCGAAGGTGACGTTGGGTCGCGACTCGTAGATGATGCCGACGACGCCGAGCGGCACGGTCACCTTCTTCACCTCAAGGCCGTTCGGCAATGCCCGCTCTTCCAGCACCTGGTCGAGGGGGGAGGGGAGCGCGGCCACGTTCCTGATATCCGACGCGATCGATTCGAGCCTCGCCTCGTTCAGCAGCAGGCGGTCGTACCGCGGGTCGGCGGGGTCCATCCGGTCGAGGTCCTGGCGGTTGGCGGCGAGGATCGATGCTGCTGCAGCGGGAATCCTGTCGGCAAGTTCCAGGAGCATGCCGTTGATCGCCTCCGTATCGAGGGCGACGATGCCCCGGCTGGCTTTTTGGACGGCTTTCAGGCGTTCGACGATGGCTTCGTGGTCGGTCATGACGAGCAACTCCTTCGATGGGTATTGGTTAGACGGTTTTGACACGAAAGATAGTCATTATTAGCGCACCGCCACAATTCCGGAGTTGCAGGAAAAATCATCGGGAGTAAACGGGGACCCTACCACTGGTAGCCGATCTTGAACCGGTAGGTGGTATCCCATGCCGACGCTTCGGGCGGAGCATCGCCGTTGAAGGTAGTCTTGATTTCGGTGCTGGTGTACATGCCGCTGGCGACCGGGAACTTCAGCCCTGTCCAGGTGTCGAATGAGAATCCTGCAGAGGAGGTCAGACTGAACAGGCCGCTGTCGCGGTGGTAAATCTCGAGCTTGTCCGGTATGATGAAATGGCTGAACTCCACCCTCCACGATTCGGCGAGGAAGGTCTCGACGGGCTGCGACCGGTAATTGTCCGATGCGTAGTCCAATCCGGTTTCGGCGTTGAGCCTGGTCCGTTGGGTGTCGATGAGGTGCACGCCGGCATAGGGACCGGCAGCCCAGCGAAGGATGAGGTTGCCCATCCTGTCCGATTTGAACGAGGTGCCTTCCCCGAAATAGAAACGTTTCGACGCGTTGTTGTCGTAGGTGGCTTCCACCGACCAGCGGTCGGCGGTGACATCCCGGCCGTTCTGGTTATACTGGAATTCGCCGCCCAGCCGGATCCTCTGCATCCTTTTTTTCCATTCGAGCCTGCCCTGCAGGTCGGTCAGGTCATCGTGGGTGTTGCCCCGTTCCATCTTGAGCGCAACGTCGATCTCTCCGCTGATCTTTGCTGATCTGCCGAGTTCCCAGTCCGCGGGATTCAGCTGCTTCACGTTCACGAGCGGCACGCACCTGTCGTCCAGGAAGGCCGATCCATCCTGGAGCCTCAGTGATTGGACGGCCACAACTTCATCGCCGTTGAGGCGGACGTCGAACATGCCGTCGGTAGTTATCTCCCGCACATGATTCCATGCAGCCTTGACCATGCCGGCATAACCTGTTTCCAGTTCGAGTATGCCGTCGGCCATACGAACCAATTGTCCGCTCAGCCGGTCGCCGTTGTCCATGACGATGGTTTCGGCTGCCCCGGATGCGGCTGGTGCGATGAGCAAAAGGGCAAGGGTGGTGACGACGCTCCGGTATCCGATGCGATGCATGGTTTCAGGTACTGATTGGCATGATTTCGTAACTGCGCTGCAATATAGCAGTTGCGTTACGGAGTGTCAACCTCGCACGAACGCTCCCAGATCACCCGGAGGGGCGGGCGGGTCGCCGACAGGTTGCCAGTACATGGATGTTCTTAAAACAGCGACAGGGATTCCAGTTTCACGGCCCGTACATCCTCGTACATCTGCTCCATCGTCAGAAGTTCGTATTTGATCATCTCCCGGAGCTCCTGCGGCTCAAGCACTTCGGCTTCGCTGCCGTAGCGCATGATCCAGCGTTTGATCGCTTCGAGCGCACCGACCCTCATCGTCAGGGTCAGGCCTCCATGCGCGTGCTCCGTGACGACCTGGGTCGGGTGCCATCGGTGTTCCCTTATCCATTGCGCCTGGTAAGGGGTGAACCGGATGGAGACGACATGGAGCTCGTCCTCATGGATCTGCTCGAAGGTCTTGTCCAGATAGGTGTCGATGGAAAAGCCATCGAGTACCGTAAAGTGCTTCGATGTCTGGGAGATGGTCCTGATGCGGCCCAGGGCGAAGGTCCTGATATCGTTCCTCAAT
Source organism: Chlorobiaceae bacterium (assembly GCA_013335115.1). Classification (GTDB taxonomy): domain Bacteria; phylum Bacteroidota; class Chlorobiia; order Chlorobiales; family Chlorobiaceae; genus Chlorobaculum. The sequence continues at coordinate 205,779 of JAAXWQ010000001.1, read as the reverse complement.
TCACAGTAGGCTATCAGGTACCAGGTCTCCCTGGCCGGCGAATAGCGGAGCGTGTAGGGGTGTACCGTGCGTTCGCTGACCTCCTGGTTCCATGATGCCCGGTAGGTCATCGATATCTTCAGGCTGCTGCGGATGGCGTTTTCGAGAGTGGCGAATATCCGCGGCTCGATAGCCAGCGAGGTGGATTGCTCGATGGAGTAGATCCTGAAGAACTCGTCGGCGGCGGAATTTTCCGGAAGGTACTGCCTGACCTTGTCGAGAGCCCGGCAAACTTCGGCATGATACGGGGTCCCCTGGTACTGGGCAAGGACTTTTTTGGTGGCCATGAGCGCCTCGGCCTCCTTTTGTTCCCATATCGCGGATGGCAGGAAACCCCATCCCGGGGTTTCGTAGAAGTAGCCCCGCTTTTTCTGGTCGTAAACGATCGGTGCATGCAGCATGTCCCGCATGTACTCGATATCCCTCTGGATGCTTTTTGCCGATACTTCGAAATACTTCGCTACGCTGCAGCAGTTCGGAAACCGGTTCTCCTTGAGCTGCTGGTCGATGTACTGTATCCGGACCAGAGGGGGCCTTGACTGTTTCATCGCATCTCCTGTGTTTCCTGGTTACGGGTCGGTCGCCGTATTTCGTTTACTGCATTTTACGTCTTATTTTCGTGATAGCGAAACCCCGTTCCTCGCCGGTTCCCGAACCGGTCGTCCGGCAGATTGCCGCCATGAAGAGGTAAATCATTTGCTACATTTTGATTGATGGTAAGGTTCGGTACACCTTAAAAGCCCACAGGCATGGCACAAAAAAAGGTACTGGTCGCTGGAGCTTCGGGATATCTCGGAAGGTATGTCGTCAGTGAATTCGCCGGAAGGGGATATGCTGTCCGGGCCCTGGCCAGGGACAGGAACCGGCTCTCGGGTATCGGGCAGAACTTCGAGCCTGACGTTTCGGGCCTGGTGGCGGAGGTGCATATCGGTGACGCGACCGACAGGCCATCGCTTAGGGGAGCCTGCAATGGAGTCGATATCGTCTTTTCCTGCATGAGGCTCACCAAGCCGCAGCATGGCGTCACGAGCGAAGAGGTCGACCACCTCGGCAACAGGGCGCTCCTGGAGGAGGCACTCGAAAGCGGCGTAAAAAGGTTCGTCTACGTCTCCGTGTTCAATGCCGACAAGATGCCGGATTCGGATATGGTCCGTGCGCACGAACTTTTCGTGGCAGACCTGCGGGCCTCGGCAATGGCCTACACCGTCATCCGCCCGACCGCGTATTTCAACGACATGGGCATGTTCTTCGGCTTTGCACGGAAAGGGCATGTTTTCCTCTTCGGCGACGGATCGAACCGCTTCAACCCGATCCACGGCGCCGATTTGGCAAAGGTGTGCGCCGATGCCGCAACCGACGAGGGGGATAGGGAGGTTGCCGTCGGCGGTCCGGATACCTTCACCTACGACCAGACCAACCTTATGGCGTTCGAAGCACTCGGCCTGTCGCCGAAGATCACGCACATGCCCATGTGGATCGGCGACGCAGCCCTCTTCATCATCGGGTTCTTCAACAGGCCGCTCGGGAGCATCATGTCATTCGCGCTCGCCGTCAGCCGCATGGAAAACGTCGCCCCTTCCTTCGGAACGAGGCGCCTGAAGGATTTTTACCGCGAACTCGCGGCTAAATGCTGAACGGCGTCCCTTTGCTGATTCAGTAATGGTTCCGGAACTCATGGAGAGCTTACAGGATATGAAAGGCAATGACGCGTTGGTCACCGGCGCAAGTCGGGGTATCGGCCAGGTATGAATTTTTCCATGCATTTCTCTGGCGCGGGGTGATTATTTTTGTACGACGAGTGTTGTACCGGACGGTAGTGTGCGCAAACCGTGCCAATACCTGTCAACCCCATAATTATAGTGATCTTGGAGGATCCTGATGAAACGTGTAGTCCTTTTCCTGTTGACCAACTTTGCGGTGCTGGGGGTGCTGTCGGTCAGCGCCCGCATTCTCGGCATCGACCGCTTTTTGACCGGCAATGGCCTCGACCTGGGTATGCTGCTGGCATTCGCGGCCCTGATCGGCTTTGGCGGCTCCTTTATCTCGCTCTTGATGTCCAAGGCCATGGCGAAGTGGAGTACCGGAGCCCGCGTCATCTCGCAGCCCTCGAACCAGGACGAGGCATGGCTTGTCGATACCGTCAAGCAGCTTTCCGCCAGGGCCGGGTTGCGGATGCCCGAGGTGGCCATCTACCATGGGGACGCCAACGCCTTCGCCACCGGGTCCAGCAAGAACAGGTCGCTGGTGGCCGTCTCGACCGGCCTGCTGAACGGCATGAACCGGAAAGAGGTTGAAGCGGTGCTGGCCCACGAGGTCGCCCATATCCAGAACGGCGATATGGTGACGCTTACCCTGATCCAGGGGGTGGTCAATACCTTCGTAATCTTCCTGTCGCGTGCCCTTGGCTACGTGGTAGACAGCTTCCTCCGCAGGGACGAGGAGTCCGACAGCCCGGGCATCGGCTACTGGATCGCCAGCATGGTGTTCGAGATCGTGTTCGGCATCCTTGCCAGCATTATCGTCATGTACTTCTCGCGCCGGCGCGAGTACCGGGCGGATGCCGGCGCGGCCGCGCTCATGGGCGACCGGCGCCCGATGATCGACGCACTGCACGTACTTGGAAATCTCCATGCCGGTGAACTGCCGAAGCAGATGGCGGCCAGCGGTATCGCCGGCGGCGGCATGATGGCGCTGTTCAGCAGCCACCCGCCCATCGAATCGAGGATCGCGGCGCTGGAATCGGCAGGGTAATCCATTCCTTGCCCGGGAGCGCCGGACTCCAGCTTGGCTTCTTCAGGTAATCGAACGCCCATAGGGATATGGACGGCAATGGCGGGTGGGAAAAACAGCCCGCCGTTGCCGTCTTACTGCCTCAGGGAGACTGCATCCCTTGTGCAATCCGTTCGCCGGTCTCCCGGTCGATTTTCCTCCAGTACCCGAACACTCGTTGCAGGACCGGTTCGGTCACCCCTTTTTTCAGGTGCCCCACCACGTTCGACACCAGCCGGTCACGCTCCGCTTCGTTCATCACCTTCCGCACCAGCTCGCCGGCCTGTCCGAAATCGTCGTCGTCCTTTCGCAGGGAGTAGGGCGCGCGCAGGATCTCGCCACCCGTCTTCCAGGAATTCACTTCTGACGAACTGTCGGGGTCGACGACGGGCCCCCCCTTCGAATTGGGCGCGTAGACCGGATCAGCAACCTTGTCGACCCGCATGGTTCCCCCTTTGCTGTAGCTGTGCACCTCGCTGGCCGGCCGGTTCACCGGAATCTGCTTGTAGTTGACGCCGAGCCGTGCCCGGTGCGCGTCGCTGTAGGATACCATGCGGGCGAGCAGCATCCTGTCCGGGCTGATGCCGATGCCCGGGACGATGTTGTTCGGCTCGAATGCCGACTGTTCGATTTCGCTGTGGAAGTCGTCGGGATTGCGGTTCAGCACCAGTTGTCCGACCTCGTGCAGTGGGTAATCGCCGTGAGGCCACACCTTGGTCAGGTCGAACGGGTTGAACCGGTAGCTCTCGGCTTCCTTGAACGGCATGATCTGTACCTTGAATGACCAGCAGGGGAACTCTTCCCGCCTGATCGCATCGAACAGGTCGCGGCGATGGAAGTCGGCATCTGAGCCTGCGATTTTGTCGGCCTCTTCCTGCGTCAGGTTTTCGATACCCTGTTCGGTGATGAAATGGTACTTGACCCAATATCGCTCTCCCGAAGCGTTGACCCACAGGTAGGTGTGGCTCGAAAAGCCGTGCATATGCCGGTAGGACCTCGGGATTCCCCGGTCGCTCATGAGGATCGTTACCTGATGGGCGGTCTCGGGTGAGAGCGTCCAGAAGTCCCATTGCATGTCGTTATCCCGCATGCCGTTGTCAGCGCGGCGCTTTTGAGAGTGAATGAAATGCTGGAATTTCATGGGGTCGCGGACGAAGAACACCGGCGTGTTGTTGCCAACCATGTCGTAGTTCCCTTCGGTCGTGTAGAACTTGACGGCGAAGCCCCGCACGTCCCGCCAGGTGTCCGGGCTGCCGCTCTCCCCGGCCACCGTGGAAAACCGCGCCAGAACCTTCGTCTTCGTCCCGGGCTGGAACAGGGCTGCTTTCGTGTAGGCGCTCACATCGCCGGTCGTCTCGAACCAGCCGAACGCCCCCGACCCTTTCGCGTGCGGCTGCCGGTCAGGGATCATCTCCCGGTTGAAATTGGCCATCTGTTCCATCAGATAGGCATCGTGCATCAGGATCGGCCCGTCAGGTCCGACCGTGAGGGAGTATTCATCGCTGGTGACCGGGATTCCCGCGTCATTGGTGAGGAACTTGTGTCCTTTGTCTTCCATAACAAAGCCTCCATGGGTTGTTTACGTGATTCGATCCTGCCGAATGGCGCGTGCCGCCGAATCTTCGTTCCGGGTAGCGCAACTGCCAATCGACTGATTGATTGCAAGGTTCACAGCAGGGGGGCTTCAACGGGGGTGGGCTGTTGCCGTCGGTTTCGGCGGTAACGTCAAGGGATCGGGGAACAGCTGTTGCATAAGTCACAGGTGATGCCCGCGCACAGGATATGAGCAGGTCTTGTGAATGCATGCGATTCGTATACCAATACATAAATATGTATATAATTTTTTGAAAAACCGATACGTCTGCTCTTGAGGGTATCGTGGAAAGGGAAGACGCGCCGTTCACCGGAGAAAGCTTCGCTCTGGTCCGGAACGTTCGAATCCGGGAGGCTCCGGCCTCTGGAAATCCGGTCCTGCCGCGCAGCCCCGGTCCAGGATTGTCCAGCAGAGGATCATGAGTGTCGTCAGCGGCCTGTTCATTCGAATGTCGTGTGACATGGTAGCTGATCTTCAGTTGCGTGGGGCATTTTACCTTTCCCTTGCTCTTCATGGGTGCGGCCAACACGGATATGATAGATCCGCCTGAATGTCGGGACGGCATTGCCGTGGCTCTGTGGGCGACATCGAGCACCTCCAGAATTTCCCTTGCCTTTTTTCTTGCCGAGCCGATGCTTTCTCCGGCAGGCATCGGAAGAATGGCGATATTGTCGATGACATCGATAAACGGAATCAGAAAGGGGGCCTGGCAGACAAACCCTAATATGGCTTTTTCCAGGGCAGTGGGTTTTTTCCTTTCCTGCAAGCCATCGGCAGGGTGCCTCGATCCGGCAGTTTCCCGTCTGATTATTGAATGCAGGCAGGCATTCACGACCATTTCGTCGAATAGTCGCCGAAACGGTCGTGAATGATGGGCGCATGCTAGCGGGGAATTTTAGGACTCACAGTCATAACATTATATATTATTATAAAATACGGTTAATTTTGCGGGATGGCACGGTTCTTGTTATTAATTCGGCGAGGCCGTCAGTCGACAGCTTCAACAGGAGTCGAAAGCAAACAATAACCCGGATGACACAGGAGGAGACTATGAAGAGACGAACGGTAATTACTGCCGCAGCATGCGCAATCCTTGCGTTTTCAGCCACGGATAACCTTTTTGCCCGGGGCGGGGGAGGCATGGGCGGCGGCATGGGCGGAGGGAGTGGCGCCGGTTCGGGATCGATGAACGGCTACGGAAGTAAAAACGGTGCTTTCAGGTCTGCCGATGCCGATGGGGACGGCGTTGCCAACAGGACGGATGCGGACTACGTCCGCCCTCAGGATGGCACGGGCAGCGGCGCCACGGATTTCAAGGGAGCCGGGACGGGTACCCGGGTGCTTGACGGTACGGGTCCTCACGGCAAGAACGTTCCTGCGCAATAATGACCGCATGAATGAGGTCTCCGGTCGTCGGGAGGCGGTATCCATTCCTCCCGATGGCCGGTCCCTCAAACCGAGCTTCGTTGCCGCAGTGGGGAATGCGACACGGTGAGGAGCTTCATTCCGTAAGACTATGGATAACCGAACACCAGGCAGGGCTATTGCTGATATACCGCCGACGCTCCTGGCATCCCTGTTCCTGCTGGTACTGCTTGCTTTTTCAGGGACGGCGGTTTATCAATATTTCTCGAGGACATCCGAAATCGAGCATCAGATGCAGGAGGAGGCCAGGATCCTGGTCCATGCACTGGTAAACGGTGCTGAAACGGCACTGCAGGGTTATAACGACAACACCGACATCGTCACCGGAGGGTTGGTTGACCAGTTGCGGCTCATCGAGCGCATGGACAGGCAACGCCCCCTGACCTCCCGCACCCTCACGGATATCGCCGGAAAAAGCAACCTGTACCGGGTAACGGTGTTCGACCGAAGGGGCAGGAGAGTCGCGTGGAATAATCTTCCGGACCACCAGCCGATTTTTCAGGATTGCGATCCTTCCGTCCGCCTCGAACCGATATTTTCCGGGAGGGCTGACCAAATCAATCTTGGTATCAGGCAAAGCCCTTCGAATAAAGGGCCACGGCTGGTCATCGCCGTTGCGCGGAGAAGGGGGGGCGCCATCGTCGGCAATGTCGATGCATCGAAACTCGTTGAACTGCGTCGCCAAATCGGCCCTGGACGCCTCATCCAGCGCATCGGGGCCAATGAGCCGGGCATCGAGTATATCATCTGGCAGAACCGTGATGCCATAATTGCTGCGACGCCCAATGTCGTCGATGCAGAGTCGATTCCGTCGGATCCTGTGCTGTCGTCAGCCATTGACCAGAACAGGCCGAGCACCCGATTCACCCGATTCAACGGGAAACGGGTTTTCGAGGCGGTCTCTCCGTTCGTCTCGAACGGTGTCAACATGGGTATCTTCCGTATCGGCATGAACGCAGATCCTATCGATATCGCCAACAAACGCCTTCAGACCAGGCTCCTCATGTTGCTCGGCCTCGCGGTGATCGGCGGGATCTCCGTGTTCAGCCTGATGGCGTCGCGTCGCAACGAAAGCCTCATGGCGGAAGCGTACCTGCGGGAACAGCGCTTTTCATCCGCGATCCTTTCCAACATGGCTGATGCCGTCATCTCGGTGGATGATAACCGGTGTGTCACGATGCTCAATACGGCCGCAGAGCAGTTATTGCACGTCGATGCATGCGAGGTTCGGGGCAAACCGTTGGCAGAGGCCATGCCGGGTTTCGGCACGGGCCTCCAGGAACTGCTTTCGGGAGAAGGCCCAAGTGTGGAGCGTGAATTCGCCTGCACTATCGCCGGGAAAAAACGCATCCTGTCGGGCAATTTCAATCCGCTTGAGGCCGGTGCCGAAAGTCAGGGAGGTGCGGTCGTCGTCCTTCGTGATATGACCGGGCAGCGGGAGATGCAGCAACTCATCGAGCGCCAGGAGAAGCTCACCGCCATGGGCGAACTTGCCTCGGGCGTTGCTCACGAAATCAGGAATCCGCTGAATGCGATCGGTGTCCTGGGCCAGAGGCTCGCCATGGAGTTCACCCCCGTCGAAGGCGTGGACGAGTACCGGCAACTGGCCGGCGCAATCGTCGGCGAGGTGCATCGGGTGGACGCCATCATCAGGCGGTTCCTGAAATTCGCCAGGCCACCCCGCCTCAGGCTGGCTGAAACAGATATGGCCGACTGGCTCGTCTCCTACCGTCCGTTGCTTGAGGGTGAAGCGGAAACCCGGCGAGCCAACCTGATACTCCCGGCCGGAAACCCGTGCAGGGTTTCGATTGACAGGGAGCAGATGCAGCAGGCGTTGCTCAACCTGGTGCGGAACGCTGTGGAGTCTGTCGACCCTGGTGGCAAGGTCACCGTTACTTGCGGCCGGAGCGATTCCTGCGCGTTCATCGAGGTGGCGGATACGGGGAAGGGTATTCCGGCCGCGTTGATGCAGCAGATTTTCAATCTTTACTTTACCACAAAAGCAAACGGCACCGGCATGGGTCTGAGCATAGCGAACCAGATCGTCCAGGCCCATGGCGGCATGATACGGGTCGAGAGCGCGGAGGGGCAGGGAAGCACATTTACCATTGAGCTGCCGTTGTCATGAGGTGGCTCGATCGAAACACGGAACTATCGATATGGATGTAACCATTATGGTCGTCGAAGACGAACCGCTGCAACTCGAAAGCCTGTCCGGCTTTCTGGCCAAACAGGGATACCGGGTCCTGAAAGCTCCGATCCCCGAACAGGCCCTGTCGCTCGCCCGGGCCAATACGATCGACCTGGTGCTTTCAGATTTCAGGATGCCCGGCATGAACGGCGTTGAACTGCTTGGCGCCCTGAAGGAGCTTAACCCGTCGATCCAGGTGATCATCATGACGGCTTTCGGTACGATCGAATCTGCTACCGAGGCCATGAAAACGGGGGCCGTGGATTATATCTCCAAGCCGGTCGACCTGTGCCGTCTGCGGATGGTGATCGGGCATGTCGTCGAGCGTCAGCAACTCGAACGGGAAAACCGCGTGTTGCGTCAACAGCTTACGGAACGTTTCAATTTCGACGGGATCGTCTCCGAGTCGACGGAAATGAACCGCGTACTGAACATCGCCGGAAGGGTTGCCGACAGCAACGCCACCGTACTCATCACCGGGGAGACGGGAACAGGCAAGGAGCTCATCGCCAAGGCGCTCCATTACTCGGGGGCCCGAAGGGAGCAGCCGTTCCTGGCCGTCAATTGCGCTGCACTTCCCGAAAACCTGCTCGAAAGCGAACTTTTCGGCCATGAGAAAGGGGCCTTCACCGGTGCCGAGCGCCAGCGTAAGGGGCGATTCGAACTTGTCGGAAACGGCACCCTGTTCATCGACGAAGTCGGGGAGATCCCCCTTGCACTGCAGGTCAAGCTCCTGCGGGTCCTCCAGGAGAGGAGCTATGATCGTATCGGCAGCAGCTCGCCGCTCCGTTCCAATGCCCGCATCGTCGCGGCGACCAACAGGAACCTCGAAGAGATGGTCCGGGACGGTACGTTCCGGCAGGACCTCTTCTACCGTCTGAACGTCGTGTCGATCAGGATTCCCCCGTTGCGGGAACGACGGACGGACATTCCACCGCTCGTCGAAGGCTTCCTTCTCCGGTTTGCGGAAGAAAACGGCAAGAGGATCGCCGGAATTTCCAGGGAGGCCATGGATGCGCTTATGAAATACGACTATCCAGGCAATGTCCGTGAGCTCGAAAACATCGTGCAACAGTCCGTCGTGCTCTGCCGGGGGGAAACCGTAAAGCTCGACGACTTGCCGGCAAGGGTGGCCGAACCGCCGGTTCCTGCGGCGGGCTGGCACCCTGAACCCACGCGCCTTGTCGAGCGGGTCGAGGCATTCGAACAGGCGCAGATCACTGAAGCGATGCGACAGGCCGGATATGTGCAGACCAGGGCAGCCGAACGCCTGGGCATCACCGAACGCCATTTGCGGTACAAGTTGAAAAAATATGGAATGAAATAGAGGGCCGCCCGGCATTTCCGACCATTTGGACCGGATTTCGACCAAGTGGTCGAATCCTGCCTCGAGGAGAGCGGGGGTGTGTGGCTATAAATGACTATGGGACATGCGGTTGACCATGATGGTCGGATTGGTACGATTCTTGAGTAATGATAATCGACGGGACGGGCCCCAAAGGCAACGCAAAAGGCCGTTGATTGAACAACATATTTCATCCGGCAGGGGTCAGCGCCCCTGCCACATTTTCGCACTCCCGGGGGAGATATCCATGAAGCCAACGTCATTATCCCTTACTGTTTTTTTCTGGCTGGCCATCGCTTCGCCGGCCCTTGCCGACGACAAGCCGCCTGGTCGCCTGGCGCCCGAGGCCGGCCGGCCAGGAATGGCTGACGGTGGCGAGGAGGCCGGGGCGATGAAAAGAGTCCGGTTCGTCGACGAGGATGGCGACGGGATCAACGACCTCCTGCAGGGGAGGCCGGGGCTCTCCTCAGGTTCCCGTATCAAGGATTTTGGAATGCGGGACGGTTCGGGTGCCGGGTTGTTCACCGACAACGACGGCGATGGTCGTGGCAGGGCAAAAGGCCAGGGTTCGCTGCTGAGGGGTGCAGGAAGATGAGGCCCGGAACCATTTCCAGCAGGACATGATGAAGCATACTCTTCTTGCTACGCTCCTGGCACTCTGGCCGTCTTTCGCGATGGCCGATTGGCATGGACGCGCTTCGGTAGCGCTGAACGCCGAAAACAACGTTTTCCTTGCCAGCGTCCCGGCCGCAGACCTGGTCATCGAAACCTCTGCGATGGTTGTCAAGGATTGGGAGTGGGAGGCCTGGCCGGCATTCGTTTCATACGAGGTTTCGCATATCGCTTTTACAACACATTCCGACCACGACTATCTGCTGCACAAGGCTGAAGCCGCAATACGGCGAAAACTCGGGAAGGAGGGTTGGGTCTGGGCGGGATCGGGCGGCATGTTCAGGATCGACCACGGGGAGTATGCGGTTTTCGACTATGGGGAATGGAAGGCCTTCCTTGATGCGAAAATTCCGATCGGAGGGCGGGCAGCCATCTTTACCGGCTACCGCCTTGTCCGGCGATCCTACGACCGGATTGCAGTCCTGGACAACGTGGAGCACGGTATCTTCGGAAGGTTGCACCTGCCTTTGGACAACGGTGCCACGGTCACCTTGTCCAGCGATGCAGGCTACCGTCGCTACAGTACCCCTCAAGGCGACAGCCAGCCTGGGGCTCTGGTCGCATACCGGTGGCAACGTGCTTTTGCCGCCGAAACGCCGGCGTCGGGCTCCGGTCAATGGGTCAATTCACTAAGTGTCTCGATGCCGGTCATCGACGACAAGACCGGCTTGCGGGCCTATGTGAAGCTGCGTACCTGTTTCGGCGAGCCGCCACGTCTTTTTTCCGATCCGGATTCCGGGCATTATGCCGGCGATGGCCTCTACGACGACAGGTTCAGTTATGAAAGCCGCGAATTCGGCGGCATGCTTTCACGTGCCCTGCCGTATGCCGCGATAGCCCGCGTCGGGTACGACCAGGCCATCAAGGACTATCGGGACGTGCCCATCGATTCGGTGGGCTACCCCGGCCTGGTCATGCCTGGCAGGAACGACAACTATCGAAGCCTGTGGGCCCGCCTGGAAAAAAACCTGCCGATCGGTGACGGCGGAATGAAGGCGAACATCTCGGCACAATGCCGTCAGGCCTGGAACGGTTCGAGCGATGTCGACTATCGCTATGTTGCGTTCACGACGACCATCGGGTTCGAGTTGGTATTCTGAGCCCTGATTCCGCAACCGTCGCCGCAAGGGTAGCCATGGTTGCGGCGATGAGCAGGCACGACGTCCCGGCTTCCGAAGAACCGGTCAGTGTTGTGGCTCCATGGTTCCCGGACTGGTATGTTCCGGGAATGGGACGAATCCGGAGACGTGGTACCTGCAGGAGGATTTTGACGAAACAGTTTAAGGTGAGGTGACTATGAAAACATCGTTCAACTGGAAGATTTTCATCAGTTTCGGGCTTGTGCTGTCATTCGGCATGCTGCTTGTCTCGGGGGTGGTCCTGTTCATTTCCCCTCCGGGCAGGGTTGCCAACTGGACCGACTGGCGGATGATCGGACTCTCCAAGGCGGGTTGGCAGGAGCAGCACGCTGTTTTCGGATTTGCCTTCGCCATCCTTTCGGCATGCCATCTGTTTTTTATCAACTGGAGGGCCTTTCTTTCTTACCTGAAAGTACGGGCGACGGAGGGCCTGCGCAGCCCGGGAGAACTGTTCGCAAGCCTCCTCCTTTTTCTGGCGTTCGGGGTGGGGACCGCTTATTCCCTTCAGCCGTTTTCTTCGGTTGTCGATTTCGGGCACCGGATTTCAGCGTCATGGGAGCAACAGGGAAAGCAGGCTCCCGTTCCTCATGCCGAAGCCATGACCCTCGTCGAGCTTTCCCGACAACCGGGTCAGGGCGGTGATGCAGAGCTTCTGAAGGCGAAGCTTCAGCAAGCAGGCTTCAGGGTCATGTCCGTCAATGAGACGTTTGCGGAAATTGCCGGCCGGAACAACATGACTGCCGAAAAGCTCTATCGATACATCGCTCCTGCCCGGATCGGGAAATACACGCTACCGGCTGAAGGGCTGGGACGTAGAACCTTGCAGGATGTTGCAGACTCTTCGGGGGTGTCGGCCATATCGCTCAAACTTGCCCTCCGTCAGAAAAACGTTGCGGTGGAGCCGGGTATGGCCCTGAAGGAAATAGCCGGCAACAACGCCATTCCCATGAGCGAATTGCGCCAGATGCTTGAAAATATCATCAGCCGGTGATTCCTGATTCCTGTTTTAAATCAAGCGCCGGGGCTACGGTACGATGTACAGGTAGTCGTAGTGGATGATGGGTTTGTGGCCTTTCTGGCCGAGGGTGGCGCGGGCTTTTTCGTCGTTGCAGGCGGCCATGCCGTAGCCGACGACGGTGCCGTCACCAGCGCAGACGCGGATGATGTCGCCTTTCGAGAAGCTGCCTTCGACCGCGGTGATGCCGACGGGCAGGAGGCTGCTGGCGCGTTCGTGGGAGGTGAGGGCGGCGATGGCTCCTTCGTTGATGACGACGGCGCCTTTCTCGAGTCCTTCGCTGTTGGCGATCCAGCGCTTCACGCCGTGCTTGGGTTTCTGGGCAAGGAACCTGGTGCCGACCGGTTCTCCGCCGACGATCGACAGCAGGATTCCGGGGGTCATGCCGTTGGCGATGTGCACGGTGATGCCGAGCTGCGACAGCTTCTGGGCGATGTTGCACTTGGTCAGCATGCCGCCGCGGCCGAATTCGGACTTGGTCGGACGGATGTACTGGCTGAAGTTCTTCGATGAGGGATCGACCTCGGAGATCACTTTCCTGGTTTCTCCCGAAAGGTCGAAGAGTCCGTCGATATTGGAAAGGATGATGTGGGCGTCGACCTGCATCATGGAGGCGATGAGCCCGGAAAGCTCGTCGTTGTCGGTGAACATGAGCTCGGTGACGGCCACAGCGTCGTTCTCGTTGACGATGGGCACGATCTTCTGGTGGAGCAGGGCGCGGAAGCAGGTGCTCATGTTGAGGTAGTGCTGGCGGTCGCGGAAGTCCCCTTTGGTGACGAGGATCTGGGCGGAGGTCATGCCGTGCTTTTCAAAGCGGTCGCTGTAGGCGTTGATGAGGCGGATCTGCCCTGTGGCGGCGAGCACCTGCCGGGTTTCGACGGGGGTGAGGCTGCCGCAGAGCTGCACGATGCCGCGTCCCGCCCCGACCGCGCCCGATGACACGAGGATGACTTCGACGCCTGCTTCCGAAAGTGCCGCGATCTGGGCGGTGAGGCTGTCGAGGATCCCGGGGTCGAGTTTGCCGTCCCGTCCGGTGATGACGTTGGTGCCGACCTTGACGACGATTTTCCTGTAGACGGGGTGTTTCTGCGTCATGCCCTTATTTCAAATGTTCCTGGCTGTACTGGAGCCCTGCAACGCCGAGGATGATGAGCAGCAGGGACGCGGCCTTGAGGGTGTTCATGCCTTCGCCGAACCAGAAGACGCCGATGAGGGTGATGAGCGCCGTGCCGATCGCCGACCACACGGCATAGGTCATTCCCACGGGCAGCACCTTGAGGGCCAGCGTCACAAAGGTAAAGCTCATGGCGTAAAAAACGAAAATAAAAACCGATGGGAGTGTCCGGGTGAAGCCTTCGGAGAGCTTCATGCTCGTCGTTCCGCAGACTTCGGTGAGGATGGCGAGCAGCAGGTAGAGCCAGTGCATGTCGGTTTGGTTTATGCGTTTCTCGATGGCTACGGATAACCGGGCTTTCCTGCTCCCGACCTCGAGTCGCATCCCTCCCGGTCGCGGCACTCGCCGAAGACCTGAAGGCTGAAGCTACCGAGAGAGAATCCGTTGTCGGTGCAGAGCTTTTCGATCATGCCGGCGAGCTGGTGGCTCGCGGCCTCTTCGACCTTGCCGCATCGGTGGCAGACGATGTGCAGGTGGTTGGTTACGCCGAGGGCTTTTTCGTAATGGGTATGGTGGTGGCCGAGATCGATCCTGGTCACGAGGTTGAGCCTGAAGAGCAGGTCGAGCGTATGGTAGACCGTGGCCCGCGAAATGCCGGTTCCTTTTTCCCTGAGCCTGACATAGATCCCGTCGGCGTCGAGGTGGGTGTCTGAACGGTAGACCTCGTACAGGACGTCGATGCGTTCGGATGTGCAGCGCAGTCCCTCGGCCTTCATGGAGGACCTGAACAGGGCTTCGGCCTGCGCGGTCTGTTCGCTGCTCTTTTGTCGCACGGGGTTGGCGTTGTTCGTCCGGTTGAGGGAGGGTTTCGGGTCATCATCTGAAATGTAAGGTTTTTGCTTTAAATCCATTCCGGTGCGACCAAGTCGGGGTTTTACCGGCCTGGCGCTGAAAATTGTCCCGGGAATCGTAAATTCATGCTCACTTCCGGCGGCTTGCTCCAGGTTTGAGCGCGTTGCGGGGTGGGGCCCGGGGGGCAACTTTTTGTGACTTCGCCGGGTTGTTCGAAAGAGAGTTTCATCAGTTCATGCAGTTGCCCATGCCGGTTTTTGAAAATCCGGTTGCGGCGTCCCTCAACGATGTTCACACAGCGTATGATCGTACCCATAAACACCTATAGCGATCCGGTGCTTTCGCTCAAGGCGAAGCCTTTGAAAGGCCTTGACCCGTCGATCGGGGAACTGATCGGCAACATGTTCGAATCGATGCGCAATGCCGAAGGCATAGGGCTTGCCGCCCCGCAGATCGGCGTTTCGCTCCGGGTGCTGGTGCTCGACCTCTCCTGCATGGAATCGCACCGTGATGCGAAGCCTATGGTGGTGATCAACCCCCGGATCATTGGGGTGAAGGGGCGCAACGTCATGGACGAGGGGTGCCTCAGCGTGCCCGGCGTGATGGGTGAGGTGCTCCGTCCTTCGGCGATCAACCTGCATTACCGCGACGAGCATTTCGAGGAACATACCGCCGAGTTCAGCGGCATGCTGTCGAGGGCGTTGCAGCACGAGATCGACCATCTCGACGGAACACTCTTCGTGGACCGCATGGAGAAACGTGACCGCCGGAAGATCCAGAAGGAGCTCGAGGCGATCGCCGAAGGCAGGATCACGACCACTTATCCGCTGGCAAGGGATGCCGGGCTGGTAACCGTGAGGGGCTGAAGCATGGGCATGAGGGTCGTCTTCATGGGCACCCCCGATTTCGCGGTGCCGTCGCTTCGCCGGATCGTGGCCGAAGGTGCGGCATACGAGGTGGTGCTGGTCGTGACCGGTTGCGACAAGCCGCGCCGTAACAGCCATTCCGAACCCGAGCCCACGCCGGTCAAGCGGGCTGCCCTCGAACTCGGGCTGCCGGTGTATGCAACCGATGATGTTCGGAGCCCGGAATTCGCGGCGAAAGTGGCCGAAAGCCGGCCTGACGTAATCGTGGTGGCCGCGTTCCGCATCCTTCCGCCAGAGGTGTTCGAACTCCCCCCGCTCGGCACCTTCAACCTGCACGGTTCGCTCCTGCCGGCATACCGGGGGGCCGCGCCGGTCAACCGGGCGATCATGAACGGAGACGGAAAGAGCGGGGTGACCACCTTTTTCCTGCAACAGTCGGTCGATACAGGTAATGTGATTACCTTCGACGAGACGCCGATCGGGCCTGATGAGAACGCCTCGGAACTGCTGCAGCGCCTCTCCGGGATCGGCGCCGGCACCGTGGTACGGACCCTGTCGATGATCGCCTCCGGTTCCGTGGTGCCGCAGAAGCAGGACGACCGCCTGGCGACGAAGGCCCCGAAGCTCAACCGGGAGAACACCCGCATCGAGTGGGACCAACCGGTGCGGCGCCTGCACGACTTCATTCGTGGGCTCGCCATGCGCCCGACGGCCTGGACGACCCTTGGTGGCAAGATGGTCAAGATCTACCGCGCCCGGCCATCCTCCGGCAACCCCCTCGACGATGCGGCTCCGGGCACGCTCAGGATCGACGGGGGCCGCCTCCTTGCCCGCGGCAACGACGGCTGGCTTGAATTGCTCAGCCTGCAGGTCGAAGGGAAGAAGGCCATGGACGGTGAATCGTTTGCCAGGGGGCTTCGTCCGGGCGAAGGGCTACCCTGCTTTTCATGACCCGCGCGGGGCGATCCGCCATTATTTTTTCTTATATTCCACAACCCGAATTCCGCCCGGTCCCTCCAAGCCCGGGCAGCGGTACGTTGAAACCCGTTTCACCAGATAGACACGACTATTTATGCCTCCGACCGGAACTGAAGTCGGCATGATCAGAAACTTCTGCATTATCGCCCATATCGACCACGGGAAATCGACGCTTGCCGACCGCCTGCTCGAGGTGACCAAGACGCTTGCCTACAACCAGATGTCCACCGCCCAGGTGCTGGACGATATGGACCTGGAGCGTGAGCGCGGCATCACCATCAAGAGCCATGCGGTGCAGATGCGCCACAAGGCGAAGGACGGCCGGGAGTACGTGCTGAACCTGATCGATACCCCCGGCCACGTCGACTTCAGCTACGAGGTCTCACGCTCGCTTGCCGCCTGCGAAGGCGCATTGCTGGTGGTGGACGCCACCCAGGGCGTCGAGGCGCAGACGATCGCCAACCTGTACCTGGCTATCGAGGCCGGGCTCGAAATCATTCCGGTCATCAACAAGATCGACCTTCCTTCTTCGGATGTGGAAGGGGTCGCCCAGCAGATTATCGACCTGATCGGGGTGAATCGCGATGAGATTTTGCAGGTATCGGCCAAGGCCGGAATCGGCATCGACGAGCTGATCGAAGCCATCGTCGAACGTGTACCCGCCCCGGCGGACAACCGGCATATGCCGCTCAGGGCGCTCATCTTCGACTCGGTTTTCGATGCGTACCGTGGAGCGATCGCCTACATCAGGATCGTGGACGGAGTGCTCAGGAAGGGTGACCGGGTGCGCTTTTTCGCCAACGACAAAATTTTCCAGGCCGACGAGATCGGCACGATGAGCCTGAAGCGCAACCCCGCGGACATGCTCGATGCGGGCAACGTCGGCTACCTGATCTGCTCGATCAAGGATGTCAAGGACGCCAAGGTCGGCGATACCGTGACCCTGGCCGAAAACCCGGCTCAAGGGCCGCTTGCCGGTTACAAGGACGTAAAGCCGATGGTCTTCAGCGGCCTCTATCCGGTCGAGTCGAACGAGTTCGAGGACCTTCGCGAATCGCTCGAGAAGCTCTCGCTGAACGACGCATCGCTCATCTACACTCCGGAAACCTCGGTGGCGCTCGGCTTCGGGTTCCGCTGCGGCTTCCTCGGGTTACTGCACATGGAGATCATCCAGGAGCGTCTCGAACGCGAGTACAACGTGAACATCATCACGACGGTGCCGAACGTGGAGTACCGGGTGATCCAGAGCGACGGGGAGACGATCGAGGTCGACAACCCCTCGAAGATGCCCGACACGACGAAGATCAACTGGGTCGAGGAGCCCTATGTGTCGATGCAGATCATCACCATGTCGGAGTACATCGGCAACATCATGAAGCTCGGCATGGAGCGTCGCGGCGAGTACAAGAATACCGACTACCTCGACACGCAGCGGGTGAACATGCATTTCGAGTTTCCGCTGGGCGAGGTGGTGTTCGATTTCCACGACCGGCTGAAGTCGATTTCCAAGGGGTACGCCTCCATGGATTACGAATACATCGGCTACCGCCGTTCCGACCTGGTGAAGCTCGACGTGCTGCTCAACGGCGATCCGGTCGACGCGCTCTCCTCGATCGTGCACCGCTCCAAGTCCTATGAGTGGGGCCGCAAACTCTGCCAGAAGCTGAAGGGAATCATTCCGCGCCAGATGTACGAAGTAGCCATCCAGGCGGCCATCGGCAGCCGGGTGATTTCCAGGGAGACCATCTCGGCCATGCGAAAGAACGTGCTCGCCAAATGCTATGGCGGCGACATCAGCCGTAAGCGCAAACTGCTCGAAAAGCAGAAAGAGGGCAAGAAGCGCATGAAGCAGGTCGGTCGCGTCGAAATTCCGCAGGAGGCGTTCCTGGCTGTGCTGAATATCGACGAGTGAAGAATGATGAATGATGAGTGATGAGTGAAGAATGATGAATTGATAGTGAGGCCCGGGGTTCGGGCGCATAACGGAAATTTTAATGCGGGATATGAACAAGCAGAACGGAATAAACGATAAAGGCAAGTCGAGGGAGTGGTTCGAGGCCCTCATTATCGCAGCCCTGGTGGCGACGGTACTGCGGCTTTTCGTGGTGGAGTCCTACCGGATTCCCACCGGCTCGATGGAGCGCACGCTGCTGGCCGGCGATTTCCTGTTTGTGAACAAATACGTCTACGGCCCCAAGGTTCCCTTCACCGAAATCAGGCTCCCGAAGGTACATGATGTCCAGCGGGGAGAGATCATCGTGTTCAAATTCCCGAAGGACCGCAGCCTGAACTACATCAAGCGTTGCGTTGCCCTTCCGGGCGACATGCTCGAGATCAGGCAGCGCCGCCTCTTCATCAACGGCGAAGCCGTCCAGCTTCCGCAGCGGGCTCAGTTCATCGGCAACGAAATGCCGCCGGGCCTTGCCGACTTCCAGATCTTTCCAGGCCTTTCAGACTTCAACAAGGACAACTACGGCCCCATCAGGGTGCCGCGCAAGGGCGATGTCGTCAAACTCAACCAGGCGACCTTCCCGCTCTACCGCGACCTGATGGCCGACGAGGGGCACGATGTCGGCATGATCGGGGGCCGGGTGTATGTGGACGGCATGTCGCAGGCGACCTACACGGTGGCAAAGAACTACTATTTCGCGATGGGCGATAACCGCGACAACAGCCTGGACAGCCGCTACTGGGGATTCCTTCCCGAGACCGACGTGGTCGGCCAGGCCCTCATGGTCTACTGGTCATGGGACCCGGACCTTTCATTACTGACAGACCCGGTAGGCAAGATCGCTTCGATCCGCTGGGGCAGGACCGGCCTGGTGGTCCATTGAGGTGATGCCTTCGGCGCAACGGTTCAGGAGCGCTTTCGACACCAGCATGCTTGCGGCTTCCGCCTTTGAGGGCCTGACCATGAGCAGTCCGATGTCCGGACAGGAGATGTCGAGCTTGTCGACCCTGATGCGGCGGGGCTGGCCGGAACTCCTGGTGTCGACGGCAATCAGCTCGAGGTGTTCCAGGGTCACTGTGCTGAAGTCGGATCCGGTGCCGAGGGCGCCGATCGTGAGCCGGTAACGGCTACCGGCAACGGCGTTGAAGGCCCGGTCGAGCTTACCCCTGAATGCATGGTCGAGGTAGAGGTTGGTCGCATTCCAGAGGAAGAGGTAGGCGAGCGCGAACAGCACTCCAGGTGAGAGCATGAGCGCCTTGAGCCATTTCATGCTGTAGGCGGGTACTGGTTTCATGGGGTCACGGGCCTGGTTCACTTGTTGGAGAGCCTGTTGACTCAAGTTATATGATTTTTTTCCTTTATCGAAGCTGTCAATAGTCATGACCATCACTCTTTCATCGGGCGGGAACGATGAGGCGTCGAGGCCCGCGTTCATGCTCAATCCGCTCGTCAGTACCTTCCAGGCAGATACCGAGACCCCGGTTTCGGTCTACCTCAAGATGCAACGTCCTTACTCGTGCCTCCTCGAATCGGTTGAGGGCGAGGAGCTGCTTGCCCGGTTTTCCTATATCGCGGTCGACCCTGTTGCCGTGCTGAGGGGGACGGTCGGAGGCGAGGCCACGATCGATATCCGCGACGAGCGGTTCCGTGGGCTCGAATCCGCTCTTGGTGATGGATGCGACCTCCGCGGGATCGTCGACCGCTGCCTCGGGGCTTTCACTTCCGCCGAGATGCCCCGGAGCAAGAGCGGTTCGCCATCCATGACCACCTCCGGCGTGTTCGGCTATTTCGGGTACGATACCATGCACCTCATCGAGAAGATCCCTGCAGCCGAACTTCCAGACCCGGCTGCCCTTCCCGACCTCTGCCTGCTGTTCTGCGATACGCTCGTCATTTTCGACAACGTGATGCGCAAGTTGTTCGTCGTGGCAAACTACCTCGACGAGGCGGACCGGCCCCGCGCCGAGCGCAAGATCGAGGAGCTGGCCGCGCTCGTGTTCAAGCCGCTCGACCGCGACCTCGTGCAGCTCCGTCCCGAAATCCCCGAGCCGGTGGTGTCGAACACCACCCGCGAGGAGTACTACGGCAAGGTGCTCAAGGCCAAGGAGTACATCCTCAGCGGAGACATCTTCCAGGTGCAGGTTTCCCAGCGCCTTCGCCGCAAGCTCCATACCCGCCCGTTCGACGTCTATCGCGTGTTGCGCACGATCAACCCGTCGCCGTACCTTTACTTCTTCGACTTCGGGGAGTTCCACGTCGTCGGCTCGTCTCCCGAACTGCTGGTGAAGGTGGAGCGCGACCACTTCGGGCGGAGGATGGTCGACACCCGTCCGATCGCCGGCACCCGTCGCCGTGGCGAGAGTTTCGAGGACGACGAACGCATCGCCCGCGAGCTCCTTGCCGACGAGAAGGAGTGCGCCGAGCACCTGATGCTAATCGACCTGAGCCGCAACGACATCGGACGTATCGCCAGGATCGGCACGGTCGACACCAACGAGATGATGGTGATCGAGAAGTACTCGCACGTCATGCACATCGTCAGCAATGTCAGGGGCGAGCTGCGGGAGGGACTGAGCGCCATGGACGCATTCTGGTCGTGCTTCCCCGCGGGTACGCTGACCGGAGCCCCGAAGGTGCGCTCGATGGAGATCATCTACGAGCTCGAGCATGAGAAGCGCGGCCTGTACGGCGGGGCGGTAGGGTACCTCGATTTCCGCGGCACGCTCAACACGGCCATCGCCATCCGCACGATGGTGATCCGCGACGGTATCATCTATTTCCAGGCGGCCGGTGGGATCGTCGCCGACTCGACGCCTGAGAACGAATACGAAGAGACCATGAACAAGATGAGGGCCGGCCTGACTGCCCTCGAAAGCATCGAGACCGTTTCCTGAAGTATCGAAACCTTGTCCTGAACAACCCCAATCCGGAGACTTCATGAGTAGCAAACGATGCAGATACGCAGTTCTCGCCATCCTTTCGGCCGGGTTCTTCGCGGTCGCGTGCCCCCCGGTTGCCGTCGAATTGTCCTCTGCCGGCGTCGCCCTTTACGCCGGATCCACAACGGCGCTGGCCGCGGAAACTGCCAAAAGCCAGCCGATCCAGTCGCTGGCCGACCTGAACCAGGCGTTCGTGCGCATCGCTGAAACGGCGACCCCGTCGGTGGTGACCATCTACACCGAAACCAGGATCGATCGTCCCTCACCATTTTTCAGCGGCCCCTTCGCCGAGTTCTTCAACATGCCGAAGCAGCAGGGTGGCAACGGACAGAAAGAGGTGCGCCACGGGCTCGGCTCAGGTGTGATCGTCAGCTCCGACGGCTACATCCTTACCAACAACCACGTGATCGACGGCGCCGACACCATTTCGATCATGACCTCGGACAACCGCAGGATTCCGGCCAAGGTCGTCGGCAGCGACCCACGTACCGACATCGCGGTGGTCAAGGTGCAGGCGACCGGCCTGAAACCGATCGTCATCGGCGACAGCGACCGGCTCAAGGTAGGCGAGTGGGTGCTGGCCATAGGCAGCCCGATGCGCGAGAACCTCGCCCGCACGGTCACCCATGGCATTGTGAGTGCGAAGGGGCGCGCCAATGTGGGCCTGGCGGACTATGAGGACTTCATCCAGACCGACGCGGCCATCAATCCCGGAAATTCGGGAGGCGCGCTGATCAACATCAACGGCGAGCTGGTGGGCATCAACACGGCGATCGCCAGCCGTACCGGCGGATTCGAGGGGGTTGGCTTCGCCGTCCCGTCGAAGATGGCGGACAAGGTGCTCAACGAACTGGTGAAGAACGGCAAGGTGAGTCGTGGCTACCTCGGCATTACCATCCAGGACATCGACGAAAACCTCGCCAAGGGCCTGAACCTCAGGGAGCGGGAGGGGGCGCTGGTCGGCACGGTCGTCGATCGGGGGCCGGCTGCGAAAGCCGGCATCAGGACCGGCGACGTGGTCCTTGAATTCAACGGGCGCAAGGTGTCGAGCTCGGTCGAACTGCGCAACGCCATCGCGATGCAGTCACCCGGTTCCACCGCGACCCTCGTGATCAACCGGGACGGTGTGTCGAGGACGGTGCCTGTACGTCTCGAAGCGCTTCCCGACAAGCCGGGCGCAACGACCGGGCAGACTACGAAGTCGGAAGGCAACGTGCTCGGCTTCACCGCGTCGGCGCTTGATGGCCAGACCGCCGAGCAGATGCAGAAGAAGCCGGATCCGAGGCGGGTGGTCGTGACGGGGGTGCTCGGCTCGAGTCCCGCAGACCGTGCCGGGCTCAAGCCTGGAGACGTCGTCCTGTCGATCGACAAGAGGCCGGTAGCCTCGTTCGCTGCCTTTAGCGAGGCGATCAAAGGCAAGAAGCGGGGCGATATGCTGCTTCTGCTGGTCGAACGGGGCTGGAGCCGCATCTATTTGGCCTTTAATCTCTGATGGCATTTTGCCCTGAAAAGAAAGATGCGTACATTCTTACAGGAAGTAAAGTCAGCCCCGCTGCTGACTTTACTTCTTTTTTGTTAGCACGTGTATCGTCAGGGCTTCCGAAATCGGGTCGTTCCACCGATCCGGAGGCGGGTTGTGCATGATACGGCCGAGCGGTGATTGTCATGCACTTTCGAATTGCAAACCAAAACAAGTAGAGACATGAGTGATCGCATTTATCTGACAAGGGATGGGTACAACCGGCTCAAGGAGGATCTTCATGTGCTGATCACGCAGACCCGCAAGGAGGTACTCGAAAAGATCGCCGAAGCGCGATCCCACGGTGACCTCAGTGAAAACGCCGAATACGATGCGGCACGCGAGGAGCAGTCACAGCTCGAGTCGCGGATCGTCGACCTCGAAAACAAACTGGCCGCGGCCACTATCCTCGATCCCAAGCAGATCAAGACCGACCGGGTCTATATCCTCACCTCCGTCAAGCTCAGGAACCTCCTGGCCGATGACGAGATCATCGAATACACCCTGGTTTCCTCGGAGGAGGCCGACTCCGACCTTGGAAAGATCTCGGTCCGCTCTCCTGTCGGCAAGTCCCTGATCGGCAAGTCGGTTGGTGACAAGGTCCGCATCAGCGTACCCAAGGGTGAACTCCATTATGAGATCTTGGATATTTTTGTTAAATAGGGGACCTAATCCAAAAACGCCTTCCATGGGAAAACGACAGATCATCTATACCACGAAGCAGATCGGCGGCAGCCGGGAACTGCTCGACAAGGAGATCAACCTTGTCACCACTGAGAAGCGCGTCTGGCACGGTCGCATCACGGCGCTCGACCACGACAAGCTCGAACTCAAGGACGCCCGTTCGGGAAAACACACCTTCCAGATCGCCGAGATCGACAAAATCTACCGCGAGGTAGTAACCGAATACTGATATGCGCACAAAGATTGTTGTAGGCAACTGGAAGATGAACAACTCCGTTGCCGAATCCCTCGAACTTGCCACTGCCATCGCCGAAAAGGTGGGCAAGGGCATCCATTGCTGTGAAGTGGGCATCGCCCCGACGTTCCTCGCCCTGCATGAGGTCGGCAAGCTCATTGAATGGAGCGACATCCTGCTCACGGCCCAGAACTGCCATTACGAGAACGATGGAGCTTTCACGGGCGAAGTCTCGGCAAGCATGCTGGCTGCGGTGGGCTGCCGTTATGTCATCCTCGGGCACTCCGAGCGACGCCAGTTCTTCGGTGACACCAGCGCCATTGTCAACCGCAAGGTGAAAAAAGCCCTGGAGCAGGGGCTCCGGGTCATCCTGTGCGTCGGCGAGACGCTCCAGGAGCGTGAGTCCGGTGTCACCGGGAGCGTGATCACCGGCCAGGTGGTCGAGGGGCTCGACGGGGTAGCCGACATCAGCAGCCTGGTCATAGCCTACGAACCTGTCTGGGCCATCGGTACCGGCAAGACGGCCACCAGCGCCCAGGCCGAAGAGGTCCACGCTTCGATCCGCGCGACGGTCGCCGGCCTTTACGGACAGACGGCTGCGGACCACCTCCGCATCCAGTACGGCGGCAGCGTGAAGGGATCGAACGCCGCGGAGCTCTTCGCTATGCCCAATATCGATGGCGGGCTGATTGGCGGCGCGAGCCTGAACGCTGACGACTTCATGGCGATCGTCAAGGCCGCCTGCTGAACGCAATACGCCAAACAGAATAAAAAAAAGGCTGCACCGTAACCCGGTAGCAGCCTTTTTTTTATTCCATTACCCCCGGTAGCGCCGAGCTCCAGCCCGGCATCTTCTCTTCATGCACCACTTTTCCCGGAGCGTTTTTTTCGATCAGAGTCCAGCAGATTCCTGCGAACGTTTCATCGAGCAGAAGTCGGGGCCGCACATGGTGCAGTAGTGGGCGTTGGCGGCGGTGTCGCCGGTTGCGGCGATGTTCTCGGCGTGGACCCGGCGTGTCTTCTCCGGGTCGAGCGAGAGGGCGAACTGGTCCTCCCAGGCGAAGGCGTAACGAGCACGGCTCATCAGTTCGTCGCGCAGCCATGCCGTCGGGCTGCCTTTGGCGATGTCGGCCGCATGGGCCGCGACGCGATGGGCGATGACCCCTTCGCGCACATCCTGGCGGTCCGGCAGGCCGAGGTGCTCCTTCGGCGTCACATAGCAGAGCATCGCACAGCCGAACGTGGCAATCAGGGTGCCGCCGATGGCGGAGTTGATGTGGTCGTAGCCGGCGGCGATGTCCGTGACCAGTGGCCCGAGGGTGTAGAATGGCGCCTCGTGGCAGTATTCAAGCTGCTTGTCCATATTTTCGCGGATCAGGTTGAGCGGCACGTGGCCCGGCCCCTCGATCATCACCTGCACGTCGCGGTCCCAGGCTCGCAGCGTCAGCTCGCCCAGGGTCTTCAGCTCGCTGAACTGCGCCATGTCGTTGGCGTCGCCGATCGATCCCGGTCGCAGCGCATCGCCGAGTGAAACGGCAACGTCGTAGGCTCGCAACACCTCGCAGATCTCGTCGAACCGGGTGTACAGGAAGTTCTCCGTGCGATGTGCCTTGCACCATTTCGCCATGATCGATCCGCCGCGTGAGACGATGCCGGTTCGCCGTTGTTCGGCGTGCGGGAGGGTAGCGGCGAGGATGCCCGAGTGGATCGTGAAATAGTCGACACCCTGTTCGGCCTGCTCGATGAGCGTGTCGCGGAACACTTCCCAGTTCAGCTCCTCTGCTTTGCCTCCGACTTTTTCGAGTGCCTGGTAGAGCGGCACCGTACCGATAGGCACGGGGGAGTTCCTCAGGATCCACTCCCTCGTCTGATGGATGTTCTTGCCGGTGCTGAGGTCCATGACCGTGTCGGCTCCCCAGCGGCATGCCCAGATCGCTTTTTCAATCTCCTCTTCGATCGAGGAACCGAGGGCCGAGTTGCCGATGTTGGCGTTGATCTTTACGCGGAAGTTCCTGCCGATGAGCATCGGCTCCAGTTCCGGGTGGTTGATGTTCGCCGGGATGATCGCCCGGCCGCTGGCGACCTCCGCCCTGACCATCTCCGGGGTGACCGGTTTGGCCCCGGCGCGTTCGATCCACGCTTCGAGCCCCTGGTTCTCCCTGATGGCGGCATACTCCATCTCCGGCGTCACGATACCCTTGCGGGCATAGTGCATCTGGGTCACGGCCTGCCCGGCCTTCGCCCTGAGCGGCTTCCTTCCGGTCATGGACGGCGTGGCGCCGGGCGCTTCGACCGTCTCTTGCGAAAAACCCCAGGTTTCGCGGATCCCTGCCAGCCCTTTTTCAGGATCATGCACGTATGCCGGGTCGCCGAAAGGGCCACTCGTGTCGTACAGCGGCATCGAATCGAAGCTGGTGTCCCGGCATGCATATCGCCTTGAGAGGCCTACCCGGCGCATGCCGACTTCAATGGGGTAGATCGCCCCTTTGACATGAAACTTCACGGAGGAGGGACCGAAAAAATGATGGTCGGGGCATGACGCCTTGCCGGCGGATGCGGGATCGGGACGTGTCATCGGAATAAAGGAATAACGCGGAATGCTGGAGCGCGAGGGAGTTCATCGTTCCTTGCGTCAGCATTACCTGCATCAAGTTGAAGGGTCTGATCTCAGCCACTGCGGAACCGACCACGGCAGCACCCCCGGATGAAAATATCAAAGGGCACGATAACCAAAATAGCCATGATTTCCAAGCCGGGCAGGTTCCGCGGGGGAGTTGACAATGGATAATGGACAATGGACAATTGATAATGGATAATTGATAATGGATAATGGATAATGGATAGTTGGGGAGGGGGAGGTGGTTCCTGTGCGTGTGATGAGGGCTTTGTGAAATCGTGGGGGATTTGCTACAATAAGCCAATGTCCATATTCGTCAGTGATCAAAACCAACACACCAGCCATGAAGCATTTTGCAGCGTTTGCAGCGACGGGCCTTCTGGTACTCGGCGCCTGCAGCCCACAGAAAACCGAAACCCCGGAGCCGGCGGCACAGGCGCCTGTCGCTCCGGCGCAGCTCGCCAATGAAAGTGCTGAAATCGCCAATGGCGAGAAGCCGTCGGAGTTCGATCTGCATATCACCGATCCGAAGGTTGCTGCTGGCGAGGAGGTTTACGAGCGGAGCTGTGCGGGCTGCCACGACAGCGGCACCGGCGGAGCACCGAAGCCCGGGAAAAAGGAGGATTGGGCAGCGCGGATTCCGCTTGGCCTCGAGGCCTTGACGCAGAAGTCATTGGATGGATACGAGGGCAAGAAGGGGGCCATGCCGCCAAAGGGCGGCAACGAAGAGCTGGGCAGGGATGAGGTCGCCAACGCCGTGCTTTACATGGTGGAGCGGTCGAAGTAAGCCTGGTGAGCGTCGTCCCGGACATTCGGGGAATTTTGAGGAGGCTGTCCCGGAAGCAAAACCGGGGCAGCTTTTCGTGTTTTATCCCGGGATTGCGTGCTGTTTCAGAACGGCTTCCTTTTGTGTAAATTACGGGCCTTATTCCCCGTTTTCACCCAACTTTCGGAGGCGCATGAAAAGGTTCAATCTTATCCGGCTCGCTTTCTTCCAGATGGGGTTCGGAATGATGCTCGGTTTCGTCCAGGACATCCTGAACCGGGTCATGATCAAGGAGCTGCACCTGCCGGCGACCATTGCCCTCGGCCTCATCAGCCTCAAGGAGCTGCTGGCGATCATGGGGGTGAAGGTGTGGGCCGGCAACCTTTCCGACCGCTTCAGCATCTTCGGCTACCGTCGGACCCCGTACGTGCTCATCGGCTTGCTCAGCTGCGTCATCTCCTTCGTCCTGTCTCCGTCGGCGGCCTATGAGGTCCACATGGTTTCGGGATCGTTTTCGGAGACCGTGCTCTCCGCCCTGGCTGATATCGGCCTCTGGAAGCTCTGCGTGATCTTCCTGCTGTTCGGCTTCGGGCTGCAGGTGGCGACCACGGCCTATTACTCGCTGATCGCCGACATGGTCGACGAGAAGGATATCGGCAAGATCGCCGGTGCAAGCTGGACGCTGATGGTACTGACGGCGATTGTCTCCAACTGGACCATCGGTTCCTACCTCAAGGTCTTCACCCCTGAGCGACTTACCTACGTTGCCGAAATCTGCGCCCTCGTCGCTCTCGGTGTCGGCGTCCTGGCGGTGATCGGCGTCGAGTCCCGGAACGCGCAAACCGGTCCTGCCAAAGAAAAGCACGGCATCACCTTCGCCAAATCGGTACAGCTGCTCTCGTCGTCGCCCAAAACCCTGCAGTTCGCGCTCTACATCTTCATCTCGATCTTCGCCCTTTTCGCCAACGAGGTGGTCATGGATCCCTTTGGCGCCGAGGTTTTCCAGATGCCGGTCTCGCAGACGACCAAGCTCTTCAAGCCGACGATGGGCGGGACGCAGCTGATCTTCATGCTGCTGACCGGGTTCCTGCTGTCGAGGATCGGATTCAAACGGGGGGCATATATCGGCAATGTCTTCGGAGGGGTGGGTTTCAGCATGATTATCGTGGCCGGGTTCATGCACAACCTCGATCTGTTGCGGATTTCGCTCGTGGTGACCGGCGTCGGACTCGGCATGGCGAGCGTTTCGAACATTTCGATGATGATGAACATGACCGCCGGGCGTAGCGGCATCTACATGGGCCTCTGGGGTACGGCGCAGAGCCTGGCGATCTTCATCGGCCATTTCGGCGCCGGGGTCATCCGCGACGTGGTCTTTACGCTCACCGGCAACCACATGATGGCCTACGCGGCTATCTTCGGGCTCGAGATCGTGGCGTTCACCGCGTCGAGCCTGGTGCTGCCGCACATCTCCAAGGAGGAGTTCGAGGCCGAGAGCCAGGCCAAGATCGCTGAATTCTCGGCGGCCGCAGAATCAGGAAAGGGGTGAGCGCCATGAAGTACGTATTCGGTCCGGTATCCTCCAAAAGACTCGGCCAGTCCCTCGGCGTCGACCTACTGCCCCCGAAGAGCTGCACCTGGAACTGCATCTACTGCCAGCTTGGCCGGACGAAGCAGTTCGTGACGGAGCGTAGCGAGTTCTTTCCGAAGGAGGATATCCTGAAGGAGATCGTCGAGGCCATCGCGAGCAACCCTTCGATCGACTGGGTCACTTTTGTCGGTTCGGGCGAGACGACCCTCTACCAGGGGATCGGCTGGATCATCCATGAGCTGAAGCAGCGCACCGAGATCCCGGTAGCCGTCATCACCAACGGTTCCCTGCTGCACCTGCCAGAGGTCCGTGCGGAGCTGCTTGAGGCAGACGCCGTGCTTCCGTCGCTCAATGCCGGTTCGGAGGAGCTCTACAACCGGATCGACCGGCCTGCCGCAGGCTTCGGATTCAGGCAGCACATCGATGGGCTCAGGCAGTTCAGGGAGGAGTACTCCGGGAAGTTGTGGGTCGAGGTGATGCTGATCGCCGGCCTGAACGATACGGAAGCGGCGCTTGAGGACCTTGTTTCGGTGCTTGCCGATATCCGCCCGGATACGGTCCATCTGGTGGTGCCGAACCGGCCCGCCCCGGAAAGCATCGTCGCCATGCCCGAAGAGGAGGGCGTTGCCAGGGCCGTCTTCGTCTTGTCCAGGGCAGCCCCGGTGGTTCATCCGGTCAAGGGCAGCATGAACCTGAAAGGCGCCGCTGACCTGCTCGAAGCGGTGACGGCTATCGCTGTCAGGCATCCGGTGCAGGAACGCGAACTCGAAGGCGCCCTGCTCGAATGTTTCCCGGAAGAGCCTGGCGCCGTAAGGCAGGCGATGGAGTCGATGCTCGCCTCGGGCCGTTTCGACAAGGTGAAGCAGGGCACCGAGCTCTACTGGGTGTTCAAGAGCGCCTGAACCCATCCGAGCCAGGTTTTGTACCTACCATTTCATCATCGGCAACGGATTGCAGGGGTGTGATTTCATCCGTTGTATCGACAGTCTGAGAAGGGTTTTGTGGAACCCTGCGTTTGGGAACTCTTCGAGTACTTCGCGGACAAATTCATCATCCAGCCTGAACCTGACCAGCCCTCCCGAGAGATCCACCAGATCGGCCTTTCTGAACGGTTCGACGAGCCACGCAGGGTTGGCATTGAATGCCGTGATCTTGTGATGTTGCTCGATTATCCTGTCGATTTCATCGATCCATGCATCACGCCCGTTTTTTTCGAGCCAGGCGCGTGCAAGTCTCCGGGAGTGGGGAAGGTAATCGAAAGTCATGTCCGTCCAGATGCCGAGATCGTGGAACACGGCCGCAAGGGCAATCTTCCCCTCATCGTCCGGATGGTTTCCGGAAAGGGCCCGGCAGAAGTTGAACACACGGATGCTGTGGTTGCGGTAGCCATCGAAATCGGAACCGAGCGTCTGTCGGTAAGGTTCGAATAATGCATCGATCAGCGGCGGGCGCTGTACGGGAAAACCGGGGATGGTTGTTTTTCTCATGCGGGAGTGTGATCATAATTTGTCGGGTGATGAAGCCGATGGCGACGCTGCCTCATGATTTCGACCGTCGAACGACGGCTCAGAAGCTGAACCCCCCCTGGGCGTAGATTCCGTAGCCTGACGTCAGCCTGCCGGAGTCGAGCCCCCTGGCGACGGCAAGGTGGGCGCTGTACCGGGATTCGAAGAACGCGACCCAGATGCCTCCGCCGACGCCCGTATGCCATTGGGACGACGCTTCACCGGCCAGGAAGACCCGTCCAGTGTCGATGAAGAAGAGGGGCCCGAACAGGATCGGGACGAGGAGCGTTCCGTGCCCGCCGTACAGGCGGAGTTCGGTGTTCGCATATGCCGAAGCATCGCCGGCGAAGCGGTTCCTGTCGTAGCCCCGGACCGAGTTGCCCCCACCGATGGTGGCGGCCTCGAAATAGGGGTATTCGCCCCAGTCCTTCTGACCTCCGACCCGGAATGCAATCCTGGAATAGCGTGTTTCGTTCAGCGGCACAACGGTTCGAAACTCGCCGTTCAGCTTTCCGAATGCCGAGCGGTTGCCCATGCGTTCAGGATAGTACCTTCCCACGATATCGACGCTTATGCCGCTGAGCGCAGCGCTGGTCGACATGGAACGGCGGTCGACAGGCTGTCTGCCCTTTCTCCTTGTCGTGAACGCGAGTTCCTTGCCGCTGTCTCTCGAATCGTAGTGAAATCCTAACCGCAGGTTGTCCGTAAAATCGACATCCTCGCCGACGATCTGCGCCCGATCGGATACGAAGAACGAGTCCGCTTCTGGAGCGGTGGTGATCCATTTCGCCTCGATGCCCGCCTCTAAAAAGTAGGGCTGGCTGTACCGGCGGGGATAGTTGATCGACACGGAGAGTGTCGTGACGTTCGACCGGGTTGCGAAATCGGTTTCGTCCATGCCTGCCACGACGGGATTCGTTTCGTTGCCAAGCCCGTAGTGCTTCAGGTTGTCGAGCGTGCTGGTGGCCGCTTCCAGGTGCACGCTCGCGTTCCTGGCGAGCGTTTCGATGTCGCCTTTCGCTCCGATCCGGTAGCGGAGCCCTTCCCCGCCGGCGACGGCCCCGTCGAGCTCGCCATGGTAACGGTAGGGAGCATCGTCGAAGCCATACTCGTCGAATTTTACCCCCCATCCTGCAAGGGCTCCGTAATCCGACGAGTAGTTGAGCCGGACGGTCGAAATTCCGGAGGTGAACTCGGTGCCGGAGTCGGGCTGACCCGGTTCGAGGCCAACCCGACGGGTGGCGGTCCTGGTGTGGGGGCCGGATGCGATGGCCGAACCCGGCCCGGCATCGTAGAGGTGGTTGAGCTTTTTCCCGCTGCTCCGCCCTGCATGGGATGTGGCTCCAGTCCGGTCTTCGAAGCGCACACTGCCGCTCCCATCGATGAATCTTGCGATGACGGCGTTCCCGTCGGCAGGTCCGTCAATGAGAATGACGTCGTTGCCGCCACCCGTGTAGATCCTGACCTCCCGGGTTTCGGCGGGCACGAAGGTTCGATGGAAGATGGGTGATGCACCGGTTTTTCCGCCCTCCGGATCCTTCCGGTACATCACCAGGTCGAGTCCTCCTCCCGGAAGTCGATGCGCAGCGATCTGTTCGGTCATGGACGAAGCGTGGATCTCGACAACTTTCGCCATGAGGCGGTAGAATTCAGACGATGCTTCCCCGAGGCGGTCCCTTCGCGACATGAGCCCCTCTTCGAGGTTTTTCCCCTCCAGTGGATAGGCCTCCCGAGGCATCCTCCGGACCGCTTCGGCAATCAAGCTGTCGGTGAGTGCCAGTTGCAGTTCCCTGGTGGTATCCATCCACTCGCTTCTTGAGAGCCGGGGAAGGATCCGGCGGTCCAGTTCACGGGCTGATCGGGTGAGCCCTTTCATGTCGGGGTACTTCGGGCCGAAATCCTGAAGGTGCGGCATCAGTGAGACCGGGCCGCCCCTCCTGGAAAACGCCTGGTAATGCCGGATCGGCACCGGTACCCACAGCCAGTGCCCGCTGTCGCCATAGCCGGCCCAGCTCCATTGGTCCGGCATACGGTCCCCGTCCCCGACGAGGATATCGACAAGCCGGGCTTTCAGGTAGACCCGTGCATCGACGACCGTGCTGTTGTCCTGCTGCAGCTCACGCAGGAGCTTGTCGCTGTCGATGATCCTTCGGGCGCCCATGAATTCCCCGGAGACCGTGTCGGACCCTGCCGGCAGTTCCTCGATCGTGCCGGCGATTCCTCCGAAAGCATCAAGGATCCTGCCGGGGAGGGCGGGGTCCCGGGGCAGGACGACCAGGCGGGGCTCGGCATGGGGCACTCCCGCGGCTTCAAGGAGCGGGGCCATCATCAGTTCCGCGAAGGGGTTGATTGCAGCGGTGTCTGCCCGCATCAAGCGTTCGAGTGCGGTGCCGCGCAGGTTCGGCGACAGTCCCCGGGCCGGATCCTTGCCGAGGGTGACGAACAGGTATCGCTTTGCATCGCCGCCCTGGAACGACAGGCTCCTCGAGAGGTGGTCGCCCCCCTCTTCTATCGGCGCCAACCCGCCGGCAAATGTGCGAAGGTCAAGGATCGGTATTTCGATCGGCGTCGTCCACAGGCGCCTCCACTCTCTGCCATGGAGCAGGATCTCGAACTGTCCGGTCTTGATGCCGGCATCCGGCACGACCCGGACGGTCGCTGCAGCCTGAAGCTCTCCCGTACGGTTCCCAGCCTCCCGTACTGAAGCGCGGCACGGGAGGCTGAGTGTGGCCGCCAGCAACGATGCGGCGATTGCCTTCAACATACGTGCGGAGTGTGGAAACCAGAGCGTTCCCATGGTACATGAGGATTTCGGATCCGACTGGTCAGGACAAAGAAACAAGAGGGTTTCGAGACAAATAAATGGAAGTGCCTTTCAATATACGATGGCCGTCGACGAACTCGTAGCCCTTGAGGTATTTTCGCGGTTATCGGCATGTTGATGGTGAAGATCTTCGACTGGTGAAGGGCGCCGCCCGGCAGCCGGTTTCCTTGCCCTGGACGGTGAGCATTCCTTTCCGGGTGCCTGCCCGGGAGGATTCTTCAAGGCAGATCGGGGCTCCTGTTTCAGGATGCCGGATTATGGACTTCGATATGTGCTGCTTCGAGTACATCCTCAAGCCCGTGCATCACCGACTGCCGGGCAAGTTCGCTGATAAGGCCGTCCCACTCGAATTGTCGCCGGTCTTCAGCGTCCTGGCTGTCATAACGAAGGATGAACATGGTCCCTTCCGCCCCCGGGTCGATGCCGTCCAGTCCCAGCCGTTCGATAAGATGTGACTTGATTTTTTCTTCCATGTCCATGCCCTTGAATTTTACGGTTAACTATGTCCGATCTGCCCATCGATGTCATCGTGGACCCGCTGCCCACGGTTCCTTCTGCTGGTCCGGACGAGTAGCACCGGGCCTCTTCCCTGAGCGGTGGGTTGATTCCTTTCCTCTGCTACGAGAAAGATGCCTGGAGTGGGGATGACTGGGGACGCCTCTGGGGAGCGACGCGCGATGGCAAACTATAACCGGTGCGGGATGCAATCGAAAGGGGAGCGGGCTCCTCTGCCCGGAATCCGAATCAGTACGGAAGTGCTCTTCGGTATTCCTGCCAATATATAAAATTTGTTTATAAAAAAGCCGGATGGTCTCTCCATCCGGCTCAAGGTTGTGCTCCTGGCAAGTCTGGTTCAGAACTGGTACCTGATTCCAGCCAGGATGTTGTGTGACTTGAAGGTCACATCCCCGTTTTCGGGCCTGAAATAACGGTATCCGAGGTCGAACGTAGTCCGTTCATCCATTTTGATTCCAATGCCCGTGCCGACCTGCCAGACCAAATTGCTGTCATTGTGGCCTATCGGCGAGAAGTGTTCATCAGTCACTCCGATGCCTCCCATGACATACGGCTTGAAGCCGGAGATCTCTTCGGCATCATAATACGCGTTCGCCATGAAGGTAAGGTACGACAGGTGTCCATCGTTATTTTTCAATCCATGGCGCTGGTAGCCGACGGCGGCTTCCAACCTTGCGTTGTCGAAACGGTAGCCGGCGGCGGCGTTCAGCACATACCCGGTATCCACGTCCCTGTTGCCGGAGATGCCGACACCACCTGCCCCGCTGATGTAGGGGCCAGATGTCGGAACCGATGTTGCCCGCGCCGCCTGTGGAGGCATGTAGGGTTCGGGAGCTGGCGCCATGGTGGCCGGAGCCTGTGGCGGGGCGACGGTTTCGGTGCCGTTGGCAAGGGCTGTGCTGCCGATTCCGGCGAAGAGCGCAACAGCAAGAGTTGCGGTTTTGGTTGATTTTTTCATGGTTTTTCCTTTTTGGTTCATCGTGAGCTACGAGTTCAACGTTACTGCAAATGGTCAAAATAATCGGTACCTACGACTTGGCCAATTCAGGGAACCCAACTCCATGGCCTTAGGTACCATAACAAATATTCGGGTTAGTCAGTTCGCAGGTTCTCCCTGCATCGGGTTATCGAACAGGCATACTTGCTCCTGCTCATCGGTACCCGTCTGGTCGTCGGTCCGGATCGTTGGTGCGTTGCCCGGACGGTGTACGCCGGTCGTCGCGGTCAATCCGCTCATCCCGACGGTTTTGGTCATGCCGGTCCCTCCGGTAATAGTTGGGGTCGCAGGCACTCGCCGACAGGAGCAGCAGCAATGCAATCACTCTTTTTTTCATCGGTTCCTCCGGTATCGTTTCGTTGTCGAAAAACTCCATCACCCGTGCCTGCAAATGGTGCCGACAGGGTTCAATCAATCGGACGTCTTGTGTG
Source organism: Chlorobiaceae bacterium (assembly GCA_013335115.1). GTDB lineage: Bacteria > Bacteroidota > Chlorobiia > Chlorobiales > Chlorobiaceae > Chlorobaculum. The sequence continues at coordinate 171,205 of JAAXWQ010000001.1, read as the reverse complement.
CCCCCTTTCTTTCGCCCGGTCCCTGAAGGAATGCATGTGATTCCTGGTACTGCACGCGGTTTCCCGGACGATGACATACAGTCGGGTGATGTCGCCCCAGGGAGAGTACTCGGGAGTGACGATATAATGAAGCCGCCGTCCACGGTGTTGCACTGCGAACTCAACCTGATGGCAGCTGCTGACCGCCCGGTCGACCTGCTTCCTCAGCCTCGCAGGTATTTCCGTAACCTGCCGGCCTGACGACTGCAGTTCGAAGATGTTGGGATTGCCGATCACCGAAGGGGGCTGTTCAAGCTTTTCGGCAAACGCGGCGTTGGCGTAGAGGAGCGTACCGTCCGGATCGATGATGAACGCCGGATCAGTCATGGATCCAAGCAGGGAAAAGACGGTTTTGTCGTGGGTAGGTGCTGTCATTGGTAGCTTTCCAGGGCGGTCTGACATCGGTTGCATGCATTACCCCGATACGTCCACAGGCTATTGGTGGCGCACAGGCTCATTGATCTGATGACTATTACTCTCGTCTTGCCTGGGGGATGGTTCTCCTTCCGCGGGGGATGCGGAATGATGGCGAACCGTAATGAAATGCAGTTCAATATAGTGAAGCTGAACTGTAATTGTTGCCTTTTGCGGTTCCGTTGCCGATTTTTTTTTGGGTGGCACTCCGGATTCGCTAATCCGGCACATTTTACGTATCTATTCAGTGATGATCATCTGGATCGGCTTACCCCAACCATTGATATCTGGAGACGATGAACAAGAACAACCATTCCGCAGTTCCCGCCTTCAATCGGGAATCCCTGTCGGGAATGTGCATGAGCTGCAACGGCACAGGGAAGATCAGGGTGACGGTGCTGAGGGAGTGCGCGATCTGTGACGGCACGGGTACGGTTCTCGGCCGGTTGTGCGCAAAGTGCCAGGGGACCAGGCCGGTGTCCGAGGCCGAAGAGCTGCAAACCTGCGCCAGCTGCCTCGGGACGGCACTGCATCATTAGGCTGTCTGGGCGGCACCGAATAAAAGATAAAACCGGGGCTAGCCCCGGTTTTATCTTTTATTCGGCACATGAGTTTCGATGAGGCGAATGCACCGCGACTACTTCCCGTCGCAGTCCGCCCAGTTGTTCGGGGTTTCGTACCAGCGGAGGTTTTTGAGGGTCACACCTTCGGGAAGGTTGTCCCTGAGTTGGTTGAATGCCCACCTGGCGAGGCATTCGGCGGTCGGGGGTTCGTCGGTGACGAGTACGCGCTTGTTTCGCTTGAGGATGAATTCGAGGTCTTCGTGATCATTCTTCCAGATGGCGAAGCCGTGGTCGAGTTTGTCGTGGATCTGCTCGATCATGGTGCGGTGGAGGAACTTGAAGTCCATCACCATACCCTCTTCAGCGTCGCCGGCACGGTCGTTGAGGGGTCCTTCGACACTTGCCACGATGACTCCCCGGTGACCGTGGAGCTGGTTGCAGAAAGAAAAGCTGTTCGGCAGCGTGTGGCCGTAATCGATCTCGATTTTCCTTGAAATGAGCATGGTCCTGCGGTGCGATGTCTTGTTCTGGTCTAACGGGACAGCGAAGTGTACGCAAAAAAAAGATGATTTACGAATCGCGGATTATGGGTGGCGAGGGTGGCGAGGCTTCGGCGCCCCGGGTTCAGGATTCGGGCTGGAGCAGGATGGTCGCGGGATCGTCGAGCAGTGCCTTGAGCCGGGAGGCAAGATATCGGTCGGAGAGGAGTTTGTTGCAGATATCACACGGACTGCCAGAGACATATTCCCCGGGCAGGCGCTCCTCATGGTCGTATGATGCAAGCAGTGATGCCATGCGGTGTGGGCCCCATGTCCAGATGAGGTGCATCAGCCGGCTTTTTGCGGTGCGGTCGAGCACGGTTGCCAGTGGCTCCTTCCTGAGGTTTCCGAGGCAGAGCGGGCATGACTTACGGTATCGGTGCACCGGGCCTGAGCACGCCATGACTCGTCCGTCCGGCAGGATGACAGGCTTGAACGGGTTGATGCAGGGCTTTCCTGATGGTTCCATGGATGCCCGGATTCCGATTCCGGACTCCGGTTTCTTCGCCCGTCCTGCCGGATAGGTCACGACGCTCCTGATACGTGAGGGGGCGATGATCTTTTCGAGATGTTTCCTGATGGCAATGAACCGGTCATCCTGTTCGCAATCCGTGACTATGGTGACATGGTAGCGGCGCCCGAGCAGTTCGGCGGCAATTATGGCGTTATTGATATGGCCGATCGGGATGAACTGCTGATGGTGGACGCCCGTGCTGAGCGAAATGAAGCCGATGGCCGGCAACCGGGTCAGGGTCAGGATTGCCTGTTCGAGGGTCCCTGCCCATCCCGCGTTCGTCTCGACCGATACCGACAGCCCGGCTTGCTGGGCGTGGTCCGACACCAGGGCGAGGTTCTGGAGGTCGTAGAACGGTTCGCCACCCGTCAGCTCGATGCTCTTGATCGCTCCGCCACGGTATGCCGCAGCGTCATCTATCCAGCCGCACACGCTACCCAGGGCCATCTTCTCCTTACGCCTCGGGCCGGCATCGACCAGGCAGTGCGCGCAGGAGATTGGACAAGTGTAGGTCAGCAGGAGGCCGAGTGTGCTTACCGGCCTGATATTGTCGGAGCGGGCGGTCATTGCGGTCTTGGAGTTGCTGTCGTCTGAAATATCTTGATGGGCGGGCGCGGAGGCCTCGCGCGGGTGGTTTCTTCTGGTCTGGGTCGACCTTTTGGCGTCATTCCAGGCGGCAGAAGGTGGCAGCTTCGAGAGCACGCGTCAGTGAGGGACGGCTGCCATTGAAGGCTCGTTTTACGGAACGGAACAAAAAAGAGACGTAGTATTCTGATCAAACAAGAACTGCCGAATGGGGGATGGTACTGATTAGCGGCATTTTAATGCTTTTTCCTGTAAAGTACAAATGGCGAAAATCGTGCTTGTCCCACTCTGGTAGCGAAAGCCGGCGTTTTTTCATAAATTCAGCATTGGCATGGCGCGTCGTTGAACCTTTACGGACTTCGGGCGCTTACATGAAGAGTGAAGGGTGGAAGAGGCCGCCGGGGAATCATCATTACCAGTTATCGCGGCAGGAACTGCCGTTTAGTACCAATACATGGGAATCGACGTCACCAACATATGGTCGGCAATCGTCGACGAGGTTCGCCTTGAGTGCGATCGCGAACCTGAAATACGCGTGTTTCTTGAACAGCATATCCTCCGGTACCCGGAATTCGCTCCGGCCCTGGGGATGCTGCTTTCGGTCAAGCTCGGCTCGAAGCATTTTCCGCCTCCGGTGCTGGAAGGGATTTTCGCGGATTTCTACCGGCAGAGCCCTGATGCCATCGCCTTCGCCGCATTCGATCTCGTGGCGACGCATCAGCGTGACCCTGCCGCCGTCAATTACTTCGAGATCCTGCTGTTCCTCAAAGGCTACCAGGCGTTGCAGTCCTACCGGTTGGCCAACTGGCTCTGGAAGAACGGGCGCCACTCCCTCGCCTATTTCCTCCAGAACCGCATTTCCGAGGTATTCGCCGTCGACATCCATCCGGCAGCTGTGATCGGCAAGGGGATCCTGCTCGACCATGCGACCGGGGTGGTCATCGGTGAGACCGCGGTGGTCGAGGACAATGTGTCGATGCTGCACGAGGTGACGCTCGGCGGTACCGGCAAGGAGAGCGGGGACCGGCATCCCAAGGTCGGCAAATCGGTGATGATCGGTGCCGGAGCCAAGATCCTCGGCAACATCAGGATCGGTGAGGGCGCCAAAGTAGGCGCAGGGAGCGTCGTGCTGGACGACGTGCCTCCCCACTTCACCGTGGCTGGCGTGCCTGCGCACATCGTGGGGAGGACCGAGTCACACACCCCGTCGATGGACATGGAGCAGCGCCTGGTGTTTCCCGAGAAGAGGAGATAACCTTGATGCAACCTTAGGGGACTGGTGTTCCTGGCCTGAAAAAAGGGACAGCAAGGACAACAGAAAGAACGCGAACCCGCTCCCGTTTGCTCTTCCTTGATGTCCCTGATGTCCTTTGCTACTAATAAGGTCGTCAGTTTCTGGCAGCTATCCCCTGAACCGTCGCGCCAGCTCTTCCCGGTAGGTTTCGAGGCGCCGGGTGATCTCCTTCATGTGGTCGCCACCGATCTTCTCGAGCAGGGCGTTGGCGATGACCGGGGCGACGACCGCTTCGGCAACCACGCCGGCGGCCGGCACGGCGCAGGTGTCGCTTCGTTCGAACCTGGACTGGACGGCTTCGAGGTTCTCGAGGTCGAAGGACATGAGCGGGGAGAGCAGCGAGGAGATCGGCTTCATGGCGGCCCTGAGGTGGATCGGTTGGCCGTTGGACATGCTGCCTTCGATGCCTCCTGCCCGGTTCGTCCTTCTCGTCAGCCCTTCGGGTCCTCCCGCGAACAGCTCATCGTGCACCTGCGAGCCCGGCTTGCGGGCGTTGTCGAACGCCGTGCCGACTTCAACCCCCTTGATGGCCTGGATCGACATGAGCGCGGCTGCGAGGGCCGAGTCGAGGCGCCGGTCGTGCTGCACGTAGCTGCCGAGGCCCATCGGTACGCCAGTGATGAAGACCTCGACGATACCGCCCAGGGTGTCGCCGTTGTTTTTCGCCTGGTCGATGGCGACGATGGCCGCCCTTTCCGAGTCGTGGTCGAGCATGCGCACCTCCGAACGATCGGCTTCGGCGGCGAGACCTTCGGCGCCTGCGGCCAGGAGCTCCTGCAATAAGTCGTGGTCCAGGGGCTTGCCTGCCGGTCCGATCGTCGAGACGTAGCTACCGACCTGGATTCCGAGTTGGCGCAGGAATGCCTTTGCCAGCGATCCTGCAGCCACGCGTGCGGCTGTTTCACGGGCTGAGGAGCGGTCGATGACCGGGCGGATGTCGTCGAATCCGTATTTGACCAGCCCGGTCAGGTCGGCGTGCCCAGGCCTCGGGATGGTGATTTTCGACACCTCGGCGGAGTGGTCCTCAAACTGCGACATGGGCGTGGTCCAGTTCTCCCAGTCGCGGTTCCTGACCAACAGGGCGACCGGCGAGCCGATGGTTTTTCCGAAACGGATGCCGGAGAGCACTTCCGCCCGGTCGGTCTCGATCTTCATACGGCCGCCCCGGCCGTAGCCCTGCTGGCGGCGCGCAAGCTCCCGGTTGATCTCCTCCTCTTTCAGCCCGATGCCTGCCGGCAGACCTTCGACGATCGTCGAGAGGGACGGGCCGTGCGATTCACCTGCGGTAAAGTAGCGTATCATGTATCTGTTCCTGGTAAAAAAAGCCCGGCGCATGCAATGGCGCCGGGCAGTAATGAAACGTGTCTGTTGCCTTCCCTTGCTCAGCGAAGCCTCTTTGCTGCTTCCTTGGCGTAGTAGGTGAAGATGATGTCTCCGCCCGCACGCTTCATGCAGAGCAGCGACTCCATCATGACGCGCTCTTCGTTGATCCAGCCCCTGGCAGCGGCTGCCTTGACCATCGCGTACTCGCCGGACACATGGTAGATTGCCACCGGCACATCGAAACGCTCCTTGGTGCGGCGGACGATGTCGAGGTAGGCGAGACCAGGCTTGACCATGACGATATCCGCGCCCTCCAGGATGTCGAGTTCGATCTCCTTCATCGCCTCGTCGGTATTGCCAGGGTTCATCTGGTAGGTCGTCTTGTCGCCGAACTGCGGGGCCGAGTGCAGGGCGTCGCGGAACGGGCCGTAGAAGCTCGAGGCATACTTGGCGGCGTAGGAAAGGATGCCCACGTCGGAGTGCCCGGTGTCGTCGAGCGCCTCGCGGATGGCTCCGATGCGGCCGTCCATCATGTCGCTCGGGGAGACGAAGTCTGCGCCTGCCTCGGCATGCGAGACGGCCATCTTGCAGAGTACCTCGACCGTCTCGTCGTTCAGGATGATGCCGTCCTTGACCAGGCCGTCATGTCCGAACGGGGTAAAGGGGTCGAGTGCAACGTCGGTCATGATGCACAGGTCCGGCACTTTCGACTTGATGGCGCGGATGGCCTCCTGGATGATGCCTTTGTCGTTGAAAGCTTCGCTTCCATCCTCGGTCTTCTGTTCAGGGATACCGAACAGGTCGATCGACTGGATGCCGAGGTCCCAGAGCTCCTGGCACTCGCGGACGGCATTGTCGATCGAGTAGCGGAAGCTTCCCGGCATCGAGGAGACCTCTTCGACCACGTTCGAGCCCGGGCAGACGAACAGAGGGAACACGAGATCGTTGACCGTCAGCGTATGCTCCTGCACCAGATTGCGGAGCGCGGCGGTTCTGCGGAGTCTTCTCGGGCGATGGACGATGTTGAGGAGGTCGATCTGGCTCATGGTTCAAGTCGATTATGTTTTGGGAAAATCCAAGATAAAAAAAACGGGGGATTTCGTGAAGGGCGACGATGGATGAAATGTGCAGGAAAACAGCGGCCCGGTCTGGCAGGAAACCCGCATGGCGTAATCCGCCGGTTGATTATATTCTTCTTTCATCATCAACCATTTGCCGTACGCCGCCCATGACACCAGACCTCCAGCTTGCCCTCGATATGGCCGAACAGGCAGGGAAGCTCACCCTCGGCTATTTCGGCCGCAAATCCCTCCAGGTCTTTTCGAAGCGGGATGCCACGCCGGTCACCGAGGCTGATCGCAAGGCCGAGGAGCTGATCAGGAAGGGGATAGCTGCCAGGTTCCCGCAGGACGGCCTGTTCGGCGAAGAGTTCGACGAGCGCCCGTCGGGCAATGGACGGCGCTGGATCATCGATCCCATCGACGGTACCCGCGCGTTCATCCACGGCGTGCCGCTCTACGGCGTGATGATCGGCCTGGAGGTTGACGGGCGGCTTCGGCTCGGGGTCATCAACTTTCCGGTCCTTGGCCAGCTCTACCATGCCGAATCGGGTTGCGGAGCGTTCATGAACGGCTCATCCATCGGCGTATCGGAGATTTCGGAACCCGGCGACGCTACGGTACTTTTTACCGAGCGGGAGTACCTGCTCGATCCGCCATCGGGGCATCCCGTCGACCGGCTCCGGACCGAAGCAGGGCTTGTCAGGGGATGGGGCGACTGCTACGGCCACATGCTGGTCGCATCGGGCCGGGCCGAGGTGTCCGTGGACAAGGTCATGAGCCCATGGGATTGCGCTGCTGTCATCCCGATCGTCACCGAGGCGGGGGGCTGCTGTTTCGACTATTACGGCAGGGCGGTCATCGACGGTGTCGGCCTGGTGAGCGCCAACCAGCCTCTGGGCCGTTCGCTCCTGTCGGCTATCGGCGGCCTGGAGGTGGAGGGCCGATGACGACGATTATCGTGTTGTTGTGCATGGTCATCCTGTTACTTGCGTTCGTCATCGCCATGATCGTGACCGGCTGGCCGGGCCGGGATCGTGAAGAGATCGAACGGTCAGGCAATGCGCTACGCCGGGAGATGGCCGAGCACCGCTCTGAATCGATCCAGCTGTTGCATGCCATCCGCATCGAGGTGGAGGACAGTGTCAAAGAGTCCATCGAACGAGAGATGGCCGGCTACGCAGGCCGCGGACGCTCACGCGCATCGAAGGCGAAAAAGGTTGTCGAAACCCGGGATCCGGTCCGGGAGCCTGATGAAACGGATGGTTTCGAAGAGCCGGTCTCAGTGTCCATCCTCGCCGACCGGCAGCTTCCGTTGTTTGGCGACCCTCCACATGGGGAACCAATCCCCGCACCGGTTCCGGCACAGCTACAAGAGCCCGAGCCCGAGACAGTCTTCGTCGGCTATGTCGACGACATACCGGACGTGGATTGACTTGCGTGGCAAGAACGGGACAATAGGGACATAAAGGACCGCAAGGACGAAAAAGAAAGAAAGCTTTAGCTCTTTGCCAGGCCTTCCGCAATCGCTTTGGCGAAACTGGGGCCGTCGAAGTATTCGGGGATGATGTCCACATGGATGCCCAGCTTTTCGAGGGCTCCTGAGGTCGTGGTGCCGATGGCTGCGACGAGCACGCCGTTGGGCACGTTCTTCGATTCCATGGCTTCGAAGAAGTTGATGGCGGTGGAGGGGCTGGTGAAGGAGATGCAGTCGAGCTTGCCTCCGAGGTAGAGCTGTTTGATCCTTTCGGTGTCCTCCGGGGTGGGCAGGATGTTCTCGTAGACGGTCAGTTCGATGCAGGTCCCGCCGCGTTCGGCGATGAGTTTCGGGATGGTGCCGAGCGAGAGGTTGCCTCGCACGAACAGGAAGGTGTTGCCTTCGATCTCCTTCGGGTCGATACCCTCCATGAGACTGACCGCATCGGCAATTTTTGGCAGGGGTTCAGTATCGACACCATGCCTGGAAAGGTCGCTCCCGGTGGTCTTGCCAACCGCCCAGACCCTTGACTTCTGAAGGTTCGGCAGTTGCTCCGGCGATTGTTCGATGAGGCGTTCGAGGAAGAACTGGACGCTGTTGGCGCTGGTGAAGAAGATTCCGGTGAATTGGCTGAGGTCGCCTACCGTCCAGCCGGCCACCGGCCTGATCTCGATCGTCGGGAAGACAACCGGGTCCAGGCCATACCCGGCAAGCGCCCTGACAAAAGGCTCAGCCTGATGTTTCGGGCGCGTGACGAGGACCGTTTTTTTCATTAGCGGGTCTTGCGGATGTCGGCGAGGATCTTTTCCGCACCCATCGACAGCAGGATTTCGGCGAGCTCGATGCCGACGGCTTCAGCCTCTTCCGGTGTCTTGATCGCCTTGGTCACTTCGTTGCGGATCGCTGTCTTGCCGTCGACTGAGCCGACGTAGGCGAGCAGCTTAAGTGTGCCGGCTATGTAGGATCCGTAACAGCCGATCGGAATCTGGCAACCGCCCTGCAGGTGCCTCAGGAGTGCGCGCTCCGCACGGCAGCAGATTTCGGTGTTGTCGTCGTTGAGGACGCGGACGATCTCGCGGGTCTCCAGGTCGTCGACGCGGGTCTCGATGCCCAGCGCACCCTGGCCGACGGCCGGGAGCATCTGGTCATGAGGCAGGATCTCTGAGATGCGGTCGCTGAACTCAAGGCGGAAGACGCCGGCATAGGCGAGCATCATGGCGTCGAATTCACCGTCATCGAACTTCTTGAACCGGGTGTTCAGGTTGCCCCTGATATCGAGGATCTGCAGGTCGGGGCGCATGCTCAGCAGCTGCGACATCCTGCGCAGGGAGCTGGTGGCCATCCTGGCGTTCGGCGGAAGGTCCTTGATACCTTTGCCGGACTTGGAGATGATGACGTCGCGTGTATCCTCACGCTCGGTGAACGAGGTGATCATCAGGCCTTCGGGGGTGCCGGTCGGAACATCCTTCAGGCTGTGCACGGCAAGGTCGATCTCCCCGGCGATCAGGTGTTTTTCGATGTCCTTGGTGAACAGGCCCATGTCCCCGATTTTTGACAGGGGGGAGTCGAGCAGCACGTCACCCGTGGTCTTGATCAGCTTCAGGGTGATGTTGAGTTCGGGAAAATGCTTTGAGAGCTCTGCCTGGGTGAAGTCAGCCTGCCACAAGGCCAGAGGGCTGGAGCGAGTTCCGATGATAATCTCTTTTTTCAATTCGCTACGGATTTTATTGGATTGACTGGTTTGGTTCTTCAAGGTCAAAGATATTCCTGACGAGGTTGACTTTGCTGGGGATGTTGTCGGCGGTGTCGATCGGGGCCTTGAGCATCTTGATCGGATGATGGAGGATCTTCTTCAGGATCCTGTCGGTGAGGTGCTCCATGCGCTTGAGCTCCTCTTCGCTCACCTTGAAGCGGTATCGTTCAAGCTCTTTCTCCTTGATGTCGATGAATTTGGACTGGAGGTCGACGATGGTCGGGCGCACCTTGAGGGTGTTGATCCACTGGCCGAAGCCGACCAGCTCCTCCTCGATGATCGCATGGACCTTGGGTAGCTCGGCGCGACGGCGTTCGAGGTTCGAGTCGATGATGTGCTTGAGGGCGTCGATGTCCTTGAGGAACATGTTTTGCAGCTTGCCGACCTCGGGATCGATGTTCCTCGGCAGGCCGAGGTCGAGGATGATCACCGGTTTCAACCGGCGCCGCTGCATGCTGTGCTGCATTTCGGCCTCGGAGAGGATGTACTCCTTGGTGCTGACGGCCGTGATGATGATGTCGAATTCGTGCAGGTGCTCCTTGTAGCTTTCGTAGGGCAGCACCCGGTTGGTCCCGAGTTCCTCGGCGAGGGCCTCGGCCTTGGACAGGGTCCTGTTGGTGATGACGATGTTGCGTGCGTTCTTTGCGTAGATATGCTTGGCCGCAAGCTCCCCGGTTTCGCCGGCGCCGATGAGCAGCACCTTCTTCATGGAGAGGTTCGAGAATATCTTTTGGGCAAGTTCGACGGCGGCGTAGCTCACCGAAACCGCGCCTTCCATGATCTTGGTCTTGGTCTTGACCTTCTTGGCCACGCTGAACGCCGTGTGGCAGAGGCGCGTGAGCAAAATTCCGGCAGTGCCCATTTCGGCGGCGATGCGGTAGGCGTCCTTCACCTGGCCGAGGATCTGGCCTTCACCGAGGATGAGGGAGTCGATGGCGCTGGAGACTTCGAAGAGGTGGCGGGCCGTGCCGCAGTAGAAACGGTTGAAGAAGTGTTCGGGGCGGACATCCTTGCGGGCGTCCTTGTAGGAGATCAGGTACTCCTTGAGGTAGTCGCAGTTGACTTCCGGCATGGCCGGTACGACGTAAAGCTCGGTTCTGTTGCAGGTCGAGATCACCATCGCCTCGCTGGCCAGGCCGCTCGAAACCAGGTCGGTGACGAATTCTTTGTTTTGAACTTCTGAAAGGGAGATCCTTTCGCGGATTTCAATGGGTGCTGTCTTGTGATTGACACCAACTGAAATGATGTTCATGGCAAAATTGATTTATAGTGATCCGGTGTTTCATGTCGCGCCAGAAGAACCGCATCTGGCTGCACACAAGGAGTGTTAATATATTCCATCAGACTTGTTTTTCCAATCATCTTCAGTTAAAACCTCAATCCGTGGAAGGTCGGCGTCACCAGGCTCATCAGGGCGACCAGCAGCGTGATCCCCACGAACAGGGCGATGAGCAGGACGGCCATGTGCTTGGTGTCCCAGCCGAAGAGCGGCCTGATGAACAGGCTGATGCCGTAGAGCAACCAGATGGCCACCAGGGTGATGAGCTTGGGTTCAAGCAGGTTGATGGTTTCGGCCGAGGCACGCTGTTCGACGACGCCGGCAAGGATCGTGATCGACAGGAAGAAGAATCCGAAGCCGACCGCGTGCATGATCAGCAGTTCGAGGGCCTCGAGGTTGGGCAGGCGCTGGAAGAGCAGCCCGAAACGGTTCAGCCTGATCTGGCGGAAGAGCACCAGGTAGAGGCCGCTGTAAAGGCCGGCGATGGCGACGGCGCTGAAGCCGAAGATCGCGGCGATCAGGTGCACGCCGATGCCGAGGCCGCTGAAGGATGGTCCGTTGCCGGTCGACTGCACCGTCAGCACGGAGGCGAAGAGTTCAGAAAGGGCTGCAAATCCGATGACGAAAAACCCGGTCTTGTCGCTCTTGGTGGTCAGCTCGATGAACATGTAGGTGATGGTGAGCGTCAGGGCGACCATACCCATGAGGTTGTAGGCCGAATAGCCCAGGCGGTAGCCCTCCATGGAGGTCAGGATGCCGAGGTCGGCGACATGGGTGAGCACGGTCAGTACCAGGGCGGGCTGCTTGAGCCTGCCGGCAAGCGGGCGTTCCGTGAAAAAGTGCACGCCGTAGAGTGCGGCCGTGAAGATATACAACAGCGGAACGATCTGCGTCAGGATGAAGATTATGCTGTTGTCGAAGAATATGTTAGCCATGGCAAAGAGGATGGGATGCATTCGATGGGGGCAGGCTGGCGCAGCCGGGTCGAGGCCGGTTGGCTCCTGTCTTGATTCGCAAATATTCGATCGGGCCTGCTAATCAAGGGAAAATGTGTATATTCGGGCCGCTTCGAATTTTAATATACTTATTTGCCGAAAAAGATGAGCAGGAAACAGAATATTCGCAATATCGCCATCATCGCACACGTCGATCATGGCAAGACCACCCTTGTCGACTCCATTTTCCAGCAGACCGGCGCTTTCAGGGATAACCAGCAGGTGAGCGTCAGGGTGCTGGACTCGAACCCGCAAGAACGGGAACGTGGCATCACCATTTTCTCAAAGAATGCGGCGGCCATGCACCAAGGCACCAAAATCAATATCGTCGATACTCCCGGACACGCCGACTTCGGTGGCGAGGTGGAACGGATCCTCAAGATGGTCGACGGCGTGCTGCTGCTCGTCGATGCCTTTGAAGGCCCGATGCCCCAGACCAAGTTCGTGCTTCGCAAGGCGCTTGAACTGGATCTCAAGCCGATCGTGGTCATCAACAAGATCGATCGTCCGCAGTCCGACCCGGTCAAGGTCCACGACCAGGTACTTGACCTTTTCATCGCGCTTGGCGCCCACGAGGAGCAGCTCGATTTCCCGTATATCTTTACCTCTGCGAAAAGCGGTATCGCCAAATACAGCATGGACGATCCGGATGGCGACATGAGCCTCCTGCTCGACATGATCGTCAAGGAGATCCCTCCTCCGGAAGCCCACGATGATGAGGGTTTCCAGATGCTGGTGACCAGCCTCGACTATAACGACTACATCGGCAAGATCGTCATCGGCCGCATCCGGAGGGGCAAGGTCTCTCCCGGCACCCAGCTCACCCTGGTGACCCCGGACGGGATCGTCGGAAAGGGCACCGTCACCAAGGTGTTCCTCTTCGACAGGACGCAGCGGGTGGAGGTCCAGGAGGCTTTCGCAGGTGACATCGTGGCCCTTGCAGGCATTGCTACGGCCAATGTCGGCGAGACGCTGACTTCGCCTGACCAGCCGGAAGCGCTCGAGTCGTTTGAGATCAGCAAGCCGACCCTCTCGATGCTCTTTTCGGTGAACGATTCGCCGTTTGCCGGCCAGGAAGGCAAGGAAGTCACCAGCCGCAAAATCCGCGAGCGCCTGATGAAGGAGATCATGACCAACGTCGCCCTGAACGTCGAGGAGACCGACAGCGCCGACACCTTCCGCGTCGCCGGCCGGGGCGAACTCCACCTTTCGGTGCTTATCGAGACCATGAGGCGTGAAGGCTACGAACTGGCCATCTCGAGGCCCGAGGTAATCATCCGCGAAGACGAGAACGGCGTAAAGCTCGAACCGGTCGAGCATGTCACCATCGACATACCCGAAGAGTATACCGGCGTGATCATCGAGAAGATGGGCCGCAGGAAGGCCGAGATGACCCACATGGGTACGCTTCGCGGCGGTATGAACCGCCTTGAGTTCGAGATCCCGACCAGGGGCCTTATCGGCTACAACCTCGAGTTTACCACCGACACGAAGGGCGAGGGCATGATGTCGCACGTGTTCCACAATTACCAGCCGTTCAAGGGCAAGCTGCCAACGCGAGAGACCGGCGCACTGGTTTCGGGCGAAACCGGCGTGGCCGTTGCCTACGCACTGTCGAGCCTTGAGGATCGCGGTACCTTCTTCATCGGGCCGAACGCCAGGGTGTACGAAGGCATGGTCGTCGGCGAATCGACCCGCGACCTCGACATCACGATGAACATCTGCAAGACCAAGAAGCTCACCAACATGCGTGCTTCCGGTTCCGACGACTCCATGAGGCTGACCCCTCCGAAGAAGCTCTCCCTGGAGCAGGCACTCGAGTTCATCAACGACGACGAGCTGCTCGAGGTGACCCCCGAGAACGTCAGGATCCGCAAGAAGATCCTCAACTCCGACCTGCGGGCCAAGGCTGTCAAGCGCGCCAAGGCCATGGAGTAAAAAAGAGGGCGGGTTTTGCGACCCGCCGTTCGAAATGAGATCAGGCAAAAAAAGGGGCTGGTATCCCAGCCCCTTTTTTTGCCGGTCACCGGGAAGGTCAGACGTGCCGGATCGTTATCCGGTCAAGGTAATCCTGGAGGATTCCTGCCAGCTTTTCAAGCTCGCCTGCGTTTTTTGCGATGGCTGCTTGCTGGATTTTGCTCCCGATATCGGTGATGGCATTGAACCCGTACCCCCCCCCGGTCCCCTTCATGTTGTGCCCGAGTATCATCATCGTTTCGAAATCGCCGGTTTGCAGCGCCCCCTTCATGGCGTCGATGTCCTGCCGCCTGCCCTGGAGGTACTCCGGGATGAGGTTTTCAAGATCCCTGTCGATATCCACGACCAAAGTATCAGTCATTGCCATACAGCTCTTTCATTTGCTTGGTTTGAGGTCTCTATTCATGAATCCGGCTCCGAAGGGCGGCTGCAATGACGGATCGCTTCGAGCAGTTTCGACTTCTTGATCGGTTTGGTCAAATGTCCGTCGCAGCCGGCGTCGAGGCATTTCTGGCGATCCTCGGTCGTGGCGTGGGCCGTCAGGGCGAGGATCGGTGTCTTCATGCCGCGAATCCTTTCGAGCGACCGGATCCTCCTGGTGGCCTCATACCCGTCCATGACCGGCATCTGGATATCCATCAGCACGAGGTCGTAGTCCTTCTTCATGAACTTCTCGACCGCATCGATGCCGTTGACGGCGAGGTCGACTTCATGGGGGGAGGATGCCAGGTAAGCCGCAAGCAGCACCTGATTGTCCGGGTTGTCTTCGGCGATGAGGAGCTTGCGTTTTTCATCGACTTTGGGAGTCAGCTGGTTACCGGCCGTGTGCGCCGGGGTGTCGTCCACCTCGCGGATGCGGGAGGCGTTGATCTCCTCCGGATCGCTTTTCGGGCCGGGTGCCGGGGCATCGGAGGTGGTGAGCGGCAGGGTGAAGGAGAAGCAGCTGCCTTCGCCCTCACGGCTGTCGACCGAGATGCTTCCCTCCATGAGTTCGACCAGCCGCCTGCAAATGGCAAGGCCGAGGCCGGTCCCGCCGTACTCCCTGGTGGTCGAGGAGGAAGACTGCGTGAAGTTGTCGAAGATGATCGGAATCTTGTTTTCAGGGATTCCGATGCCCGTATCGGTCACCGAGAATCGGACGTTGACGGTGCCGGTTGCGGATGCACCGCTCATCGCCGGGGTATCGACGACATCGA
Source organism: Chlorobiaceae bacterium (assembly GCA_013335115.1). Lineage (GTDB taxonomy): Bacteria > Bacteroidota > Chlorobiia > Chlorobiales > Chlorobiaceae > Chlorobaculum. Next base: position 156,199 of record JAAXWQ010000001.1, on the reverse strand, counting down.
CCGAGACGGTGATGGAGCCGTTCCTGGTGAACTTGACGGCGTTGCCGACCAGGTTGGTCAGGACCTGCCGGATACGTGACGGGTCGCCGACGACGAACTCCGGGACATCCTGCCCGTTGACGATATCGAAGCCGAGCCCTTTACCCGACGCCCGAACGGCCATGATGTCGCAGGTGTTGGCGACGAGGTCGGTCAGGTCGAATCCTGTCTGCTCGATTTCAAGGCGCCCGGCCTCGACCTTTGAGATGTCGAGGATGTCGTTGATGATGTTTAAGAGGTTTTCGCCTGCGGACTGGAGCATCGAAACATAATGCTTCTGCCGAGAGGTCAGCCCGGTTTCGTTGATCAGCTCGGCCATGCCGATGATGGCGTTCATCGGGGTGCGTATCTCATGGCTCATGTTTGCGAGGAACTCGCTTTTCGCTGCACTGGCTTTCCTTGCCTGGTCCGTGAGCGCATTGGCTCGGCCGCTCTCTTCGGTGAGCACCTGGTTGAGCCGTTCGGTATGCTCGAGGAGTGATTGCAACCGCTTCCGCGAACGGTTGATTTTCCTGGTCCCGGCCCGGATGCCGCTGAGGCCGAGTATCCAGAATAGGAAATGCCCGGCCGACAGTGCTGCGAACTGGTCGGTTTCCGAAGTGCGGTAGAGCTCCATCGGGAGCATGACGCTCAGTCCGCCGATGATGCTGCCCGGCAGGAACCCCTGGCCTGCATGGCATTGAAGGCAGGATTTCTTCGCGGTGAGGGGGCGCATGAGCCGGAGGTACTTCGTTTTGCCTTTGACGTAGATCGAAACGATTTGTCCATAGCCTTTGCGGAACGTCTCGAGGGCGGGCTGTTCCCATGCATCGGGGACGTTCTCCGGCAGGGTCGGTACGAAGCCGGTCAGCCGGCTGCCGAATTCGTCGTGTTCCCTGAACGGGCTGTGGAAACGGTTTGGCACATTGGAAATATTGCTCGTCGAGATGACCCTTCCCGATGGGCTGACGATGGTCCGGTTAATGAACAGGTCGACCGGCAAGGTAGTCCGGCCAGGCTTTTCGACCAGGGTGAAGGACTTTCCCTTGAACGTGTTCCATCGCCTGTAGCTGATCTCTTTGTCGAAGGCCTGGCGTGCATGGACCGAGGCAATGTGCATCACTGCCTGATGCAATTGCCAGGCAGTGATACCGAGGGAAAAGGCGATGGTGAGGCTCCAGGCGATGCCGAAGGTCAGCATCGGATTGTCTGATGCCGGTTTAGCGCGGCCGGTTTCGGTCATGTTCATGCGGGCGAACCTCAATAGCGGGGGAGTTGCAAGTCCTGTTGGATCGGTGGCACCATGTCTCGTGCCTGCCGACCACGGAAATACGGAACAAACGCCCCGACGATGCGGGGGGAAGGGGGGATGGGTTCAGTGGAGGAGGCGCCGGCCTCTGCATATCGGCATTGGCTGGCGTAAAATCAAATATATATAAATAAGGTGAATAAGGAAATGGCTTGGCATGATTTCATGGCCTGGCAGCAGGAGGTCAGCTTTCGAAGAAGAGCTTTTTCAGGTTGCGGCGTGCCCTGGCGATAAGGGTTTCGAGTTCCTCTGCCCCGATGTTTTTCAGGATGGCGATCTCGGCCGGGGTTTTGCCTTCGATCTCGAGCAGTGAGCAGACCTCGCGCTCCTCTTCGGGCAGCTTCCGGATGCAGTCGACAAGCCGTTGCCGTTCAGGGGCGTTGCCGGGCTCTTCCGAAGGGTCATTGGCTGTCGGGGTGCCATGAGGGGCACTCCTGGAGAAGAGCTCGCCAGCTGTTGCCGCCGCCGGCAGTTCGTCGCTCACTTCGCCGAAGAGGCTCACGAAATCCTTGAATTCGAGCCCTTTGGCCTCACAGGGCAAAATCAGGCCCTCGATGATCTCGGTAGCGAGTTTCAAAAACTTACCGCCGATCCCGGGTAGCCTGACGGCGAAATCGAAGCTGTCGTCCATGTCGCGGGCTTCCATGTCATACGGCACCTTCATGAGCACATTGATCCCGGCTTCCCTGGCGTACTTTTCGGCCATGCCGCTGCCGTCGTCGCGGTTGACGATGAGGCCGAGCAGGCGGGATCGACCGCCGATGGTCTTGAAGTAGTTGTTAGCCTGGCAGATGTTGTTCGACGTGAATATCGCCTGACGGTCGTTGCTGGTGACCAGCAGCACCTCTTCGCTGAGCGAGCGGGCAAGCGGGGTGGCAAACCCGCCGCAGACGACGTCGCCGAGGAAGTCCATCAGGATGATGTCGATGTCCCATTCGAAGATGCCCAGCTTCTCCAGGACGTCGAATCCGGAAATGATGCCACGGCCGCCGCATCCCCGGCCTACCTGCGGCCCGCCGAGCTCGATGCCGTAGATGGGTTCGGGGAACCCGGGGATATCCCTGCGGAAAACGATGTCGCTGACCGTTACCGGCTCGTTCCTGACGTTTTTTTCGGCGAACACGTCGGTGACGGTGGGCAGGGAGATGCCGCCGAACAGCGAGGTGGTCGAGTCGTGCTTGGGGTCGCAGCCGAGCTGCAGCACCCGTTTGCCCATGAGGGCGAAGGTGGCACTGAGGTTCGTGGTCGTGAAGCTTTTGCCGATACCTCCCTTGCCGTAGATGGCGATGGTCCTTGGTGCCATACTCGCCTTACTCCCCCCGGGTGCAGGTCGAAGCGCCGGCTTCCGGTTTCCAGTGGATGATCATCTTCAGGCACTCCGGGTCGCCGAACGCCTGGTCGTAGGCGGCTTTCAGGTCGTCGTCGACCGTGCACCGGTGGGTGAATATCTTTGCGGCGTTCAGTTTCCCGGAAGCTATCAGTTCCCTGACCCGCTGAAGGTCGCCCTTGGCCCACTGGCGTGCGGCGATGAACGAGAGTTCTTTGTCGAAGGCCTGCGAGTAATCGATGTTCATGCGCTGGTAATAGCCGCCGAAGACGATCGTGCCGTGGAAGCGCAGGAAGCGCAGGCCCGTCTCGATGGCGCCCATGATGCCCGTGCTGTCAATGAGCACGTCGAACTCGTGCCCGGCAAGCGCTGCCGAGACGTCCTGTTTTTCGGGGTTGACCCTGATGTCGGCGGTTGAGACTCCGAGCCGTTTCTGGTGCGGCTCGGTGACGGCCACCAGGGTGGCGCCCATGTGCTTCGAAAGCTCGGCAGCAAGGATGCCGACTGCGCCCTGGCCGAGCACCAGCACTTTTTTCCCCTTGACATCGGCAAGGTCGACGATATGCAGTGCCGTGGCGCCGAGCGGCAGGGCGATACCGCACTGCGGGTTTTCGATGCCGTCGAGCACCGTGAGGCTGTCGACCGGGCAGGTGATGTATTGCGAAGCCCCGCCGAAGGCAGCGTTCACATCCTGATAGCCGAACGAGCCGGCAACATAGGCGAATTTGCCGATCAGGCTCTTGTTGACGTGGTCCCCGACCTCGACGATCTTGCCCACCGTCTCGTAACCCGGGATGAACGGGAAGATGAACGGTGGCGAAGGGATCAGCCCGTTCAGGGCCATTTTCTCGGTACCCGTGCTGATCGACGACCACCAGGTCTCTACCAGCACGTCGGTCGACGAGACGGGCTTGAGGGTGACCTCCCTGAGCTCGATCTGGCGGACTCCGCTGAAAACGATCGCTTTGGACTTCTTCATGGACGTGGTGTCTGCGTTTGACTCAGGCCGATTTCCCGGCTTTGAGTTTCCTTTCGTTGTGCTTTTCGAGCAGCAGCCTGATGACGAACTGCGCCGCGTTGACCAGATAGCTCAGGTAGGCGAGATATGCTGTCCGGATGAGGATGTCCCGGTCGAGGCCTATCCAGAACAGGATGAAGTAGGAGATGTGCACGATCATGGCGATGGCGCTGCCGAAATCCTCCCAGAAGAACTCCCTGGCGAAGGCAAAGCGGCCGAACACCTCCAGCTCGAAAAAGCCGCCGGTCACGAAGATCAGCACCAGCATGAAGGTCTTCAGGGTGACGAAGAAGGTGATCCAGCCGAAGTCGGTGATCCAGAGCTCCTTGGTGAAGAGCCAGGTTACGGTCAGGCCGGCCAGGAAGATCAGGAACTGGATCGGGGCGAGGACGGCCTGCACGGTCGTCCAGCGGGATGCGTTGCGCTTCTCGAGCTGTTCCGGGGTATAGCGGGGCATGCGGCAGTTTGGTCGGTGATAGGGTCGTTTAAATGACGTTGAATATAGCAAAATAGGCCGGAAGGCAAAACCGTGTCAGGGTGCCCGTAGGGGCGGCCCCCTGTGGCCACCCTGACATATCACTGGTCATTTGTCAACGATTTTCCAGTCGTACAGGTTCGAGAGGGTCGCGAACATGCTCGGTTTGACGTCGAGCAGCCTGCGGTTGAACCCTTCGAGCTCGTCGTAGTAGTAGAGGAAGGTCCGCGGCTGCTCCTCGTGCAGGATCCTCTGGTAGCTTTTCCAGAGTGCCGCCTCGCGCTCTATGGGGAGCGGGCCGGTCAGTTCGGAGATGACCCTGTCGAGGATGGGGCTCTGGAATGCCGAGGAGTTGAAGGGGCGTTTTGCGAAATCCGAGCCCCAGATGACCAGCTGGAACGGGAGCGTTTCGGCGGCCAGGCCCGACAGGGCGGCGTCGTATCGGAACTCGTTCTGGTTCTTCAGGAACATGAGGTTTTCGTCGAACCGGAGCCGGCAGTCGATGCCGATCTCCCTCAGGTTCTGCTGGATGATGGTGGCCGCGTAGTTGCGCCTCGGGTTGCCGGTAGGCGCCGAGAGCTCGAAGGAGAATTTCACCCCCTGCTTCTGCAGGATGCCGTCCGGACCTGTGGTCCAGCCCGCTTCCTTCAGCAGGGCGATGGCCTTGTCCGGGTCGTAGTCATAGCCGTGCAGCGCCCGGTCGGCAATGGCCGAATAAGCCGGCGAAAGGGTTGTGTTCACGACCGTGGCGTGTTCCGGCCCCATGAAGCCGTCGATGATCGCCTGGCGGTCGATGGCGAAGGTCATGGCCTGCCGTACCCGGCGGTCGCCGAAGAAGCGGTTCGGACGGACGGCCTTGCTGCTTCGCCATGCCTGGCCATCGATGTTGAGCCAGACGACGCTGTCGAAATAGCGGTTCCTGACCGGCAGGATCGAGACCCCGGGGTTGGAGTGCCGCATCTCTACCGCATCCTTGGGGTTGATGCCTCCGGCGCCTATCAGGGCATCGATCTGGCCGGATTTCAGCATTGCCAGTCGCGTGGTGTACTCCGGGACGACGATGAAGGTGACCATGCCGGCCTTGGCGGGATGGGGAAGCACGGAACCGGGGTTGGCGACCAGTACCAGCTTCGACTGGCGGATCCACTCCTTCATCCTGAATGGGCCGGCGCCGACGACCGGAAGCTCATGGGATTTCGGGCGCAGCTCTTCAGGCTTGTAGTTGCGGAATACGTGTTCGGCCACCGGCATCAGGTCGTTGAAATGGTCGAGCACGATCGTGGGCGCCATCGGGCGGTCGAAGCGAAGCACCAGCGTCGAGTCGTCGGGAGCCTGTACCGCCCGGTCGAAATCGACCTTCCCGTCGCGTCCGTGGAGCAGGTCGTTCAGGTAGTCCTGCCTGCTGCTGGCGACGGAGGGGTTGGCGTACAGGCGGTAGGAGAAGCTGAAATCGCGGGAGGTGAGTCTTTTTCCGTCCTCCCACGCGGCCCTGGTGTCGAGGTGGAACGTGGCGCTCCGGCCGTCCGGCGAAAACTCCCAGTTGCGGGCGGCGTTCGGCCGGTAGGCGATCGTGCCGTTCTGGCGGTCGTAGTCCGGTCGGACCAGCGAGGGGTAGATCATGGAACAGACCTCGCGTGACAGGGAAAGCTGGATGAGGAGCGGGTTGAGGTGGTCGAAATCGGCCGCGACGCCGATCACGGCATGGTTCCCCCGGAGTTTGCCGGGCGCGTTCCTCCCACAGCCGGCAAGCAGGGCAAAAAGCGCCAGGATGGCGATGGCGGGCAGCGTTCTTCTCATGGGGTTGCCGGTTGGGTCGAAGGGTTGCGGATTCAGGTTGCCGGGGGGAACATCCCCGAAAAATCGTGCACGCCGAGCGTGCCGGCAAGCAGGAACCCCTCGCCGTATCTTGCGCCGATCTGCTCGCCGAGGGCATGTGCCCGTGCTTCCAGGCCGGTCAGGAACTCCTTCCGGTTGATCAGGGTCTTTGGTTCGTCGCTCCGGCCCTCCTTGTGGAACTGGGATCCGAACGCCGTGATGCCCTCCCTCGAACGCCCGAAGGTCGAGGAGACGTCAACGATGATGTCCGGTTCGACCTGCCGGAACTGGATGTAGTGCAGGATATGGACGGGGCGGTGGGGGGGCTGCATGCTCCCGTCGAAGCTGGTTTCGATACGCCTGAGGCCGGCATAAAAGCAGGCGTCCAGTACGAGCCGGGAGGCCTTCATATGGTCAGGATGGCGCTCTTCGGGCGGGTTGCAGAACACGGTATCGGGCCGGTATTTCCTGACGATGCGGATGATTTCGTAGAGGTTTTCCTTCTTGTAGAAAAGCTCGGAGTCGCCAAGGTCGAGTGACTCCCTTGCGATGTAACCCATGACCTCCATGGCCTTCAGCGCTTCAGACCTGCGCGTTTCCGGGGTGCCGAGGGTCCCCATCTCCCCGGCGGTAAGGTCGCAGGCTGCCACCCGGTGGCCTTCGTCGATGATCTTCAGGAGCGTGGCGCCGCACGAAAGTTCGACGTCGTCAGGATGGGCGCCGAAGGCGAGGGCATATACTTTGTCGGAAGCTTCCAATGCCGGGTTTTTTGTATTATGGGGCATCAGCATGAACCGCCGCTGCCGGTAGCCAATCAAATCCTCGTATCCATGGTAAAACTAAAAATAGTTCGACTGAATCAAAATGCCGCCCTGCCGGCTTACGCCACCTCGCATGCCGCAGGCATGGATGTCGCCGCCTGCCTCGCCGGGCCGATAACGGTACCCCCCTCCTCGACGGCGCTCGTTCCGACGGGGTTCTGCATTGAGATTCCGGAAGGGTATGAAGCCCAACTGCGCCCCAGGAGCGGCCTTGCCCTTCGCTACCTGATCTCCCTGCCCAACACTCCGGCGACCATCGATGCCGATTACCGCGGCGAGGTAAAGGTAATCCTGATCAATTACGGCAAGGAGCCCTTCACGGTCAACCATGGAGACCGTATCGCGCAGATGGTCGTCGCGCGGGTGGACCGGGTCGTGTTCGAAGAGGTGGCGGAGTTGTCGGAGACGCCAAGGGGCGCTGGCGGCTTCGGCCATACGGGGGTTTCGGGACTCAGTTCCTGAGGACCCGAAGCGGCCGCCCGTCCGCTTCGCCTTCAAGCACGAGCTTGATCTCGAGCCCGTAGACATTCCTGCCGCAATCGGCGATGAAGAGTGAACTGTAGGAGCCTTTCGACAGGGCGGTGATGTCGATCTCACGCCGCACGCCGCAGCCAGGCAGGATGGTCCCTTTGTCGGCCAGGAACCTTCCTGCTGTCTGTCCGCTCCCCGTATAGACTTCGAGCCACATTTCGGGTCGAGCAACCTTCGAACCCCTGTTTTCGATATCGAGCGTCAGGATTCGCTTGGAGTTCCTGCTCTCGATGGTCGCCGAAGTGAATTCGATGCCGATCTTGCCAGTCTCTTCGAGCTGGGTGACGATCTGGACGCCATGGCGGCTTGCTGGCGGGGGAGGGGTTGCGATTCCCTCCTGGCGCCCGTTCTTTGCCGGTGCCGGTTCATGGATCTCCTGGATCATCATCATGCTCCAGAAGGTCCCCGTTTTCGAACGGTCGTTCGGCACCCTGAGCAGATAGCGGACCAGGGACTTCTGCAGGGGTGGTATGGTCAGGATTTTCGGGCTGAAGGTAAGCCAGTCGGCGTTCGAACGTTCCATGGATCCGGGGGCAGGGAAAAAACTCTCCCCGTTGGCCAGGTAGCGGAAGTCGGTCTGGAAGATCCTGACCGTCCGTGGCGAGTCGTCCCGGTTTTCCAGTTCGATCGTGGATTCAGAGGTCTGGCCAGGCCTGAGCTGGTAGTCGCGGGCCATCTCGCCGATGACGACGACGCCCGCGGTTGCGGTCGTCGCCAGGCAAAGGGTGACGGCCAGGGCGGTGGCAATCAGGGTGAAGGATCGAAACTTGTGGGCGGATGCCCGAATTAGCGAGCGTTTCATATCGGGCTTGATCCGCGACGGCGGAGTCGCGGTTTCGGTATCGACGGTTCAGATGAAGATGTTTTCATGGAATGGCATGCAAAAATCATGCCGCATCTTGTCGATATCGAATCACCCTATGAGGCCGCTCGTTTCCGGGGGTTTCATCGATGCCGGCCGCGTCGTAGCGCCTGCCGTTTTCGACGCCGGTCTCAATGTGAGAAGGGTACGTGACGGCAGGGTTCACTCCGTGATGCCGTATTTCTTCAGCTTCCTGTAGAACGTCGCCCTGCTGATGCCGAGGTTTTCGGCTGCCTTCGTTGCATTGCCGTGGGCTTGCGAGAACGCTTTCCGGACTGCAGCCTCCTCCATTTCGTCCATGGTGACGGCGTTTTCTCCGGAAGGAGCTTTTGTTTCGGTAGCGTCCGGCTGAACTGCCACAGCTTCATGCTTCTTCGTCCGATCGTGCTGACGTGTTCCCTGAAGGGAGGAGGCGAGATGTTCGATAACCTGTCCCCGTGAGGTGACGGCCGCCCGCTGGACGGCGTTTTTCAGCTCCCTGACGTTGCCCGGCCAGTGGTAGATGTCAAGGTTCGAGAGGGCTGTTTCGCTGATCTGTATAGGGCCGAGGTTGTTGGTGCTGCAGAACTGCTCAAGGAAATGCCTGGCCAGCATCCTGAGGTCTTCCATCCTCTCCCTGAGCGGCGGGATAGAGATAGGGAACTCTTCGAGCCGGTAGTAGAGGTCTTCGCGGAAGGTATTGTTGCTGATGGCTGTTGCGAAGTCCTGGTTCGTTGCGGAGATGACCCGGATTTCGACCGACCGTTCCGATTTTTCGCCTACCCGCCTGATTTTCCTTTCCTGCAGCACCCTGAGCACCTTAGCCTGGATTTCAGAGTTCATGTCGCCGATCTCATCCAGGAATATGGTGCCGCCGTCCGCCTGTTCGAAGAAGCCGACATGGTCGCTGTTGGCACCGGTGAAGGCACCTTTTTTGTGTCCGAACAGGAGGCTGTCGGCCAGTTCGTTCGAGATGGCGGCACAGTTGATCGAGACGAACGGTCCAGCCTTTCGGCGGCTGCCTTCATGGATCGCTTGGGCGAAGAGCTCCTTGCCGGTGCCGCTTTCCCCCAGCAGCAGCACGTTCAGCTCGGTCTCCATGACCTGCATGGCCTGTTCCATGGTTTGCCTTATCGCCGCGCTCCTGCCGATGATGTACCTGAAAATCTCCTTGGTGCGCAGCTCATTCCTGAGTTGCCGGACCTCATTATTCAGGTCGAACTCCTTGATGGCGCCACTGATGGCGATGCGCAGGTTTTCGCTGCTGAGCTTGTTTCCCTTGGTGAGGTAGTTGGACGCCCCCATTTTCATGCAGCGCACAGCCATTTCGATCTCGTCTGATGCCGTGACCATGATTACCGGGATCTTGATGCCTCGTTCGACAAGATGCCGCAAGACATCGAATCCGTCCTTTTTCGGCATGTTGATGTCGAGCATGAGGATTTCGACCGGCTGTTCATCTATGATCTTGATGCATCGTGATCCATCATCGGCAAAGATCACGTTGTGGCCCATTTTCGAGATGAAATGGCCAAGCAGCGTACGCGACGAACTGTCGTCGTCCGCGATCAGCACCAGTTTGGCGCCGTTCGCTGTTTCCGGTACTGCGATTCTCTCTTCTGGTTCCAATGTGGTAAATCTCGGATATTTGGGTACGAACCCAATTCGTGCCGGTGTTCCCTGTCGGGATTGTCCCGTCGCAAGGGTATGGAGGTGGGGACCCTTGCGACCGGGACAGGCTCGGCGTCAATCGGTCATTTTACTGGAGGCCTGTACGGCGTATTCGCCGGTGCGGCCGGAGCTTTCGGCGCCGGAGCAGGAGTTGCCGGAGCAGCAACTGCCGGAGCAGCGGTCTCCTTCGGGCTGAAATGGATCTCCTGGACGTGCTTCTTCCTGTCCTCAACGCCGGACAGGAGGCCCTGCGGCATGGTCGAAGAGAAGACGTTGCCTACTAGCTGGCTCAGGCCGGCGCTGACATTCTCGAACAGGTCCTTGACCTGGCCGGACTTGACCGTCTCGTTCAGGTTCGAAAGCAGCCCTTCCCAGAACTTGCCGAGTTCCTGCACGGATTGCTGGACCGGTTCTGACTTCAGGGTTGCCGTCACGCCCTCGATGAGCTGTCCGGTGGCGGAGTTGACGTTCTGGAGTATCCCCTTGACCTGGTCGGAGTTGATGGTCGCCGTCACGCCCTCGATGAGCTGTCCGGTGGCGGAGTTGACGTTCTGGAGTATTCCCTTGACCTGGTCGGAGTTGATGGTCGTGGTGACGCCTTCGATGAGCTGCCCGGTCGCCGAACTGACCGTGCTGATGACGCCCTGCACCGATTCGACGGCCGAATCGAGAAGGACGCCGACGTTGCCGATGATGTGGGCCATGTCGCCGTTGCCTGCATTTGACTCCGATGCAGCAGGAACCGGGTTCGGGGAGGCTGCTGGCTTGTTGAGTTCTTCAGTTGCCATGATATGATGAGGTTTGAAGCGTATTGGGTCGCCGATTGCCCGCTGGATGAGAGCTCTCGCAGCAGGGGAGATTATTCCGAAATATAAAAAATAATACGCTGCATCGCTAACAATCGGGGTCGATGGCTAGTGCGGGATTCCGGAATAATTCCGGAATCAGGAGATGGTATCCCGGTAGAAGTCCCTGAGCTCCTCCTGGCGGTAACCCAGGGCGTACATCAGGTGGATCATGCCGAAAACGGCCTGCAGCCGGATCATGCCGTTATCCTGGTATTTCCTGGATGATGTGGTGACCTTCCTGTCAAGGATGTGGAATGGCATGCGGCGCTCGATGCGGTCGATGATCTCGATGTCCTCCATGACCTGCATCGAGCTGTCGAACCCGCCGATCTCCGTGAAGAGCTGCCTGGTGATGAAGAGCGACTGGTCGCCGCCCCTGCAAATCGACAGGGGGAACTGCGTGAACCATCCGTAGAGCTGCATGATCCAGTGCGGGTCGTCGAACTCCATCCGGAAGCAGCCGGCAGGGTGCCCGGCGCGGACTGCTTCGAGGATGTCGTCGCAGAAGGTCGCGGGGGGGATCGTGTCGGCGTGCAGGAAATAGAGGATGCGGCCGGAGGCTTCTGCCGCCCCCGCATTCATTTGCACGGCGCGCCCCGTTTCGCTCAGGCATACGACGACGGGAAAGGCGGATGCGATGCCGGCCGTACGGTCGTCGCCCGACACGCTGACGATGATTTCGATGTCGTTCCTTCCGGCAATGGCCGAACAGAGCGTCCCGAGTGTGCAGGCGATCATGTCCTCCTCGTTCCACGCAGGGATGATGATGCTCAGTTCAGGTCCCACAGGCCGCTCTCCATGAGGTCGTCGATGGTGTCGATGTCGGAAAGCGCCGGCAGGATGGCGTATTCCACCTGCAGCTGCCTGAGTATGTCGAGCGACTCCGGCAGCACCTCCGGGGTGCTCCATTTCCGGTCGAGGAAGAGCTCCCGCATCGGACGGTTCAGGCCGAGCAGATAGAATCCCCCGTCCCGGGCTGGCCCGATCACCGCGTCGTGCCGGTCAAGGGCCTCGAAGGCCTGGTCGAGCAGGAAGGTCCCCAGGCCGGGGCAGTCGGTACCGATCAGCACGACCTGCCGGAAGCCGAGCCTGAAACCTTCGAGGATTGCCCGGTGCATCCGCTCGCCGAGGTCGGCACCCTCCTGGAGGTGCGCCCTGGTTGCACCGTCGAGGAAGATATCCTCTTCCGGAATGTAGTCGGAGTAGAAGACGGCCCTCGTGCAGTCGGCGCCGGCGGTGGCCCGTTCGGTGATCTCCCGGAGCTCCTCGTAGACCCTGAGGGCTTCGGTCGCACCGATCGACGCCGCCAGGCGCGTCTTGACGAAACCGGCTACCGGGTTTTTCGAAAAGACGATCAGCAGCCGATCATCCCGTTTCATACGAGGCTTCCCTGGCAGCTCGACCCGGAGCCGGCCGTGCAGCCGTAGCAGTGCTGGCCGACGGCGATCCTCCTGCCGAGAAGCCTTTCCCGGTCGAACTCCCCGATATGCCTTCCGGCTGACGGGTCGAGGGGAAGGTCGAGCATCTGGTTGAAATCGCAGTCGTAGAGGCGGCCGTCCCAGCGTACCGAGATCGTGTCCAGGCACATGAGCGAACCTGCGGCCGCTGGGTTGAACTTCCCGGCGAGCAGCTCCATGTAGGAGCAGTAATCGCCCGATTCGAGCAGGCTCAGCAGGAATCGGCTGATCGGCATGTTGGTGAGCGTGAAGAGCTTCGTGAAGGTGATGCCGAACTGGCCGGACAGCTGTTTCCGGTACTCATCCTCGAGCTGGTGCTGGCATTCCGGAAGCTCCGGGCCGGGAGGGTTGTAGACCAGGTTCAGGGAGAGGGGGCTCCCCACGATCCCGTAGCCGATGCCGTTCAGCATTTTCAGGGCCTCGACCGAGCGATCGAACACCCCCGATCCCCGCTGCCGGTCGACCTGCTCCCTGGTGAAACAGGGGAGCGAGGCGATGATATGCACGCGCCGCTCCTTCAGGAATGCCGGGATGTCACTGTATGCGGCGTGGCCGACGAGTAGCGTGAGGTTGCTTCTGACGAGGATCTCCAGGTCGGCCCGGGCCGACCGAGCCTCGTCGATGAACCACCGGAAATCCGGGTTCATCTCCGGCGCTCCACCCGTGATGTCCAGCGTCCTGACCGGGTTGGATTTCAGTACCTCGACGCACTGCCGCATGGTTTCGCGTGACATGACCTCCGCCCGGTCGGGCCGGGCGTCGACATGGCAGTGGGTGCAGCGGAGGTTGCACCGGTAGCCGGTGTTTACCTGCAGGATGTCGATCCCCGTCGGATGAAGCTCCCCGACGCCATGCCCGGAAAGGGCGGCCTGGAACGGCGGGATCCCGCAGTCTGGGGTCGGAGTCGATGTCGTCGTCCGTCCGGACTCAGTTACCTTGCCTCGATTCCTGCCCATGTTCGTCTCCGGTCTGTTGGGTTAGTGGCTGACGGCCCAGCTTCGCATGCAGCTTTTCGGCCACCTGCCTTCCGCTCAGCGCGGCTCCCTCCATGGAGGCGAGGTAGTGCTGGTCGGTGTAGTCGCCGGCCAGGAAGAAATTCTCCACCGGGCTGACCTGGTCCGGGCGGAACTTGTCCACATCCGGCACTGCCTTGTAGACCGACTGCGGGATCTTGACCAGCGTCGACTTCAGCAGCCGGGCATCCCTCGATTTCGGGAACCGGTCGTGGATATCCTTCATGACCATCCCGATGATGATATCGTTTGGGAGCTCCATCAATTGGTGGGCCGGTGCGAGTACCAGGCTCATCACGCTACCGCCGTTGGCCGAGCCCATACCCGCCTGGAAATCCTCGGGGCAGGTGATCGAGACGTCGGCGAAGGTGGCGAAGGTGGTTTGCTGCGCGAACATCAGGTTGTCCGTGTCGGTGATCTTCCGGTCGAACCACAGCTGGCAATTGGCCACCGGGCTGCCGACGAACTCGTGCAGGTTCCGGAAATAGTCGTGGCGGAGCCACTGGTTCGGGACCACCTTCCTGGCGTTGTGCACCGGCAGGGCGGAGATGTAGGCGTCGGCCCCGATACGGTGGCCGTCCCTGAGCACGGCGCATTTGACCGTCTCGTCGTCGTTCAGCTCGAAGCGGGCGAGCGGCGCGTCGATGAAGATCCGGCCGCCTTTGGACTGGATGTACTGGCGCATCGGCTCGATCATGGAGTCGCCCGGGTTCTTGCGGAAGAATCCGAATTTTGTCGCCTCGTAGTCGGTGCCGAAGTATTTGAAGATAGTGATCATCGGCCGGGCGCTGATGACGTTCGGCTCGATGAAGTTCATGGCCAGCGCGATGGCCCGCCACAGTTTTTGCAGCGAGTTTTCGGAGGCCCCGTGCAGGCGGTGCCATTCAGCGTAGGTCATATGGTCCTGGCTTCGGAAATACTCCTCGTTGCCGGCCAGCGCAGGGAAGAGCCCCTTGATGAGCGAAACCTTGTCCCACATGGTCAGGAAGTCCGCCTGCAGTCCCCCGACCACCTCGGCCCATGGGCTCGGCAGGTTGGCTTTGCGGAAGAAGGATTGCCTGCCGTCGGGCTCGGCGTAGATCAGTGCATGGTCCTTCCACAGGTAATGGTCGCCCGCACCGACTTTGCGCAGGTACTCCTGGAGCTGCGTGTAGCCGCCGAACACGATGTGCAGTCCCGATTCTACCGAATCGCCGTCGCTGTCCTTCCAGACGGAGACCTTGCCGCCCAGCACTTTGCGTTTTTCATAAAGCTCGACCGAATAGCCGCGGTCGACAAGTTCAATGGCCGCACTGAGGCCGGCGACCCCTGCTCCGAATATTGCTACTTTCAACGTTGGTCGGGTTGGTGATTATGGGTAATCTCATTAACATATTATATAATATAACATAATATACGTATTCGGGCCGTCGCGGGAAAGGCGCCGGGGCATGCCGGGGGCTTGATCCGGATCTGTCCGTCGTGCAGGCCCGGGATGGCCGAAGCTCACCCTGCGACAGAATGACGCCTACTCCTCGAGCTTCTTCAGCATCTTGCCGATTTCGTCCACGACCCGGAATCCGAGGTTGACCGATTCCTTGACGACGAACCTGAGGTCATGGAACGCCGGGGGTTCCTGTTGGGCCGGGTCCGACCCGCCCTTGCTTCGATCCATCTGGCCTTCATCGTCCTCGGCGGAAAATTTCTTGCAGTACTCCTTCATGACAGTCCGGTTTGATAGGGGGGGACAGGTTTGCCATCAGCATCTCCTGCCGGTGGCGACGACGAGAAACCTGTTGAGAGACACTTATTATTAAGTTACATTCTTGATTGCAAATAACAACTCCCTGCGCATCGCTTTTGTTCCGCCCTCCAGGAGCTTGGCCCTAATTTTTTAAGGAAAATTCTCTTTAGTATCCTCCTTTATTAAGAAATAAGCTTGTTTATTTCTTAGATTTCATTAATTTCTTACAAAATTGAAGATTCTGTTATGTCAGGACACCTCGATCTCATCGACCTCAAGATCATCGAGTCTCTCGGTGGCAACGGGCGCATACGCTTGAGCGAACTGGCTGAAGTGGTCAGCCTGTCGATCCCTTCGGTCAGCGAGCGGCTGGACAAGCTCCAGAAGAACGGCATTATCAAAGGGTTTACCATGGAGGTCGACGAGCGGCAGCTCGGGTTCGATATCCAGGCATTCGTCCGTGTCAGGGTCGATTCGTCGAGGCACTACAAATCCTTCATGGAACACGTGATGAAGGAGGAGGAGATCATGGAGTGCTTCTCGGTGACCGGGGAGGGTTCGCATATCCTCAAGGTCATGACGCACAACACCGCCTCGCTCGAAAGGTTCCTGTCGCGCATCCAGAGCTGGCCCGGGGTGCTCGGCACCAACACCAGCTTCGTGCTGTCGCAACTGAAGAAGAATAACAGGATCAGTGCCGAGATCGTCCGAGGCAACCTCCAGGACCGTCAGGTGCTCCTCACGTTCGACGAGAAGAAATCAAGAAAGTAAGACAACCGGTTTTCCGAAAAAACGTTCAATCATTGCAAAACAAGCAAAAGGAGGATCTCTTGAGCAACGACAGTAAAGCTAAGGCGGCGTCCAGTTACTATGGCGCATACACGTTCGGTACTGACCTTATGCGCCAGAAGCTTCCCAAAGAGGTGTTCAAAGCCCTGCAGGACACCATCAAGGCAGGCAAGAAGCTTCCCCAGGATATCGCCGGCGTCGTCGCGCATGGCATGAAGGAGTGGGCGATGGAGCATGGTGCCACCCACTACACCCACTGGTTCCAGCCGATGACCGGCACGACCGCAGAGAAGCATGATGCATTCATCTCCATCGAGCGTGACGGACTGGTCATCGAGCGCTTCTCCGGCGAACAGCTGATCCAGGGCGAGCCCGATGCTTCGAGCTTTCCGTCCGGCGGCATGCGCACGACCTTCGAGGCACGCGGTTACACCGCGTGGGACCCGACCAGCCCCGCATTCCTCATGAAGGGCGGCAAGGGCCTGACCCTCTGCATCCCGACCGTCTTCATCTCCTACCACGGTGAAGCGCTCGACGAGAAGACCCCGCTCCTCCGCTCGATGGATGCCGTCAGCAAGGCCTCGATCAGGCTGCTCGACGTGATCGGCATCAAGGGTGTGCAGCGAGTCATCACCAACGCCGGCGTGGAGCAGGAGTACTTCCTGATCGACAAGAAATTCTACACGCAGCGTCCCGACCTGGTCATGACCGGCCGCACCCTGCTTGGAGCCCTGCCGCCGAAAGGCCAGCAGCTCGAGGACCACTACTTCGGTTCCATCCCGGACCGTGTGCTCGAGTTCATGCAGGATGTCGAAGAGGACCTCTACCTGCTCGGTATCCCGGCCAAGACCCGGCATAACGAGGTTGCGCCGCATCAGTTCGAGCTCGCACCGACCTTCGAACAGGCCAATATCGCCGCCGACCACAACCTCCTCATCATGGAGGTGCTCCGCAAGGTAGCCGACAAGCACGGCTTCGCCTTGCTGCTGTTTGAAAAACCCTTCGCCGGCATCAACGGCTCGGGCAAGCACAACAACTGGTCGATCGGCATCGACGGCGGCATGAACCTCCTCGATCCGGGCGAAACCCCCGAGTCGAACATCAGCTTCCTGGTTTTCCTGGTCAGCGTGCTCAAGGGCCTGCACAAGCGCGCCGCCGTGCTCCGTGCTTCGGTCGCCAGCATTGGCAACGATCACCGCCTTGGCGCCAATGAGGCTCCTCCGGCAGTCATGACCGCCTTCCTCGGTGCACAGCTCGAGGGTGTCCTCGACGCGATCGAGAGTGGCAAGGTCGACCTGAAGAGCGTGAAGCAGATCATCGACCTCGGCCTCAGCCACCTGCCGGTGCTCAACAAGGACTATACCGACCGTAACCGTACCTCGCCGTTCGCCTTCACCGGCAACAAGTTCGAGTTCCGCGCCGTCGGTTCCAGCCAGCCGGTCTCCGTGCCGAACATGGTGCTCAACACCATCATGGCCGAAGGCCTCGACGCCACCACCGCAGCCATCAACGCCAAGATCGCTGCCGGCAAGTCGAATGACGAAGCCATCCTGGAGGCCATCCGCGAGGGCATCACTGCGACAAAGGACATCCGCTACCCTGGCGACAACTACAGCGAGGACCTGCAGAGGACCGCTGCGGAACGTGGCCTTCCGAACATGAAGAACACTCCGGAAGCCGTGCGCGCATGGATTGCGAAGGATACCGTCGATATGTTCGTCAAGTACGGCGTGCTGACCGCGGAGGAGATCGACTCCCGTTACAATGTCCGCATCGAGCGCTATGTCAAGGGTATCGACATCGAAGCCAAGACTCTGCTCCTGATGATCAATACCATGGTCATCCCGGACGTCTCGGAGTACCAGGGCGACATCGGCAGCTCCTTCAACAACCTCGTTGCCGCATCCGAAGTGATCGGCATCTCCGAAGCGGCGCTGAAGAACCAGGGTGCGCACCTGAAGGGCCTGTCAGAGGACCTGTCGAAGCTCATGGAGCTCGCCGGCGTCCTTGAGGAGACCGTCGAGGAGATGGAGGAGATTGAAAGCGAAATCGAAAAGGCGGATTTCTGCGCAGCAAGGATCCTGCCCTGCATGCTCGCCGTTCGCGAGGTTGCCGACAAGCTGGAGTTCCAGGTCGACCGCAGCCGCTGGCAGCTCCCGACCTACTCGGAAATGCTCTTCGAACACTGATTTTCGGGTACAGCTGAAAACGAAAAAAGGCCTGCAAACGCAGGCTTTTTTTCGTTGGGGGAGCGGGGTTATTCCCCGATGATCTTGACGAGGACCCGTTTGCGGCGGCGGCCGTCGAACTCGCCGTAGAAGATCTGTTCCCATGGGCCGAGGTGCAGCCGGCCTGCCGTGACGGCTACCACTACCTCGCGTCCCATGACCTGTCGCTTGTGGTGGGCGTCGCCGTTATCCTCGCCGGTGCGGTTGTGGCGGTAGCGCGAGGGATCGTGCGGGGCGAGCTTCTCCAGCCACTCCTTGTAGTCGGCATGGAGGCCGGGTTCGTCGTCGTTGATGAAGACCGAGGCGGTGATGTGCATGGCGTTGACCAGGCAAAGCCCCTCCCTGATGCCGCTTTCGGCAAGGGCGGATTCGACGTCGAGGGTGATGTTGACGAAATCCATCCTCGTCGGCACCTGCATCCAGAGTTCCTTGTGATACGATTTCATGGGTTGTCGCCGTTGTGATTATTCTGTTTCGAAGAGAGTCCGAAAAGCTGTATTTTTGGGTCTTTCAAGATAACAAGAAACACCACGGGGTTGCGCCAATGTCCGAACTCTTCCAGTATCCGATGCCGTTTCCAGGATGGTGGCTCGATTACTACTACTACGTCACCTGGACGCTGGCCATGCTGTTCCTTGCCGCCGGCTGGGCGGTGTTCTACCGCTACGGCAAGTTCTCCTACGGCGTCGATTTCGGCTGTCTCTGGAAGACCTCCCTGCTGGTGGTGATGACCACCATCGCCCTCGGTGGGCCGCAGTATTACAATACGAGGTTCAGTGCCGAGCACGGCAACGACGGCGACGCCGTCCGGTTGGCCCAAGACCGGATCGAATACCGGTTCCGCAACGGTGCCGCCAAGCAGTTCCTCTACAAGGACATCGTCTCCATCTACCAGGAACAGGTTACCTACAACCCGCCACCGAAGGTCTACATCGTCGCCATGAACGCAGGGCTGCGCGACTCGCTTTTCGTTACCGAAGGCGAGCACGGGATGCCCGGGTCTGAAAAACTGCTGCATGATCTTGCGGCAAAGGCCGGTTTGACGGTCAAGCGTCCCTGAATCATTCCTCCTGCAACCATACCAATGGAACTCCGAGAGGGTGATGCGCCGAGGCTGGTAGTGGTCATCGGCAATACGACCACCACCATGGCCATCTTCCCGGATGGGCCCGATCCGTTGATCGAACGCCTGCCGAGTAGTGTTTTCGCCGATCCCTCCGCCGTGGCGAATGCTCTGGTGAAGCTTTCCGGCAATTACGGCCCGTTCCGCGAAGCGGCAATCTGCAGCGTGGTGCCCGATATCGCTGCCCGCTGTGCCGAAGCGCTTGGCTCGGTGCTGGCGGTGCCGGTGGTGTCGATCGACTCAGGGCTACGGCTTCCGTTCACGCTCCGTTACGAAAACAGCCATGCCTTCGGCGCCGACCGTGTCGCGCTCTGCGCCTGGAGCTCGCGCCTGTTCCCGAACCGGGCGCATGTCGCGGTCGACATCGGCACGGCCATCACCTTCGACGTCCTCGATTCGAAAGGGGAGTATGTCGGTGGGCTGATCATGCCGGGCCTCGACGTGATGTCAGGCGCGCTGCATGCCAGGACGGCCCAGCTCCCCCTGATAAGCATCGACCACCGGACTGGCCTGCTCGGCCGCTCGACCGGGGAGTGCATCCGGAGCGGCATTTTCTGGGGGGTGGTCAAGCAGGTCGAGGGGCTGATAGCCGAAATCAGGGCCTACCTTCGCGAGGAGCTCGGGGAGCCTGCGGTAAGCGTCATCGCTACCGGAGGGAACAGCCGGCTCATCGCCGCCGAGATCGACACCATCGACGTGGTGGACGAACTTGCCGTAGCCCGCGGCAGCAGGCTGCTGCTGGAAATGAACTCGAAGAATCAATAAAGGACATCAGTCCCTGCTTTTATCTTTTTCTTTCGAACCACACCTTCGCCTCTTCGATGGCGCCGGTCACGGCTTCTTTTTCAACGTCCTTACCGTGAAGGAATGCATGGCCGATCCGGTCGATGAGCACGAAGCGGAGCTTTTTGTCGATCTTTTTCTTGTCGGAGAACATGCTGTCGAACATCACGTCGCTGTCGTAGGCGAGGAAGCGTTTGGCAACCAGTCCCCTCGGGAAGCGGAACCGCTGCATCAGGGCGAGCCCTTCGGCCAGCTCCGCCTCGGGCAGGAATCCGAGCCTGCGCGATAGGAACAGCGCACAGGCCATGCCGATCGCCACCGCCTCGCCATGCCGCAGGTTACGGTATCCGGCAAGCTTTTCGAGGCCGTGGGCGAACGTGTGGCCGAAGTTGAGCGTGGCCCTCAGGCCGGTGGTCTCCCTGAAATCCTTTTCCACCACTTCCGCCTTGATGAAGGCGCTCCGGCTGACGGCCTCGGTCAGGGCGGGTTCCCTGAACCCGACGACCTCGTCGAAGTTCCTGTCCAGGAAATCGAAGAAGCTCCGGTCGGCAATGAAGCCGTACTTGACCACCTCGGCCATGCCGCCGTAGATCTCCCTCGATGGCAGCGACTTCAGGAAAGAGGGGTCGATCAGCACCAGTTCGGGCAGGTGGAAGAACCCGATGAGGTTCTTGCCGAGGGGGTGGTTGATGGCCACCTTGCCGCCGATGGAGCTGTCGGTCATGGCGAGCAGTGTCGTCGGAAGCTGCACCACGGGTATGCCCCGGTAATAGCTTGCGGCGATGTAGCCGCCGAGGTCGCCGACCACGCCGCCGCCCACGCAGAGCAGGTTCCAGCTCCGGTCGACGTCGGCTTCGATCATCGTCCCGTAGAGTTTCCATGCCGACGAGAGGCTCTTGGATGTCTCGCGGGCGGGAACGACCAGCTCCCTGGTCTGGAACCCCTGCCGATGCAGCGACGCCAGGACCTTTTCGCCGAAAAGCCTGCGGGTGTTCTCGTCGAACAGGACCACGCATTTCCTGTCGAGGCCATGGGCCGAGTACAGTTCGCCGACAGCATCGAGCACGGGCGTTTTGACGACGATATGGCTTGACGGGGTCTCCATGCTTACTTCTCCTGGTTGGTGTTCCTGCCGGTCTTCCGGATGTGCCGCTCGATCTTCCTGGTCAGATCCTCGACGGATGAGCCGATCTTTTTCGAATCGGTCACGACGACAAGGTCCGCCTTGAGGTACCTGGGTTCGCGTTTTTCAAGCATTGCGGCAATGCGCGACAGGATCTCCTCCTTCGTCAGTCGCCGACCGTCTTCGGCCTTGAGGAGCGGCCGGTCGGTCTTGTGCTGCAGCCGCATGGCCAGGATCTCGGGGCTTGACTTCAGGTACACCAGTGTCCCATGCGCCCTGATGATGCCGAAGCAGCGGTCGTTTTCGAGTACCCCTCCGCCAAGGGAGACCACAAGGTCACGGCGTGAGGCGATGGCTTCGAGGCTTTGCAGCTCCAGCGCCCTGAAACCGGCTTCCCCGTCCTCGGCGAATATCCTGTTGATGCTCTTGCCGGCAGCAAGTTCGATCGCCTTGTCGAGGTCGACGAACTCGAAGCCGAGCGAGTTGGCCAGGAGCGGTCCGATGGTCGATTTGCCGGATCCGCTGAAGCCGGTGAGGAAGATCAGGGAGTGGTGTTTCATGTTGCCGGGCGCAGGCGGAGCACTTGATTTGGTTTGCGGAAAATATACGAAAAAAAGGGCGATGGCGGGCCTGGCTGTTGTTTCCGGGGTCGAAAGATGATAGCTTGGGGCGCTTTTCGCAACTTATCGGACCCTTGGACATGAAGCGCCTTTCCATCATCAAGGCCGGGAGCACCTTTGCCTCCACGGCCGCACGCCTCGGCGATTTCGAGGCATGGATCATCAACGGGCTCGGTAGCCTTGACTGCCCGGTCGAGGTGGTCGATGCGGCGCGCGGCGGGCGGCTTCCCGAACCCGGCGAGTGCGCCGGGGTAGTCGTTACCGGCTCACATGCCATGGTCACCGACGATTTGCCCTGGAGCCTCGCCATCGAGCGCTGGATACCCCGCCTCGTCGAAGCCGGCGTGCCGTTCCTCGGTATCTGTTACGGCCACCAGCTCCTCGGGCGTGCCGCCGGAGGCGAGGTCGGATACCATCCGGTAGGTCGTGAAGCCGGGACGGTCGCCGTGGGCCTGACGGCCGAAGCCTACGGCGACCGTCTGTTCGAGGGTCTCCCGGAGTGCTTCCAGGCCCACGCCACCCACGCCCAAAGCGTGCTCCGCCTGCCCCCGGGGGCCGTGCGGCTTGCGGGCAACCCGCACGATCCGAACCATGCCTTCAGGATCGGCCGGTGCGCGTGGGGTGTGCAATTCCATCCCGAGTATACCCGTGAGGTCATGGAGGCTTACCTGCCCGGCGGCGCCGGGGCGGGCGAAGCTCCCTGGGCGGGCCGGGTGCTTACGAATTTTGCCAGGATTGCATGCCGGGAGAGCTGAGCCTCGAAGCGAGGCTGGTAAGGCGGCGTTTCGATCGGCAGTTCTGCACGGCCATGGCGAGCGCTTTCGGTTCGGCCACGACCACGACGAGCTTCTTGCCCCGGGTGACCGCCGTGTAGACCAGGTTCCGCTCGAGCAGCGTGAAGTGCTGCATGGCCAGGGGGACCACCACGGCCGGATACTCCGAGCCTTGGCTCTTGTGAATGCTTGTCGCGTAGGCGAGCGCCACCTCATCGAGCTCTCCGAAGGCGTATTCCACCCGGTGGCGGTCGTAGAGGACCGTCATCAGCCCTTCATCCGCGTTCACGCTCTCGACCAGGCCGATGTCGCCATTGAACACCTCCTTGTCGTAGTTGTTGACCATCTGGATTACCTTGTCGCCCGGTGCAAAGGCGCTGCCGAAGCGCTCCACCTTCGGTTCGGCGCTACCGTTCAGCGCTGCCTGCAGGTCGGCGTTCAGGGCCCTTGCCCCGATGCCGCCACGGTTCATGGGGGTCAGCACCTGGATGTCGCGGACGGGGTCGAGCCCGAAGCGTTTCGGGATGCGTTGCGTTACCAGCTGCATGAGCTTGGCGTGGAGGTCGTCGGGCGACGAGGCCGGCACGAGGTAGAAGTCCGACAGAGCTTCGCCATCGGCCACGAGCGGCATCTGCCCCTGGTTGATCCGGTGGGCGTTCACGATGATCATCGATTCGGCGGCCTGGCGGAATATCTCGGTCAGCCGGACGGTCGGGAGGGCTTCGGATGAGATCATGTCGGCCAGCACGGCCCCCGGTCCCACAGATGGAAGCTGGTCCACGTCGCCGACGAACACGATGGCCGCCTTGTCGGGCACGGCGGCGATGAGCTTCTGCATCAGCACCACGTCGACCATCGAGGTCTCGTCGACCACCACGAAGGCGGCATCGAGCGGGTTTCCCCGCCCACGCCGGAAATCGAAGGCTTTCGGGTCGAACTCGAGGAGCCGGTGGATGGTTTTGGCTTCGATGCCGGTCGACTCGGTGAGGCGCTTGGCGGCGCGTCCGGTCGGGGCGCAGAGCGCTACCGGCACGTTCTCGCGGCGCAGCACCGAAAGGATCGCCCTGAGGAGGGTGGTCTTGCCGACGCCCGGTCCGCCGGTGATGATCGAGACCTTGCTCGACAAAACCAGCGTGACGGCGCTCCGCTGCGATGGGGAGAGCTCGAGGCCGGTCTCCTGCTCGATCCATGGAAGGAAGTCATGCGGGTCCATGGGTTTCCAGGGGAGGGTGCCCTGGCGGAGCCGCATAAGCCCGAGGGCAAGGTTCTTCTCGGCCTGGTGGAGCTGGATGAGGAAGACGCAGGATTGGCCATCGAGGTCTTCGCCTACGACGTTGCCCCTTTTTTTCTCGGCATCGAGCGCTTCGGCGACGATCGGCCGGTCGATGCCGAGCAGTGAAGAGGCCTCGGCTGCCAGAGCCTCTTCAGGAACGGCGCAATGCCCTTCGAGTGACAGGTTCCGCAGTACGTGCCGGATGCCCGCTTCCGCCCTGATGAGCGAGTTTTTTTCTATCCCGAGGCTTTCGGCGATGGTGTCGGCCGTCTGGAAGCCGATGCTTTCGATGTCCAGCGAGAGGCGGTAAGGGTTTTCAGTCACCATGGCGATGGCCGCGTCGCCGTAGAGGCGGTAGATCCTCCACGCGCGGGCCGTGCCGACGCCGTGGGACTGCAGGAACACCATGATGTCGCGCACCGCCTTCTGTTCAGCCCACGAGGCGGTGATCATGGCGACCCGTTTTTCGCCGATGCCGGCGACTTCGAGCAGCCGCTCCGGCTGGAGCTCGATGACGTCGAAGACCGAATCGCCGAACGCCTTGACCAGCTTTTTCGCGAAGTACGGGCCAAGCCCTTTGACCAGCCCCGATCCGAGGTAGCGCTCGATGCCGTCGAGTGTGGTCGGTGCGACCGGCGTGATGCTGCTGGCCTTGAACTGCATGCCGTGGGTGCGGTCGTTCTTCCAGGCTCCGAGGCACTCCATGAACTCGCCCGGGACAGGGGATGCCGCAGTGCCGACCACGGTTACCAGCTCACGCTTTCCGCGCACCTTCAGGCGGAGCACCGAAAATCCGGTCTGGGCGCTGTGGTAGGTCACCCGCTCGACGGAGCCGGAGAGGCGTTCGATAGGGGATTCGGAGCTGTCGTTGCTCATTCCACCATGTTGGTTTTAGGCACCATTCGGGTCATGTCAACGGGAAATATCGCCGTGCCGTCCATGCCCCGGCACGACACTACTTGCTGTCGCCGATGCCCGGAGACTGCAAGGCTTTGAGCTCGTGGTCGCATTCGGTTTCGGCAAGACGCTTCCTGCCGAGCGAAACCTCTGCCGGGCTTTCATTGGCTTCGATGTTCGAGAGGCGGACGATCTCTTCGTTGAGTTGCATGAACTCTCCGAGCACGGTCGCCGCGCCGTTCAGCAAGGTGTTTCTTTTTTTGCCGGACACGGCATCCATCGATTTCAGGGCGGCCTCGGCCCTTTTCCTCGAGTCGTTCATCGGGATTTCCAGCGCGGTTTTCTCGGCTGCCGACGGGGCATGGAGGTGTCGCATCTGCAACAGGGCGATGCCCAGCATGGCGCTTTCGGCCTGTCCTGCGAGCTTTTCCATCTCGACCCGCTTCGATGCCGGGCTCGCCTTCAGGGTTGCCTTGCCGAGCTCCTCATGGAACTTCTGGAGCAGCTCGGCGCCGATCGTGCCCGACAGCTCGATGGCCTTGGCCTTCGTGTTCTGTGGTGCAGACAGGAGGAGGCCGGCGTCGATCTGTTTCAGGCTCTCCCATGAGCGCTCGAACCTGCCCAGCAGCTCCCGCTCCCGGCTGGAGCCCTGTCCGCCGATCAGTTTCCTGAGCCTGCCGAGGTCACGGTCGATCGCCGTCGAGGCCGTCTTTGATGCTTCGGCGAAGCTCGCGGACTCCTCGTCGCGGTCCGACAGCACGGCGCACTTCTCCATCTCGGCCGCGCGGGCGAGGTTCGTCCTCATTGCAGCGACGAGCAACTGCCTGCGAACGGCTGGATCGCCCGCATTCCCGGTCACTCCCCCCTGGTAACGGGTCGCGCCGAAAAAGACGATCACGGCCGTCACGAAGAGGCTCACGGCCCAGGTGATGCCGATTTTGGCCCTGCCAGCTCCTGACGGTCGGGAATCCATGGTACTGCTCCGAATGATAGATGGTTGATACTGCTTGTCTGCCGGACCCGTGAATATACGAAACGGGGTCGCCGCTGGCCAGACGAATTTGCGGCTTGAGGTGGGTTCATCCCGCCCGGCCGCCACCTGCGAAGGCTGGCTTGCCGATGATCGTGCCGTGCAGTTCGTATGCGGTGGTGTCGTGGATTTCAGCCATGGCGAACTCTCCGGGCACGACCTGCATGCCGGCGGTGTCGAGGATGCATTCGTTGTCAACCTCCGGCGCGTCGCAACTGGTGCGGCCGAAGGCGGTCGGTCCCTCAACTTCGTCGATGACAACCTTGAGCACGGTGCCGTCGTAACGCCGGTTGTTTTCAGTGGAGATTCCCTCCTGGAGCTCCATCAGTTCTCCAACGCGCTCCTCCTTCTCCGCATCGCTTACCGTGTCTTCGAGGGCGTAGGCCGGGGAGTGCTCCTCATGGCGGTAGGGAAAGCAGCCGAGGCGGTCGAAGCGCGTCGCACGAACGAACTCGAGCAGCTCCTCGAACTCGGCCCGCGTCTCGCCGGGGTAGCCGGCGATCATGGTGGTGCGGATGCGAATGTTCGGGTTGCGTTCGCGGATCCCTTCGACGAGGTTGATGGTCTCCTGTCGGCCGACGCCGCGCTGCATCGAACGCAGGATGCGGTCGTTGATATGCTGCAGCGGCATGTCGAGGTAGTTGCAGATGTTTTCGCGCTCCCGCATGGTGTCGAGTACCTCCATCGGGAAGTTGAGGGGGTAGGCGTAGAGCAGCCGGATCCACTCGAACTCCATGTCAGAGAGGCGCAGCACCAGGTCGTTCAGGGCGCTTTTCCCGTAGAGGTCGTAACCGTAGAGGCTGATGTCCTGGGCGATCAGGTTCAGTTCCCTGACTCCCTTCACCTGCAGGGCCCGGGCCTCCCTGAGGAGCTGGTCGACCGGTTGGCTGTGGTAGGGTCCCCGGATCTTCGGGATAGAACAGAACGAGCAGCGACGGTTGCAGCCCTCGGAAATCTTCAGCCAGGCGTGGTGTTTCGGGGTGAGCAGGCGTCGCTCGTCCGAGAGCTCTTCGCGGTACCTCGCCCCGATGGCCGCAAGCACCCCGGGCAGTTCGCGGGTGCCGAAGAACCCGTCCACTTCGGGAAGTTCTTCGGCGAGCTCTTTGCGGTAGAGTTCGACGAGGCATCCCATGACGTAGACCTCTCTGACGGAGCCGGCTTTTTTCAGTTCGATGGCGCTGAGGGTCTCGTTGATCGACTCCTCCTTGGCGTCCAGGATGAAGCCGCAGGTGTTGATCAGGATGATGTCGGCATCTTCGGCGACTTCAGCCACGCCAAGGCTGCAACCGGTGGCGTGGGCCAGGATGCGTTCGCTGTCTACGGTGTTCTTCGAGCAACCGAGGCTCAACAGGAAGAGCGACGGGGCGTGTGCTGCGGTATGGTTATGCCTGGTCATTGCGGTTGAACTCCGTAAGGAACGACTCCTTCCACTCGGGGAAAGTGCCTGCCTGGATGTTCTGGCGCGCCGTCGAGGTGAGCCAGAGGAAGAACGAAATATTGTGGAGCGAGCAGAGCTTCAAGCCGAGGATTTCGCCGACGTTGAGCAGGTGGCGGATGTAGGCGCGCGAGAAGTTCCGGCAGACGTGGTTGTCAAACCCCTCGTCGATCGGCCGGAAGTCTTCGGCGAACTTCGCGGACCTCAGGTTGATGGTGCCGTTTCGGGTGTATACCCGGCCGTTGCGGCCTTCACGTGTCGGGATGACGCAGTCGAACATGTCGATGCCCCGCTCGATCGCGTTCAGGATGTTCGCCGGTGTGCCCACCCCCATCAGGTATCGAGGCTTGGACTCCGGGAGGAGCGTGTGCGAAAGTTCGAGCATCCGGTACATCTCTTCGGCAGGTTCCCCCACGGCCATGCCGCCCACGGCGTAACCGTCGAAGTCGAGGTCGACCAGCGCGCGGCTCGAATGGGCCCGAAGGTCCTCATAGGTCCCGCCCTGGGTGATGCCGAACTGGTACTGTCCGTAGCCGTAATGCGGGGTGGTCGACAGGAACCGGTTTCTGGCACGCTCTGCCCAGCGGAGGGTCAGCTCCCCGGACTTGCGGACATAGCCCTTGTCTGCCGGCCAGGGCGGACACTCGTCGAGCGGCATCATGATATCGCTGCCGATGATGCGTTGGGTATCCACGACGTTTTCCGGGGTGAAATTCAGGCGCGAACCATCGAGGTGGGACTTGAAGGCCACCCCCTCCTCGCTGATCTTCCTGAGCTGCGACAGGGAGTAGACCTGGTAACCGCCGCTGTCGGTCAGGAGTGGGCCATCCCAGTTCATGAAGCGGTGGATGCCACCTGCCCTGGAGAGGATGGTGTTGCCCGGTTTCAGGTAGAGGTGGTAGGTGTTGGCCAGGATGATCCTGGCATCGAGCTCCTTCAGTTCGCGGGGTTCCACCGACTTGACGCTTGCACGGGTGCCGACCGGCATGAAGATCGGGGTCGGGATCTCGCCATGGCTGGTATACAGCATGCCGCAACGCGCTGCCGATCGCGGGTCTTTGGAGGTGACGTTGAATTTCATGGCGTGCCGGGGAGCGTGACTGCTGCATTTGGTTTCCTGAAGGTAGGGAACCGCGAGCATAAAAAAAAACGATGCATTTTCCGGTACGCCGGGGCAGGTCAGTCTATGGCGTCGAGTCGTGGAGATGCATTTTTCGGGTTATAATATTCCCGTATATGCCTGTTGCTTGCGTATATTAAAAATGCCGTTCCACTATTTATTTCCCTACCCTCCATGCTGGAAGAATACAGCTCATCGACCCCTTCCCGACCCCATCCCGGCGACCACCCTGGTCCGGATTCCGAAGCCCGGTCAACCCGGCTGTTCCTTGAAAACCTTCCCGGAATGCTCTGCATGCTTTACGCTGATGGCAGGTTTGCCCGGTGGAACCCATGCATACGGGACATCCTGGTCGGCAAGCCGGATGAAGAGATGCCTTCGGTGAATGCCACCGAGATCATCCATCCGGACGACCTGCGCCGGGTAGTCTCCAGGATGCGGAACGTGCTCGAAACCGGCGTCGAGGAGACCGTCGAGTTCCGGATGCTCAAGAAGGGAGGCCCCGATTTCCGCTGGTTCCTGGTGACGGGTGCCCGAATCATGATCCGCGGTGAGCTTTTCCTGTACGCGACAGGTATCGATACGACGGACCGCAAGCAGGCCGGGGATGCTTTATGGAAGAGCGAACAACGGTTCCGCGCGATCACCGAGCAGATCGATGCCCCGGTTTTCATCAGCGACAGTTCCGGCATCATGGTCTACATGTCGCAGGCTATGCGGAAACTCTCCGGTTACACGCGGGAGGATCTCCTGGGCAAGCCGTTCGGTCAGCTCCTCGACAGGGAGGACATCCCGGTGGCCATGGACATGTTGGGCGATGTGCTTGCGGATAGCAGGAAGACCCCCATAAGCGAGTTCCGGCTCCGAAAGAAGGATGGTTCGATACGCTATGCCGAAATCAGCCTCCAGTCCTACCACGACAGTACCCTCGATGGAGTAATCGGGCTCATCTACGACCTGACCCAGCGAAAGCAGTATGAGGCGCTGGCCACCTTCCGTATCCGCCTGCTGCAGATGGTCGGCACCGCAACACCGGAAGAGCTGATGCAGACGGCTATCGACGAGGCGGAGCGAATGACCGACAGCTCTTTCGGATTTTTCCATTTCTTGGAGACCAGCGGGAACGACTATCCCCAGCGCGTCTGGTCCGGGCAGGTGCGGAAGCACATGGCCTCAATGGATGGTAAGGGGTCCCCCCACCCGATGGACGAAACGCCATTCTGGCGAGAGGCCGTCCATCGGCAGGCTCCGGTAATCTGCAACGACTACTCCTTGGCGCGCACCGCGGGTTTGCCTGCCGGGCACATGCCGATACTCCGCAACACCCTGGTAGTCCCGGTTTCGGCAGCAGAAGGCATTCCTGCGGTGTTCCTGCTGGGCAACAAACGGACCGATTACGATGAGGACGATGCCAACCGGGTTTCGGCACTGGTGGGCCTGGTGTGGGACATTGTCGAGCGCCAGCGCGCCGAGCAGTCCGAAGGCAGGCTACAGGTGCTCCTGATGCAGATCCAGAAGATGGAGGTTGTCAGCAAGCTGGCCGGCGGCATCGCCCATGACTTCAACAACCAGCTCGGGGTGATTCTCGGCAATGCGGAGATGGCCCTGACGGAGCAGGATCTTGACCCCGAGGTGAAACACTGCCTTGAGGAGATTTCGAAAGCGGCTGAAAGATCGGCGGAACTGACCAGCCAGTTGCTCGCATTCGCCAGGAAGCAGACGGCGTTGCCGAAACTGCTTGACCTGAATACGGTCGTCGAGGAGACGCTCGGCATGCTCAGGGGGTTGATCGGCACGAAGGTCGTCATTTTCCTGAACCGGGCCACTGAAGTCTGCCCCGTCAGGGTCGATCCCGAACAGGTCAGCCAGATCCTGACGAACCTCTGCATGAACGCATGCGATGCGATAGACGGTGATGGTCGGATCACTATCAGCATTCGCCGGGTGCATATCGACGCCCATGGGAATCCCGGGGCGAACAGCGGCATGTCAGGGGATTTCGTCGAGCTTTCGGTCGCTGATACCGGCCACGGCATCGGTCAGGAGCATCGGGCCCACATTTTCGAACCGTTCTACACGACCAAGGCCTTCGGCAAGGGAACCGGCCTCGGGTTGGCGACCGTCTACGGAATCATCAAGCAGAACCGGGGGTTCATCGATTTCGATACCGGCTCGGGCAAGGGGAGCGTGTTCCGGGTCTGCCTGCCGCTGATCCTGGACGTCGACGGCGAGGCGGTGAGGATTTGCTGCAAGGAGGATACTGAACACCGCAAGATGACGATCCTGGTGGTCGAGGATGAGCCGGAGATCCTTAATCTCTGCAGGTTGATGCTCGAAAAGACGGGTTACCGGGTGTTGCCGGCTTCGACCCCGACCGACGCGATCAGGCTGGCGGAAGAGTGGGTGGACCGCCTGGACCTGCTGATCACCGATATCGTCATGCCGGAGATGAACGGGAACCAGCTCGCCGAGAGGATCGCGGGCATCATTCCCGGGTTGAGGACGCTGTTCATGTCCGGTTACACCGCAGATATCATCGCCTGTCACGGCATACTCGACACGGGCGTCAATTTCATTCACAAGCCGTTTACGGTCATGGCGCTGTCCAGGAAGGTGAATGAGATCCTCGCCTCTTGATGGCTTCCCGTCATACGCGAACGGTCATTGCGTCTCATCAGAAGGCATATCGGGCCGGGGATGCCTCAGGAGGGCTTGTCGAGGGAGCTGACCCGAACGGATACCTGGAGTGTTTCCGATGAGGTGCCCTTGTAGGTGCCCCTTACCGGCGGGACATCCGCATAGTCCCTTCCGGAACCGATCTTGATGTACCGTTCATCCACAAGCAGTGTTTTGTGTGTCGGGTCGAAGCCGCACCACCCCATCCCGTCTCCGCAGTACACCTCGCACCATGCATGGCTCGCTTCATCCTGGCCGTCAGGGGTACTGCCTCCTCCGTAAAGATAGCCGCTGACGTATCGGGTAGGGATGCCGAGGTGGCGACAGGCGGCAATCATGATGTGGGCGAAGTCCTGGCAGACTCCTCGCCCGAGGGCCATGACCACGGCGCTGGTGCTGTGCACGTCGGTCACCCCGGGTTCGTACCTGAACGAGCTGTTGATGTGCCTGCAGATCTCCATCGCCTGGCTGTAGGCGTCTCCGGTTCCCCTGAACTTGTCGGCAAGCTCGCAGATCGCGGGATCGAAATGCACGTACTTGCTCTCGGCCGAAAAGTCGAGCAGTTTGATTTCGTCCTCCGCGTCGACCATGCTGCGAGCCGTGGTGGTGGTTTCGATCACCGAAGTGGCAACGATCTGCACCCTCTTGTGGCTCTGCAGGAGGTTGAAGTGGTGGACCATGTTGCCGTAGAAATCCGTGTACTCGTAAATCGTCGCCGATGGCGAGACCTGGAGGCTGAAGCTGGCGCAACGCTGCGTCCCGTCGGAAGTGTTCGCCGGTTGCAGCCGCACTTCGGTGGCGGTTTCGTAGACCGGTTCTTCGTATTCAAACACCGTCGTATGTTCAACCTTGAGGATCATGGCTCTGCTGTTTATCCCGTTGTGCCCTAGCTGGACGGTTACTGCTGTTGCTGCTGCTGTTGCGATTGGCTCCAGTTCGCCCGGCCTCCGGCAACTCCGGTGAACGCCAGCCCTTCCGTTGCGTCGAGCGGCTCGATCTTCGGCGTGTGGTAGGCGAAATAGAGCAGGTGGAGCTGTTCGCCCACCTTGATCACCCCGTCCTGTATCTCTTCGAGGAATCCGTGCACCCCCCGCATGTGGATATCATCCACCGTGGTATAACTCAGTTCCGCATCCATCTTGCCGATCAGCCGGTCGACGTTGTTGACGTACCGGTGCGTCGTGCTTCCCGATATCCTCCACAGGGCCTCTTGCGCCGCGCAGATCGAGAAGGTGATGCTGCGGGGGAAGGCACGGTCGAGGATCAGGAACCGCAGGATGTTGTCCGGGTCGATCTTTGACAGGTAGACCTTCCGGAACGCTTCCAGGGCGCTGCAGCTTTTCAGCACCGCCATCCACTGGATGATGTCGACCGAGTTCTTCACCAGGTCGAGGTGCTGGCCTCGCTTCGGCATCAGCATCTGGTACTTGACGTCGATGAGCCTGGCAGAATTGTCCGCGCGTTCGAGGTACTTGCCGATCTGGACGAAATCCCATCCTTCGCTGCGCGAGAAGGTGTTGTCGGTAATCCCCTGGAACAGGTGCGAGGCGTTCTTGATCTCCTTGTAGAAACTGTAGGGATCGTTGTGCACCTGCTGCGGCGTTACGCTCTGCAGGTAGTGGTACAGGTTGTTGATCTGCTCCCACATCTCGCTCGAGATGCTCTCGATGATGCTCCGTGCATTCTCCCTGGCCATGCCGATGGACGAGATGATCGAACTGCTGTTCTGCCTGTTGAACACCAGGTAGTCGGTCACGTTGTTGGCGTTGTACTCGTCGTAATGAGCCCTGAAATCCCCATGGTCCGACATGACCATGATCAGTGGGCTCCAGTAGTTCGGATGGTCCACGGAGGTGATGCTGTTCAGGTCGAGCATCAGGTTGAAATTGACGTCCAGGAACCTCGCCGTGTTTTCGGCGCGTTCGAAATACCGGCTCATCCAGAAGAGCGATTCGGCGACTCGGCTCAGCATGCGTTGCGTTCGTTAAGGTTCAGATATCGATCACCCAGGTGTCCTTGCTTCCTCCTCCCTGCGAGGAGTTGACCACCAGCGATCCCCGCTTCAGGGCAACCCTGGTCAGCCCGCCGGGCACGATCGACGGGGACTTGCCGTACAGCACGTAAGGCCTGAGGTCGATATGGCAGGGGGCGATCTCCGCGTCACCCATGAAACTCGGGTGGCGCGAAAGCGAGATGGTCGGCTGGGCGATGTAGTTGCGTGGGTTGGCTACGATCAGTTCGGCGAACTTCTCCCGCTCCTCCTGGGTGGCGTGTGGTCCCACCAGCATGCCGTACCCTCCTGATTCGTTGGCCGCCTTCACCACGAGCTTGTCGAGGTTTTGCAGGATGTACTTCAGGTGCTTCGGGTTGCTGGCCAGCCAGGTTTCGACATTGTTGAGGATCGGGTCTTCCCCGAGGTAGTATTTGATGATCTCCGGCACGAAGCTGTAGATCACCTTGTCGTCCGCCACGCCCGTGCCGATCGCGTTGGCCAGCGCCACGTTGCCCTTGCGGTAGGCGTTGACCAGCCCCGCTACGCCCAGCTTCGAGTCGGGCCGGAACACCAGCGGATCGAGGAAGTCGTCGTCCACCCTCCGGTAAATCACGTCCACCCGCTGCAGGCCGCGCGTTGTCCGGGTATAGACCTTGTTGTTGTTCACCACCAGGTCGCGCCCCTCCGTCAGCTGGATGCCCATCTGCTGGGCGAGGAAACTGTGCTCGAAATAGGCGGAGTTGTAGATGCCCGGCGTAAGTACCACCACCTTCGGATCGTTCTTCTGCGTCGGGCTGATCTCCTGCAGGGTCCTGAGCAGCTGCTGCGGGTATCCGTCCACCGGGCGCACCTTGTAGCGTTCGAAGAGCACCGGGAACGCGCGCTTCATCGCCTGCCGGTTCTGCAGCATGTAGGAGACGCCGCTCGGAGTCCGCAGGTTATCCTCCAGTACCAGGTAACGCCCATCGGTGTTGCGGATAAGGTCGCTGCCCGTCACATGGATGTAGACCCCCAGTGGCGGGCGCACCCCCACGAACTCACGGCGGAAGTGCTTGCTGCCCAGCACCAGATCCGCCGGCACGACCTTGTCCTTCAGGATCTTCTGGTCGTGGTAGATGTCCGAGAGGAACTCGTTCAGCGCGGTGATGCGCTGGATGAGCCCCCGTTCGATCATGTCCCATTCCGGCGCCGGTATGATGCGCGGGATCAGGTCGAAGGGGAAGATGCGCTCGATGCCCTCCTCCACGCCGTAGACCGTGAAGGTGATACCCTGGTTCCTGAAGAAGAGGTTCACCAGATGCTTCCTGGCCCGGACGTCCTCCACCGACAACTGGGCGAAGCGTCGCATCATCTTGTCGTAATGTGCCCTTGGTGCCGCCTCCTTCGATATGACTTCATCGAAAAAGCGGTCGGCCCCGGCATCGTAGTTTTCGAACAGGCGAGTCATGGGCGGAACGGGAAAACTGGTGAAATGGCGTAAAATCCTTTCACTAAACTTAAAAAAATACGGGCGAATAAAAAATATTCCTGAAAAAATAATACGAATATGTAGGGATTCTGGCAGAATTCAGGTGTGTCGCCGATGCTGTTCCTTCTGGAGTGCTGTCAATCGAGCGTGTAGACTCCGGTTCCCGACTCGGCAAGCAGGCGGACCGCGCCTGCCCTGACGAGCGACACGAGGATCCTGCGGGCCTCCTGGACGGGGATGCCGGCATGCTCTGCGAACTCCGGGGCCGTGATGCGCGAATGTTCGCCAAGGTAGTGCAGGACTCGCCGCTCCCGATCGCTGAACGACACCTTCAGTGGGCTCTTTTCGGCCTGGATCAGGGCGATACGATCCGTCGTCGCCGCTTTGTTGTGGCTACCCTCGCGGATGAACACCCTTCGTTCCACGATCCGCCTTTCCGTGCTCCGGCAGTAGCCCTCTTCGACATGGACGTGCGGCCTGTCCGGGCTCTCGGGAATGCTGACGACCAGTACCATGCGGTGCTTGTACTCCTCGACATGCACGTCGAGCGCCGGCATCGGCTCGATGTGGAACCTCAGCGCATCGTCGATCACCTCCAACGCCTCCTTCTCGCTGCTGATCCCCACGATCCGACCATCGTCAT
This sequence comes from Chlorobiaceae bacterium, assembly GCA_013335115.1. Taxonomy (GTDB): domain Bacteria; phylum Bacteroidota; class Chlorobiia; order Chlorobiales; family Chlorobiaceae; genus Chlorobaculum. The sequence goes on along the minus strand of JAAXWQ010000001.1, from coordinate 121,358 downwards.
CCACCCCGATCAGGATGTGCCCGCCCGAGGTGTTGGCGAACGATGCGATTGAACGCGCAATCTTGGCAGGGGAGTGGACGATGCGCTTGAACTCGGTGCAGAGCCCCTCCCCGCCCGCCACGGTCCCGAGCAGTGAAAACGGTGATGCTTTCGGACGTATGAGAGGCATGGGGCTCCTCGCTCTTGTTTATCACGGAGTTCCTTGTGGCCCTCGGGGCCGGATTTCCGCCATTATTCCATGTTACGCACGGGCATCCATATAATCAAGCCAGCCTCCTCCAGCCAGGTCGCCTTGCCTTCGGTTTTATTGTAGATACGGATCAACGTCCCCAAATTTTCCAGTCAGGAAAGCAGAAGCCCCGTGTGTTCAACGGGGCTTCTGCTTTCGGGTGCTGTTCAGCTGCTGAACGCAACGTCACTCCGGTTTCAGGTGCGGGAAGAAGATGACGTCTCGGATGGAGTCTTCGCCGGTGAGGAGCATGACCACGCGGTCGATGCCGATACCGAGGCCGGCGCAGGGGGGCATGCCGTATTCGAGGGCGCGAAGGAAATCCTCGTCGACAATCATGGCTTCGTCGTCGCCGCGCTGGCGGAGGCGGGCCTGCTCTTCGAGGCGTTCGCGCTGGATGACGGGGTCGTTGAGCTCGGAGAAGGAGTTGCAGACCTCCTTGCCGCCGACGATGAGCTCGAATCGCTCGACCAGGCCTGGCTCGGTGCGGTGCTTTTTGGCCAGCGGGGACATCTCCTCGGGGTAGTCGGTGATGAAGGTCGGCTGGATGAGCTTGGGTTCGACGAACTCGCCGAAAATCTCGTCGATGATCTTGCCGCTGCTGATCTTGGGGTCGAGTTCGAGCCCGAGGTCCTTGGCGGTGTTACGGAGTTCAGTTTCGGATTTTCCCCTGATCTCCATGCCGGTGAACTCCCTGATGGAGTCGGCGATGGTGAGCCGGCGGAATGGCGGCTTGAGGCTGATCTCGTTGCCGAGGAAGGTGGTGGAGTCCTTGCCGTTGACTTCGAGGCATGCCTGGTGCAGCAGGTTTTCGACCAGCTCCATCATCCAGACGTAGTCCTTGTAGGCGACGTAGAGCTCGACCTGGGTAAACTCGGGGTTGTGGAAACGGTCAATGCCTTCGTTGCGGAAGTCCTTGGCGAACTCGAAGACGCCGTCGAATCCCCCGACGATGAGGCGCTTGAGATAGAGCTCGTTGGCAATGCGCAGGTAGAGCTCCATGTCGAGCGCGTTGTGATGCGTCGTGAATGGGCGCGCGGCAGCGCCGCCGTAGATCGGTTGCAGGATCGGGGTTTCGACCTCGAGCCAGCCGTTTGAGGAGAATTGGTTACGCATGAAGGCGACGATCCTGGTCCTCTTGATGAAGGTGTCTCGCACTTCGGGGTTGACGATCAGGTCGACGTAGCGCTGCCGGTAGCGGAGCTCGCGGTCGCTGAAGGCATCGTAGACCACTTTCTGTCCGTCGACCTCCTTCTCCTTGGCGATCGGGATCGGGCGCAGGGACTTGGAGAGCAGTTCGAACTGTCGGGCGTGGACCGAGATTTCGCCGGTCTTGGTGCGGAAGGTGAAGCCTTTGACGCCGACGATGTCGCCGATATCGAGCAGCTTGAAGGTGTTGTAGGACTCTTCGCCCACGTCGTCGCGCTTGAGGTAGATCTGGATCTTGCCTTCGGCGTCCTGGATATGGAAGAACGAGGCTTTGCCCATCTTGCGGATGGCCATGATGCGGCCGGCGACGGAGAGCTCTGCGGCGCTGTCGTCGACGAAGCCTTCAAGGACGGCTTTTGATGTCGAGGTGACGTCGAACGAGTAGGGATAGGGGTTGATGCCCGCAGCGGCAAGATGCTCGCGCTCCTGGAAGCGGCGCTTCATCTGGTCGTTGAGGGATACTGCCTGCGGGAGCTCCTGCGACGGCTTGTTCTGTTCGTGTTCTTTGGTCATGCGTATGGTATCAGGGTAATGATAAAATCAGGCCGACATGGCGTTTTTGAGCCATATCGACGGCAGGGTGCCGATTTTCTGGTAGAAGGAGCGGTAGGCGCGGCGGGTGAAGACGTCGTAGTCGTTCTGCTCGATCGCCTTGAGGATGTCGCTGTAGTTGCGGCTGCTGATGCCGACGGCCAGGCGGCTCTCCTTGTCGAGCATCGGGATGCCTTTGTCGGCCGAGGTGTAGTAGCGGCGTGCGCGCTCGATCTGGAATTTCATGAGGTCGGTGAATTTGCCGTTCATGGTTTTCGACATGAACTCGTCGCGGCCGTAGCCGAAGCGACGGAGGTCTTCGAGCGGGAGGTAGATCCTGCCCCGGTCGACGTCCTCGCCGATGTCGCGCAGGATGTTGGTCAGCTGCATGGCGATGCCGAGGTCGATGGCGTGCTTCAGGGCGTTCGGGTCGCTGTAGCCGAAGATCTCGGCGGTCATGAGGCCGACGACCGAGGCCACCTTGTAGCAGTAGACGTAGAGTTCGTCGAAGGTCTCGAACGGGGTGAAGTCGATGTCCATGGCGACACCATCGATGAGGTCGAGCGGCAGTTCGATCGGGATGGCGTAGTGGCGCAGAGTGTCTTGCCAGGCCATCAGGATCGGGTCGTTCCGGTGCTCGCCGGCATAGCACTCGCTAAGCCGAGCCTTCCATGCTTCGATGGAACTGTTGATTTCCTGGCGAGTGAGCTGCCCGTTGGTCAGCTTGTCCTCAGCGAGGTCGACCAGGTCGTCGACCGTGCGCAACAGGGCATACATGGCGAAGATGGGGTTCTGCTGGCGTTTCGGCAGGAAGAGGGTGGCCAGGTAGAAGGTCTTGGCGTGGTGCTTTGCGATCTGGCGGCAGTATTCGTAGGCGTTGGTGAGCGACAGCTTCTTGCCGGTGTCCTGGAATACGGTCTGTCCGTTGTAGCTGTAGTTCATTGACCGTCGAAGGTGTATCGGAAACTTGATGGATTCTGTTCTGCGAAACCGTCGGGAAAGCGAAAAAAATGTAACTTTCAGCAACCGGAAAGCGTTGTCAGCAACGTGACGGCAAGATAACCTAATGGCCAATATATAGCAAGAGCAAGGACGGGTGGCCGTTGCCGGTTTCCGGCGTACCGAACTCCAATTATTCCCCTGATTCGCTTGACGATACCCTTATCACCTTCCGGGAGGGAGAAAGCCGTGCTTATCGGCATCTCTTCACAGCCAGATGTCCCCAGGACCCTTGTCGAAGAGTACCTTGCCGAGCTGGCGTTCCTTGCCGATACGGCCGGGGCAGACGTCCTTCGTTCCATCATCCAGGAGAAGAGGCAGCCCGATCCGGCGACCTGCATCGGTAGGGGCAAGGCCGAGGAACTGGCCGAATTCGTGAAGGAGGAGAAGGTCGATCTCGTGATCTTCGACGACGACCTTTCGCCCGTGCAGGCCAGGAACCTCGAGCGCATCTTCGAGTGCAAGGTGCTCGACCGGACCGGACTGATCCTGCAGATCTTCGCCATCAGGGCCAGGTCGGCGCAATCGAGGACGCAGGTGGAGCTGGCGCAGCTCGAGTACCTGCTTCCGCGCCTGTCCGGCGCGTGGACCCACCTGTCGAAACAGAAGGGTGGCATCGGCACCAAGGGTCCCGGTGAAACCCAGATCGAGACTGACCGGCGCCTGGTGCGCAACAGGATCGCCGCATTGAAGCGGAAGCTGCGGGCGGTATCCCTGCAGCACGACACCCAGACGAGCCGGCGCGCATCGGTGCCGAGGGTGGCGCTGGTGGGTTACACGAACGCGGGCAAGTCCACCCTGATGAACGCGCTCTGCCCGGAAGCGGGGGCCTACGCCGAGAACCGGCTGTTCGCGACCCTCGACACGAAGACGCGGCGGCTGGAGCTGAAGATCAACAAGCTGGTGCTGCTCTCCGACACGGTCGGCTTCATCCGCAAGCTGCCCCACACGCTCATCGAGAGCTTCAAGTCGACGCTGGACGAGGTGCTGCAGGCCGATTTCCTCTTGCATGTGGTCGACGTCAGTCATCCGTCGTTTCAGGACCAGATGCAGGTAGTTCGCCAGACCCTGACCGAAATCGGGGTGAAGCACGAACATATCATCGATGTTTTCAACAAGATCGACGTCCTCGAAGACCCCTCCGTCCTGACCGGCCTTCAGGGGCGTTACCCGGACGCGGTATTCATCTCGGCCGAACGGGGGCTGAACCTTTTGGCGCTGAAGGAGTGCATCTCCGACCATGTCGCCAGGGAGTTCCGGGTGCGGAAGGTGCGGACGCACGTGTCGAACTACAAGCTGATCGGCTACCTCTACGACCATGCCGAGGTGATCGAAAAGCGGCACGTCGACGAGCAGGTCTTCCTGACGATCCGGGTGCATCGCAACAACCTCAAGCAGATCGACGCCATGCTGAAGGTGTCGGCGGGGTCAGGCCATGCCGTTGCAGATAGCTAACACCACCAGGCGGACGATCGACGAGCGGCGCCTCGGCCATGCCGTCCTTACCGTGTTCCGGGAGGAGGGCCGCCCGGCCGGTTCGGTGGATGCGGTTTATTGCGGCAGCCGGATGATCCGGCGCATCAACCGGGAGTTCCTGCAGCACGACTATGCGACTGATACCATCACCTTCAGGTACGACGAGGGCGGCGAGATCGAGGGTGAGTTCTACATCTGCCTTGACGTCATCGCCGGCAACGCCCGCCGCTTCGGCACCACCTTTGATGACGAGCTGATGCGGGTGACGATCCATTCGGCGCTGCACCTGGTGGGTTACGACGACGGGAGCCCTAAGGAGCGCGCGGAGATGACCCGCCTGGAGGACCTTTACCTGGGGAAGGTGCGTGGTTCCCTCGACAAGAGGAGTATCCGGAGAAATACGTGGTGAAGCCGGGCGCTTGGGTGTTTGTTGCTTTGAAATTATAAGTTAATGTTTTCAGGAACGTCCCCGAAGTTCTTAAACTCTTGACGATTTTGTAAATTTACGTTATAACGCACCCGTTCGTGGGGGCATCAGCATCAAACTTCCAACGATTATGACCATGAACCTCATTATCAATGACAAATCGTGTTCGTCGGCCATCGGGCAGACGGTGGGCAAGGCCGCCCGGCTGAACCACAGCCATGTGGGCTATGTCTGCGGAGGGCACGGTGTCTGCAACGCCTGCTATGTGACCGTGCAGGAGGGCTCCGACTGCCTCGCCCCGCTTACCGATATCGAGAAGGCCTCGCTTTCACCCCGCCAGATCGCGGCAGGCGGCCGCATGGCCTGCCAGGCGACGATCGCCGGCGAGGGGACCGTGAAGGTGCTGTCGCGCCCGGAAGAGGTTCGCCGCACGTTGTTCAGCAATCCGCTCGGCCTGTTCGCCTATGGTGCCCAAATGGGCCAGGACACGATTCAGCAGATCGTCCCTGCCGTCCAGCACTATGCCGACCGGATCTCGAGGAACGACCTGGGATGCAAGGAGTGGCCGGACGACCTCAAGGAGTCTGTCTCGGGTGCAATCGGCCTGGTCGTTGAGACCCTGCCCGAGATGATTCCGTTCAGGGACGAGCTCGCGGGTTTGCTCGGCAACTTGCCGCAGCTTCCTTTCCGGTTGCCGTTCCGGCTTTCGTCCGCTTCGGCCAGGCCGGTCGAAATCCTGGAGCGGGTCACGGTCACCGTTGCGCCGCCCAAGGCCTGATTGCACGGTCCAGCCTGCCGGAGCCGACTTTGTCGCGGTTCCGGCAGGCCTTGCCCGTTCCTGGTGACCAACCTCATGCCCACATCTTTCCGGAGAAGACGATGATGCCCGGATCCTCCCTTTCCCTGGCTTCCCGATGTGACTGCGTCATGCAGTCGGAAATACGGGCGATGTCCGTCGAGTGCGCCCGTGCCGGCGGCATCAACCTCTCCCAGGGGGTCTGCGACACCCCGGTGCCCCAGCCGGTCGTGCAGGGGGCGATCGATGCGGTGCTCCGGGGCCAGAACACGTATACGGCCCATTCGGGAATCCGGGTGCTGCGCGAGGCGATTGCAGGAAAACAACGGCGCTTCACCGGTATGGAGGTTGACCCGGATAACGGCATCATCGTCAGTGCCGGCGCGACGGGGGCGATGTATTGTGCCTTCATGGCCCTGCTCGATCCGGGTGACGAGGTGATCCTGTTCGAGCCTTTCTATGGCTACCATGTCGCGACGCTCCGTGCCGTCGGGGCCGTTGCGGTGTTCGTGCCGCTGCATCCTCCCGGGTGGGCGTTCGAGATGGAGGTCCTCGAGGCGGCTGTCACTCCGAGGACCAGGGCGATCCTCGTCAACACGCCGTCCAATCCCTCCGGGAAAGTGTTTTCGCGTGACGAGCTCCTGCAGCTTGCCGGGTTTGCCGAACGTCATGACCTGTTCGTTTTTACCGACGAGATGTACGAGCATTTCTTGTTCGATGGCAAGGAACACGTTTCCATGGCGACGCTTCCCGGAATGCGCCAACGGACGGTGACGGTCTCCGGCCTTTCCAAGACCTTCAGCATCACGGGGTGGCGCATCGGGTATGCCATGTGCGACCCGAAATGGGCTGCCGCCATCGGAAACTTCAACGACCTGGTCTACGTCTGCGCTCCGGCACCCCTGCAGATGGGCGTGGCCGCAGGGTTGCTTGCCCTTGGCGACGACTATTACCGCGGGCTTGCCGCTGAGTACGGTGCCAAACGGGACCTGTTTTGCGGCGCGCTTGCCGATGCAGGGTTGGAGCCGTATGTCCCGGAGGGGGCCTATTACGTGCTGGCCGATGTCTCGCACTTGCCGGGACAGGGGCCGAGGGAGAAGGCTATGCATATCCTTCGCACGACCGGTGTGGCTGCCGTGCCCGGATCAGCGTTCTACCATGGCTATGGCGGGGACGGGCTGGCCCGTTTCTGTTTCGCCAAGGAGGGGCCGGTGCTGGCCGAGGCCTGCGACCGTATCAGGGGCATTCGTTCAGGGTGATGTTTTTCGCGTGGTTTGAGAAACCTCTGGATGATTCGGATTGTTAGGAATGTGTAAGTCCTTTCTTCAGGCAGGTTGGTCGTTTCGGCAATTTCAACTCCAATGCGGGAGGCGAGCAATGAATACCGAGCAGACAGTCGTCGTGTTGTGTCCCTATTGCGCCCAAAGCTTCGAGGTCCTGGTGGACTGTTCGATCGGAGATCAGGAGCTCATTGAGGATTGTGAGGTGTGCAACCGGCCGGTGACCATGGCCATCACGGTCTCGGATGACGGATCGGTGTCGGTTGCAACCAAAAGCGAGGATGTTTAGCCCCAGTCAGCAATGAACGCAGCAGATCGTACAGAGCTCAGTCGACTCAGGCAGGAGCTGGATGCTTCACGGGCACGAATCGATGTCCTCGAGCAGCAACTGGCTGAACAGCAGTCCATATTCGATGCTTGTATCGATGTTACGGGTGACGCGCTTTTTTTCAAGGATCGGGATTCGGTCTACCGTATCGTCAATGAAGCGTTCTGCAAAGCGGTAGGAAAGAGCCGGGAGGAGAGTGTCGGAAAAACGGACTATGAGCTGTTTCCTGCTCCGGAGGCAGGGTCCTATGTCGACAGCGACCGGGAGGTCATGCGCACACGCCAGGCTGAGATACGGGATTGGGAGGTGTCGGGCAACAACGGGAAACTCTGGCTTCATACGCGGAAAATCCCGGTCGGGAACGAAGCTGGCGAGATAATCGGCGTCGTTTGTTTCGTCAGGGATGTCACCCGGGGGAAAACAGCCGAACTCGAGTTCGAACGCCTGTTCAACCTCGTGCCTGACCTGGTAGCCAGTTCCACTCCGGCAGGATGCCTGACGAAGGTCAATGCCGCGTGGCAGTCAACGCTCGGTTATACGCCTGAAGAACTGCTCTCGAGATCCGGTTTCGACCTGGTCCATCCCGACGATACTGAACACAGTCACAGGGAGTTGCAGAAGATCCTTGCAGGCGGGACCTCCCGCTCCTTCGTCAACCGGTTTCGGGCAAAGGACGGTTCCTGGCACTGGCTCGAATGGAATACCATCTACAAGAGTGGCGAAGCCCTCTATTCGATCGCCCGCGATATAACCGAAAGAATCAGGCAGGAGGAGGAGACCCGCCTATGGGCGGACGCGTTCCGTTACTGCTCCCATGGCATCGCCATAGGCCTTACGTCCACCAACTGCATCCTGACCTGCAACGAGGCGTTCGCCCGGATTCACCGGCTGGGCATCGACGAAATCGAGGGATCTCCCATTCTGGGCATGTATGTCCCGGAGGAGCATGATCGGGTGGTCGGGCTACTTGCGGAGGCTGACCGCAAGGGTTCAGTCAGCTACGAGTCCCGGATGGTGCGAAGTGATGGGAGCAGCTTCCCTGTCCAGATGGACATCGTGAGCATTTTGGGCGACCAGGGCAACCCGGTGTACCGGATTGCGACCGTGCAGGATATCACCGAACGCCAGCATTCGCAGATGGCGCTGATCGAAAGCGAAATCCGGTTCCGTTCGGCAGTCGAATCCGCGCCTGAGGGAATTTTTATCCAGACTGCCGGGAACTTCGCCTATCTCAACACTGCGGCCATGAGGATGTTCGGGGCGACGACTCCCGACCAGCTCATCGGATCCCCGGTCCTGGAGCATGTCCATCCCGAGTTCAGGAAACTCGTCTCCGAAAGGATTCGCATGCTCAACAAAGAGCTTGAAGCGGTCCCCCTGATCGAGGAAAAAATGCTCCGGCTTGATGGCACGTCGTTCGATGCGGAGATTTCGGCCGTCCCTTTCGTCTATGCACACCGGCATGGGGCCCTGGTGTTCATGCGTGATATCACCGGGCGGAAACTGGCCAACAAGGAGCGGACAGGACTGGAAAAGCAGCTTTTCCAGTCCCAGAAGCTGGAGTCGATCGGCCGCCTTGCCGGTGGCGTTGCCCATGACCTGAACAATCTTTTGACACCGATCCTCGGCTACTCGGAAATCCTCGCCCAGAAGTTCGACCCCAAGGATTCCCGCCGCCAGCAACTCAATGTGATGCACGATGCGGCGCTCAAGGCCCGGGACCTGATCCGCCAACTGCTGGCGTTCAGCAGCAGCCAATCCCTCGAGTTCCGGGTGATCGACCTGAATGCCGTTGTCCGGGGGTTCGGGTCCCTCCTCCGCCGGACGATCCGCGCGAATGTCGCGATTACCTACCATCTCGACGACAAGGTCCTTTCCATGATTGGCGATGCCGGGCAGATCGAACAGATCATCATGAACCTGGCCATCAATGCCGACGATTCGATGCACTCAGGAGGCAACCTGACGATCGAAACCTCGCTGACCGTCGTGGATCCGGGTGGCGAGGCGCTTTTCGAGGGGGTTCCCGTCGGGCGTTACGTCATGCTCTCCATCAGCGATAACGGAACCGGTATGGACAGCGAGACCTTGTCCCATGTATTCGAGCCGTTCTTCACCACCAAGCCGAAAGGGAAGGGGACCGGCCTCGGGCTGTCGATCGTCTACGGCATCGTGAAGCAGCATGGCGGGTACATCAAGGTTTCAAGCGAGCCCGGCCGCGGAAGCTGCTTCAGGATCTGGTTCCCGTTGCGGGCCGGAGAGGTCGGCGCCCTTATGGCTGAAAAGGTTTCGGCAGCGCAGGGACCAAGTTCCGGTACCGTCCTTGTCGTGGAAGACGACGAGCAGGTCAGGCAGCTGGTCGAACAGGCGTTGCAGCATGAGGGGTTCGAGGTCCAAAGTGCGGCGAGCGGGGAGGAGGCTTTCGAGATGCTGGAGGGGGGCGACTACGTGCCGGACCTGTTGCTGACCGACCTGGTCATGAAAGGCATCAATGGTCGGGAGCTTTCCGAAAAGGCGCTCGTCCTCTTGCCCGGACTGAAGGTTCTTTACATGTCGGGCTACACCAAGAGCATCATCACGACCTCAGGCGAGAAGGGGAGTGGGGTATCGTTCCTGCAGAAGCCCTTTACCGTCCATGCCCTGACACAGAAGGTGCGGGAGATGGTCAATTCGTAAAAAAAAAGCTGAAACCGAAGCTGTAAGCCGAATTCTGTGGATCGCCATCAGGTGGCGAAGCTGCAGCCATTTATCTGATGCGGCCTACCCGGAAGCTCTTCAGCAGCACGCCCGGAGGCGTCTTGCTGGAATCGGGCGGGCAACCCTTCTCCCCTGAGGGGGAAAGCTTCCTTATTTGGCCTTGCTTCGGGGAGGTTTTCATAGCATATCCCATCACTGGAATACCTGGTGGTCTCTTACACCGCCTTTTCACCCTTACCACGGTTGCCCGTGGCGGTTCGCTTTCTGTTGCACTCTCTGTGGCAGGCGGCTTGCGCCGCTGCCCCCGGACTTGAACCAGAGGTTCTCGGCCGGCACCCTGCCCTGTGAAGTTCGGACTTTCCTCTGCATGGACGAGCCATGCAGCGACTGCACGCTTGCGGTTTCAGCAATGAGGAAGAACAGTGGGAAAACAGGAAAAACCCGGGACGTCCATTTCAGGTGCCGTACCCGGGATTACCTACGATTACTTCGTCTCGACGGCGGCTTCTTCGAAGAGGCGCTCATGGACGACGATGCGCCCGCATGATTCGCAGACGTAGAACCCACCCTGGACGATCAGCGTGTGGCGGTTGGTGGGGACCCTGGTGTTGCAGCCGGAACAGGCGTGACGATCGAGCTTGACCACCGCATTCTGGAGCGTGCCGCTCTTCAGGTGGTCGTACTTGTCCAGCAGGCGCTTGGCCTCCGCGGTGACGACGCTGCGCTGCGTGTCGAGTGTCTTCCTGAGCCGGGCGATCTCTTCGGCCGTTTCGATGACGATGCCGTCGAGCTCCTCCTTTTTCAGGCCGACCTGCTTGCTGAGGTCTTCGAGTTGCTGATGCAGGACGTCGTCAGGCATCATCTCCTCGGAAATCTCGTCGTAGCGGTTTTCGGCGATCAGGTCCCGGCCTTTCTTCTGAAGCTCCTGTGCGTGGTGTTCGGTATGCGCGATGTCCTGGAGCTGGATCTCGGACTGGGCGATCTCCTTCTCTTCGTACTCGATCTGCTTGGAGAGCGCATCATACTCCTTGTTGTTCCTTGCCAGGGTCTGCTTCTCCTTGAACGACCTGATTTTCTCCTTGCAGTCGTTGATGGTGGCGTTCAGGCGTTCGCGCAGCTTCAGGCGCTCTTCGGCGATTTTCTTCCTTGCCTCGATCTGGCGGGAGGTGAACGCAAGATCTTCGTCAAGTGCAGCGATCTCCTCCGGGAGCCCTTTCTGCAGGCTCATGATGCTTTCGATCAGGTTGTCGATATGCTGAAGGCGAACGATGAGATTGATTTTTGTATGATCCACTACTGCGTCGGTTTAGATATTGGAGAAGAAGAAAAAAAAGCACCTCCATGGAAGGTGCTTAACCTGTATGCAAAACCTGCTATCTGAACAAACGATGGTTGATTTTCGATCAAGTGGCATGCTGTTGTACATGTCTCTGTAGCAGCTTGTTGGTGCCCGAAAGGAGATTCGAACTCCTACACCTCTCGGCGCTCGTCCCTGAAACGAGTGCGTCTACCAGTTCCGCCATTCGGGCAATCAGTCAAAAAAGGTCCGGGTTCAAGATAAGCCCTTTTTTGCTCTTATGCTAATCACTTGATCTCTTTGTGCTCGGTATGCCTTTTCAGGTTCGGATTGTACTTCTTGAGGATAAGGCGTTCCGTCGTGTTCTTCTTGTTTTTGGTCGTGGTGTACCTCGAAACCGTCTTGCCTTCCTTTTTCGCCTCGGTGCACTCGAGCGTGATAACGATCCTGTTCTCTTTTCCCTTTGCCATCTGTAAGGTCTGTCGATTGTTATGTTGTAATGAGCAACGAATATACAACCTGCCTCCTGATTATGCAAGCGTGGATGTTTTTTGTTTTGTCGAGAAACGCTATTATTGAGTCTTTCCACCAACACCATAATATTTCCGCAGTGCTGGACAGTCACCTCTTCTCTTATGCCGACGGCGCACTCCGCTGCGAGTCCGTGGCGCTTGCTACGCTTGCCGACCGGTTCGGTACCCCCCTCTATGTGACCAGCCGCCAGAGCCTGGTCGGCCAGTTCAGGGATTTCGAGGCCGCTTTCTCGACGTTACCCCATTTTACCTGCTATTCGGTCAAGGCCAATTTCAACCTCTCGGTCATCAGGACCCTGGCCGCCGAGGGTTGCGGCTGTGACGTCAATTCCGGCGGCGAACTCTACCGGGCCCTCAGGGCCGGCGTTTCGCCGGACCGCATCATCATGGCCGGTGTCGGCAAGTCCGAGCAGGAGATCGAATACGGGCTCGTTACCGGGGTGCTGATGCTGAAAGCCGAATCGGTCTCGGAGCTCAAGGCCATCGACCGTGTCGCCGGCCGCCTCGGCAAGGTGGCCTCCGTGGCCATCAGGATCAACCCGAACGTCACGGCCGAAACGCATCCCTACATCACCACTGGCGACAGCAAGGAGAAGTTCGGTATCGACGAGGCTGAACTTGGCGAGGTGTTCGGCCTGTTCAGGACCTTGCCGCACCTTTCGTTGCAGGGGCTTGACATGCATATCGGTTCGCAGATCTTCGATCCGGAGTATTATGTCGCAGCGACGCAGAAACTGCTCGACGTGCTCGCGACGTCCAGGTTGCTGGGCTTCGACATCAAGTGGTTCGACATCGGCGGCGGGTTTCCGGTGACCTACGATCCCCAGAAGCCGGCAACCCCGATCGCGCGCTTCGCCGAGAAACTGGTGCCGATGCTCGAAGGCCTTGGCGTCACGGTCATCTTCGAACCCGGGCGTTTCATCACGGCAAATTCGTCGGTCCTGCTGACCAGGGTGCTCTACAGGAAGCGGAACCATGCCGGAAAGGAGTTCTTCATCGTCGATGCCGGCATGACCGAGCTGATCCGCCCTGCACTCTACCAGTCGCACCACGAGGTGCTCTCGGTCAGGCTTCATGATGACAGCGTCGTGGCCGATGTCGTCGGCCCGATCTGCGAATCGAGTGACTTTTTCGCCCGTCAGCGCGTGATCGACAATGCCGGGGAGGGCGACCTGCTCGCCGTGCTTTCATCGGGCGCCTATGCTTCCGTGATGGGCAGCAACTACAACGGGCGCCTCCGCCCGGCAGAGGTGATGGTCGACGGCAGCGAGGCGGTGCTCATGCGCCGGCGCGAGAGCTATGAGCAGCTCGTGCAGAACGAGGTGTAAAAGCCTTCGCTAACCTGTTGCGCGGTCCGATAGCGGCGTTGGGCGGTACTCGAAATCCTCACGTACTTCAGTACGCTCCGGTTTCTGCGTTCCGTCCGCCTTGCTCTCGGGCCGCTCACAACGGTTAGCGAAGGCTTTTGCTCTCGTGGTGTTTGCCTTGCTCTTTTCCTTGCAGTCCCTGATGTCCTCGCAGTCCTTCTCTTCTTTCCTACTTCCGGATGTTCCGAAAGATCTTCAGGGTGGCTTCGGCGAGGTTGAGGGTGTAGAAGTGGATGCCCCTGACGTGGTTGTCGATGAGCTCCTGGACCTGGCTGGTGGCCCACTCGATGCCGATTTCGGCTACTGCACGGTCGTCGTCAGCCTCGAGCACCTTGCTGAGGAGTCGGGCGGGGATGCGTGCCCCGAGCGCCAGTTCGGACATTCGGATCATCCCTTTTTTCGTGGTGATCGGCATGATGCCCGGGATGATCGGGACGTTGATGCCTGAGATCCGGCAACGCTCCACGTAATCGAAATAGTCGCGGTTGTCGAAGAACAGCTGGGTGACGATGTAGTCGGCGCCGGCATCGACCTTCTCCTTAAGGTACTCCAGCTCCTTCATGCGGTTCGGGGTCTCCGGGTGGCCTTCCGGGAAGCCGGCAACGCCGACGCCCATCTCGGGGAAGTTCGCCTTGATGAACCTCACCAGGTCGATGGCGTGCGGGAAGTCCTTGATGGCCTCCTCGATCGTCGCGACGTCTGCCGGCTTGTCGCCGCGCAGGGCCAGCACGTTGACGATGCCGTGTTCCCGGTAGAGTTCGAGGATCGAACCGATCTCATCCTCGCCCGAACAGATGCAGGTCAGGTGCGACACGACCGTCAGCCCGGTCTCCTTCTGGATCCTGGTGACCAGGTTGTGCGTGCGTTCCCTGGTTGAGCCACCAGCGCCGTAAGTGACACTGACGTATGAGGGGTCGAGCGGGGAGAGGTTCGTGATGGTTGCAAAGAGATTGTCCCAGTCCTCCTGCTTTTTCGGAGGGAAGAATTCAAAGCTGAAGATCGGCTCGGTGCTCGATTCGAGAATCTCTTTGACCAGCATTCGTCTCTGTGGTTAATGGAGGTGATAAAAAAAATGAATATACTAAAGGTGCCCTAAACAACGAGCTGACTAATTTAAGGAATTCAACGGGACTAACCGCGGTTCCCCCGACATGCGGAATTTCCTTTCTTTCCTGCCTGCGGTGCGCCTGCTCGGCTGCGCCGTCGTCGGTATCCTCCTTGCCGCCGCTTTGCAGGTCACGCCCGTGGCTTGGCTCGTACTTTTTTGCATGGCCGTCCTCACGCTCATCGGTTTGCTCCTCGGGGAGCGATTTCGTCGCCCCCCGGCCGGGGTCCCCGTTCAGCTTGTCCTGCCCTACCTCGTCGTCGTCACCTCGGCATTCGCCCTGTATGCATCCAGCCGCTTCGCGTTCGTTCCCTCCCCTTCGCTGATCTCCTGGGTCGGGAAGGATGCGATCCTGTCCGGCGAGGTCGAGGGGCGGCCGGAGTCCGCCCATGGCGGCCTGGGATTCCGGCTCCGTGTGCGGGAGGTGTTCCATGCCGGCAGGCGCGTGGTGGTCGACGACCGGGTGCAGGTTTTCGTGAAATTGCCGGCAGGGAACGGGCTCAAGGTCGAAGAAGGGGAGTTCGTCCGGGTCAAAGGGCGCCCCGGGCTGATCGCTCCGGCGTCGAACCTCGGCGAGTATGATATGCGGCGTCATTCCCGATACCGCCAGCTCCACGTGCAGATGTTCTGCTCAGGGCCCTGGTGCCTCCTCAGGGAGGCTGCCGGCAAGGCGGGCGGCATCTTCGGTGCGGTAGTCAACCCGGCAAGGCGGTATCTCGCAGGAAGCATCGACTCCCGCTTCCCGCAAGGGCGTGAGCAGCAGTTCGTCAAGGGGATGATCCTCGGTGAGCAGGAGTTGCTGCCCGAAGAGCTGGGCGAGGCTTTCAGGCGAACCGGAACGGCGCATGTCATCGCGGTGTCGGGGCTGCATGTCGCCCTCCTGGCCCTGGCGGTCAACCTTTTCCTCCAGCGCCTCAACGTGACGACCGTTGGCAGGTGGGTCGCCTTCGTGCTGTTCGTGACGGTTCTCGCCGTGTACTGTTTCGTGACCGGCAACGCTCCGTCGATCAGGCGTGCGGCCATCATGTCGGCCGTCATGATCGGGGGAGGGGTGCTGGGAA
Organism: Chlorobiaceae bacterium; assembly: GCA_013335115.1. Lineage (GTDB taxonomy): Bacteria > Bacteroidota > Chlorobiia > Chlorobiales > Chlorobiaceae > Chlorobaculum. The sequence continues at coordinate 106,023 of JAAXWQ010000001.1, read as the reverse complement.
GGAAAACCTTTGCCGTGAACTCCCTGGCGGTGTCGGACCTCCTGATACTCCTGTTCGATCCATTCGACCTGTTCAATGCAGGATTCCTCATGACCAACGGTGCGGTGCTCGGCATTCTCACCCTCCATCCGCCGTTGTCGGCCCTGGTTCCTTCAGGCGGGCGGATTGCCCGCCACTTGTTGGGCCTGGCGTGGAGCGCTTTTTGCGTGGGCATTGCGGCCATGGCGGGTGTCGGGCCGGTGATCGCCTTCTTCTTTGGCACCTTTTCCGTTTCGGGCATCGTGGCGAACCTTCCGGTAGTCTTCTTTTCAAACCTTGCGATGTATTCGGCCCTGCCCCTTTTTGCGTTCCACGGCGTGGCGGCATGGCCGGCATCGCTTTTTGCCCTGAGTTCATGGGCATTTGCAAAGCTGACGCTCTTTTTCACGATACTTTTCAGCCAGATGCCCATGGCAAGCCTCGAATTGCGCCCCGACCTGCTCGAGGTAGCCGTGTTGTACGCGACGCTTGCGGCACTGATGCTGTTCATGGGTCGCCGGTCATGGGGGCAAGCACTGGTCGCGCTGCTCGTGGGGGCGAACCTTCTCCTCTGGCGCGAGGTATGGCGGCCGGTTCCGAAGCCGCCCTCGATCCTTACGGTGAATCTCGGCAGGGACGTGGGCATCCTTTTCTCGTCGGGCAGCGAGACCGTGGTAATCGATGCGGGGCGGAGGCGCACCACCTGGCCGAGGATCCTCCGACAGGCCGACGCCTGGGGTTTCGCCCGGCCCGTGGCCGTGGTCGGGGTGTTCTCCCCGGACACGGTCGTGCAGGCTGTGCCGGTGCCCCATTGCCTTGCATCCGGCGACAGGTCGCTGGTGTTGCACTCGGCGGTCGTGACGAGGCTTACCGACCGGGTGGTCAGGATCGACAGCCGGCGTCGATCCCTGCTGCTGGTTTCCGGCATGGGGCGCCTGATGGAGACGCCTGCCGGTCGGGTCGATGTGGCGATGATCTGGATGTACCGGTTTACGGGCAAGCAGTTCCAAGAGCTCGATGCATGGCTCGATTCGTCCAGGCCCGGCAAGGTGCTGCTGATTCCCGGATCGTTCATGCCGGCCGCACAGCGGGAACTGCTGCGCCGGTATGCAGCGACCCGCAAAGGGGTGATGGTTCGTTCGAAAACCGTGCAGGCCCGATTCTGAGCGGTGAGGGATTACGATTCCCGGCTGTTGAACAGTCCGGCGGCGGCGAGGGTGTCGATGATCTTTGCGAGCTCGGGGGAGAGCCCTGGCGGGTTGATCTTGCGGATCACGGAGGCGATGGTGGCAATCTTGCCTTCAATGGGCAGGAACTTGTTGACCACCACGACGCGGTTATCCTTGACCCGACAGTCACCGCCGATGAAGCTGCCCTTTTCGTATCTCAGCCTGAATCCGAGCCCGGCGATGCCGGCCTCGAGCAGGTCGAGCTGCTTCTGCTTTTTCACGGATTCCTCCTCCGTTCCCTTTCATGGTACATGGCAGCCGTCATCAGTTACGCATCCTTGGGTCGAGGGCGTCGCGGATGCCGTCGCCGATCAGGTTGAAGCAGACTACCGTGGAGAGGATGGCGATGCCGGGAAAGGTCGAAATCCACCAGTGGTTCAACAGGCTGTCCCGACCTTCGTTGATGATGTTGCCCCAGCTTGGTGTCGGGGGCTGGACGCCGAGCCCGAGGAAGGAGAGCCCGGCCTCGGTCAGGATGATGCTGCCGATCCTCAGGGTCGCCGCGACGATGACCGGGGTCAGGGCGTTGGGCACCAGGTGCCGGAAGATGATTCGCAGGTTCGACAGGCCAAGCGATTTGGCCGCAAGGATGAACTCCTGCTCCTTGAGTGAGAGCACCTGGCCCCTGACGATGCGAGCAACGCCCATCCATCCGGTGAAAGAGAGGGTGACGACGATCAGGTAGATCGAGTTGCCGAAGGTGGCGATGATGATCAGGATCAGGAAGAGCGCAGGGAAGGCGATCAGCACATCGACGAGGCGCATCATGACGTTGTCCACCCATCCCCCGAAATAGCCGGAGGATACGCCGATAACCGTGCCGAGGGTAACCGAGATGAGGACCACCAGGAATCCGATGGAGAGCGAGATCCTCGAGCCGTAGACTACCCTGCTGAAGATGTCGCGCCCATACTGGTCGGTGCCGAGGAGGAAGGTGCGTGGCACGACGAAGCCGGTCCGTCCGCCCGTCCAGGATTTGCCATCCATGTCTCGAAGCTGGCTCACCGGGAGGTTCCGCTCCCTGATGCCCTGGCGGAAGTAGATGGTATCGCCAGACACGCGGTAGCTGTCGACGAATTTCATGCTGTAGACGTGGTTCCTGGACTTCAGGCGCTGCACATCCCCGATCAGGGCGTTGGTCAGGTGCGAAGCATCGTCGCTTCCTGTCCTCATGGGGATCATGCCGGAACGTTTCTGCACGAGCATGAGGGCGTCGAGCCTCGTCAGGGGTGGCTGGTAGGCTGTGACGAGGAAATCCTGCTGGTCGAAGGGGCTGAACGGGGCGAGGAGGGGGGCCAGGAAGGCGACCGAATAGAGCACGAAGATGACCGTCGAGGCCATGACGGGGATGGTGTTGCGCCGGAAGGAGCGCATGCCGAGTTGCCAGAGGCTGAGTTCGCCTGCCGGAGCCCCCGCATTTTCGGCCAGTGCCCTCCGGTATGAGCGCCGTGAGAAGACGACCAGGAGGATCGGTACGGCAATGATATAGAGGGAGGCGACCCAGAATTCAAGGAGCTCTTGCGTAAAGACCTGGCGGAAATTGTCAGGCGAAACCGCGAAGAGGGCGATGGCTGTGGCCAGGGAACGGATGCTGACCAAAAAGAGGTCGAAACGAAGGGCGAACAGCGCGGCGAATGCCGTGAACGATAGGAGGTAGAACAGTCCCGGCCCCCTTTTTCCGGCGGCAAGGAGCCCGAGTCCCGGCAGAAAGCCGGAGAGTTTGGTGATTTTCGGTTCGTTCGGTGTCTTCACGATGGATCGGTCAAAAGGGAGTAGCTGCTACGCGTGACTTCCAATATAAAGAGATCGGCGCGGCTTGGAAACAAACCGCGGGACATAAAAAAAGCTGCCTTTCCTGGGAAAGGCAGCTTTGGTTGCACGGCATTGCTGCCGGAACAGGGATCAGGCTTCGGCAGTTGCCTCAGCTGCGGCCGCTTCGGCGTCCTTCCTGGGAGCCATGGCTGTAACGACCGGTGCATCGGCTTCACCAAGGATGACGACCTTGCCTTCCAGTGCGCCGAGTTCCAGGTCGCGGATGTGCAGGGTATGTCCGAGTTCGAGGCTGCTGATGTCGATCGAGAAGTGTTCGGGCATGTCTTCCGGCTTGCCTTTCAGGGTCACGGCGTGCAGGTTGACCTGGAGTTTGCCGCCGCCGATCTTGACGCCGGGGCACTCGCCTTCGAAGTGGGTCGGGACTTCCATCTCGATGACCTCATCGTCAGAGAAAAGCTGGAAATCGACGTGGATGACCTTGTCGGACACGGGGTCGAACTGCAGGTCCTTGATGAATGAACGGGTGGTTTTCCCGTTGGGGTACTGAAGGTCGATAATGTGCGTTTCCGATGAGTGGACCAGTTTGTTCAGTGCCATCTCCTCGATGCTGATGGTGACGGTCTCTTCGCCTTTATGGTAGACGACTGCGGGAACCCGGCCGGTGCGGCGGAGTTTTGCGGCCTCTTTCTTCTTTGCCTCGCGGAGGTTGACAGACAATGCTCGTGTTTCCATACTATTCCTCTATCTCCTTTGACTGTTGACTCTTGTGATTAATGGTGATTGGTAATCTTTTTCGTGATGTTCTTGCTGTCGAACAGGTAGCTGACCGATTCGCCGTCGTAGATCCTCTTGATGGCTTCGCCCAGGAGGTTGCTGATGGTGACGATCTCCAGCTTGTGGGAGTCATCGTGGTCCGAGACCAGCGAGTCGGTGACGATCACCCGTTCCAGCACGGAGTTGTTGATGCGCTCGATTGCGGGACCCGAAAGGATCGGGTGCGTCGCGGCGGCATAGATCTTCAGTCCGCCGGCCTCCTTGATGGCCTTGGCGGCATTGACCAGCGTTCCGGCAGTGTCGATCATGTCGTCGACGAGCAGCACGTTGCGGCCCCTGACGTCACCGATGATGTTCATCACTTCGGCGACGTTGGCTTTGGGCCGTCGCTTGTCCACGATGACGAGGTCGGTGCCGAGTTCGGCGGCGAACTTCCTGGCGAGTTTCACACCGCCCACGTCAGGCGAGGCGACGACCAGGTTGTCGGCGATGTCCATGTTTTTGACATGGTCGATCAGGACCACGCTCGAATAGAGGTGGTCGAACGGAATGTCGAAAAAGCCCTGGATCTGCGGGGCGTGCAGGTCCATGGTTAGGATCCTGTCGGCGCCGGCCTGGGTCAGGAGGTTGGCGACGAGCTTTGCCGTGATGGCGACACGGGGCTTGTCCTTCCGGTCCTGCCTCGCATAACCGTAGTAGGGCATGACGGCGGTGATCCTGGCTGCCGACGAACGCTTGGCGGCGTCAATCATGATCAGGAGCTCCATCAGGTTGTCTGCAGGAGGATTGGTTGGCTGGATGATGAAGAGGTCGGAGCCGCGGATCGACTCGAAATAGTTGACCGAAATCTCACCGTCGGAGAAGTTTTCCACCTTGGCATCGCAGAGGGGCATGCCGAGGTAATCGGCGATTTTTTCAGCCAGTCCCGGGTTACTGCGCCCAGCGAAAATTTTGATAGGTGTTTCCATCGCTCACTGCTTTTTCTGATGAAACGAGTTATATTACGCCTGCATCTGCGGTCACCAGCCACCCGAAACCGTTGACCTGGTTCCCTTCGGTAACAGATTTCGAATATACGAAATCGGTTTTAAAATTATCAGTAAATTTTCTGGCCTGCCCGGCCACCTCCACATGATCACTATCCAGGAAATCAAAACCCTTCTCGAGCGATTTTTCCAGCCGGTTGAACTGGTGGGCAAAGGCGACGCGATAATCACCGGGCCTGCCAAGATCGAGGATGCCGGCCCCGGCCAGGTGAGTTTCGTGGCCAACGAAAAATATTACCGGTTCCTCGGCGAGGCCCGGGCTTCACTGCTGATCGTGCATACCGATGCGCCTGTTGGCGAGGGGGCCGAGGAGCGGAGCTTCCTCAAGGTGAAGGACCCCTACACCGCGTTCGTGTTCGTGCTCCAGAAGTTTGCCGGGGAACGCCTGCTCGCCGCGCCGGGAGTGGCAGCTTCGGCTCGCGTGGCCCCGACGGCCAGGATCGGCCGGAACGTCTCCCTGGGCGATCATGTGGTTGTCGGCGAACGGTGCATCATTGGCGACGGCACCGTCATCGGCCCGAACACGGTGCTCATGCACGACGTTACCGTCGGCAGCGGCTGCGTGCTCTATCCGCAGGTCACCTGCTACGACGGTACCGAGCTGGGCGACCGGGTCATCGTGCATAGCGGCACGGTGATCGGTGCCGACGGCTTCGGTTTCGCTCCCCAGAAGGACGGATCCTATATCAAGATTCCCCAGATGGGCACCGTACAGATCGGGGACGACGTCGAAATCGGCGCCAATACCACGATCGACCGCGCAACCATGGGCAAGACGGTGGTGTGCAAGGGGGCCAAGATCGACAACCTGGTGCAGATCGCACACAACTGCCGCATCGGCGAGGATACGGTCATCGCTTCGCAGGCGGGGATTTCGGGAAGTGTCAAGATCGGCCGCCAGTGCCTCATCGGCGGGCAGGCGGGATTTGCCGGCCACCTCGAAATCGCCGACAGGACCTCGGTTGCCGCCAAGGCTGGCATTTCCAAGAGCTTCACCGAACCAGGCATTGCCATCAGGGGCGTTCCTGCCCAGTCGATGCGGGACCAGCTCCGCCTTGAGGCCCAGATCCGCGGACTCGGCGCGATGAAGGCGAAGATCGATGATCTCGAGGCACAGCTCAATGCCCTGCTACAGGAACGAGCCTCCTGAACCTCACGATAATAAAAGAGAGGTTCCCTTACGGCCGATGACGCGTTGCCATACTCAGGAGAGGTTCCGCGGGACTTGTGATGAGTGGTGGTGGATAATCGGCTTTTCACGGGTCAGGTCGACGGCGAAGGTGAACCTTGACGGGAAGGTCAGCAAGAGCTGGTCGACCTCGAATTCGAAGGCATAAATGCCGCTGAGGACGAAGGCGTTTCCCCCGAGCGGCTGCTTTTTGAGCGACTTGTCGTAGAGCCGGACCTGCAGGTTGTCCCTGGTGCCGAGCTGCTCGAAGTACTCGCGGATCCCCTGGGTGGTATTGACGGTGTGCGGCGAAAACGTCGGGACGAGGACGGCATGTTCGTCATAGAGGTTTTCGACTTCGTCGATGGCTCCGTTGCAGATTCCCGATATCCATCGAGAGAGGACATCTTCCGGGTTCTGGTAGTGCATGGCGGTACTGATGTGAGGTTTCAGGATCATGGATACTGAACATGGAACCCCTGCCGCATCGCCGATTGCCTGATGACGACCGCTCATGGGTTCCGGCGTCTGAAAGTAAGCAATTTTTCCCGCTTGGAAACAACGGTTTCCGCTTCACCATTGGCCCGTGCGCGTGCTGTCGCCCGGGCCTTGAGGTGTTTCGGTGCGTCGATGGCGGTTACATCCTGAGTTCACCGGTCTCGGCTTGCCGTTTCAGGTCGTTGTTGGCGTAGATGAGCACCTCGACGCGTCGGTTCAGGCGACGTCCGGTTTCGGTCTCGTTGGTTGCGACCGGGCGGGTCTGTCCATACCCCACCGTGCTCATCCTGTTTCCGGAAACACCATAGGCCCGCAGGAGCGAAGCGACCGATTCGGCCCTGCGTTCTGAAAGCACCTGGTTGGCCGATTCGCCCCCGATGTTGTCCGTGTGTCCTTCGATGACGATGTTGGTGTCGTTGTACCTGTTCATGATCCTCGACAGCTTTTCGATATTGTAGCGGCTTGCCGAAGTCATGGTCGCAGATCCTGTGGAGTAGAGTATGCCGGTGTCGAAGACCACCCTGATGCCCTCGCCCACGCGCTCAACCTTCGCGCCTTCGACCTCACGCCGGATGTCGGCAGCCTGCCGGTCCATGTAGTTGCCGATTGCCGATCCTGCTACTCCGCCGATGACCGCGCCGATAAGGGCGCCTTTGCCGAATTTACCGGAAGAGCTGCCGATGATGCCGCCGATAATGGCTCCGGAAGTTGCTCCTATGGCAGCTCCACGCGTGCCCCTTCCCCCGGTGGCGGTCAATTCGGACTGGCATCCCCAGGAAAGGGAGGCGGTGGTGAGCATGAGGCCGAGTGCAACAGGCCGGCTCAGTTTCTGTGTGGTTCTCATAGCTTTTTCATGTTTGTCGTTCAACAGGCAATGTCTGGTGTAGGCGTGATACTCAAAACATACTGGCAATATATGAAACTCTGCCTCTGTCCGAAAGGTTCAGGAACTCAGGAGGCATTCCGGTGATCATTTCGACGCACGCAGGGCTTCGACGGGGTCGAGGTTGGATGCTTTCCAGGCGGGGAAGAGGCCGAAGGCGATGCCGATGGTCGAGCAGACCAGTATGGCCGCCATCATCCAGCCCCAGGGGAAGATTACCGGGAGGTTGAACCTGATGGCGACCAGGTTGCCGGCCCCTGCACCGGTGGCGATTCCCAGAATGCCTCCGCCGATGGAAAGGAGCAGGGCTTCGAGCAGGAACTGGCGGAGTATTGTCCGGCGTGGTGCGCCTACCGACATCCGGATGCCGATCTCCCGTGTCCGCTCGGTGACGCTGACCAGCATGATGTTCATGATGCCCACGCCAGCGGTCAGGAGCGCCATGAAGCTGATGATGAAGGCTCCGACGCCGATGGTGTTCTGGATCTCCCTGAAGGACTCGACGAGCGATTCATTGGTGCGGATCTCGAAGTCGTTCGGCTCCCGTACCTTCAGCCCACGGGCGAGCCGCATGGCCCCGACAGCCTGGTCCACGGTGGCGGGATACTCTTTTTGTGAGCGGGCTTCTACCGTGATCGCCAGGCTGCTTTTTTCATTGACATGGCCGAGGAACCGGGTGATCGGGATGAGCACGAAGTTGTCCTGGCTCTGCCCGAATGCGGCTCCCTTCTTGCTGAAGACCCCGACGACCGTATAGGCTTTGCCCTCGACCTTGATCTGGCGGTTCAGCGGATTTTCCCCTTGTCCGAAGAGGGACTCTGCTACCTCGCTCCCGAGCACTGCGGTATCGCCGGCATGGATGATGTCGTTGCCGTTCAGGTTCCTTCCGGAGGCGAGGTCGAAGCCGTTCGATGGCGCAAAGTTCTCGTCGCCCCCCGTCAGGATGACGTCGGGGTTGGTCGTCCGGTTGGAGAACCTTGCCTGGGTCGCCTGCCGGGTGATGACCAGGCCGACGCTTGCAGCTTTCTGCCCCATGAACTTCCTGAACAGGAGGGCCTCTTGCCAGGTGATGTCCTGCCGGTTCACGGACTCGTCGCGCCCGTGGCCTCCCCCGAAGACGGTCGCCGGGTACTTCTGGATCTGGAAGGTGTTGGCCCCGAGGCTCGAAAGTCCGGTGGCGACCGAACGTTCGACCGCGTCGAGGGCCGTCATGACCGCGATGATCGAGAATACCCCCACGGCTACGCCGAGCGTGGTCAGCGCCGACCGCAGCTTGTTGGCCGCGAGCGAGATTGCGGCCTGCACCAGCGTTTCCCGGATCTCTGTCGTCCTCATGGTCATTCGTACCTGAGTGATGTGGCCGGATCCAGCTTCGAGGCGCTCACGGCGGGGGCGAGGCCCGATACGACCCCGGTGGCCACCGAAACCGCAAGGCTCGCCAGCACGAGCATCGGGGAGAAGCGCACGGGGAAGTCGGGCAGCAGGAATCGGATGGCGAAAGTGATCGAGACCGAGGTGCAGAGGCCGATCAGGCCTCCGATGAGGCAAATCATCACCGATTCGATCAGGAACTGCAGGAGGATGGTCCTCCGCCTTGCCCCGAGGGCTTTGCGAAGGCCGATTTCCCGCGTCCGTTCCTTGACGCTGACGAAGGTGATGTTCATGATGCCGATGGCCCCGACGAACAGCGACATGCCGGTGATGAAGATGCCTGCGGCGGCGATGCCGTTCTTGATTGGGTCGAGCTGGCTCTTGAACGCCTGCTGCTCGTTGACCGCGAAATCGTCCTCCCGGTCAGGGCCGAGTCTCCTGATCCTGCGCATCAGGCCGGTGAGCTCTTCCTTGGCCAGGGTGACCCGCTGCTCATCCCTGATCCTGACCCTGAGGCTCACGAAGGAGGTCTTGCCGTAGATCTTCTCGAAGGCCCCGAGGGGCATGACGACCTGGTTGTCGAAACTGAAGAGGCCGAGGAATTTACCCTGCTTCCTGAAGGTGCCGATAATGCGGACGTTGCTGTTTTTCAGGCGGATGGCTTTGCCGATAGTCTGCTCGTGCGGGAAGAGCCCCGAGGCGATATCGTCGCCCACCACGCAGACCATGTCGCCGGCGGCCGACTCCTGGGGGGTGAAGAACCTTCCTGCCGACAGGTCCCCCGAGGCCGTCATCGGGTAGTCGTGGTTGGTCCCCATTGAAAAGACCTGCTTCAGCAACCGGTCCTGGTAACGTGCCGAAGCGACGAAGGTCGACATTTGTGGCACGGCCACCACGAGCTCTGACGCCGGGTTTTCGGCGATGGCCCGGTTGACCTCCGCGGCATAGTCGGTTTTGATGTCCGGCCTGTTGCGGTACTTCCACCACTGACCCATGGTTCCCCACGACCCCTTCTGGACGTAGACGACGTCGTAGCCGATCATGGCAAGGCTCTTTTCGAAGCCGATGTCGATACCGTTGATCGCCGTGCCCATCATGGTGATGGCCACGATGCCGATGATGACGCCGAGCGCCGTCAGGAACGAGCGCGTCTTGTTGGCCCTGATCTGGTAGACGGCGATGTCCAGGCTTTCTGCCGTCTCGTAGCGGAATTGCCGGATCGCCCCCTTCATGATCCGGCATCGCTTTCGATCCTGCCGTCGCGCAGCCGGATGGTGCGCCGGGTAAAGCGGGCGATATCCTCCTCGTGGGTGATGAGGAGGATGGTGTTGCCGGCCTCCCAGAGCTTGCCGAAAATGGCCATGATGTCGTGGCTGGTCGCCGTGTCGAGGTTGCCCGTCGGTTCGTCGGCCAGGATGATCGACGGGTGGTTCACCAGGGCGCGGGCAATGGCGACCCGCTGGATCTGGCCACCGGAAAGTTCGGTCGGCTTGTGCCCCATCCTGTCGGCAAGGCCGACCTCCTCAAGTGCAGCGCGAGCACGCTCGATGCGCTCATCGGGGTCGATGCCGGCATAGATGAGGGGCAACTCGACGTTCTTCAGGCAGTTGAGCCTCGGCAGGAGGTTGAAGGTCTGGAAGACGAAGCCGATCTCGCGGTTGCGCACCCGGGCCAGTTCGTCGTCGTTCATTTCGGCCACGTTCTGCCCGTTCAGCTCATAGGTGCCGGAGGTCGGGGTGTCGAGGCAGCCGAGGATGTTCATCAGGGTCGACTTGCCGCTGCCCGACGGCCCCATGATGGCAGCGTAGTCGTTCTGCATGAAGCGCAGGTCGATGTTGTCCAGTGCCTTGACCGTCTGCTCACCCATGGTGTAGTACCTGCAGAGCGACCGGATGTCGATGATGACCTTGCCACCGCTCATTGCTTCTCCTGGAGCTTGATCCTGCTGCCGTCGCGGAGTTCACGGGTGATGGCGCCGAAGCTTCCCGAGACCACCGTTTCACCCGCTTTGAGTCCGGAAAGTACGACAATGTGGGTGTTGTCGGTCGTGCCGGTGGAGACCTTCCTGAACCGCACCCGGCCGTCGGAAACCACGAACACCCCCTCGCTCCCTTCGGTGTTGCGCTTTCCGGCCGCCGGCGCCTGCACGACCGCCTCACCTGCAGGCTCCTGCTTCCGGGCCATGGCCGCCCGGCCGCCCTCCTCGCGGATCGTCACGCTCTGGATGGGCACGACCAGTGCGTTGGGCACCCGCACGGTTTCGATATCGGCCGTTGCGCTCATGCCCGGCTTGAGCAGGCGCTGGTGGTTCAGCACCCGGATCTTGACCAGGAAATTGGTCACCTCCTCCTGGGTCCCTGCGGCCTTGGTGATGGCCGAGTTCGAGATTTCGCGGACGAAGCCCGAGAACTTCCGGTCACCGAAGGCATCGACCGTGACCGTTACCGGGTTGCCGACCTTCACGTTGACGATGTCGTTTTCGTTGACCTCCACCTCGACCCGCATGCTGTCGAGGTTGGCGATCCTGAGTACCTCGGTGCCCGGGAACTGCCCGGTGCCGACGACCCGCTCCCCGAGCTTGCTTTTGAGCAGGGTGATCGTGCCGGCCATCGGCGCCTTGACCACCGTCTTCTTCAATCGCTCCTCGTTCTGGCTGAGCAGGCTGCGGTTCTGTTCGATTCCGAAACGGGAGGCCTCGTACGTGGCTGCTGCCGATTCGGCGTTGGTCTTGGTGGTGAGCCATTCGGTCTCGGAAATCAGGTGCTCCTTGAAGAGCAGGCCGGCTTTGCGGAAGTCGTCCTTCGACTTGAGCATACGGGCCTTCGAATCGAGGCTCTGGGCCCTCGAAAGGTTCATCTGGGCCCGGCTCTGCTCGACCTGGTTCTCATAGATGTCGGGCTGGATGCGGAAGAGCAGGTCGCCGGCGCCGACAGACTGTCCCTCGCTGACCGGCAGGGCGATGATCTCGCCGGAGACGTCCGGAGACATGGCTACCTCGACTTCGGGCTGGATCTTGCCGGTGGCGGTCACGACGTGCACCACCTCCTTGCGAAATGCCTTTTCGGTCGTGATTTCGACCGGTTTTTCGCGGATTTTCATCCAGAGCGCCAGAGCGCCCAGGAGCAGGATGACGGCGCCGGTGATGGCGAGGATGGTGTTGCGCTTGCCGGATCGCTTCTTCTGGTTCATGGGGTCGATGGTGATGCGTTGTCAAGTTGCCCGAGACCACTCCTCCCGGAGGTGTAGTCGAGCAGGGCTTTCTGCAGGGCGAGGTTGTAGGATGCCTGCGTCATGTTCGATCTGGCGTTGAACAGGGTCGCCCGGGCGTTGCTCAGTTCGACGAAGCCTGACGCCCCGAGCTCGTATTTCCGCTGCACGGCGTTGAATGCCGAGGTCGCGGCAAGGAGGCTGGCCCTGGAGGCGGCGATCTGGGTGAAGGCCGCGCGATAGTCCCCGGCCGCCTGCTGGAGGTCGAGCACGATGCCGTCCTTCAGCTCCTCGTAGTCGAGCTGCCGGTTCAGCCAGCTGCTTTTGGCCGCCTGGACGGCGTAACGGGTCTGGAAGCCGTCGAAGATCGCCCAGCTGAGGTTCAGGGAGACTGCGTAGCCGATGCCGTTGGCAAGCTGCGTGCCTAAAGGGGGGTAAGGGTAGTCGATACTTGTGCTCCCGGTGGTCATGCGGTACGCGTCGATGCCGTTTGAGTTCGCCGATACAGCCAGGTCGAGCTTCGGGAGGCGCGACCCCGCGGCGCCCCTGACCTGCCAGCGGGCGGCGTCCGACTGGAGCCGTCCGGCTTCCAGGTCGGCGCGGTTCTTCAGGCTTTCGGCGGCAAGGCCGGCGATGTCGACGGCGGGGGAGAGGGACTCCGCGCGGGTGGTGTCTGCCGGTTCGAGCGAAATGTCGGTGAGCGGGTCGAGCCGGAGGCGCCGGAGCAGTTCGAGGCGGCTCTTCCTCGACTGGTTCTCGGCCCTGATTACCGTAAGCGCGTTACCGGCGACTTCGGCCTGCTGCTGGTAGAGGTCGGCGAGTGACTTGATGCCGATCCGGTACTGCCGGTCGACGAGGGTCAGGAGGTCGTTGGTCGACAGCAGGTTCCCCCTGGCTATGCCGAGCAGCTCCTGGTCGAGCAGGGCCTGGTAGTAGTGCTGCGTCACGTCGAACACGACGGTCTCCTTCGCGCGCCGCAGCGAGAGCCCTGCCGCCCCCTCGAGGTCGAGCGCCGACTGCAGGGCGGCATAGTCCGACAGGCCGTTGAACAGGTTCAGGGAGGCGGTGATGCCCAGTCCGAGCGAGCGGCTTTCGGTCTTTACCTTGCTGCCCGGTGTGGTGCCGTAGGTGGTCGAGTTGTAGCTCTGGGAGACCGAGCGGGGAACGTAGCTGGCCGTGGAGGTGAGCTTCGGGAGGAAGCTGCCGTAGCTTTTCAGGACGTCGGCACCCTCGAGCTTCAGGTTGTTCCCTGCCTTCCTGACCGACGTGGCGTTCTCCATGGCGATCGAGACGCACTCCTTCAGGGAGAGCTTGCGGACGGCGGGTTCCGCGGCTCCGTCATGCAACGTCACCACGAGCATGGTGACGAGGATGGCGAGGGCTCTTGTTATGGTCGATGGCATGGGTTGGACCTTTGGATCGGTATCGTTGTGTTCGTGTCGGTCGACAATATAATCAACAACGGGCGACTATCGGTGAGTTCCGGATCGGGAAGGGTTCTCGTCAGAGCCTCTCGAGCAGGCTGTCGATATTCAGGCGGTACTCATCCGCCTTGTCCGGCTTGAGCTGGATGAGCGAGGTGAAGACGCGGATGGCCTTTTTGTAGGCCCCCTGGGAGATAAAGAGGTTGGCGAGGGACTCCGTCGGCACGGCGATGGATGCGTCGTCCGGGAAGGGCTGCTTCTGATCCGAGATCGGGGTCGGATCAGAAGACTCCGAAGCGCGGGGAGCCTGGAACCCGGCGAGCGCTATCGACAGCTGCTCGAACTCCTCCGCCACCGGGTCGAATGCCGGCTCGGGAGCCTCCTGCCCGTGCTGGGTAAGCAACACGGTGGCGTCGACCAGTTCCTGCCACGCGACCTGGTTCGATGGTGCGATCCGGCAGCATTGCCTGAGGTGGCGCACCGCCTCACCATGCCTGGCGAGCCCACGCCAGGCCCTGGCTTCGAGCAGGTGCATGAGGTACGATTCGGGCAGGTTGGCGTCCGCTTTCGAGAGCTTGTCCAGGGCCGACTGGAACTCCCCGCGGGCGATGTCCAGCGAAACGTCGGCAAAGATGAGGTGCGGTGCAATGGTCATAAGGGCATGCCGGTCGTTTCAGTGGTTCCTTTCGAGGCCCAGGAGGATGAGCTTCCTGACCAGTTCCGGGAAGCTGACGCCCGTGGCGGCCATCATCATCGGATACATGCTGACGTCGGTGAAGCCAGGGATGGTGTTGACCTCGTTCAGGATGACCTTTCCGGTTCCGTTTTCAAGGAAGAAGTCGATCCTCGAAAGGCCGCTGCACCCGAGCGCACGGAACACGGTGAGCGCTGCCTCCCTGACCGTCGCGGTTTCCAGCTCGGTCAGACGGGCGGGGATGAAGAGTTTCGCGTCGTTCCTGATGTATTTGTCCTCGAAGTCGTAGAACTCGCTGCCCGGGACGATCTCTCCGGGCAATGAGGCTAGGGGGTCGTCGTTGCCGAGCACGGCGACCTCGATTTCACGTCCGGTGATTGAGGTTTCGACCAGCACCTTGGTGTCGAGGCTGCAGGCCTCGTCGAGTGCGGGCCGCAGTTCCCCTGCATGGTGCACCTTCGAGATGCCGACCGACGAACCGAGGTTTGCCGGCTTGACGAAGACCGGCCAGCCGAATTTTGCGGCGACAGCGTCGCAGGCTTTCGCGGGATCACGGAAATAGTCGGTGCTGAGGATCGTCATGAAGTCGGCGACCCCGATGCCGGCATCCATGGCGCAGATTTTGGTCAATGCCTTGTCCATGGCGAGCGCCGAGGCGGTGACGCCGCAGCCGGTGTAGGGGATGCCGAAGGTTTCGAGGCAGCCCTGGATCCGGCCGTCTTCGCCGTAGGCGCCGTGCAGCACGAGGAATGCGACGTCGGTCTCCTCCTGGAAAGCCGTGAAGTCGAAGCGCTCTGCCGAGAACTTCGCGGTGATTTCCACGAGCCGTTGCCGGGCCGCGGCGGGCGTGCCGCTCCGAAGGAGGGCTGCCAGGTCGGTCCCGATAACCTCCGAGGAGCAGCATGCCCCGTGCCATCTGCCATCATGGCCGATGTAGACCGGGGTTACGTCATACGCTTGCGGGTCGATCTGGGCGGCCACCGCACGGGCTGAGATGACCGATATCTCGTGTTCAGGAGATTTTCCTCCGAAGATCAGGGCGACAGTACTGCGGGACATACGTCATGGGATGGTTGATGGATGAGCGGGTTCAGAGGCCGATCCGCTGGTGTTCGACCGCGATGCAGCGGTTCTCGACGACCTCCAGGCCAGCCCGGCGCGCCTTTTCGGCGGCCCTGGCGTTGGTGATCCCGAGCTGCATCCAGACCACGCGGGCACCTGCGGCGATCGCTTCGTCGACGACCGGCGGTACGTCGGCCGGCTTCCGGAAGATGACCACGATTTCCACCAGCTTGCGCTGTTGCTCGGGGATCGCTGAAATCGACGGCCAGCAGCGCATGCCCAGCACTTCATCGATCATCGGGTTCACCGGGCAGATCAGGTATCCTGCCTGCATGAGGTAGCGGGCCACGCCATGGCTGGGCCGATCAGGCTTGTCGGACAAGCCCACGATGGCAATATGCCGGAACATTGAAAGGATCGATCTGATGTCCATTGGTGTGCACATGAGGCTCTGCGGTCTGCTCTATCTGGGGAAAATACCGGTCTCGGTGCAGACTCACAAAAATAATCGTGCCGCCCCTTCCGACCCGACAGAAAGGAAACTTATGCTCTATCCCGGATTGTTGGTAGGAATAAGGCAGTTTCAGTTGAACCATGCACAACGAAGACTACCGGGAGGGTATGTTATGCGTCAAGGTACTGTTCTGATGATCCTTTTGACCCTGTTTTCGCTTGCGGGGTGCTCGACGCTGTCGGTCAGCAGCGACTATGACAATACGATGGATTTCGCCGCTTACCACGCGTACCGGTGGCAGGCGCCCGGCCAGGACGCTTCGGGCAAGGACCTCCTGGCGTCCAACCCGATCGTCGGCCGCAGGGTGAAAGCCGCGGTCGATCGCGAGCTGGCCGCGCGCGGTTATGTGCTCAAGCAGGTCGGCCCGGTCGACTTCATGGTTTCGGCGGTCGCGACCGTCAGGCAGATTTCGCGCCTGGAGCCCGATCCGGTTAGCTGGAACGTTGGGTATTACCGGGGCCGTCCCGTCTGGTACCGTTCGTGGTGGGGTGATCCATGGCCGACCGTGGCCTATTACGAGGAGGGGGCCCTGATGCTCGACATCACCGACGCCCGGAAAAAGGAGCTTGCCTGGCGCGGCGTGGTGAGGGGGTTGGTCGAGGATTACGGTACGCCCGACCGGATGCAGGGGCGGATCGACCAGGCCGTGCAGCAGCTCCTCTCGGAATTCCCTCCTGCCAGGAAATGACGGGCACAGCCATTCGCGCCCTGATGCCGTCGCCCCGGCTACGTTTTTCAGGCCGGATGCTTCGGGAGCCTCCATCTTTTCCTATATTCCCTTACGATCCGGCAAGCTGCCGGATGGGTTATCGAGAGGTTGCATCATTATCTGACAGAGGATGTCCGGACGTTTCGCTTCAGTCTACTGCATCGATACCGGCGCAGGCAGCGGCCGGTTCAACATGGCGTTCGACATGCGGCTCATGCAGTCGTTTGCAGACGGTACGTTCCATCGGGAATTCGGTGCCGGCAGCTGCCTCTGGAGGTTCTACTCCTGGATGCCGTCGGCCGTTTCGCTCGGCAGGAACCAGGATCCGTCCGAGATTGATGCCGCTCTTTGCCGCGCAGACGGGGTCGATATCGTTGTCCGGCCGACCGGCGGCCGTGCCGTTTTCCATGCCGACGAACTGACCTACTCGTTTTTTGCCCATACCGTCGATTCCAACGAGTCGATCTACCGGATGGTGCACGAAACGATCGGCAGGGCGTTGGAGCATGCCGGGGTGGTGCCGGACTTCTGCCGTTCACAGCCCGATTTCCGGAAACGCTACGCGACGGCCGAGGCGGTGCCATGCTTTACGGCATCGGCAAAGTATGAACTCCAGGTTGACGGCCGGAAGATCGTCGGTTCAGCCCAGCGCCGCCGGGGCGACGTTATCCTGCAGCACGGATCGATGCCCCTTTCGGGCCGTCATCGCGACATCGTCCGTTACATCAGCGCCGGCGAACCGGGGTTGATCGAGGCCATAACCGTCGATATGGAGCGAAAGACCGCTTCGCTCGACGAATTCACCCGGGCGGGTTACGACGAGCTGGTGCAGCTGATCGTGGCGGAGGGCGCCGGCCCAGGTTCCGCCGCAACGGTGCTTCAGCCCTCCGATCTTTCGTTCCTGCCGACCATCGAAGAACCAACTCCCAACCTGTAGCAGCATGACATCAGGAACCATCCAGAAACTACCGCATGTGACGACCCGCCGGATGCTCGACATGAAGCAGAACGGCGAGAAGATCGCGATGCTTACGGCCTACGACTTCACGATGGCCCGCATCCTGGACCGTTCCGGGGTCGACGCGATCCTCGTCGGTGATTCGGCCAGCAATGTATTCGCCGGCCACAACACCACGCTGCCCATCACCATCGAAGAGATGATCTACCACGCCAAGGCAGTGGTGCGGGGCGTGAAGGCCGAATCGGGCAGGGCGATGATCGTGGTCGACATGCCGTTCATGAGCTACCAGCTCTCCTCCGAGGAGGCGCTGCGCAACGCAGGCAAGATCATGAAGGAGCATGAATGCGACGCGCTGAAGCTGGAGGGGGGACGGGTGATCGCCGAGTCGGTCAAGCGCATCACCGACGTTGGTATCCCGGTCATGGGGCATCTCGGGCTCATGCCGCAGTCGATCTACAAATATGGCAGCTACAGGGTGCGGGCCCAGGAGGATGCCGAGGCGCGGCAGCTGGTCGAGGATGCGAAGATCCTCGAAGAGGCCGGTGCATTCGCCGTGGTGCTAGAAAAGATCCCTTCCGCCCTGGCAGGGGAGGTGAGCCGGTCGCTTACCATTCCGACCATCGGCATCGGCGCCGGCCCCGAGTGTGACGGGCAGGTGCTGGTCATCAACGACATGCTCGGCCTGAGCACGGAGTTCCGCCCGCGTTTTGTGAGGCGGTATGCGGACCTTTCCCCCATCATCGAGGGGGCCGTCCGCCAGTATGTCGACGATGTCCGCAGCAACAGCTTTCCATCCCGTGACGAAAGCTACTGAAGGGCTGGCCGGGAACTCTTTTCTTTAAAAGTCTGAAGGAATGCCGTACCTTTAGCCCAACGTGGACGGCGCCCAGGCAGGTGTCGTCCCTTGCATGATTTTTATATGAGTACTCCTGAAAACAACGACATTGAAAAACGGTATCCGCCGGTACTCGATAACGGGGAGGGGCGGCAGCCGTTCCGGTTCCCGTTCGTATCGCGCTCATTCGTGCCCTCAGCGTTCACCGTGATGAACATGGTGTCGGGATACGGGTCGATCGTCATGTCCGGCGAGGGCAGCTTCGCTGTCGCCGGCTGGCTGATCTTCCTCGCCGCCTTCTTCGATACGGTGGACGGCTTCGTGGCCCGCGTGACCAATGGTACCTCCGAGTTCGGCGTCGAGCTCGATTCCCTGTCGGACCTCGTCTCGTTCGGGGCCGCTCCCGCGTTCCTGGTCTACAAGTTCGGCCTGTCGAGCCTCGGGATGCCGCTCGGCCTCATCCTCAGCTCGCTCCTGATGGTCGGTAGCGGCCTGCGCCTCGCCCGGTTCAACATCAGCCTGATCGGCTACCACAAGGAGTCCTTCTCGGGTCTCCCGACCCCCGCCCAGGCCATGACGGTCGCCTCGTTCGTCCTCTGGATGCAGTCTGAGCCCCTGCTCACCGGCAATCCCCTGCATGAGGTGCTTGCCTGGCTGACGGTGGTGCTTGCCGTCCTGATGGTGAGTACCGTCAATTACGATGCACTTCCCAAGCCGACCCGCGAGACATTCCGCCGTATGCCCTTCCAGATGGTGGGTTATGCCATTGCCATCGTCTGTGTCCTGCTCTTCCAGGCAAAGGCTTTTTTTGTGGCCATGTTATTGTATATTCTGCTCGGAATCGTCAGGTCCCTGACCATGCTGGTACGGCAGTGGCAGGTCTGAGGCTCATTTCAACCAGCAATTCTACCACCTATGGCATACAAGGCAAAGATCAGGGTCACCCTGCGCCCCTCCATCCTTGACGTCCAGGGCAAGGCGGCCCAGCATGCCCTCGCAAACCTCGGCTACACCAGCGTCGAATCCGTGAGGATCGGCAAGTACATGGAGGTGTCCATCAATGAGCAATCGGCCGACCAGGCCGGCAGGGTCTGCACCGAAATCTGCCAGAAGCTCCTGTCCAACCCGGTCATGGAGGACTTTACCTTCGAACTCGAACCCGTCAATTAAACCCTTCGACTCCCATGGCTGATGTAACCGTTGGCATCGTGGTCTTTCCCGGTTCGAACTGCGACCACGATACCGAATATGCCGTCGCATCGTTTCCCGGCGTCAGGCCGGTCATGCTCTGGCACAACGACCATGACCTGAAGGGCAGCGACGCCGTCATCCTGCCCGGTGGCTTCTCCTACGGGGATTACCTCCGCTGCGGTTCGATCGCCAGGTTTTCCCCGATCATGCGCGAGGTGATGGATTTCGCCAGCAAGGGCCGTCCGGTGCTCGGCATCTGCAACGGGTTCCAGGTGCTCGTCGAGAGCGGGTTGCTCGAGGGCGCCCTCATCCGCAATACCGGCAAGAAGTTCATCTGCAGCCAGTCCACCATCAAGGTGGTCAACAACGGCACCATCTTCACCGACGGCTACCGTGAGGGCGAGGTGCTCAGGATTCCCGTGGCGCACGGTGAAGGCAATTATATCGCTTCCCCCGAGACCATCGAAAGCCTCGAGGAGCACGGACAGGTCGTCTTCAGGTACACTGATGCCGAAGGGCGCGCGAGCGAGGAGGCGAACTTCAACGGTTCACTGGGCAATATCGCTGGTATCGTCAACCGCGCAGGCAACGTGCTTGGCCTCATGCCGCATCCCGAAAGAGCCAGTGAGCAGCTCCTCGGTTCGGAAGATGGCCGCAGGCTTTTCGAATCCCTTTTCCGCCACGTGGCCGGCGTCTGAGGCCTTTCCGGAATGGGCTCCAGCAAACGCAGGATATTGTCTTGGCTGTTGTTCGACTTCGCCAACACGTCGTTCAGCGTCATGATGGTCACGTTTGCCTTTCCCCTCTACTTCAAGAACGTCATCTGCGCCGGCAATCCTTCGGGTGACGCCATCTGGGGCGCCTGCATCAGCATCTCCATGCTGATGGTGGCCCTCATCTCCCCGGTATTGGGCGCACAGGCCGACTACTCGGGTCGCCGCAAACGCTTCCTCTTTTTCTTCACCCTCATGTCGGTCGTCGCCACGGCGCTGCTTTCACTTTCCGGACCCGGCTCCGCGTTGCCGGCGGCGCTGGTATTCATGGTCGCCAACATCGGATTCGAGGGAGGCCTGGTGTTCTATGATGCCTATCTGCCCGAAATCACGTCTCGAAGGAGCCTGGGCCGGGTGTCGGGATATGGCTTCGCGATGGGATACCTGGGAGCGTTTGCCATCCTGTTGCTGCTGAAGCCACTCCTTTCGAAGGGTATCGTGGCCTCCAACATGCACAACCTGCAGCTGGGTTTCCTGGTCGTCGCCCTTTTTTTTGCCCTGTTCGCCACACCGCTCTTCCTGACGCTGCGCGATACCCGGGGCGTGCGAAGGGCTCCGGATATTTCCCCTGACCGTCAGGGCGCCTCCATCTCCCGTTCTGTCGCAGAGGTAGCCCATACCGTACGGCACATCATGGGCTACCCGGACCTTGCGCGCTTCCTGCTTGCCTACTTTTTCTACAACGACGCCATCCTCACGGTCATCGCCTTCTCCTCCATCTATGCCCAGAACACGCTCGGCTTCACGACCGGGGATCTGATCGCTTTCTTCATGGCCGTCCAGACGACGGCCATACTTGGCTCGGTGGTATTCGGCTTCGTGACCGACCGTATCGGCCCGAAGCGCACCATCGTGATCACCCTGTTTATCTGGTTCGCGGTCATTTTCATGGCGATCCTCTCGCAGGGCAAAACACTTTTCTACATCACCGGCCTTGTTGCCGGAATGTCCATGGGCTCGTCCCAGGCCGCCTCCCGCTCCCTCATGGCCCGACTGACCCCGAAGGAGCATATCACCGAGTTCTTCGGCTTCTATGACGGCACCTTCGGCAAAGCCTCCGCGGTCGTCGGCCCTCTCGTGTTCGGGCTCGTCTCTTCCCAGGCCGGCAGCCAGAAGCTCGCCCTGGCCTCGCTGCTTATTTTTTTCGGTACCGGCCTCATCATCATGACCGGCGTCCGAACCAGTACAACGGTCTCCGACCTGGTCGATCTTTGAGCAGCCCTCCGCCGTTTTTTCTTCAAAACCCCCCGCCATCATTCGATGATTCGAAGTTCCTCCTCGAACGGAATGACGTGGATCCGGATGTCTGGATCAGACAGGCCACCGCCCCCTGGGAGTCGGGATTAACGACGGATGGGGACTGTTTGGTAGTTTGTATATGCTATTTATGATTAAATAATAAGTATTATACTTTATTCATGCATACGAAGTGTTCATTAATCAGTAAATGCTCATGTTCGGACTTCCAGTATCAAGACAGCTGCCGACTCTTCAGCAGGAGATCAAGGATGCGGCATGGCGGCAAATCACCGCATCCGGTGCCGCTTCGCTATCCGTGGAGGGGCTCGCCCGCCAGCTCGGGATTGCCAGCGAAGAGGTCGGCATCTATTTTCCGGGGATCAATGACCTGGTGACGGCAATGCTCATCGATGCCCACGCATCGTTCGGCGACTACCAGATATCGGCAAGGGATTCCTTTCCCGGTGTCGGGCAGTTCCTGCAGCGATTCATGGCAACCTGCCTGGCGTATCGTGAGTGGGCGATACGGTATCCTGAACGATATATGTTACTGTTCGGGCCCCCGGTACCCGGTTGCGAAACGCCCCTTGGGATTCTCCGGCCGTTCATGATGCGTTCGATCAGTCCGCTGGTCGGCGTGATTCGGGAACTCCGGGGTGCAAAGCTGCTGAACGTCGAAGCCATGCCGCTTTTGGAACCTTCAGCCTTGGAAGGCTATTTCTGGGGCGTCTCTGCAATGTCAATAGAGGAACTGCTTGTCCATACCCTGGCGATGGTCATAAGAAGCCGCCTCCACGGTATGGTATCGCTGGAGATCTCAGGCCATTTTCCCCATTCAGGCGAAGGGGCGTCCTCCCTGTACGAGTACGAAATAAAATCGATCGTCAGGCATTTTATAGATATCTGACCCCATTCCATCCGGACGGCCAGCCCTTTTTTGCGCTTTTTCGTCCCGTGCCAATGGTGAAGGGGTTGTCGATGAAACAGAGGCTGCGCGGGGATTGACCAGTGACCTCCTTTGTTCTTTTCTGATGGTGTGATATATTGGAATTGCTATCTTCTGGCACTGTTTTCGCTTGGTGAGCGTTCTTGTGGACATTCACGGAAGTGAAGTGTTGCCTTTGCTGTTTCCGGCAAAACCCAGCCCGTGCGGAAAAGCATCGAGGACGGATGAATCATCACCTCTTTCAACTTCTGTCAAATCCTGTTACAGCTTGCGAATCCTAACATTTACGGGTAAAGGCGGCGTAGGTAAGACCAGTGTTTCGGCCGCTACGGCCGTCAGGCTGTCGCAGCTCGGCTACCGAACACTGATCCTTTCGACCGATCCGGCCCACAGCCTTTCCGATTCTTTCAACCTGCCGCTCGGTGCGGAACCCACGAAGGTGAGGGAGAACCTCCACGCCATTGAGGTCAACCCCTATGTCGACCTGAAGGAGAACTGGCATGAGGTGCAGAAGTTCTACTCCAGGATTTTCATGGCCCAGGGTGCTTCCGGGGTCATGAACGACGAGATGACGATCCTGCCGGGCATGGAGGAGCTGTTCTCATTGCTGAGGATCAAGCGCTACAAGAACTCCGGCGATTACGACGTCCTCGTGCTCGATACGGCGCCAACCGGTGAGACCCTTCGGCTGCTCTCCCTTCCCGATACCCTTTCCTGGGGAATCAAGGCCGTCAAGAACGTGACCAAGTACATCGTCCGCCCGCTCAGCAAGCCGCTGTCGAAAATGTCGGACAAGATCGCCCAGTACATCCCGCCGGAAGCAGCCATCGATTCGGTGGACAACGTTTTCGAAGAGCTGGAGGGGATACGCGAGATCCTGACGGACAACCTCACGTCCACCGTCAGGCTGGTCATGAACGCCGAGAAGATGTCGATCAAGGAGACCATGCGGGCCCTGACCTACCTGAACCTCTATGGCTTCAAGGTCGATATGGTACTGGTGAACCGCCTGCTCGACATCAACGAGGAGAGCGGCTACCTCGAGAAGTGGAAAGGGATCCAGCAGAAGTACCTCGGCCAGATCGAGGCGGGTTTTTCGCCCCTGCCGGTCATGAAGCTGAAGATGTACGACCAGGAGGTTGTCGGACTCCAGGCGCTCGACCGCTTCGCTCGTGACATCTACGGCGACATCGATCCGGCCGACATGATGTACGACGAGCCGCCGATCAGGTTCGTAAAAAAGCAGGAGCTCTACGAGGTCCAGTTGAAGCTCATGTTTGCCAATCCGCAAGATATCGACGTCTGGGTGACCGGCGACGAGCTTTTTGTGCATATGGGCAACCAGAGGAAGATCATCACGCTTCCGATCAGCCTGACCGGGCTCGAGCCGGGGGATGCCTACTTCCAGGACAAGTGGCTGCACATCCCCTTCGACCTGAAAAGCCAGAAGGAACACCAACGTGACGAGCGTTACGAAAGGGCCATCGACTGATATTTTTTCTTTAACCAAAGAGAAATCAACGTCATGAACTCCAACGAGTTACTGCAGCAGAGCCACAGGGCGAACCAGCTTATTTTCCAGGGTGTTGTCGAACTCGGTTGCCTGAAGGCCGCCCTTGAGCTGGATCTTTTCGCAAATCTGGCCGGTGAGCCGAAGAGCCTTGAAGCAATCGCCACGGATGTAGGCGCTGTCCCGCCCCGCCTGGCCATGCTGCTCGAAGCGCTCCGCCAGATCGGAATGACCACGCATGAGGATGGCAAATGGGGCCTCACCACCTTTACCAGGAACATGTTCCTGCCGAGTCCCGAAAACCAGAACCTCTACATGGTGCCCGTGGTCAAGGCGATGACGCATCTTGCCGACAACTTCTACCTCAAGATGGCCGATGCGGTCAGGGGCAATCTGAACTTCAAGGGCGAGGTCCCCTATCCGCCGGTAACGAAGGAGGATAACTGGTATTTCGAGGAGATCCACCGCAGCAACGCCTTTTTTGCCATCAAACTGCTGCTCGAGGAGACCAACCTCTCTTCAGCGAGGAACCTGGTTGACGTCGGCGGCGGCATCGGCGATATCTCGGCAGCCTTGCTGAAGAAATATCCGGAACTTCGTTCCACCATCCTCAATCTGCCTGGCGCTATCGGGCTGGTCAATGAGAATGCCGCTGAAAAGGGTCTCGGCGACCGCCTGCAGGGCGCTGCCGTAGACATCTACAGGGATACGTACCCGCAGGCAGACGTCGTCATGTTCTGCCGGATCCTCTACTCCGCCAATGCCCAGCTGACCGGGATGATGTGCAGGAAGGCCTTCGATGCCCTGCCGGCAGGAGGCAAGGTGATCATCCTCGACATGATCATCGACGATCAGGAAAAACCGAATTTCGATTACCTGAGCCACTACATCCTCGGCGCAGGCATGCCGTTCTCGGTGCTCGGCTTCAAGCCGCAGGAAGCCTACGGTACTATCCTTGAATCAATCGGATTCGGCAACGTTCGCATCGTCAGGAAGTACGACCACCTGTTCTGCGAAGCAGTCAAGCCTGCGTGAGCGTGAAGAGACAACCAAAAAAGCCCGCTTTCCGCGGGCTTTTTTGGTTGTCTCTTCACGAGTGATGAATGATGAGTGATGAATGATGAGTGATGAATGATGAGTGATGAATGATGAGTGATGAATGATGAGTGATGAATGATGAGTGATGAATGATGAGTGATGAATGAGAAGAAGGAGTTGTCAAAGATCAACGAAAGGCTACCAAAGTATCGTCTTCCAATGCATCACTTATCACGCATCATTTTCTTTCCGCATTCCGTGCAGATACCGCTGACGACCATCCGGTGACCGATGATATCGAACTCCCGGGTAATCCGCTCAGGTACCTTGAGGGCATCGATCTCGAGGTCGTTGAAGTCGCTGATCCTTCCGCATTTCACGCAATGCACATGATGGTGGGGTTCGGTCTCCGTATCGAAACGGCGCGATCCGGAGTATGACTCCACGGTGTTGATCACTCCGATGCCGGCAAAGGTCAGGAGGGTCCGGTTCACGGTGTCGAACGAAATGGTAGGGTGCGTCCCGGTCATTTCCCGATACACGGTATCTGCCGAGGGGTGGTTCCTTGATCCCATCAGTACCTGGTAGATTGCAATCCTCTGGGGGGTTACCTTCAGGCCCTCCTGCCGGCAGCGATCGATGAATCGTTCCATTCCGTTATTCGTGCTTGTGCTTTTGTATGCCATGCTCGGTTATCCGGTGTCTCGTAAGTTGTGCCCGGCAAGAGAGAGCGAGGGGGTTTCAGGCACACAAGAATATAGTCAATCCAGTTGAAAACACCTGCTCCCTCGCAGGCCGGAAGAGATGTCCGGTCCTGTCGTTGCGTGGACTTTGCTATTCTGGCGCCGGTTGGCTACCTTGAACGAGCCGGTTTCCGGCATGCAGGCACAATCGGGGAGATGGCAGCTTTCGAAGAAGATTGATTCATGAAAGAGACGCTCAAGACATCAGGAGTCCAGGGCTCCGGAAGGTGGGGGTTCAGGGAGCTCTCATCGCTCCTGACTTTTACGGCGAAGCACTTCGTGCAGGACCGTATCCTGTTGAGCGCTGGCTCCCTGTCGTTCCAGACGCTGCTTTCGATGGTGCCCCTCCTGGCCGTGATCCTTTCGATGCTCAAGCTGTTTCCATTTTTCGCCTCGTTTAAAGGCCACATCGGCGATTTCCTTTTCCAGAACTTCGCTCCTGCACAGGTCGATCTCCTCGAGTCGTACCTCTGGGGGTTCATCGACAAGGCCTCGGCGGTCTCGACCATCGGCGGCGTATTCCTGTTCGTCATCGCACTGTTCCTGATCTCCACCATCGACCATACCCTGAACGGCATCTGGGAGGTGCACGCCCCCCGGAAGTTCCTCGAGGGCTTCACGCTATACTGGACCGTGCTGACGCTCGGTCCGGTTTTCATCGGAACCAGCCTGGTGGCCAGTTCGTTCGTCTGGTACGAGGTGTTCACCCAGGGGCCGCTGCTTGAGATGCAGTCCCGCCTCCTCTCCCTCATTCCGTTCATCAATTCGATCCTTGCCTTTTCCCTCCTCTACCTGCTCGTGCCGAACCGCAAGGTGAGGTTTGACCATGCCCTGGCGGGCGGCTTGCTTGCAGCGGTGCTTTTCGAACTCGCCAAGCGGTGGTTCGCCTTCTACGTATCGCATTTCGCGACGTTCGCACAGATCTACGGCGCCCTTTCGGTCGTGCCAATGCTTTTTTTCTGGATTTACCTCGAATGGGTCGTCGTGCTGACGGCCGCCGAATTCGTCTACTCCCTCGGATATTTTACCGCTTCGCCCGAGGCGGGCAGGGAGTACGATCCCCTCAAGGGGCTGCCCGAAATCCTGGTCGTTATCGGTCATATCCACGCTGCCCAGGCATCGTGCAGGTTCATGGACATGAAAAAGCTCTTTACAGCGGAAAATATCCCGGACCGTAGTAAATTGACCCGTATCGTCGAGTTCCTGACGCAGGAAAACGTCATCCACCAGACGGCCGACGGAGGCCTCGCACTCACCGCGGACCTTCATTCGTTCACCCTTTACGAGCTGTACCTGAAGCTTCCGCCGGAGATGGCGCGCGGCCAGGCCGGTGCACCGGAGGTGGCGACGGGAGATCGTTTCGCCGGGGTGCGGCGTGAGGTGGGGGAGACGCTCAGGGTGGGCCTGCACGTGCCGCTCGCCGAACTCCTGCAAGATTCAACATCAAAGGTTCCATGAGTTACCAGGTCATAGCACGAAAATACCGTCCATCCCGCTTCGCGGACATCACCGCGCAGGAGCATATCACCGGCACCATCCAGAATTCCCTCAGGATGGGCAGGGTGGGCCACGGCTATATCTTTTCCGGCCTGAGGGGGGTCGGCAAGACCACGGCGGCCAGGGTGTTCGCCAAGGCAGTCAACTGCGAGCGGATGATCGACGACCCGGTGTACCTGAAGGAGGTGACCGAACCTTGCGGCGAGTGCGAGAGCTGCCGGGACTTCGACGCCGGTGCGAGCCTCAATATCGCCGAGTTCGACGCGGCATCCAACAACAGCGTGGACGACATCCGGCTGCTTCGCGAGAACGTGCGCTACGGTCCCCAGAAAGGGCGCTACCGGGTCTATATCATCGATGAGGTGCACATGCTCTCCACGGCAGCATTCAATGCATTCCTTAAGACGCTCGAGGAGCCGCCACCGCATGCCATCTTCATCTTCGCGACCACAGAACTGCACAAGATCCCGGCGACCATCGCCTCGCGCTGCCAGCGTTTCAACTTCAAGCGGATCCCAATCATGGAGATCCAGCGGCAACTCCAGACTATTTGCGATGCTGAAGGCATCAGGGCCGATGCCGATGCGTTGCAGCTCGTGGCCCGCAAGGCCCAGGGCTCGATGCGCGACGCACAGAGCATCCTTGACCAGGTAATCGCCTTCGCGCTTGATGCGGACGGTGCACGGGAAATCAGCTACGAAAAGGTCTCCGAGCTGTTGAGCTACATCGACGACGAGCACTTCTTCATGGTGACCGACGCCATCGCCTCGGGCGATGCCGCCTTGATGCTCGAGGTTGCCATGATGGTGAACCGCAACGGTTACGACGAGCAGGATTTCATCGAGAAGCTCATCGAGCATTTCAGGAATTTCCTGATCATCCACAACCTCCGTTCCAGCCGGCTGATCGAACGCCCGGAGCCGGTCAAGGAGCGATATCAGCGTGATGCCTCCCATCTCGATCCGCAGGGGATCATGGCGATGACCGACCTGCTCCTGCAGACGCAGCGAGAACTGAAGTTTTCAACCGAGCACCAGTTTCGTTTTGAACTCGCCCTGCTCAAGCTGATCGACCTGGCCGGCCCAGGCCTCAAGGCTTCGGTTTCCGCTCCTGCGGACGAAAAAAAAAAGCCTCAGCTGAGCATGTAGGCGCTCCCCGGCCGGCGACACCGCCACCGCCGCCAGCACCACGGCCGGCCTCGATGCCGCCACTGGCACCATCCGGTTCCGTGCGTGCCGTCCTGGAGGTCGAGGAGGCCTCGCCCTCCATCGACCTTGGTTCCTGGAAACAGGCCTTCTCAAACTTCGGCAACAGTCCCGAACCGAGGATGCCGGCTGCCGTGAAAGCCCTTGCCGAGCCGCAGGGCACCGACGGTGAACCTCCGGTGGCCGTGCTCGACCAGCTCAGGCTCGAGTGGCACCGCTTCCTTGACCATCTCATCAGGAAGGGCATGCAGGTGGTCGTGTCGCACCTGCATGTCAGCGAACTGCACTCATGCAGCCACATGGGGCTCGTCGTGCTTGGCTGCTGCCGGAAATTCTCCTACGAGGAGTTGCTGCACGATTCGTCGCTCCTTGAACAGGAGTTGTGCGAATTCTATCACCTGCCGCTGAAGCTGCAGGTTCGCTACGACGCCGAGCGTGATGCGTGCACGAAGGAGAAGACCGTCTTCACCATGTTCCAGGAGCTGTCTGAAACGAATGAGGTGGTCAGGTTCCTGATTACGGAGTTTGGCGGCGAACTCGCCTACTGAAGGGGCTCTGACGGTTTCACAAGTCGCGAAAAATCAGCATATTCAGGTTTTCAAATCCGTATTCAACCAAAGGTATCATCATCGATCATATGAGTAAGGCGCCAACCCCCGGAGAGAGTCTGCAAAACCGTTTCCGTACCCACTATTGCGGACTCCTGAATCCCGGGTTCGAGGGGACTGAAGTCAAACTCGGCGGATGGGTCCATCGCAAGCGGGATCATGGCGGCCTGATCTTCATCGACCTCAGGGACCATACCGGCATTTGCCAGATGGTGATCCAGCCGGAGAACGTCCAGCTGTTCCGCCAGGCTGAAGGGCTGCATTCCGAATCGGTGATCAGCATCGAGGGAACCGTGGTGCGCCGCTCACCCGAAACCGTCAACCCGCGCCTCGCATCCGGGGCAATCGAGGTGGTCGGTTCTGCGCTCCATGTCGAGAGCAACGCACAGCCGCTGCCGTTTCCGGTGGCCGACGACATGCCGACCTCCGAGGAGCTTCGCCTCAAGTACCGCTTCATCGACCTTCGCCGCGAAAAGCTGCACGAGAACATCGTGTTCCGCAGCAAGCTGACCGCAGCCGTCAGGAAGTTCCTCACCGACAGGGACTTCATCGAAATACAGACGCCGATCCTCACCTCGAGCTCTCCCGAAGGCGCCCGCGACTTCCTCGTGCCGAGCCGCCTGCATCCCGGCAAGTTCTACGCGCTGCCGCAAGCGCCCCAGCAGTTCAAGCAGCTCCTGATGGTGGCCGGCTTCCCGCGCTACTTCCAGATAGCCCCTTGCTTCCGCGACGAGGATGCCCGAGCCGACCGTAGCCCCGGCGAGTTCTACCAGGTCGATATCGAGATGTCCTTCATCGAGCAGGACGACCTTTTCGCCATCCTCGAGGGTATGTTCAGGCATCTCGTCGAGTCGATGTCCGACAAGCGCATTGCGCAGTTCCCGTTTCCGCGCATCAGCTATCGTGACGTGATGAACCGCTTCGGATCCGACAAGCCGGACCTCAGGATCCCGCTTGAAATCCGGGATGTGACGCCACTGTTCGTCGACTCCGGCTTCAAGGTCTTCGCTTCCAATACCAAGGAGGGCTCCTGCGTGAAGGCGCTGGTGCTGAAGGGCCTTGGCAACGAATCACGCCTTTTCTACGACAAGGCCGAGAAGCGGGCAAAGGAACTCGGCTCGGCCGGCCTGGCCTATATCCAGTTCAGGGAGGAGGGCCCGAAGGGACCGGTCGTCAAGTTCATGAGCGAAGGGGAGATGGCCGCACTCAAGACGCATCTCGGCATTGAAAACGGCGATGTGGTCTTTTTCGGCGCCGGCAAGTGGGAGAAGACCTGCAAGATCATGGGCGGCATGCGCTCATATTTCGGCGAGCTCTTCCCGCTTGATCGTGACGAGTTGTCGTTCTGCTGGATCGTCGATTTCCCGATGTACGAGTACAACGAGGAGGCAGAGAAGATAGACTTCTCGCACAATCCCTTCTCGATGCCCCAGGGCGAGATGGATGCCCTCGAGTCGCAGTTCCCGCTTGACATCCTTGCCTACCAGTACGACATCGTCTGCAATGGCATAGAACTCTCCAGCGGCGCGATCAGGAACCACCGCCCCGACATCATGTACAAGGCCTTCGAGATCGCCGGGTATACCAAGGATGAAGTCGACGCCCGCTTTGGTCACATGATCGACGCCTTTAAACTCGGTGCCCCACCGCACGGCGGGATCGCCCCCGGCCTGGACCGCCTGGTCATGATCCTGCGCGACGAGCAGAACATCCGCGAGGTCATCGCCTTCCCGATGAACCAGTCCGCCCAGGACCTCATGATGAGTGCCCCTTCAGAGGTGACCATGCAGCAGCTCAAGGAGCTCTGTCTCAAAGTGGAGTTGCCTGCAGAGGAGAAATAATTGCAGCCAAGACCCAAAAGACCCAGATGACCTCTGGGTCTTTTCTTTCCCCCTTCCCATCACCATCGAAATCGATTCTTCGTCCTCTCCCTATCGAGCTGCGGGGAATAATTGACCCCGACCCCGATTTCGATGATGCAGAACAGCTTTTACGCCCCAAAGAATCCATGGCTCTTCCCACCAGCTCACTTATTGTGTTTTGATTTTTTAATATATCAGTGTAAATTTACACTGTAAAATAAATAGCACCATGGCACGACCGTCCAAGAAACACCAGCAGCCAAACCTGCCCGAAACCATCAAGGAAGCCGCATGGCGGCAGATCAGCGACTCGGGTGCATCATCGCTCTCCCTCCGGGGGATTGCACGCGATCTCGGCATCACCGCTCCGGCCATCTATAACTATTTCCCCGACCGGGATGCCCTTGTGACAGCGCTCGTCAGTGACGCCTACACTTCGTTCGGCGACCGGCAGATCGACGCCATGAACTCCATACCGGGCCCCGGCAAGGAGATTGCACGCTTGGTCGCGACAGGATTGGCTTACCGGGACTGGGCGCTCGACCATCCTCATCGCTACATGCTCATTTTCGGCAATCCGGTACCGGGTTACGTCCCACCCATGCTGGAGCTGATGCCGGTCATGATGCGTTCCATCAGCGCGCTGAGCGGCACCATTGGCGAACTGTATGCCCTGGGCATGATCGATCCGCAGGGCATCCCGCTGCCCCGGGTTGACAACAGCCCGGGATTCTGCGATACGATGGTCAAGGGAGATGACACCATGCTCACCGTGCTCGCTCTCGCCATGCTCATCTGGAGCCGGGTGCACGGGCTCGTTTCGCTGGAAATCACCGGAAAGCTGCCCCTCTTTGCACACGACGGGGCAGCCCTTTTCGAATTTGAACTTCACGCGATTGCCCGGCAGTTTGTCCGCAGACCACAAGACGCACCGGAAACGACGGCATAACCAGGTAGACAAGGACAAAGACATGAGAAAAATCATTGTTGCCGGCTTGAGTGGCGGTGCAGCCATGAACATCGCCATGCTGCTCACCTTCCGCACCATTGGCTTCGGATGGGACGGCAGGGGCATTCTCCTGACCTCGTCTTTGCAAAGCCACAAACTCATCGCCGTCTGGACGGAGATCGAACCGCTTCCGCTGGTGGTCAACACCCCGCTGCCCATCATTGCCGGGATGCTCCTGTTCGGCATCCTCCACGCCTACATTTACACCCATGTCTCGGTTGCCTGGCCTCAGGGCGTCACCCAGAGGAGCATGAGGATGACGGGCCTCATCTTCGTCATGACCTACCTCTTCTGGGAGTTCTTCACCCCCTTCAACCAGTTCGGCGAACCGTTGCTGCTCATCGCCCTCGAGCTTTTTTTCTGGGCGATCATAGCTTTTGCAGAAGCCGTTACCATTACCACCATCATGGAAAAGAAGAAAAAATGAAGGCGTATATTTTTGACGGATCTCCGGCTGACGATCCGACCGGAAAAAGGATTGCCGGCCTCCTTGGCACCCAGCTCGCCGCGAAAGGATACGACACCGGGCACATCGTGCTGCATGACAAGGACCTCGCGCCCTGCAAGGGATGCTTCCAGTGCTGGCTGAAAACGCCCGGCATCTGTATGATCGACGACGACAATCGCGAACTCTCCAGGAAACTCATCGGGGGAGACCTCGCGATTTTCCTGACGCCGGTAGATTTCGGAGCCTACTCGCCTGAACTCAAGCGGATGCTTGACCACATTATTGCCAACATCTCGCCTTTCTTCACGACGGTAAACGGCGAAACGCACCACCGCAAGCGCTACGATCGCTATCCCGACCTGATGATTATCGGCTGGCTCGAAGAGCCCGACCCGGAGCAGGAAGTGATGTTCAATCACCTTGCATGGCGCAACACCATCAACTTCCATGCACCGCGCAGATCGTGGGGTATCCTCGATCGTACGGCCGACAGCGCAGCTTTGGCAGAAGAGGTCGGAAGGCTGGTGCTGAAGCTCGAAAAATCCGCAAATCACGCAGGCGAAGAGCTTCCCCGAATCGGCGCGACTGAAAGCATGACGCACGCCCCCCGCAAAGTACTGCTGCTCACCGGAAGCCCGCGCATGGCAAAAAGCTCGTCAGCCTCGCTGGGCGGCTATCTGCTTGACCGCATGGCACACGCCGGAATCGAAACCGAGACCATCCACATTTACCACGCAATGCATGAGGACTCGAAACGACAGGCAATGCTCGATGCCATCGACAGCGCCGACCTCCGCATCCTCTCCTTTCCACTCTATATCGACAGCATCCCCGCACCGGTGCTCACCCTCATGCGCACCATCAGGGAACGCCGGTCCGGAACGCCAGCGCACGGATCCTTTGCCGCTATTTCGAACTGCGGCTTCATCGAATCGGCTCAGAACGAACATGCCCTGACCTCCTGTGCAGTTTTTGCCCGTGTCGCAGGATATCTGTGGATGGGAAGTATTGCTATCGGTGGAGGTGAAGGGCTGGTCAAGCAGAAGAGCCTCTCCGAACAGGGTGGGCCGCTCATTCCATACAAAAAAGCGCTCGACCGCGTCGCCGACGCCTTCATCGCAGGAAAACCCGTTCCCGAACAGGCCCGTCAGCAGCTTGGAAAGCCCTTCATTCCAGCCTGGGTCTACCGTTTCGTCGGATCAAGAAACTGGAAGAAAAAGGCCCGCCAAAACGGCATCCTCGAAAAAATCGACGACCAGCCCTACCGGCGCGACGCAAGCTGACCGGCGAGAACAAAATCTCTACCGAAGGGGGCGCTCCAAATCGAAATCGGTATCGAAAGTGAAATCGATTTCTTCATCCTCTCCCCATTGAGCAGCGATAGTGATTTACAGGTAACTCTCGGGCGTCAGTTTCCTGGTGAAGCGGTTCATGGCGAAGTTGGCCATCCAGACCCAGTTGAGGGGCTTGCCCTGCATGCGCTGCATGATGGCGCGGCCTTTGTAGACCTCACGCTGGAGCTTGATGAAGTTCCCGAGCAGTTTCTCGCCTGAGATCTTCTTCGGCTCGTACATGTAGTGGTAGGTGTCGTACTTGTCCCAGTCGAAGTGGCGGACGCGCGGCTTCATCTCTTCAAAGAACGGAGTCCCGGGGAAGGGGGTGACCAGCGAGAAGACCGGGAACTCGATGCGGTTCTGCATGATGAAGTCGTAGGTGGCCTGGAAGCTCTTCTCGGTGTCGTCGTCGAAGCCGAACATGAAGTATCCCTGGATGGCGATGCCATTCTTGTGCAGGTTGCCGACCGCCGTCTGGTAGTTGTGCAGGCGGTTGGAGCCCTTGTTCATGCTCTTGAGGACGTCAGGGTTGAGCGACTCGAAGCCGATGCTCATGAGGTCGCAGCCCGATCGTCCGGCAATCTCGGCCACCTCCGGCTTGTGCAGGAAGTTCATCGAGATGTTGGCGTTCCAGCGGACGCCGAGTTTCGCCATGCCTTCAAGCAGCTCGGTGAAGTAGTGCGGCCGGAAGCTGATGTTGTCATCCATGAACGAAAAAATGGCCTGCTTCCTGCCGAGCCGCTCCTGATGGTACCGCATCTCGTCGAGCACCAGCTCCATCTCGCGATAAC
This sequence comes from Chlorobiaceae bacterium, assembly GCA_013335115.1. Lineage (GTDB taxonomy): Bacteria > Bacteroidota > Chlorobiia > Chlorobiales > Chlorobiaceae > Chlorobaculum. The sequence continues at coordinate 71,663 of JAAXWQ010000001.1, read as the reverse complement.
GGTAGCTCTTGCCGTAGACGGTCGGGGTGGTGCAGAAGCTGCAGCCGACCGGGCAGCCCTTGGTGGCCAGGATCGGAATCCTCGTGCTGTATTTCTTCGCGTTGGGCGAGTCGAGGGCGTAGCTGAAGTCGGGCCGGGCCATCGAGGTCATCGGCTTCAGTTCCGACGCCTTGTAGAGCGGTTTCATGGTGCCTTGCAGGATATCGGAGGCAAGTTCCGTCCAGACTGATTCGATCTCGCCGTAGACGACGCTGGTGCAGTGAGCGCGCGCCTCGTCATTCAGCATGGTAGGGTGGACGCCACCGAGCAGCACGATCTTGCCCTGTTCTTTTGCACGGTCGGCGATGGCGTAGGCCTTGGTGGCATTGAGGGATCTGGAGGTGATACCTACGACGTCATAGCCCGAGAAGTCTTCGGGTACCTGGTCGCCGGTGCGTTCGTCGAGGAAGGTGACGTCGAAGAGCTTCCCTGCCAGGGTTGCGACCATGATGAGGTTGAGGGGCATGCTGACCGAGCCGGAGTCGACCATCATGCTCGTGCTGCTCTTCGGTTGCACCAGAAGCCACTTCTTTCTGGTTTTCTGTTTACTGGCCAGGCGTTCGAGGGATATTGCAGCGCCGTTGGTGGAGGGGGCTCCGTTTTCAAACATGCCGTTGAACTCCATGAAGAATGGACGTTAAGAAAGCTCAAGGTATGAAAAGTTTCCCGAAAAACGGCCGGCGAAGCGGGAAAAACCCTGTCAGCCGGCAGGTTTCGTGAGCACGGCCACCGTGAAGCGGCTGATACAGACCATCTTGCCCTCTTCGTTCCTGATGCGGATGTCCCATACCTGGGAAGTGCGGCCGAGATGGACCGGTTTCGCGGTCGCGTAGACGTAGCCTTCACCGTCCTTGACGGGACGGAGATGGTTCGCATTGATCTCCTGGCCGACGATGAAGAACCGGTTGCGGTCCACGCAGTAGGACGCCGCGATGCTGCCGACGGTTTCTGCCAGGGCGAGCGAGGCTCCGCCGTGGAGGATGCCGATACGCTGGATGGTGCGGTGGTCGACAGGCATCCTCGCCGTCATGTAGTCGGCACCGATCGCCGTGATTTCCATGCCGAGGTGCCGTGCCATCTGGCCGTCGACGATCTGCGATGCGTTGAGTTCTTCGGGGGTGATGGGCTCGGTGAAGATCGATGTCTGTGTCATGACGGGATGCGTTATGCTACAAGGGGGCCGGCAGCTGCCGGTTACCGGAGGGAGCGGGTGACGAGATTCGAACTCGCGACATTTTGCTTGGGAAGCAAACACTCTACCAACTGAGTTACACCCGCTTTTGCGAGGAAAGCCCCGGATTTCCGGGGCTCCTTCCACGTGGTGAGAGAGGGAGTTGAACCCTCGACCTCAGGGTTATGAATCCTGTGCTCTAACCAACTGAGCTACCTCACCAAAGGCCCCTAATATAAAACGCCGCCCTTGAATTAGCAACAAGACAGAGGTGTTTTAATTCCTTTCTTCCTTGCGCGATTTCAGGCTTTCGAGGATCGCCTCGCCGATAAAGACATCCTCGGGAGTGGTGATCTTGATGTTGTGGTAGCCGGTTTCGTAAACTCGGATGCCCTGGTCCGGGAAGTAGCGTTCGACCAGGGCAGCATCGTCGGTGGCGTAATAGTCATCACGCTGCGCCATGCGGTGCGCCTCGATGAGCTTTTCCGGTGCAAACCCCTGCGGCGTCTGCACCTGCAGCAGCCGGCCCCGGTCGAGGGTCTCCCCGAAGATCCCGGGCTCACTGCCGATGAATTTGATGGTGTCCTTCGGCCTGGTGGCGGGCACGCATGCGCCGTACTGCGCCGAGAGCCTTGCGATATCGTCGATCTCCCCCGGCTGGATGAAAGGGCGGGCCCCGTCATGAACGAGGATGGCATCGGGCATGGACCCCGTGCGGGCGATCTCCTTGCCGATGAGCTCCATGCAATTGCCGATCGAGTCCTGGCGCTCCTTGCCGCCTTCGATGATGGCCCTGACTTTCCTGAACCCCTGGCCGGCGACGAGCTCTTCGAGCTGGGCGATGTTGTCGGCTTTGGTTGCGACGTAGACCGATTCGACGCTCAAGGCCTCCTCGAACGCCTTGAGTGTGTGCCGTATGACCGGATGTCCGCCGATCAGGAGCATCTGCTTGCTCAGGCCACCTTCCAGGTTCATGCGCTTGCCCACGCCGCTGGCCGCGATGATGACGAAGGTTTTCACGGGCCTCAGCAGATGATCATGGCATCCCCGTAGGCGAGGAAGCGGTAGTTGTTCTTCAGCGCCGTCTTGTAGGCCTCCATGAGCAGGCGGTGTTCGGCAAAGGCGCTGACCACCATCATGAGGGTCGTCTCGGGCTGCTGGAAGTTGGTGATGAGGGCATCCGTCACCTTGAAGTGGTAAGGCGGGTAGATGAACTTGTCGGTCCATCCCTGGCCGAACTTGATCTTTCCGTCGACGGTGGCGTTGGCCTCGAGCGCTCGGCACGTGGTGGTGCCGACCACGAACACCCTGCCGGACTTGTTGACCTTGGTCTCGTTGATCTCCATGGCCGTCTGGTACGGAATGTTGAAGTACTCGGAGTCCATCTTGTGCTTCGAGACATCCTCGACCTCGATCGCGTTGAACGTGCTCAGGCTGGGGTGCAGGGTGATCGGCAGGATCTTGACTCCGACCTTCTGGATCTGCTGCAGGAGCGGCATGGTGAAGTGCATGCCAGCCATCGGAGCCACCACCGCGCCAGTCTGGTTCGCGTAGACCGTCTGGTAGTCCTCGCGGTCGCACTCCTTCGGCTTACGGGTGAAGTAGGGGGGAAGCGGTACATGGCCGATCTTGTTGACCATCTCGAAAACGTCGATCTCCGGGTTGAGGAAGCGGATCGTCCGGCCCCTCGAGGTGGTGTTGTCCACCACTTCAGCCACGACGTCGTCCTCGAAGTAAATCTTGTTGCCCACGCGGACCTTCCTTGCCGGGTCGACCAGCACGTCCCACAGCCCGGCCTCCTTGTTCAGCTCCCTGAGCAGGAACACCTCAATCTTGGCATCGGTCTTCTCCTTCTGCCCGAAGATCTTTGCCGGGAACACCCTGCTGTTGTTTACCACCAGCAGGTCGCCCTTCTTGAAGAAGGAGACGATGTCGGTGAACACCTTGTGCTCGATATCTTTCTTGCGACGGTTCAACACCATCAGCTTGCAAGCGTCGCGTGGAGATTCCGGGTGATCGGCGATCCTGGTTTTGGGAAGGGTATAGCGAAAGTTCGATAGCCGCATATGCAGTTATGGGTCAATGGGTTAAGGTCCCTGAAAACCTATGAACCTGAGTATATAGTGTTTGATGGTGACATAAGCAAAACCGGGAGGGCACCCCCTCCCGGTTTTGTTGCCTCAGCCGAGGGGCACCTTCGTTTCGGCGCCCTTGACGAGCTTGGCCTCGCGCCCCGCCAGGCGCGCCTTGAGCTCGCCGGACGGTGAGTCGAGCAGCGTGACCGCGATCTCCGCCGTGGAGAGCCTGATGCGGAACCAGCTGTTCCTGAAGCAGAGCTTCGTTTCGAAGTGCTTCCAGTGGGCAGGGAGGTTCGGGGCGATGTTCAGCATGTCGTCGTCGAAAGAGATTCCGGCGAAATACCGGGTCACGGTATCGATCGTGCCGGCCATTACGCCACAGTGGATGCCTTCCTGCGTCGTCCCGCCCTGCGTGTCGTTGATGTCGCTCTTCAGCGCTTCGGCGAACCAGTTCCAGGCGGTTTCGTGCCCGTCGTGCAGGTAGCTTGAAATGATCGAGTGCACCACTTTGCTGAGGGTCGATCCGTGGCTCGTGCGCGGTTCATAATAAGCATAGTTCTGGCGGACGAACCTTGCCGGGTCGGCGATGTGGTAGCCGAGCCGCTCCAGGATGCGGCATACCTCCGCCGGGGTGAGCGTGTAGAAGGTCATCAGCACGTCCGCCTGCTTGGCCACCTTGTAGTTGTCCGGCGTGTCGCCTTCGGCTTTCAGGATGCGGTCCATCCGGTGGATGTTGCCGTATTTGTGCTTGTAATGCTCCCAGTCGAGCTCCTTGAGCCCCATATAGCCGTCGAACTGCTCGAGGATGCCGTCACCGTCGACCAGGACGTTCATGCGGTTGCTGACGTCACGCCACCTCGAGAATTCGTCGTGGCCGATGTGGATTCGCTCCATCAGGCGGTCCATCACCTCCGGGTCTAGCTTCTCGCTGACCTCGAGGGCTTTCTCAAGCAGCCACACCGTCATGATGTTGGTGTAGGAGTTGTCCCGGATTCCGTGCTTGCCGGAGCCCGGCAGCTCCTCATGGAACTCGTCGGGACCCATGACCCCCTCGATATGGTAGCGGCCGGTATCGGGCGAGAGGGTGGCGATGCCAGCCCAGAACCGGGCGATTTCAAAGATCATCTCGGCGCCGCAGCTGTTCAGGAACTCCGTGTCGCCGGTGTCGTGGATATAGCGCCAGGTGTTGTAGAACACGGCGATCGAAACGTGGCGCTGCCTGCAGCTGAAGTCGGGGTCCCAGGCGCCGCTCTTCGGGTTGTAGTGGATGACCTGTGTCTCCTCCCTACCGTCGTCGGCGGTCTGCCAGGGGAACATGGCCCCCTTGTAGCCGTTTTCGCGGGCGTACTCCCGGGCGGCGTCAAGCCTGCGGTAGCGGTACATGAGCAGGGCGCGGGTGACCTCGGGCGCATGCTGGTTGAAGAACGGGAAGATGTAGATTTCGTCCCAGAAGATGTGCCCGCGGTAGGCTTCGCCGTTCAGGCCCCTTGCCGGCATGCCGGCGTCGATCGTCCGGTTGTGCGGCGACGAGGTCGCCATCAGGTGGTAGATGTGGAGGCGGAGTACCTTCTGCGAGAAGCGGTCGCCCTTGATCAGCATGTCCGCACGGTCCCAGACGGCTTCCCATGCCCTGGCGTGTGCGGCGAGCAGCTCGTCGAAGCTGCCGGCAGCCGACAGGCTCTCCTTGCCTGCCGCGACCGGATCGGGATGGCCGTGGTCGAGCGATGTGTGGATCGAGACCACTTTTTCGATGGAGCATCCTTGGTCGGCCGAGAGCGGAAGCCTGAAGCGCTCGCTGATGAAACGAGGCGAACTGACGATCTTGCGTTCAGAAGAAAGGGCTTTGGCAGACTGGCAGGTGACGGTCGTCCGGGCATGGGTGACGATGTCATAGTGCGAGTGGTTCGTGCGGACGTGCAGGAACAGGGTGTCTCCCGACTGGCCGTGGTCAACGTGTTCGAGATGGTCGGTGGCGAGGCTGCTGTATCGGGCCACGCCCTTGTTCTGCACCCTGCCGTCGATGGCCGAGCGGATTTCGACCTCCGCGCTGAAGTTGACCGGTACGATGGTGAACCGGACGGCGGCCAGGTGCGGGTTTTCCATGCTGCAGAAGCGCTCGCTCCGGATCTTGGTGATCCAGCCGAGGGTGTCCTGGATGACGATTTCACGCGTCATCACGGCCTGGCGCAGGTCGAGGTTCTGGGTGTAGCTCAGGATCTTCTGCTCGAACGGGTTGATGAACTCGCCGTTGCCGATGCGGAACTCGATCGAGAGCCAGTTGGGGCAATTGACCATGTCGTTGTTCCAGACGGTCTGGCCGTGGACCTCGGAGGGGAGCTTGTTGAATATGCCCGCGATATAGGTGCCCGGGTAGTGGTGGTTCGACTGCATGCCGCATTCGAAGGCGCCCCTGACGCCCATGTAGCCGTTGCCGGTCGAGGTGAGCGCTTCGCGGAGCTTCTCTTCGCGCGGCGACCATGAGTCGTAGCGCAGGTTCCATCCATCCTTTTCCAGTTCGGGGCCGAACCACTCCTCGATCTCTTCGATGGTGATCTCGCCGAGGTCCCTGACCACGATATCCGCCCCCTGCTCCTTGAGCTTGATGCCTTCGATTTCACGCGCGATGCCGAGCACGAGGCCGAAGTTGCCCCTGGCTCCTGCCTGGACACCCGAGATGGCATCCTCGACCACCACGCATTCGTGTGGTTCGAGGCCGAGGTTCGCCGCCGCCGTGATGAAGATGTCGGGGTTCGGTTTGCCCTTGAGCTTCAGCTCAATGGAGACTTCACCGTCGACCCTGGTCTCGAAAAGCTCTTCGAGGTGGGACAGTTCGAGGATAAGCTTGCAGTTGCGGCTTGACGAGGCGATACCGATGCGCACGCCACGGGCGATGAGCGCCTTGATGAACTCGACCGAAGTCTGGAAGACCTCCGGGCCCTCCTTGACCAGGATTTCCGTGAAGAGGCTGTTCTTGCGATTTCCGAGCCCGCAGACGGTCTCCTGCTCCGGGATGTCGTCGAGCTCGCCGTAGGGGATCTCGATATCCCTGGAGGCGAGGAAGCTCTTGACCCCCTCCATTCTCGGCTTTCCATCGACGTATTTCAGGTAGTCATGTGCAGGGTCGAACGGGACGTATGGCTCGTTGTTGACTTCAGCATAGTTTTTCAGGAAGGAGTTGAACATGGCCTCCCAGGCAAGGCTGTGGATCCTGGCCGTTCCTGTGATGACTCCGTCGAGATCGAAGATGACGCCTTTGAAGTTGATGCTCATCGAATGGTTGCGGTGAATTGGTTGCAAAAACAAAACATTTCTATCAGAGTGAGAGCAGGCCCAGCACGGTCAGGAGGATATCCGGATAGGGCACCATGTAGCTCTTCGGGCAGATCTCGCGGACGTTCTTGATCAGTTTCTCGTCCCTGGTGACGAAGATGGCCCAGACGTCGTCGTACATCTCCATGGCTTTCTGCAGCATGGGAAGGTCGGACGAGGTGTCGCCGCAGACCAGTACCGGCCCTTTTGCCTTTTCAATGCCGAGTTCCCGGCAGATGAACTCGAGGCCGTCCCCCTTGTCGAAGTCGCGGATCCCGCCGGTCGCAGGGTCGACGTCGATGGTCAGGATGATCTCGATGTCGAGCCCGGTATCCTCGATCCTGAAGTTCTTGCCCTCCGGGTCGATCTCCCTGACAATCCCCTTGACCTTCTCGAGGAAGTCCGCCGATTCGGTTTCGTTGACTGAGCGGGTGATGTCCTGGCGGGCGATCGTGGTCTGGCCGAACTTGATCTGTAGCGCCGAGCCGATGAAGTTGAACTTCTCGAACGACGGGTCGAGCAGGATCAGCTGCATGCGCTCGTTGAGCAACTGGATCAGCTCCTGTTTGCCCTTTTCGATCGGGAACGAGTTGAACCTCCCCTCGACGTCGATGAATTCGCGGCCCTTGGAGCCGGCGTAGAGGAAGATGTGCTCGGGGTTGATCGAGACGTTCAGGATCCCGAAATCCTTGAGCGGTGCCGAGGTGATGATCAACGGGTGGTCACAGCAGTTTTTCGCGAAGCGCGACAGGAACACCGAGTTGTAGATCGGCTGGATTGAAGAGCGGTAGCGCCCGCAGTAGTTGTTCGTCGTGCCGTCGCGGTCCGTGATGAAGGCGCTGAAACGCTTGCCCCGAAGCATTTCGACCCCCTGGCTCACGTAATCGGTGAAGCCCGGAATGAACTTCGCGAGGTACTCGATGAAGCGGTCTTCGCCGTATTCGAGGTAATAGATGTCCTTCTGCAGTTCGCGGATCTCATAGGTCAGGTCGACCTCGATCTGCTTCATGCCGTCGAGGCGCAAGAGACGCTGGCCGGTATAGTCGTCGATGTAGATGGTCTCAAGTGAGTAGAGAGCGTTCTTCAGGGACTCCAGGCACCCCTTGCCGACCACCCGCTGCTTCATGATGTTCTTCACGATGGGTTCGCGCAGATCCCTCGTCTCGGCCTTGAGGCGATAGAGCTCCTTGAGCGTTCTGATGTCCTGCAGGGTGATCGGGAAGTTGCAGGTACGAAGACTTCTTTCCTTGACGATAGTGTTGTGCATGCAAAGCCGGCTGAAGGAAAATAACGAAGTACTATGACATTAAAGTTACGAAAAAAAATGGCTCAAGAAACGACTTTAAATTACAACGCCGAACAGGTGCCCAAGCGTTTCCCGTTACGTCAACTGACGCCGTTTTTATGGAATCCTTGCCGGTGAAGCCTCCCGATGTGCCACATGCGCGGAGATCGTCTCCTGGAGCGTCGAGGGGGGGAGGCGGGCGTCGAGCAGCAGGATGCGATCCGGATGGGCTTCCTGGAGGCGGAGGTACCCTTCGCGTACCCGCCGGTAAAACTCGAGGCCGGAACTCTCCATGCGGTCGAGCTCCCCGGAGTCGAAAGCCAGGGGCAGCGACTTCTCCGAAAACTTCCTGATCATGGCATCCTCGGGGGAAAGGTCGAGGTAGAAGGTGATGTCCGGCTGCAGGCCGAAGGTGGCGATCCGGTTGACCTCTTCCAGCATTTCGAGGCTGAGGCCGCGACCGTAGCCCTGGTAGGCCGTGGTCGAGTCCGAGAATCGGTCAAGGATGACGACGGCCCCTTTGTCGAGTGCCGGCCGGACGACCTTTTCCACCAGTTCGGCGCGGCTTGCGGCGAAGAGCAGCAACTCGGCGACCGGCGTAATGTCGTGCTTGCTCTGGAGCAGCAGCTCCCGGATGTTCTCACACACCTCCGTCCCTCCCGGTTCCCGGAGCGTGAGGACCTCGCGGCCCGACTCCTGGAGGCGTCGTTTCAGTCTGGTGACCTGGGTCGATTTGCCGGCCCCGTCGATACCCTCGAACGTTATGAGCATGGGTTGTTATCCGTTTGAGGTTCAGAAAAGACGAACTCCCTGATTGCAGCGGTGAACTCTTCGGGGTGTTCGAGCATGGGCGAGTGCCCGCAATCCCCGATCATGACAAGTCTGGACCCAGGGATCTCCCGCAGGGCGATCTGTGCGTATTTCGGCGACATGTACCGGTCCCGGTCCCCCCAGATGATCAGCGTAGGGATGTCAAGTTCCTTCAGCCGCGCCCTGAGCCCCGTTCGTTTCAGGTCGAGGTTCATGAGGTTGCGGTTCAGGCCCATGACCGTTTCGAAGGCGTCGTGGTCAAGGGCGACCTCCAGTATCCTGCGGTAGGTATCCGGGGCGACCTTGTCCATCCGGTGTACCGCGGCAGCGAGCATTTTTTCAGCGATATCCCGTCGGGTGACGATCGGTTTCAGGATATGCCGCACACCCGGCAGGCTCAGTGCCCGGGCGAATGATGGCAGGGTGATGAACCCGTCTGTATTGCTCAGTACCAGCTTGCTGAAGGTTCCCGGATGGATCAGTGCAGTAGCAAGGAGGTACTTTCCGCCCATCGAATGCCCTGTGGCCAATACCGGGCCATCCGAACCGGCGCCGGTTTTCTCGATGAACCCACGGATCAGGTCGGCATACAGCGACAGTGACCAGGCCTTTCCTTTCGGCTTGTCGGAACCTCCGAATCCGAGGAGGTCGATAGCCAGCAGGCGGAAGGATTTCGCGAGCAGCGGGATCGACGGGCCGAAATAGTCCAGCGACGAAGAGATGCCATGTACGAGAAGCATGGGCGGGCCCTGCCGACCAGCCTCGAGGTAACGATGCCGATGGCCGCCGATGACGATATACTTGTCCTGAAGAGCCATAACCCGGGAGGTTGTTGTCCTACACGCGCCACCCGCAGGCAGCCTGGTCAAAATACGCAATCACCCGCAAAAACTCATGCTTATCCTGGGAACCCTCAGGCTCTTTCGGCGATTGGGGATAATCAACGGAGTTTGATTGCTCGTTTTCTTGTAAGTTCATTCGCCGTTGTGACTTAATGGCGTAAATCAGGGGGTCTGCCAAACAGGGGGAAGGGTATATGGATGGAAGGGGTGTAGTTTCGTCGGCGTTGGCGGTGTTCATGATTCCGGCCTTGCCCGGTGCTTGTGCCGTCCGGCACGACGATACGCCTGTCGCCGCGCCTGGTGGCGGGCAGGCCGTATCAGGCGCATTCAGGGTGGCCGGCAACAGAAAGCCGGAATGGCTGGACCTCTACCGGAACGGGCACGTCGTCAACGTGTCGAGGGTGGACCACGTGGTCATGGTCACCATCCAGACGCTCGGTCGGAGGGACGAAGTGTTCAATTATTACGCGAAAAGTTGCCAAAAACGAGAAATTCGTCTCATTTTGCGACAACCGCGATATCATCAGCTTCCTGAGGGAGGGCTACGGCGTGAAGATCACCCTGCTCGATCCCGCAAGGAACCTCTGGTCCCTCGAATATCACCGCCAGGCTATCTGACGGGCACCGCCAGTACATTATAGATGATCACGCAAAAAGCCGGGGTATCTCCCGGCTTTTTGCATTTGCTCTTCTGCGCACGGTCATTTTCGATTGGGCCTGGGGGTTCTCATGGTGAGATGTTTTTCTCATAATGCCGATCAGTTATTGGTTTCAAACGGATAGATGCGCGTGGAGGACGGGTTCAAGTGATTTGATAAGATATTTTCTGTAAATGGTTTACCTTTTTTAATTCAGGTTTGGCATGATTGTTGTTAAAGGATGCGCAGCCGGGCCGATTTTTCTGAGGTTGAGTTCTGGTATTTGGCGGGAAGGCACGCTTCACCTGTAAAGCTTAGCGGTAACCCGGGGCATCATGGAGTCCATGCCTATCGTCCACACAACAGCATACAGCCCATACTAACCTTGCAGTTCTCACTCGGGATCTTGAAGTGAAAAAAAAGTACACATAACCATGAGCATCATAGCAAAAGTAACCGGAACCGCCTGCCTTCTGGCAAGCCTCTGCGCCCCGGGGACCGCATCAGCGGTCGACGGGGCAGGGATCTCTGTACATTATGGCTCGGCATTCGCAGTTGACCGGTATCAGAAGCCTGCTGACGGCATACATCTCGATGTAGGTCTTGACACATACTATACCAAATATAATTTCGATAATACCCGTGATGAAAGCAACATCTCAACCGGTAGCGGGTATTACCTTTTTTCTCTTCCCGTGACTCTCGAAGCACGGCACTACCTCAGTGAAACATTTTGCCTTACCCCGTATGCTCGCACGAGTGTAACCTATGATTTTGGAGAAAAATCATGGAACAAGTCGTACTGGAATAATAACCAGATCTTTGCGGCAGGAGTGAAGCTTACCACCGAGCATTCATTCATGAACGAATCTGGAGAGTATATCGGGGGAATAAGCACAGCCCTGTTTTCTGAATATGAGGTGATGACCTCATCATTCGACAATACGAAAGAAAGGGTTCCGGCTACTGTAGACCGGCAGAATGTGAAGACCGGTGTTTCCTTTTGGTTTTCAAAAGAAAAACCACTCAACAAGAAGTTCGGCATCTGGACGGAAAACTGGGGTGAGTTTGCATGGCATACCTCCGCCTTCAGTGCCAAAGGTCAAGATAATTTCCTTCTCGGTTCGCTCTCTTCCAAAATTGGTACAGGGGTAGATATTGGGAAAGTCGCTTTCGAACCCTATCTCACCGTTGATCTGGTTAATGATTTCCTTACTAAGGAGTGGAACAAAGCTTCCTGGTTCAACAATGTTCAGTACGGCCCTGGGGCAAGACTGGTTCTTGACCGTGTTCTTCCCGGCAAACTGTCTGTCTATGCAGAGTATCTGCTCGTCAACGCCTTTGAGCCTCAGCATCTTCTGATACATGATGTAAAGGCAGGTCTTGCCTGCTGGTTTCCAATTCTTTGAAATCCATGTAAACCCCTAAGGAGAAGTAATGAACCAGACTGCATCAATATATCCCTCCCGTGCGGCGGAGGCTACAGATACCCCCTTTCGGATCAGATATCCTGCAGGCGTCCTGCTGTCTGCCCTGGTTTCCATAATTTTCGCAGTCGTGATATGGTCTTTCATGCCTGCCTGGGTCGATTCTCTCAATGTTCGCCTGTGGGGCGAAGCAACCCATTCGTTTCCGGAATGGATGCATAAGATCCTCGACATGTTTTTCCTTATTTACCTTGTTGGATCGTTGGTTCCTTTCCTGTTTTTCATCGGGCTGACCATGCTTCCCCAAAAGAAAAGCAAGAGAAACAGCTTCCTGCCGTTTGTATCTGTCATCATCCCCTCTTTTAATGAGGAAGAAAGTATCGCCCAATGCATTGAATCGGCAATGGCGCTCGACTATCCTGCATATGAAATCATCATCGTTGATGACGGCTCGCGTGATCTTACTCTTCCAATCATCGAGCGCTATGATGTTTCAGTCATACGGTTGAGCACCAACAGAGGGAAAGTCGAAGCTCTGAACCGCGGGATTGAAAAGGCGAAAGGCGAAATCATTTTTTTTACCGATTCCGATTCATCACTTGACCCTAAAATCCTTCGATACCTTGTAGAAGGTTTCACCGATCCTACCGTTGGGGCCGTTGCCGGGATGGTTCTACCAAAACGACACAACAGCTATCTGCTCAAGATGCAGACCATAGAGTATATCTATGGTCAGAGCATCATAAAAGCCGCTCAGTTCAAGTCAGGGGGCGCCGTAAGCATCTGCCCTGGCCCTGCAACCGCCTTTCGGCGCAGCGTGCTGCTTGAAACCGGAGGATACAAGAGCAGGACTCTAGCTGAGGATTTCGATATCACACTAGAGATGATGGAACTTGGTTATCGGGCAATCTACGAGCCGAGGGCTGTGTCATATACGTCAGCAATGACGAAATGGAAAGGGCTGAAGAAACAACGTCTGCGCTGGTCTAGGGGGCATTTGCAGGTGTACCGGGAGCACAAGGGTATGATGTTTTCAGATGTTGGTGGTCCCATCACCATGTTCTGGCTGCCATGGTCTCTTTTTATCGGGTATGGCAGCGCATTTCTGGAATTGTTTTTCCTTGCGATCTATCCGATCCTCGTCATTATTTCCGCCCTGCCACTCCTTTTCCTCCAGCTAGGTCTTTTATACATGCTGATTTTGGAATGCATCAGTGCATTCCAGGGAATTATTCCCTTGATGCAGGCTCGGATGCTTACACCATCGCTAGCACTGGCATCATTCACAACACAGCCCTACCGTATTTTCTTGAGTTATATGCGCATCGTAGCCTATACGCACGAAATTCAGGATCGCAAAAACACCTGGTGATCATCTTGTAATCATTTATATGGAGCCTATCATGAAAAGCATATTTGCGTTGGTATGCCTGTTTGTGTCAATGTTTGCATCGTCCACAAACTGCGCAGCTCAACCCGTGCCTGTACCGGTGCTACTCACCTTCGATACCGAACTTGATGGCGATATTGCGGCACTCAAAACTTTGAACATTGCTGTTCCAGCTACCTACTTTTTTACCGGGAAATTTGCTCTCGCCTACCCCGAGCTTGTCGACACGCTTGCCCGGGCAGGCAATACCATCGGTTCTCATTCATATGCTCACCCGCATCTGCCCCAAATTTCACAGGACGCTCTGGATAGTGAAATCCGAATGTCCAAAACTCTTCTCGAATCGATCACCAAAAAGCAGGTTGTCTGGTTTCGTGCGCCCTACATGGAATATGACGAGCGGGTCATGAAATCACTAAAAGCGCAAGGCTTTCTCTACGATAGCTCAGATTCTGAACATTGGGAGGCGCAGCGTGTACTGACTGAACTGCCCATTTCCGATATTCGCCGCGGTAATATGCTTGCCTCCGATTATGACCTTATCGTTGAGCAGCATATGAGTGAAAAGCAGTTTGAGGATGCTCTCAAGGAGCTCTACCGTAGCAAAAGCAAACTTGGACAGCCAGCAGTCATCCTGCTCCACCCAAAAAATGCGGCAATCTGTCCGAATGCAATCAGGAACTTTATCGATTTTGTGAAAAAAGAAGGAGGCCGATTTGTCACAGCCGATCAATATGTTGCTGAAACGCAGACCCAAAAACTGAGCCGGTATGCCGTCTGGGTTGATTTCAGTAAAGAGACGCTTTCTCCCGAATACATTGCCGCCAACATTGCAAGGACATCGATTACCGATGTGTTTCTCATGGCCAAAGACGCACAAGGGAACTATTATTATGGCCCCAAAAGCGCCAATAACATGTTTGAAAAAACCCTCGCATTGCTACGCCAGCAAGTGCCGACGGTAAAGATACACGCATGGTTGCCAGCACTTTCGGATACCCAGGCACTGAGAAAACACCACACATGGGCCATGACCGCTCAGAATGGTCGTCTTTCAGCAAACTGGATGTCTCCAGCGAACCCGGAAGTTGCAACATACATGAAGTCCACAATTACCGATCTGGTCAGGAACTATAAAATAGACGGCATCCATCTTGACGGCCTCTCCTACACTGGCCATGATTATGATTTCAGCAGCCAAAGCATTGAAGCATTCGCAAAGTCACAAGGGCTGGCTACCAAACCGACCCTCACTGACCTGCTGACCAAATATTACAACTCCTGGGTCAACTGGCGGAGCACAAAAATTTATGATTATGCCGCCACTGTAGGCGAGGCTGTCAAGACGGCAGGGAAGTCGAAAGTGGAATATTCTGCAGAACTTCTGGGAGAACGCGTGTTCAATTTCACCGATGCCGAACTCTCAGGCCAGGAGATACCCCTGCTTGCGCAAGTATTTGATTTCCTTGTGCCAAGTGTCGAGATTTCCGGCACCCCTGAAGACCGGGAATTGATTGGCAGGACCATGACCTCCTTCCGGATCAAAGCAGGAGAAAAGCCCCTTGTCATGAGACTTGTTGGGCCATCCAACGGCCGCCATATTTCGCAGGAGTCCCTCTCAGCCATCATTGATCTCCTTTCAAAGGGAAGCAACGGCATTGGCTTTTCATCCTATCATGTGATTTTCGGGAACCAGGTCGGTGTGCCTTTCCTTGATGAACAAGGCCTCAATTCAATCAACCGTGTGTTTGGCGGCCAAGGACTAAAGCCCTTTATCAGGCCCTCAACAGGCAGCCTTACCTTTCATAACATACCTGTTCTGCCCGGTGGATTTACCATGTTGATGGCTGTTATCTTCAATATGGTTGCCATTCCAGTCTTCGGGCGCAAGGCTGACCAGCATCATTTGGAAGGTATTGATGCCGTCCAGGAGCAGGGAAAGATACGCTGGAATGACATCGAGCAGAAAGTCCGTGCGGGGTTGCTTGACGGCACATCATCAGAACAGATCTGCAGCATGCTTCGCAGTTACGATGCCCGGGGTATCCATCAGAACAGGATTGTCTTGGTGCTTGATGCCATTTCCAATCCCGGGTCGCCTATGCCGCGCCTTTATGGTGTCGTTTCGGGCTCAAGGGAGTGGAAATCACTAGCCTTGAAGTATTTCCATGAAGTCTGCCTGCTCGGCTATGCCGAAATAGACGACCGCAATGTCACGCTCACACCTCAGGGATGGGCGCTTCTTGAACGTGCTCGTGCCGACGGCTTTGACGTAAGCTTCTGGTCTTTCATTGAATCACGACTCCATGAAGCGGTTTTAGTTCAATGCCCGCTATGTGGGGCTGAGAATATCACCCACTTTTTCTGGAGTTCCTATGAGTGTTCAGCCTGTGGCAAGTTACAGCGTCTTGGCGAGTCAGCACTGGTTTCAGTCTTCACCCCGGAAGGAAGTCTTCTTGTCAAAGACACTGTGGATCTTGTCTAACACCTAAATTTCGTAAGTACCAATGGGTTATAATCCTATTTCAGACAGAGATCCTGCAGATTCCAGACTTCATTTCATGCTGGTAATGCTGCTGTTCGGGGTCTTGCTTTTCACTATGGTGATCTCTGATGTTCAAGCGGCGGTGCGGAAACCCCAGGCATGGAAGAAGTATCGGGGGACCAAGATTTATGCCCTGCAGGACAAAAGCGCCTATGGTTATGTTACCGGATTCATGACCATAGACGCAGATGGTGCTCCGACCGCCTACCATCCCCGAAATACAGGTCTTGACGACCTCGCCAATGCTGGATATCCCGGCCAAGCATGGTGGGGCACCGTTCTGGTTCGCGATCCGTCCGATAGCAGCAGACCATACATCATGAAATCTGGACCCTATGCCGGATACTATCTCTCCATGACCGCCTTAAAAGACTTACGGTGGTCCGAAACAGATCCTCGTCGTTATGTTGATGCGTCACGAATACCATACATAGTCTTTCCCGAAACATTCGCCGGTATGCATGGAGTTGGGGCAATTGGTGATTATGGTGTAGCCATTAACCTTGACAACGGCTATACCTCAGGATTTGTAGTTGCAGACATCGGCCCGCGGAAGCACCCACTGGGTGAGATCTCAATTGCACTGGCCGCTCGCCTTGGAGGGAAGCAGGTATCAGCCAGAACTGGTCCCTCCCATCCGCTCGGACAGATACTCTATATCATATTTCCCGGTTCAGGCAATCAGTACCCATGGCCTCGCAACCTGCCATCCATCCAGTCGCTTACGCAGAGGATGCTTTCCCATATAGGTGGAGCAAGTGTCATGCTGAATCTTTGCGGGCATCCAATCCCCCAGGTTTCCGCAGCTTCCACGGGGCCCCGTGTTGATGCTTTAAACCGCTGAAGCAGCATCGGTATCCAGCTCAGAAAGAAACGCGCTCTTGAGTAGCGTGCGCAATCCACAGCATTATGACGTTCAGTCATTAATCCTTAATCCTCTTTTTGGTATGTGTGGAATTATTGGATACATCGGAAACAGGGATGCCGATCCCTTGCTTGAATATTACGGGGCAAAGTGTACACTCCGGAGCGAGATTGCCTGACGAGTTCTGGTGGACGGAGCACGGATTGGCTACCTGACATTCCGTCATATACGGTACACCTCCGGACAAGGTAATCGGCGATTGATTGGTGATTTTGGTGCCTCACGTAAAACCCTGAGGTACTATGGCAAATTGACCAATCACCATGCTGCAAATTTGACGGATCATCCAACTCAGGGCCGAGGGAGCCAACAAGTTCCAGATTGCCCAGAAGCTCAAAGTTCACCGGGTCACCCTCAACCATTACCTCGCCCAGCTTACGGTGACCGGCAAGTCCATTGATGCCCTGCTCAAGTGCAGCGAGGACGAGCTTGCACAGGTGGTTTGCCGCGAGCAGAACACCAACCAGCTTGACGAGCGCCTGCATGAGGTGCAGGCGCTGTTCCCCTCCTTCCTCACCCAACTCAAAGAACTGGTCAAAATACGCAATCACCCGCAAAAACTCCTGCTTATCCTGGGAACCCTCAGGCTCTTTCGGCGATTGGGGATAATCAACGCAGTTTGATTGCCCGTTTTATGGGAAAATTGTTGTAAGTTCATTCGCTGTTGGAAGTTAATGGTATGAAGCAGGGAGATCGGTCAAACAGGAGGAACGGGAATATGGAAGGAAAGGGTGTGGTTTCGTCGGCGTCGGCGCTGGTCTTGATTATTGCCTTGCTTGGTGCGTGCACCGCCCGGCACGACGAGCCGTCCGTCGCCGCGCCGGGTGTGGGGCAAACCGTATCGGACACCTTCAGGATAGCCGGTAGCAGCAAGCCCGAATGGCTGGACCTTTACCGGAGCAGGAAGGTCGTCAGCGTGTCGACGGTGGAGCATGTGGTCATGGTCACCTTCCAGACGCTTGGCCGGAGGGACGAAGTGTTCAGCCATTACGCCGGCAAGTTTGCCCACGAGGAGAATTTCAGCTCCTTCCGGGACAACCGTGATATCATCAGCTTCCTGAGGGAGGGCTACGGCGTGAAGATCACCCTGCTTGATACCACAAAGAACCTCTGGTCCCTGGAGTACCATCGGCAGGCCATTTGATAGTTGCTAGTTGATGGCAGGGGGGGGGCTTTTTCGTGTTCTCGTTTTCGAACGCAGGATTTTGATGCTTCATGGCGTCTTATTGGTCGAGGCGGTCACCGGGAAGCCGGAGACGGCGATATTCGATCAACCATGAACAGATAATACGATGAACAGACAGATTGCTTCAGCACTCCTGACCGGACTTCTTTGTGCCGGTAGCGTGACGGTCCGCGCCGCCGAACCAGCACCCGTCCTGCCCCCGCCACCCGCCCCTCAGGTCGGCGCACCCGGGTTCATGCCCGGCTACGGACCGGCACGTGGCGGCATGGGCCGTCAATGCTTCTCGATGAAGCAGGCGCTTGGCCTCACCGACAAGCAGGATGCCCGCCTCCGTGACCTTCGCCAGGAGCATTTCCAGGAGGTCGCTTCTTTGCGCCAGGAGCATTTTCGCCTGCAGGACGACCTTGCGCGGGAGTCCGTAAGCCGGAAGCCGGACGAGCGGAAGATTTCAGAGATCTCCGGCATGATCGGCAAGCAGCATGAAAAGATGGCGCTGCTTCAGAGCCGGCACCTGAGGGAGGTGGCATCCGTGCTCGACCGGAAGCAGGTCGAGGCATTGCTCAGGATGAAGGAGTCCCGCGGGATGCACAAAGGCGGCCGCTGGTAACGTCCCCCCCTCCCTAGAGCGGTTGGCCGGTGGGGCGGATCAGGATCTCGTTCACGTCGACGTGGGGCGGCTGGCTGACGGCGAAGATGACAGCACGCGCTATGTCGTCCGGTTGAAGCACTGCATCCGAGGGCTTCTGGAGCTGCTCCCAGAACGGCGTGTCGACCACGCCTGGCTCGATGAGGGTAACCCGGATTCCGGTGCAGGCCATCTCGTTGCGGATTGCCTGCGCCATGCCGGTCACTGCCCATTTGGTGGCCGAATAAAGGTTGCGGATCGATGTGGTGCGTCCGACGACCGAGCCGGTGACCAGGAAGTGTCCCTTTGTCTTGACCAGTTCCGGCAGTATGAGGCGGGCGGTGACGGCTGCCCCGTAGACGTTGGTCAGCACCATCTCCCGCCACTCTTCAGGCTTGTCCTCACCTCCATAGAAGTTCGAACCTTTCGAAAAACCGGCATTGGCGAATGCCGCGTCGATCCTGCCGAAGCGTTCGAGTGCCTTGCGTACCATCTCTTGCTGGGACTCCCACTTTGACACATCGCAGGCTACCGCGATTGCCCGGTCGCTGCCGAGCTCCGCCTCCAGCGTCTTCAACCTTTCGGCAGATCGAGCGGCCAGCACCACATTCCAACCCGCCTCGACGGCCCGTTTCGCGGTCGCCTCACCGATACCGGTTGAGGCACCGGTAATGATCATGACCTTGCGGTCTGTTATGGTCTCCATATCCTTGTGTTCCGGTTGTTGATGCCTGTTCCTGAAGATAGAATCATATCCCTGTATTCCTGCCGGGAGTTACCCCTTCGTGCGCCGTTTTCTCAGTATGAGATGTTTGCATTCACTTTGAGATGGATTTCTCACCTTCCCGTTGCTCGAGCCCTCTCGTTGCCTGCAATCCCCGGCGCGTCCGCATTACCTGTTTGCAAACCGGTGCGTTTCTCGCTCTTCTGAGACCTTCCCATAGTGTCTGGCACGCTTATTGACCTAACAACCGTGGCTGGTCAACGTTCTGTGAAGCCCGACAAGGGAGAGCGCAGGGTAGTGTCCAGATATATGATAATCAAGTTACCATGAACACATTCAGGAGAACTGTTATGAAAAAGACAATCGCAGCGGTGGCCTTCGCAGCCGCCATGGCAATCGGCTCGACTCCGTCATTCGCCGCATTCTCGGGCGGCCAGATCACGGCCTTCGATTTCAATACCGTTGGTAACGCCATCGTTGCCGGCGGCGGAGCCAACTTCGCCAACGTGAACAACAGCTCGTTCACCCTGGTGAGCGCCAACGAATATGCGAAGGACCTCGGCATGCACGGCTCATCTTCCGGCGCATCGAGCTTCGGCATCCAGCGTCAAACCGTCAACATGACGGCAGTTTCCGGCGGCCTTGCCGGTGGCGCTTCCTGGAGGGGCGGTTCGACGGCAGGCTCCCTGACGGTTGCAAACCTGATCAACAACTGATCGACGGTTACGCCAATCAACAGACACTCCTCTGCAACGTGATGTTGCGGAGGAGTGCTATTAAACAGTAAAACAATGAAAAAGATTCTTGCCGTCGCCGGCCTGGTGCTCATGTTGCATGGCAACGATGCGTTTGCAGAAACCACGGTTGGGGCCAACAACTCCGGTGCGGTCGCTGGCACTGAGGCTACTGCAGCAAGTGGTACCAGCAGCATTACGCAGACCTTCGAAGCATCACCGCAGCAGGCCTACATGCCTGGCACCGTCACGGCGCCGGTCGTCTCTCCGACGCTGTTCAGCGTCCTCGGAAAGCCTGCGCAGATTGCCGGACTTCCCGTGCTTTCGCAATATTTCTTCTCAACGGCGGTCCACAAGGTAGGGAAAGGCGAAAGCGGTTCGACGAAAGTTATCTACAACGCGGCCGAACTGTCAAGAAAACCAGATTCGAAGAACAGGAAGATCCTGTTCGATTTCAATGGCGTCGCCAAAGGACGGGTCGTTGGCTCCCTGACGGTGCAGAGCCTCAAGAACAGCGGCGACGAGGTCGATCTTCCGACCATCATCTATGATGCGACCCACTATGTCGGATGCCTGAGCGAGTTGCAGGGCTATGACGTGCTCCTGCTCTCCTACCCCGATCTGATCTCGTTCGGAATCGGAGTCGATGCGAAAAGCCGTGGCGTGTCCGTCTCGCCGGTCATTTCCGGCCTGATCAACGGACCGCTTGGGGCGCTTACCGGCGTGGCGACCGGGTTGTCTGCCTCAGGCGGCGTGACGGTGCCTACGGCCATCGTCGGCTGCACGTTCCTGATCGTGCTCCAGGACAAGGAGAGCCCGATCGACCTGGTGCGCTGTTTCGGCAAGTCGGTGCCCGGCGTCCAGGTGCCTGAGATAAAGGAGAACAGGGATGGCAAGGAGAAGCCGAACGGCAACGGCAATGGCAACGGCAACGGCACTGTGATCCGCAAGAAGGAGTACAAGGCGACGCATGAATGATTCAGTCTTCATGCAATCGACGAAAACCCAAAGACACAAAGGATGGTCGAAATGAAAAAAAGATCTTACGTCGCCCTGCATGCAATGGCAATCGCAGGGCTCTGCCTGGCGGCTGTTCCTGTCTTCGCGATTGACCCGTGGTCGGTCGAGCAGTTCAACCAGATCCAGGCACGGACCATCGGTCAGGGATACGCCGTCGGCTTGGCCAGGACTTTCGGAAATGTCCACCAGACCGATGTCGCCGTCAACAGCTCCCGCGGCATCGGCTTCGGCTTTTCCAACACCAACGTTTTCGGCAGTTCCGAAGCTGCGGGCATGGCGGCATCGGTGAACGGCATGTCGAGCCTCAACGTGATCTCCGCCCAGAATATCAGCAGTCTGGCCGGGAACATCAGGGTGATCGTCCGGTAATGGGCGAGGGAACGAACGGCTGCCGGGGCAATCCCGGCGGCCAGGACCTGACGGTATGCTAATCACCTTCCTTTTTTCATCGAAATGGTCGAAACCGTTGCATTGTCCCTGTTTTTCTCGTAAAATTTGAAGAGCAGGCGAAGCAACGGCATTCCGTGAGCCCCCCTTGTCTGCAGGGGATTCATCCACGGCAATCTGAGCACCCCATGAAAGGATCCTTCGAAGAGCGCCTGGTCTGGGCGCTGCAGGCATTCAACCATTTCCTCCACGTGCTGCTTGCCATAGCGCTCGTCATGGCGAGCCTGATGGTGCTGTGGGAGTTCGTCATGGCGGTCGTGCGTGCCGTCCAGCTCAACCAGCTTGCCCACGGGTTCCTCCAGGCGCTGGGCACCCTGTTCATCGTCTGGACCCTCTCCAGCCTCATCTCCGCTGAAATCAATTACGTCCAGAACGGCGTGTTCCACCTGGTGGTGTTCATCGAGGTCGCCATGATCACGTTGCTACGCCAGCTTATCGTTGAGCCGGTCAAGGTCGCCTCCGCCGGCCAGAACGCAGAACAGCTGTTCAACGCGTGGCACTACGGCCTGGTGCTCGCCTCCCTCATGGTCATCGGCATCCTGCACAAACTCGTCTCCAGCTCCGAGAAACGCGACCTTCATTAGCCCGGCGGGCAACCGTCACATGGGCGTGCCTTCGTGCGTTTCTCTCTCCAGCCGCTCGTCACGCGTCACGCATCAATAGTCACTGCAGGGCGCGCAGCTTTTCGATGACCTCCCGGTGGGGATGGGTTTCAAGCTCTTCCGGCCGGTCGGGCAGGGTGACCTGGCGGGCGACGAACTCGAGCATGCGGTTTTCGAGGTGCCCGGAAATCTCGAGCATGTGGTTCAGGTGATGCCTGAGTTCATACTGGATGACTTTTTCCGCATGGTTCCGTTTCATTTTTTCGAGGATGCGGGCCATCATCTCGCTGTCGAGGTGGCGTGAGACTTCACTGAAATATTCGAGCGGAAGGTCGTTGGCGTAATGGATCGCCTGCTCGACACCCATCGTCCGGCACACTCCTGCCGATATTTGCGGCCTGATGTGGTCCACCATGAGCGGAATGACGATGAAGTGCGGGATGTAGCGTACGATCGTGCCGATGGCCTGGTACAGCTCATCGAAGCCGTCGGTCTTCTCGTCGACCACGGCGCGGGCGAAGTCGGCCACGGCCTGCTGCTCCTGCAATCCAAGGCTTTTCAGGACAGGCGGGACGGGCACGCTGGTCCAGGAGAGCGTTCCTTCGAGTATGCTCATTCGCGGCGGGGTCTGGTGGATGAAAAACCTGTTTTGTTCGAAATATACCTTATACGGAAGCGATTCCCCGTTTATATACGGAGGGAAGGAGCTTCATTTGCCTATATTTGGACTTTTTCAAGGCATCAAAGCGAGGGGCGGACGAGGATCATGGTTCTACTGACGGTTGAGGGGATAGGCAAGACATACGGCCTGAAGCGGTTGTTCGCGGAGGTTTCGTTCGGCATCGACGACAGCGACAAGATCGGCATCATCGGCGCCAACGGTAGCGGCAAGAGTACGCTGCTCAAGATCCTGGCCGGGGTTGAAACGACCGACACCGGCAAGGTGATGGTCTCGAAAGAGAAGCGGATCATCTACCTTCCCCAGGATTCGGCGTTCGAACCGGACGATACCGTGCTGGAGGCCGTGCTGAAATCGAGTGACCGCACCATGGGGCTGATCTGCGAATACGAGCTGGTCTGCACGCAACTCGAAGATGAGCACTGCGACCATACGGCCCTCATCGAGAGGATGAGCGAGCTGTCCCACGAAATCGACGCCTGCGGGGGATGGGAGCTCGAGTCCAACGCCAAGGTGGTGCTCGGCAAACTGGGGCTCAACGACCTGACGGCCCGCATGGGGACGCTTTCGGGCGGCCAGCGCAAGCGGGTGGCCCTCGCGCACGCCCTGGTGGTGCCGAGCGACGCGCTCATCCTCGACGAGCCGACCAACCACCTTGACGCCGACAGCGTCGAATGGCTGGAAAACTACATCAGGCGCTATTCGGGTGCGGTGCTCCTGATCACGCACGACCGCTATTTCCTTGACCGTGTGGCGACGCGCATGATCGAGCTCGACGGAAAGACGGCCCTGACATTTTCCGGCGGATATGCCAGCTACCTGGTCCAGAAGGCCGAGATGGAGGCGCAGGAGGAGCGGGACGAACGCAAGCGCAACGCGCTTGCCCGCCAGGAGCTCGAGTGGATGCGCACCGGAGCCAAAGCCCGCACGACCAAGCAGAAGGCGAGGATGCAGCGGGCAGAGTCGCTGGTCTATGCCCCCGCCAAGGAGAAGAAGCAGGATCTCGAGATCGGTTTCGGTTCCGGTCGGCTCGGCAACCGGATCGTGGAGTTCCACCAGGTCTCGAAATCGTACGGCTCCCGGCGCCTGCTCGCCAACTTCGAGTACCTCCTCGAAAAGGGGGACCGGATCGGCATCATCGGCCCGAACGGCTCAGGGAAGACCACGCTGTTCGACATGATCGCCGGCCGTGTCGCGCCCGATTGCGGCCATGTGGAGATCGGTACGACCGTCAGGCTCGGCTATTACGACCAGGAGAGCCGGGAGCTCGACGACTCGAAGCGGGTGATCGAATATATCAAGGAGATCGCCGAGCAGATCACGACGAAGGACGGTTCGCAGGTCTCGGCCTCGAAGATGCTCGAGCGCTTCCTCTTTTCCCCTGCCGCCCAGTACAACTACATCAAGACGCTTTCGGGCGGCGAGCGTCGGCGCCTCTACCTGCTTCGCCAGCTCATCGCCTCGCCAAACGTGCTGCTGCTCGACGAGCCGACCAACGACCTCGACATCCCGACACTGCGCGTACTTGAAGATTACCTCGACTCCTACGCCGGCTGCCTCATGGTGGTCAGCCACGACCGATACTTCCTCGACCGGACGGTCGAGCACGTTTTCGTCTTCGAGGGCGATGGCGTCGTCAAGCGATATCCCGGCAACTACAGCGTCTACCTCGAAATGAAAGCCGCAGCAGCCGCAGGCTCGAAAGAAGATGCTGCGCCGGCAAAAAAAGCTCCCGAGCCCCCGAAGCCAGCACCGGTTCCGTCGTCGAACCCGAGAAAGATCAGCGGCAAGGAGAAGCGGGAGATGGAGCAGCTCGAAGCGGCCATCGCCAAAGCCGAAAAGCGCCAGACGGAGATCACTGCCGAGCTTTCGGCGTCCTCCTCCGACTTCCAGGCCGTCCAGCGACTCGGCGACGAACTGCATTCGCTCCAGGCAAAGCTTGACCGCGACATGGCCCGCTGGTCCGAGCTGGCGGAGTTTGCCTGAACCCGAACCCCGATGCCATGGAGACGACGATCGGCCATATCCAATCGAAGCTCAACGCCCTGGCGGACGAAAGGGATGCGGGCATCCTGCAGTGGTTTTTCAAGACCGGGCCGGGCCAGTACGGTGAAGGCGACCGCTTTCGGGGGATCCGGGTGCCCTTGCTCCGCAAGCTCTGCCGGGAGTTTCCGCAGGCCGGGTTGCATGACGCCGTCAGCCTGCTCGCCTCCCCGTGGCACGAGGACCGGCTGCTTGCCCTGCTGATCCTCATCGAGCGCTACAGGAAAGCCGACGAACCGGGACGTGAGTCGATCTACGGCATCTATTGCGCCCAGGCCGCGCGCATCAACAACTGGGACCTGGTCGATATTTCGGCTCCGCATATTGTCGGACGGCACCTTCAGGAGCGCGACCGTTCGGCGCTCTACCGCTTCGCCGGGTCGGCAAGCCTGTGGGAGCGCCGCATCGCCATCGTCTCGACTTTTCATTTCATCCGGCAGGATGAACTCATCGATACCCTCGCCATCGCCGAAGCCCTGCTCGACGATCCCGAGGAACTCATCCACAAGGCGACGGGCTGGATGCTGCGTGAGGTTGGTAAACGTGACCGCCCCCTGCTCGAAGCCTTTCTTACCCGCCTCGGCCCCCGTATGCCCCGGACCATGCTCCGCTACGCCATCGAGCGGTTTCCTGAACAGTTGCGGCAGAAATATCTCAAAGGAAAGGTGTAGCCTTTCTTCGGAATATGGTGTTTTTGCTTCATCCGACTTGTCCGCTGCCCCTGACTGACCTGCCTGCCTCAAGACGATTAGGCTTTCCGCCCTTAATCGGTCAATCCGGCCGTCTCCATTTACGCCGTATCACCCGTGGTGTACAATTCTCTGGACATCCTCACGCTCTTTTTCCCGCATCCTCATGTGGCCATCGTTGCCATTGCCTGGTAACACCGGCGGGCGATGAAGTCCGGTGCCCTATCCGGGCACCGTCCGCCTTTTCCTCGGGCTTCTCACGGCAATAAATCGCGGTGCCCTGTATTAAGCTGATACGGTACAGCTGTTTCATTTTGATTCCAGTGCTGGTTTCTTAAGCCGTGATGGCGATGCCTGTGATGTTTTAAGTCTTTGATAAATAATGTGATGTCTAATCTGGCATGATTGTTGCAATTGATAAGCAGGTGATCGATCGACAAGCTTATCAGGATCAGCTGCATGTCACACTATCTCTTGTTTCTGTTTCTTGGGCTATTCCTCACGGGACGCTCTGCTTCCGGCGTCTCTCCGTCTTTCGCGACGGACGATTATCAGCACTTGGCACACTTTTTCGAGTCCTCTCTTGAACATGCAAAGGTCTACGTCGTTTCTCTGCTCGTGGCGTATGTATCCATCAGCGGCCTTTCCGCGTCTGCGGCGAAGCTGAAATTGCTTGACATGCCTGACAACAGCCGCAAGGTTCATAGCGTGGCCAAACCCCTGGTCGGCGGTATCGGTATCATTGCCGGCGTCCTTGTCACCATCGTGCTGTTTTTCCCCGTCTCCAAGTATATCGGCCTGATTGTATCCATCCTGATGATCCTGGTCGTCGGGGTGGTCGATGACCGTTTCGATATCAGTTTCAAGTGGCGTTTTGCGGTTCAGATTACCGCCACCGTCGTAACCATGATCAATTTCCCCGGAATGCAGCTCCTCTCTTTCGGTAACCTGCTCGGATTTGGCGCCATCAGCACCGGGGTGCTGGTCATTCCGGTTACGGTGTTCTGCGTTCTCGGCGTGATCAATGCAATCAACATGATCGACGGGCTTGACGGGCTTGCCGGCACGACTTCCCTGATCGCGTTCCTTTCGTTCGCCGTCCTTTCATGGATGAACGACATGGGCTCTTTCATGCTCCTGAGCCTTGCCTTTGCCGGTGCCCTGGCCGCTTTCCTGCGTTTCAACTGGTATCCCTCAAGGCTGTTCATGGGGGATGCGGGCAGCATGACGCTCGGTTTCGTCCTGGCTTTTTTTTCGGTCGAGCTGAGCCAGAAGCCGGGAGGAATCGTATCGCCGGTGGCGGCACTCATCGTCCTGGCCGCACCGGTGACCGACACCCTGACGGTCATGGCGAAAAGGATTGTTGCCGGCAAGAGCCCATTTTCACCAGACAGGAGCCATTTCCACCATACGCTCCAGGATATGGGTTTCACCCATGCCGGAGTGGTGATGCTCATTATGTCCATTTCGATCCTGTTCTCTCTTTTCGCAATCGCGGCGACCTTGTTGCGGGTGCCCGATTACCTGATCTTTGCCCTTTTCGTTTCCTGGTTTCTGTTCTACGCCATCTCTTCAACTACCGGCAAAGGCCTGTTCAGCATCCTCAGGTGGCTGCGGCAGCTTCGTGCAGGCAACGGAGCGCATATCGTACCGGCGCAGGAGAGGCGCTGATGCTGGTGTTGCTGGCGGGCCATGCAGGAGGTGCCCCGACCATCGTCGGCGGAGTTGTCAAGCAATACCGATTTCACGTTTCCATTTCATGAAAAAAGCACTCATCACCGGCGTTACCGGCCAGGACGGTTCCTACCTGGCGGAACTTCTGCTTGAAAAGGGCTATGAAGTACATGGGATTGTCCGCAGGAGCAGCAGTTTCAATACCGGGCGTATCGACCATATCATCAATGGAGGACACGCCGGGAAAGGCTTCCATTTCCACCACGGCGACCTTACCGATACCAGCAACCTCAACCGCTTGCTCGAAAAGATCCAGCCTGACGAGATCTACAACCTTGCCGCCCAGAGCCATGTGAAAGTCTCCTTCGACATGCCGGATTACACGGCACAGGTCGACGCGCTCGGTACGCTGCGCTTCCTCGACTCCATCAGGGAGACGCGCATCAGCACCCGTTTCTACCAGGCGTCCACCAGTGAACTGTTCGGGAAGGTCCGGGAGATTCCGCAAAACGAAAACACGCCATTCTATCCGCGCTCACCATACGGAGTCGCTAAACTCTACGGGTACTGGATCATGGTCAATTACCGTGAAGCCTATGGAATCTTTGCCTGCAACGGCATCCTGTTCAATCATGAGTCCCCGAGGCGGGGAGAGACGTTTGTCACCCGCAAGATCACCCGGGCGGCAGCCCGTATCAGGGCAGGCCTCCAGGAGACGCTGTCCCTCGGTAACCTCGATGCGAAGCGCGACTGGGGGTATGCCCCGGAATACGTTGAAGGCATGTGGCGCATGCTGCAGCAACCCGAACCGGACGATTACGTGCTGGCTACCGGAGAGACGCATACGGTCAGGGAGTTTGTCGAACTTGCCTTCAGCGAGCTCGGCATCGAGATCGAGTGGCAAGGTACGGGCGCTTCCGAGCGTGGGCTGGATGCGCGGAGCGGCAGGGTCCGGGTCGTCGTTGACCCTTCATACTACCGTCCGACCGAGGTTGACCTGTTGATTGGCGACCCGAAGAAAGCCAGAGATATCCTTGGCTGGGCGCCGCAGGTGAAATTCGGGGAACTGGTGCGTATGATGGCCCGGTCCGACTGGGAAAAAGTCAGTAAACGCGGGTATTGACAAGGGACATCCGGCGCATATGCCGGGACACCGGGTTTCAACTCGACATTCCCTGCTGGAACTGATGGTTTTCGGGCAGCGGGAGACGGGCTGGCTTGCTCAAAGGTATGACATCGAAGATCTTGCCCGAGGCATCAAGCGGGTTGTTGAAAACGAACTTTCGACGAGGATGCTTGGGCGGAATACGCGGGAAAAGGCGATAAGGAACTTCGACTATTCCGTTGTTTGCGGACTCTATGCACGGCTTTATGAAAAGGTGCCTGCGTCAATGAACGGCAATAAATCCACTGGATCATGACAGGAGATACGGCAAAGATTTCGGTAGTGACGACGCTCTACAATGCGGAACAATATCTTTCCGCCACGCTGGATTCCATCCTGTCCCAGGACTATCCCGCCATCGAGCTCATCGCCGTACTCAACGGGATCTCTGAGGATTCGACAGAACGTATTGTTCTGGACTATGCCGGACGAGACGGAAGAGTCCGGCCGGTTTACAACCGCAAGGAGAAGAGCTCGATCGGTGAAGGCCTGGAGGCAGGCCTCGCAGCGTTGACCGGGGAGTACTTCACCATCATCGACGGCGACGATATGCTACTTCCGGGGGCACTTCGTGAACTGGCGGCCTGCGCGTTGCGTGACAGGGCAGATATCGTCATCGGCAATATCGTCAGGATGACCATGGAAGGGATTATCGAGGGGGACGTCGGCATGCCCGATTTTTCGTGTATCGGCAATGCGGAGTATCTGAACCGGTCCGTCTGGTACATGGATTTTCTTTACCACGGAAAGCTGTACAGGTCGGAATTGCTGACAAAAAGGAAAATTACCTTTTTGCCGGTTCTCGTCGGCATGGACATGCTGCTGCACTACCAGTTCGTCTTGGGCGCTGACCGGATCTCACGTTGCACGAAGAAGGTCCATGCGTACCGGATAAATACGGATTCGACCACCAGGACGATGACGTTGCTCAAACTTCAGGAGTCGTTCGGCTGTCATCAGTTTCTGGATAGCCTGTTTGAGGAATCAGGCGTGTATCGTGATCCCGAGGTCATGTATGGATTCAAAGCGCAGGGGCTCGTCCTTGTTGCAGGGTGCCTTCTTCAGGGAGGGAAGTCATTTTACAGGGAACATGCCGACGCCGTAAGGCATCTGTTGGGGGACGACATATTCGGGAGCAGTAAGGTCAGGGCGTATCTGAAAGGGTGGCCGGTCTACTATGCCGTTCTTTCGGTTTGCCGACTGAATATGGACATCGGCAACGTGTTCTGTTCGGTGCTGAACCGGATTCGAAGCGGAAAGCTCAGGCTTCAATTTCGAGGGGTTAAATAATCATCAAGACCGGGGGATCCTCTTTCAATGACACATGCAAACAGGAGAATATTCGTCGCGGGCCACCAGGGTCTGGTCGGTTCGGCGATAGTACGCCGGCTTCATCAGGGGGGTTATGACGAGATTCTGGTCTGCGATCGCTCCGAACTTGATCTTCTCGACCAGAAGGCGGTTTTCGGTTTTCTGGCGGACCGGAAGCCCGATTATGTGTTCATGGCGGCGGCAAAGGTCGGCGGAATCATGGCCAATACGACCTGTCGGGCTGAATTCATCTATGAGAATCTTGCCGTAGAGACCAATATTATCCACGGCTGCTTCCTGGCCGGAATCCGCAATATCCTGTTCCTCGGTTCCTCCTGCATCTACCCCAAACATGCTCCGCAGCCGATGCCCGAAGCGTGCCTGCTCACCGGAGAGCTCGAGTACACCAACGAGCCATACGCCATCGCCAAGATCTCTGGGATGAAACTGTGCGAGAGTTACAACCTGCAGTACGATACCAATTATTTATCGGTCATGCCCACGAACCTTTACGGCCCTAACGACAACCATGATCTCGAAACGTCGCACGTGCTGCCTGCCATGATCAGGAAATTCCATCTGGGTAGCTGCCTTATGGCCGACGACCGTGATGCCGTGAAGGCGGATCTCGATCGGCATCCGATAGGTGGAGTCGACGGAGGTTCGACATGGACGGAGATCCTGGCGGTACTCGAAAGGCATGGGCTCTCCATCGGGCCCGACAACGTTCCGGTGGTCACATTATGGGGTTCAGGGACTCCAAGGCGGGAGTTCCTGCACAGCGACGACCTCGCCGATGCCTGTGTGTTCATGATGGAGCACGTCCGGTTTCCAGATGTTTCCATGACGGCGGGGGGAGAGGTACGGAACACGCATGTCAATATCGGGACCGGGGAAGATCTCTCCATACGCGAACTGGCAGACATGATCATCGGCATCATTGGATATCAGGGAAAGGTGTTATTCGACGCATCGAAACCCGACGGGACTCCGAGGAAACTGCTTGATGTTTCAAGGATGACGCGGTTGGGCTGGCGTTACGGCATAGCGCTGGATGCAGGGATAAAAAGCATTTGCGATGCCTACAGGCAAGGCCGTCCGGATCGATAATCAGACAACCATCGTCGTGGTACAGAACCAACATAACATCATCAGGCTGTTGCTCCGGCTATGGTCGCATCTTTCAAAAAGGCGCAAATTCCAGGTTGGCTTTTTGTGTTTGTTCATGATTGCCTCCTCGTTCGCTGAAATTATGAGTCTTGGCGCAGTATTACCGTTCCTTGCCGTTCTGTCTTCGCCGGAGAAAATGTTCGACCACCGTTTCGCCAGGCCTTTCATTAGCCTGCTTGGCTTGACTGAACCGAGACAACTGATTCTTCCTCTGGCAATCACCTTCGGAGTCGCTGCGGTTATTTCCGGTATCATGCGTCTTACGTTGATCTGGGCGAATACTCGCCTGTCATTTGCGGCAGGGGGTGACCTCAGTTACGCCATTTACCGCAAAACCCTGTATCAGCCATACTCGGTGCACCTGTCGAGGAACAGCAGCAAGGTAATCAGTGGTATCATAGAAAAAACCGGCGCCGTAACCGCATCCCTGAACAATGTCCTGACGTTCAGTAGCGCGGTTATCATGATGGTCACGATTGTTTCGACACTGATCGTCATAGAGCCGCTCATCGCGTTTTCAGCTTTTGCCGGGTTCGGCTCGATCTATGCGGTTATTATCTTTTTTACGCGCCATCGATTGCAAAACAACGGACTTCGCATCAGCCAGGGGCACACCAACGTCATCAAGTCCTTGCAGGAAGGGCTTGGCGGTATCAGGGATGTTCTTATCGACGGATGCCAGGAGATCTACACGCGTGTTTACAGGAATGCCGACCTCTTGTTGAGAAAGGCGCAGAGTGCCAACATCTTCATCAGTATCAGCCCCAGGTATGTGCTGGAAGCGCTTGGGATGCTCCTTATCGCCCTTCTGGCCTATCTCATGTCGGTAGAGTCGAATGGCATGGTGAGTGCGATTCCCGTTTTGGGAGCTATTGCAATCGGCGCGCAACGCCTGCTTCCGCTTCTTCAGCAAGCCTATACAGGATGGTCTGATACCCAGGGGCGTCTCGCCTCACTTGTCGAAGCTCTTGAACTGCTCGAGCAGCCTTTGCCCGATTATGCAGACAAGCCTCCGGCAAAACCGATCGGTTACCAGCAGAAGATCGAACTCAAGGGGCTCTCATACCGCTATGGCGAAGATACTCCTTGGGTCCTGCGTGACATCGACCTCACTATCCCCAAAGGGAGCCGTATCGGTATCATCGGTACGACCGGCAGCGGGAAAAGCACCATGCTCGACATCATCATGGGACTGTTGTCCCCGACAGCGGGATCGCTGCTGATCGACAGGACGTCGATACAGGACGGCAATCGCCGTACCTGGCAGGCGCATATCGCCCACGTGCCACAGGCCATATTCCTTTCGGACAATACCGTCGAAGAGAACATCGTTTTCGGCATACCAACCGAGGAGATCGACAGGAGCCGGGTCCGTGTTGCCGCGCGCCTGGCGCAGATCGGAGACATCATCGAGTCGTGGCCGAAAAAATACCAGACCGTCGTCGGCGAGAGGGGAGTGCGCCTTTCAGGTGGTCAACGACAGCGGATAGGCATCGCCCGGGCTCTGTACAAGCATGCAGACGTGATCGTTCTCGACGAGGCGACCAGCGCACTCGATAATGAAACGGAGGCTGCGGTCATGCATGCCATCGAGACGCTTGACCGGGAAATTACCATCATCATGATTGCGCATCGGCTCACCACCCTCAAAGGCTGTACCCGCATCATAGAACTGGCCGACGGCAGGATTTTGCGTAGCGGCACCTATGCCGACATGATCGGAAGTCCCATTCCCCTGCTTGATACGATTTCTTCTTGAACGTGGGCCATGGCATGCTGTCCTCTATTCCCTGTGCTTGTGGGGCAAGCATGGCAACCGCCGCTCAGCGGACCGGTGGGAATCCATGGAAGCCCAGCCATGCACAAGAGTTTATGGTCATTCCAAATCCGGACGACGAAGTTCCGGGTCTCAGTGCATTTGATTATCCCTATGAGCTTGTTGATGAAATGGCAGGCGAGGTGGGTTATTTCTCGTCTGCTCTATGGGGACGGCTTGAGTTATCGAAGCATGGTTGGTTTCTATTAATTTTTTATGGAGGCGGGAGATGATAATACTTATGTATCATAATTTTTATCGTCATAAAGGCCATGGTGATGTATTGGGAATAACTTTGAGCGAGTTTTCTGATCAGCTGTGCTGGATGCAGGATCAGGGTTTTTGTTTTATAAAGCCTGCGGATAGTGTCGAGGTGAATGATAAAAGTGTTTTGGTGACTATTGATGATGGCCTGAAAAGCTCGCTTCGTGCATTGGATATTGCTGGAAATCTTTCTGTTCCAACGTTGAGTTTCCTTATTTCAAAGCAGTTGGACGGGAGTGATGATGATTATATATCTGCCGGTGATATTGATTCAACTCCTGATGGATCTTATTATGCGTCGCATTCGCATGTGCATGTACTTCATGAAGACCTGTCCCGTTGGGGACGAGATCTGGAATGTTCTTATCAAGTGGTGAGCTCATTGCCCAGGTCGTTGCCACATCATCTGGCATGGCCATGGGGATACTGGTATCCGCAACTTCGTGAAATTGCCCGCAATGCGGGGTTTGAACATCAATATGGGGCTTATCCCGGGGCTCTGCGGGAAATGACTTCCGGACTGATTATGCCAAGGATCAGGATTGATGGGGATAAGTCTGGGGACTTTAAGTCTGCTCTTTTGTATTGGACGTCTGGAAATTCCTCGGTCGAAACAAAATTGCGTCTTTTTGCTAATACTTGTAAGGGATTTAAACGGGGCTATTTAAATATTACGAAGAGCCAATAATACATTCTGATGATTTTACGTGTAGGGTGCCTCTATGTATTGTCGTGGGAAGATCGAGGATAAGGCGGACGGAGCTCAGAAACCGGAGTGCCGACCAGTCGGGATGAGGATTTCGATCCCGAGTGGTCGGGAGCAACGCGGCAATCGGGTTTCGGAACAAATTAATAGAGGTGCCCTGTGGTGAGAATGGTTGATACGACCTCACGGTTTTATTTCCCGATCAGGTAATGGTGATCGCTCAATGAGCCGTCTCAGGGTGCCGGCGATGAAGCGGACATCCTGGAGGGATACCCCCGAATGCATCGGCAGGGTCATCAGCCTGGCGGCGACGCTTTCAGTCATCGACAAAGAATCCGAACCGTCGCTGAATATCGACAACCGGTGGGCCGGCGGATAATGCATGCTGGTCTGTATGCCCGCCTCATGCAGCGCTTCGCGTACTCCATCCCTTCGGCCCTCGAACCGGCTGTCGAGCACGACGGTGAAAATGTAGTTCGAGACGAAGCCGTCGTGCCCGGCAAACGGGACGCTCAAGCCCGGTACGGAGGCCAGCGCCTCTTCGTACCATGAGCGCACCTGCGCCCTGCGCCCCAGGTCGGCCTTCAGTTTGTCGAGCTGGACCAGGCCAATGGATGCCCGTATATCGTCCATGCGGTAATTGTAGCCCGGCGCGACGACGTCGTAACCGGAGCTATGGCCGGTGGAGCGCTCGTACGAGAGCGTCGTCATGCCATGCGAACGCAGCAGTTTTGCGTGTTCGAAGAGACGGTCGTCATTGGTCACCAACATTCCTCCTTCCCCGGTGCTGATGTTCTTGTTCGAAAAAAAGCTGAAACAGCCGACATCGCCGATGGTGCCCAGCTTTTTGCCTGCGTATTCAGATAACGGCGCATGGCAGGCATCTTCAACCACTTTGAGGCCATGTTCGCCGGCGATTCCCATGATCTGCTCCATCGCGCAGGGGAAGCCTGCGTAGTGCATGACGATGATAGCCCTCGTGCGTGGAGTGATCTTGCGATGGATATCCTCAGGAGAGATGGTCGGGTCGGATTCGCCCGTGATATCGGCAAACACCGGCACCGCGCCGACATACCTGATCGCGTTGACGGTGGCGACGAACGTCAGCGAGGGGCAGATCACTTCGTCACCCGGACCTATGCCGAGGACTTGCATCGCCAGATGCAGGGCGACGGTGCAGTTCGATACAGCCAAAGCGTGGGCCGTGCCGAGCATGTTGCCGAATTTTTCTTCGAACGCCGAGGTCTTCGGGCCGGTCGAGATCCATTTGGATCGGAGCGTCTCAATGACGGCCTGTTCCTCCTCGATACCGAAATTGAGGTCGAATAACGGAATCCTGTACATATTGCTCCTGGTTCAGCTGTTACGGAAATCGCTCGTATCGGGGTCTGGGATGAACCCGTCACGCACCGCCTGGACGACCTGCCTGATGCCGTCCGGAACGGTTTTGGAGATGCCGAAACCAAGACGGTCCCTGATCTTTTCGAACGCCACGCGGTAGTCCCTCGGGTCTTCGTTTCTTGCCACATAGCGGATGCGGCTTTCCGGGAGCTGCTTGAGGATTTCGCCCACGATCATCTGTTTCTGGTAGTTCTCCGATGAATCGCCGACGTTGAAAACCTCGAACGCGACCTTTTCCTGCTCGGCATCAAGCACCGCAAGCACCGAGCGGCAGAGGTCGACGACATGGCAGTATGGGCGCCAGAACTGCTCCCCGAACACGACCAGTTCCCTGCCCAGGGCCAACTCCTTCGAGAACTCGTTGACCGTCAGGTCGAAACGCAGCCTTGATGAGAGGCCATAGACGGTCGCAAACCGGAGCAAGGTCGGTTTGCATGCGTTTGTCCCCGGTTGCGAGAGCAGATAATCCTCGACCATCACCTTCGTTTGGGCATACACGGAAACGGGCGCAAGCGGAGAAGATTCATCCACGAACGACTCTGGATCCGTCATTTTACCGTAGTTGCTGCAGGTCGAGGCAAAAACGAAGCGCTGCACGCCGAGCTCGTTGGCGATATCGTACATCAGGCGACTCCCTCCGAAATTCACCTCCCGGGCAAGCTCCGGCTCCCTGGTACAGGCCGGGTCCCCGACGATCGCGGCAAGATGGACGACGTGGCTTATGTCCTGCATGGCGCGGCGGACATCCTCCTGGTGACGGATATCACCTTTCATGAATTCGAACGCGTCGTTGTTGAGCAGGTCGATAATGGGGACGCCGCCGAACAGGAGGTTGTCCAGTACCCGGACGCGGTATCCTTTTTCAAGCAACAACCTTACCAGGACGGACCCGATGTATCCGGATCCACCGCTCACCAGTACTGTGTTTTTCATGGAGATTTTAGTTTGGTTTGATTGAAATGTGCACGGCGGCGCAGATGCCCGCGCCGATACACCGTTCGGGACGGAGCTTTATACCCCACGCTCCCGTTCCGTGTTGCCTGAGAGCCTGTTGTACTCGCTCTGGGCGGTGTAGTAGTCGTCGATCCGCCCGATATCGAGCCAGTAGTCATTCAGGTCGTATTTGACCACGGGTGCGCCCTGTTCGAGCATCGATTTGATCAGCGTGTCCATTCCGAAAAATTCCTTGTCGGGAATGAACCGGAAAATTTCCGGCTTCATGACGTAGATGCCTGCGAGGATATGCATGACGATATCCGGTTTCTCCTCGATTCCGGTAACGCGTTCTTCCTCGAAAAAGATGTTGCCGAAATCGAAGGGGGTGATCTCTTTCTTGATCGCCAGCGTCAGCAGGGCATCGTGCGACAGTGCGTAGTCGTAGAGCCTGCCGAAATCGACGAGGCTCAGGATGTCTCCATTCATGACGACGAACGGAGCGTCAAGGTGTTCGCGGATCAGGCCGAGGGGGCCGACCGTGCCCAAAGGCGTTTTTTCCCTGCTGACCGAGAGCGTGACGCCGAATTCCGAACCGTTGCCGAAAAATCGCTCGATGTAGTCGGATTTGTAGTTTGTCGCCAGGTAAATCTCCTTGAACCCGAATGCGGCAAGCCGCTCGATCTGGATCTGAAGTATTGACTTTTCTCCTATGGGAAGCAGCGGCTTCGGAATGATTTGGGTGAGCGGTTGGAGTCGGGACCCCAACCCTCCGGCCAGAATGACAGCTTTCATGACTTGATTTGATGGTGAACCATGGTTTACATCTGCTTGGTGGCTTCGGGGGCGGGGGGTCTTCCGGCCTGAACCGATATCGTGCTGGTCCGGGGTGGCCTGCTGTTGATCATCGCGGCACGTCTCCCGGTGGCCAGGAGTGTCGGGTCACTGAACATCCAGATGATCGGTTTGATGACACGGGGGAGCTGTTGCGGATGCTGGGCGAGGCGATAGACCCATTCGAGCCCCGTCCGGCACATCCACGATGGTGCGCGCTGCACCGTGCCTGCGAGGTATTCGAAAGCCAGGCCTACGCCGGCGCAGACCGTGGCCTGCAGTTTCGGCTGGAGCCTGGCTATCAGCTGTTCCTGTTTCGGGGCACCAAGTCCGCACCAGAAGAAGGTCGGACGCACGCGGTTCAGCTCGGCGGCGAGCCCGTCGATGTCGAATGCTTCCACTGGCTGGAACGGAGGGGAGACCGCGCCGACGATGTTGAGCCCGGGATACATCCTGCCAAGATTCTTGCCGATCCTGTCGATGACTTCCGGCGTGCTCCCGAAGAAGTAGTGGGAAAAGCCATGCTTCGCGGAAACGGCAAACACCTTATCCATAAAGTCTTTTCCGGAAACCTTGGTAATCTCTTCATTTCCCAGGCGCCTGGCGTGCCATACGACCGGCATGCCGTCCGGAAAGGTGAACATCGAACGGTTCTGGATGTGGCAATAGCTTTCATCGTAATTGGCCAGATGCGCCGTTCGGCTGTCTATGAAGCAGAGATAACCGGGACGGCCGGTCCTGATCGACTCGGCAATTTTAAGGATCGCTTCGTCGGCCCCTGTCAAACTGACCAGGACACGTCCGACGGGAAAACGTTGTTCTGTCAATGCGTCGAGTGCGTCCATAGTGGTAGCTTTTAATGGTTGCGGATCGACGTGCCATCATGGAATCGTCCGGTTCGCAAACATTGCCGGGCACCACTATCTGGCCATCGGTATACCGGTGGATCGGATTGAACCACAGCGGGAACTTCAGGGAACAGCCAGGGGGTAAAAGGCGTAGGGGGGAGGGGGCTTCTGGTGCCGGACATGGCCGCCCGGTGTTTCCGGGTCCGGCGTGTTCGGCAGGTTCATCTTCCTGCAAGGCTACGGGGGGCGGGCGATTCCTGCATGACATGCTTCAACGGTGTCTGGGCTGGACGAGGGATTTCGGCGAATACCGCCAATGAGCTCCATATATTGCCGGTACCAGATGTCGCTGCCGTATTCGTCTTCAAGCATTTTCCTGCCACGCAACCCCAGCCGTTCCGCCACTGCCGGATCGCCGCAGATTTTCCTGACTGCACCGGCCAGCCCTTCCGGATCTTCAGGGTCAAACAGGAGGCCGTTTTCCCCGTCCCGAACGATCTCCGGATACCCGGCAAGGCGTGGCGCTATTACCGGGGTTCCATGCTGCATCGCCTCGAGGAAGACCATCGGGAAGCCTTCATACGATCGGCTTGCGAACAGGAGCGCCCGTGATTTCCTGAACATCGAGCTCTTTTCGATGCCGTCGACCACGCCGAACCATCGGGTGTTCGAAGGCAGGGCTCCCAGATCAACGCATAGCGGATCGGGATCCCCGGCAAGGGAAAACCGGATCCTGGGGCAGCGCCTGGCGGCCTCGATGACGATGTCGGCTCCTTTCTGGCGATTGAGCCTGCCGATGAAAAAGAGGCCGTCCCTGTCGTCTGCCGTGCCTGAGTCGGCAGGTTCGTGCTCTTCAATTGGTTGGATGAAATTGGGCAATACGTGGCACCGCCGTTCCGGGATGCCGTTTTCGACGATCTTGCG
The DNA here is from genome assembly GCA_013335115.1 of Chlorobiaceae bacterium. Taxonomy (GTDB): domain Bacteria; phylum Bacteroidota; class Chlorobiia; order Chlorobiales; family Chlorobiaceae; genus Chlorobaculum. The sequence continues at coordinate 33,409 of JAAXWQ010000001.1, read as the reverse complement.
CTTCTGGAATTCCGTAAGGCAGAGGAACGCATCCACATGCCGGGAATAGTATCCGGCAATCCTCGCCCAGGTATTGCGCACGCTGTATCCGAGGCTTTTCAGGACAGCCGCTTCGCAATTATGGCGAAGGCACTGCCACTCGTTCCCTCCGGCGCACCGTTCGCAGATGCCGTCGCCGTTGAAAAAAAGGCCGTTCGGGCACACCAGCCGGTAATTGTGCACCGTCATCACGATCGGGATGCCTTTTCGGGCGATCGCGGGCAACACCGAAGGCGACAGGAGCGGGAACAGGTTATGGATATGGACCAGGTCGGGGCTGAATGAATCGATGAGATCGAGCACCTTGCGAATGGAGGCGGGGTTGTACAGCGCTGCGAAAAAAGCCCTGGCCCTGCCGAAACGCATGCGTTCGAGTTCGACGCTGCTCCGCGTGTACGCGCGCACGTCATGACCGTGGCTTTTCAAAATCCCGGCATGCGCATCGAGCACGGTCGATTCGCCAGAGTGGCTCCCGTAATGGTTGTGCAGTTGGAGTATCTTCATGTCATACGGGGCGATAGCGGCCATTCCAGAATTCCATGATTATCCTGCCGGCCAGTGAGCCCTTCCGCTTGCCGTGCGATTGCACGTAACCCGACGCAGCCAACATGCCCTGGCAAAAACGCTCCAGGCCCCAGTCCGCGACGATGGCGCGGGACCTCTCGGCCATAACCGACCTCTTTGCCCGGTCAAGGGCGAAGAACTTCAGCAAACTCTCAGAAATCGACTCGATGCGCTCCGGGTCGAACACGAATCCATTCTCCCCGTCGTGTACCAGCGTTTCGGCGCAACCGCATCGGTTGCTTACCAGCACCGGGAGGCCTGCCGCCATGGCCTCGTTGACCACCAGTCCCCATGTTTCCCTGAGGCTTGGCAATACCATGGCCGATGCCGCCTGGTAATACCAGGACAGTTTCTCCTGGGAGTTGAATGGCACGAAATGGACCCGCTTGCCGTGCAATGCTCCAGCAAGTTTTGTCAGCGTATCGTGCTCGGTCCCTTCGCCGACGAAGACCAGGTTCCACGCCCGTGATTCGGGTTGCTCGGCGATGGCCATGAACGCCTTGAGGAGCAATGCGCAGTTCTTTATCGGTATCTGCCTGCCGACGCACAACAGGAACGGCGACGGCGGGAGGTTCTCGACGGGAGTTGCCCTGCCACTTCCGAAGAATGCGTTGTCGACAGCATTGACCCCATGGAACAAACGCTCAGCGGCGAATCCGAAATGACGATAGGTCGCATCGTGTGACGGTGCGGGGACTACTATGGCATCGACGTGGCTGTAGACCTGGCGTTTCACCCAATCGACATATCCCGGACGCGGGACATCATCGAGCCGTGCATCATCGAAAACCACCAGGGGGCGCCTGTGCTTTGTGCACCATCTGGTCGCAGCTGCTCCGGATGGAAATGCGATAGAGCCCGCCAGTACCACATCCGGATCAAGAGCATCGAGCCTGTCCATGATGCCCGACACGGCTTCTGAAGCTTCGATCTCCTCCATGGGACGGTTTTCGAAGAGTTGTGTCCAGGCGATGCCCGAATCTTTGCCGGACGTAGCATCGAAACTGTACGGCGACCCTTTGCCGGCGACCTCGATGACGGAGAGTTTCCCGCCCCGGCTCGCAACGGCCTCGCCAAGCGCGACGAGGCGCGATGGCCAGTAGAGCCTGAAATCGGTGTGCACGGCGGCTATGTTTGCTTTGCTGCTCATACGGTCAGCGCCCGAATCGTTTGAAGCATCGGTTTGCCGATGCCGTTGGAATGAAACACAGCATGAGGTAGGCGTAGAGCTTGCTGTTCGACGGATGGTGGTAAATCCCCTTCAGCGCCTCCATGAATGCGCGGCCATGGAATCCGAGCCGCAGGTAGATCGACGAACGCATCTTGTGCCACATCGACAGGTAACGGTTGATATGCCGCACATTGCCATTGCCCGCATTTTTCAGTCTTTCCAGGGCTTTGCCTACAGGGTCTTCAGGTTCCGGGAGACGGTTCGGCTTCTCGTCGTAGGTGTGTGCCCGGTCCTGCCAGAACACCGCCAGCGGACGGGTGCAGTAGACCGGAGGCTTCCTGGCGGCAAGGCGTGCCCAGGTCAGGAGGTCTTCGCCAGAACGGATATGCAACGGAAATCCTCCGACAAGTTCCAGCGCTTCACGTTGCACACAGAGTGCCGACGACCATAACGGCGGATCTGAGCAGGCTGCCATGTCGAAATAATTTTCGAGCACTCCGCACTCGCCATCGAATGGCAACTTGTTCAACCTGATCGGCTGTGTGTAGCCTTGATCGTCTCCGGCAAGGTATGCCGTTGCATAAACTTCATACCCGGGAAACGATACGGCCATTTCGGAGATGGTTTTCAGGAAGTCGGGATGCCACTCGTCATCGCCATCGATGAATGCGACCCATTCCGACATTGCCGCGATATAGCCGCGGTTCCTCGCGGCGGACACGCCAGCATTATCCTGCCTGATCATCCTGAGGGTCGGAATGTTCATTTCTTCTATACCTTGCCCGCCGGAATCGGTCGATCCGTCATCTACGACGATGATTTCCTGTGCCGGATATGTTTGTTCAAGCACGGAATCAATAGTTCTCCAAATGGTATCCCGCTTGTTGTACAGTGGTATGACAACCGATATATTCATCGTATTGCCCCCTGTTTTGTGTCGAATTTGGCATATGCCAATCCTATGAGGATAAAATAGAGGTTGGTGAAAAATACCGTCGTTTTAAGTATGTTGTCAGAATACATGTAAACCAGGAATGCTACGGTCAGGACCAGTACGCTTGACTGTACCAGTGATTTGTATGCATCAAGTTCTTTGAGTAGCTGTACATAGGTGGAGAAGAATGTCATGGCGAAGCCGAATAGCAGTAACCCGAGGCCGATATATCCATAATTATAGCGTACCGCGATATAGTCGTTGTGGGCTTCGCTTGCGACATTGCCCCCCCATAGATCTTTCATGATATACAGGTCTGATCTCGGTCCATTGCCTAGCAATGGTGCGTTTGAGAGGCCTTTTTCGTAATATTCCAGGAATCCTGCCCTGCCGCTTGTGTTCATCGACTCGCCCGGATCGTAATAATTTATGGATAACTCGGAAACGTTTCCGTTGCCTCCTTTGAATGTTTTTTCCTGAAATCCTTTTGAGTTGAAAATAGCCCAGATGGCCAATATGCCAATCAGGCCGACGGTGATTCTGGAGGTAATGCCTCTGTTGGCAAAATGGAATATGAAAATGATCAGCATGGCTGCAATTCCCATCCTGGTCATGAGTATAAGCGGGATGATGGATATGCAGACATAGCCCATCAGGAATTGCGTTTTCTTTGTTTGGTAGAATATTCCAATGGTCAACGCTGCTACTACGGTAAGGAACATGGGCGTAGTCCCGGCCATCGGTGCTGCGCCTCCCATGAGCAGATATCTGAAGGTGAAGAGTATGCCGATGACCACCGTGACCCGCACCAGGCTTTTATACATCCATTCCAGCCGTTTGGTGGTGTAGGTAAAGCCGGAAGAGGTGATGCCGATCATGACCGGTAGTATATATTGTAATGTCAGTTGCAGCCCATAGAATGAAAAGTCGATACAGAGGTACACGGCAAGGAACAGCGTCCAGGGGAGCCAGAATTTGATCGGGAATCTGCCTTTGAGAGGGAGCGCAAACAGGTAATAGAGGGTGACGGCAAGCATGATCACCCATGCCACGCCAGTGACCACAAACGGCCCTACCGTTTGTGGAAGGGATGGGAACGTAGCGCAAATATAGGGTAGGAGGGGCACGGAGAACACCCATCGATAAAATCCATAAAACTGCTTGTCTTCCATGGTCAATGGTGCTGGTAAAGATTTTGAACTATCCCGTTGAATACGCGCACATCGAAATCCATCGCCCTTAGCCTGGCGTTACGGGCCAGGCTGGAGGTCAGGTCCCTGTCTCGAATCAGGGACTCCATCACTCCTGCCAGTTCGTCGACATCACCGTTGGCGAAAAGCAACCCGTTGACGCCGTGTTCTATTATTTCCGACAGTCCGCCGGTATCAGAAGCAACAACGGCCTTGGATGCCGCCATGGCCTCGACGGCGCTGAGCCCGAAGCCTTCGAAACGGGATGGCACGACGACCGCATCCATGACCGACAGGTGACGCATAGCCGATTCCCATGTCTGGGATCCGGCAAACGCTACCCGATTCCACCAGATTTCCGAGCCGAACCGCTCTTCGATCGTTGCGCGTTCGGTTCCATCGCCGACAACAAGAAGCCCGGCCTCTGCTGTTTTCCGTGAAAGCGCCCCGAATGCCTCCAACAGGATGTCTACACCTTTCTCGTGGCTCAGCCTGCCCACATATCCAAAAACGAAGGCGTTATGCAGCCCATAGGCGAGCCTGAACCCGGCGGTGTCCTGGCGTGCCGACAGTTGTGCGACTTTTTCGGTGTCAACGGTATTGTACAGCGTGCAGTGCTTCATTCGGGGACGGCCGTGAGGATGATTCGGGGGGCAGTCGCTGATGTTTCCGAACCAGGACGCCTCCACAACCTTCGACACCGCCATGAAATGTTCGCAGAAATGTGCCGAAGCTTTAAGAAAAAGCAGTGCCTTGTGTCCATGCCCGAGGGTGTAGGGCTGGTGTACCGTGGCGAAAATCCTGGACACTCCGGCAAGCTTTGCGGCCAGGATCGAAAGCGCCCCGGGCGTCATGTACTGGATATGCAGAACGTCGGGATCCTCGGCCTGGTAAAACGATTTCATGACGCTGATGAAGCGGAACGCAGGAATATTGCGCTGGAGCCCCAACTGTTCAACACGGCAGCCAGCCCCTGCGAATTCGTCGACCACCGCGCGGTCGATTTCGAAACAGCAGACAATCCCGACGGTATGGCCGGCTTCGCGCAGTGCTTTTGCCAGGTACAGGGTCTGCATTTCGGTGCCGCCACGATTCATGCACGGTATGGAGAGCAACACTCTCATGACGCCTCATGTTTTGCGCAGTTTATCGAGCCTTCTTGCCTGTCCCGTTTCCTTGTTGCCAGCGGCAGGGTGATTCAGGTTTTCCAGCCATTCTCACAACGAGTCTCTAATTGAGATGTTGAGGACCAAAAAACACCTGCAAGGCTTTGCCGTTGTGATGCGATGCGGCTGGTTCGGCCGCCTCAATGCAGGTTTTTTCTTGCGGCCATACGAAATACACATCAAATGGTATGCCAGACCGTGAGGCGCGGGGAGAATGTGTGGTTTTTTGTCGGCGAGTGAGTGACGACAGCGGTTGTGGGCGGGGGCAGGACAGGACAACCATCGCAGGATGGCAGGGGAGTGTAACTCCGTCAGTCATGGACAGGACGAAAACAATAACGCCAGGGACGACGTGTGGGTCCCGGTGCTCTTGGTGATCCGGCGCCAGAGGCTGTTCAGGGTCTGCTCATCTGGTCGGACCGGTGGTTTCGTGCCGGTAGGCCTACATGTTTTTCTGGTAAAATTCCACATAAGCGGTGGCGGTACGCTCCCAGGTGAATGTTGAGACGTGGGCCAGCGATCGCGAAACCAACTCGTCATATCGGCTGAATCCCTTGTCGAATTCGGTCATCATGTCAGCCATATCCCGCAGGTCATCCGGGGCGACGAAAAGTGCGGCGGAACCGCCTACTTCGATCAAAGAGCTGTTCCTGCACGTTACCACAGGGGTTCCGCAAGCCATGGATTCGAGTACCGGCAGTCCGAAGCCTTCATATCTGGACGGAAACCAGCTCGCCGTGGCTGCAGCGTACAGTTGCACCAGTAGCGCGTCGTCGACATTCGATAACAGACGTATCCGTCCAGAGGCGATCTCACGTCCGAATTCATGCAGGTACTGCTCGGGAGGCCGTTCCCATACCAGCAGGAGGTCATGGTCGATGCGTTCCTGCAAAGCGAGACGGTAGGCGTGCATGAGCGCCGACGTATTTTTTCGTCCATCGCTGCAGGAAACCGAAATGAAAAACGGACGCTCCTGGCCGGTGGACGCACGGACAGCTTTCCTGGCCTCGGGCTTGTCTATCGGGAAAAACACCGATCGGTCGACTCCCCACGGGACCACCGTTACCTTTTCAGGGGGAACTCCCATATAATGTACGATGTCGTCCTTGGAACTCCGGGAACAGGTGATGATGGCCTTGCAAGACCTGGCCAGTCTGGGATAATGCGTCTTCGCGAAGTCATGCCCGAGACGTTGCTCGGGTGAACTGAAAAAGAGGGTGTCGTGCATGGTGACCAGCGTTTTTTCCGGATTATGCACCTGGGCATAATTGTGTGGAATGTGCAACGCCTCATGCCGAACGGCAAAATCGAGAACAGGTAGCCCCTGGAGCAGCCCATCGAATTTCGTGCCGGCAGGCATGGGGAAATTCAGGTGCCGGAACGGCAGCGTCCTCCCGGGAATACTTCCCCGGACATGCTGGGTGAACATGACGATTTCAAAAGGGAGCTGTTCCATGCCCGCCAAGGCATGGAGCAACTCCCTTGTGCTTCGACCGATACCAGACAGGTAGTGCATACCTCTCCGCACTACCATGGAATTACAGTCGATAAGCAGCCTTTTGCCCGCTCGGCCTGTTGGCGATTGGCAATCCTGGTTCATTTACCTGAGAGCAGTTTCTTCATATAGGCGATCACGGCCTGTTCATGGGATATCGCGGTTTTGAAATACTCCCGGCGCCTGTTTCCGGAGAGCGCATACTTGAGCCATGCTGCAGCCAGGACGATACGCGACATGATGATGGATTGCCTCAGGCCCACCGTGTATTGCTGCAATGCGGCATAACGCCTGAGCGAGCCGTTCGGATCCTGAAGAAACGATGCCTGTTCATGCCCGCTTGACTGGCCTCCGAGATGTATGATCGACGCATCCTGTACCAGCCAGGTCTCAAAACCGTTCTGTTCAAGCCTCATGCAGAATTCAGGCTCTTCGCCATAGAACTCCAGCCCCTCGTTCAGGCCGCCGAGCATCCTGTAGACATCGCTTCTCACCAGCATGCAGCATCCCGAAACCCAGCCGGTACGGTGCGTCTCATCATAAATCCCTGGAGTTCCCTTCGGTAGTATGATTCTTGACGCAAATCTTGGAAGGAGCCTGTTCAGATGGAAAACAGCACTAATCCGCTCCTGTATGGATGGCAATGGATATCCCGCGCTTTGCTGGCTGCGGTTTTCGTTGAGCACGACCGGCCCGGCACAGGCGATGTTGCCCGAGGAGGTATCAAGAAGCCCGGCCAGTTTTTCGATGTTTCCGTTTTCGACGAGTGTATCGCTGTTCAGCAGAAGCAGATACTCGCCCTGCGCAATCGCCGCGCCCTGATTGTTTGCTTTCGAAAACAGGTTGTTGTGGTCATTTTCCACCAGGATGGCATGAGGGAACTCATGTTTTACCATCTCGGCAGAGCCGTCAATTGAGTTGTTGTCAATGACAATGATCTCATGACTGAATCCAAAATATGCACGCCGGATCGACTGCAGGCAATTCCTGAGAATCTCCCGCGTGTTGAATGAGACGATGATGACGGAAACCTTCACCGGTGCGGTATTCATGTGCCATCGCCTCCCGCCGCTTGCCCTAACCTGCTGAGCAGCGTATCTGTGTGTTCCCGCAGTGCAATGACATCCTTGGCCGCAACAGCGCTCATCCTCCTGGCGAGCGCAGGTTCGTTGACGAACCGCTCCATGGACCGTCTCAATGCGATGGCGTCATTGGGTGCGACCAGAAATCCGTTGACGCCATCCCTGACCTGCATTTCCGGCCCGCCGCTACGGGTCGCCACAACCGGCTTTCCCGATGCGAGCGCTTCGGCAATGTTCAGGCCGAATACTTCAAGAAAAATTGCGGGATGTACCATGACGTCATAGCCCATGGTCTGTTCGTAAAGGCGCTCGTTGTCGATCTTGCCATGCCAGATAATCCTGAGATCGGAACGGCTTGATTTTCTCAAACGGTCTGTGTAGCGTTGCTCCGACTTGTTGGCGGGTTCCCCGATGACATGTAGTTCGACGTTATCAGAATCGATTCCTGAAAAAGCCTCGATGAGTCGGTGCAAGCCTTTGACATGGCAGATCCGCCCCACGAAATAGAATCGAAGCGTACCGTCACGCACCGGATTTACAGGAGCTATCGGCTTTGGAATCGGAATTCCATGGGGAACGACGCTGATCCGTTCCGGTGCAGCTCCGTTTCGCTGCAGATATCCGGCTATTGATTCCGAAGGTGCTACCAGCAGGGTCGCATCACGTTTGATCTCCTCCCATTCCCCCAGTTTTTCCCGTATCCAGAGAGGGACGGACCCGACCGGGGTGAGATAGGGAATGAACGGCATTCGGTGCAGTCGTTTCCCTGCGGCGAGCTGGAACCTCGTCGGCATCAGTCGAAGGATAGGCCAGGCGGCCAGGCCTCCCCGGATGATATGCAGGACACACGGCAGGCAATTCCGGGAGCTTGCCGTGACACTGCAGATGCGGTCGCGATGATCCAGCAGGGTTCCGGCAGGGCAAATAATACCGCCATGGTGGACCGTGATCACACAGGGAATGCCGGCTACGTGGCAGGCCCGGGCGAACGCCGCTTTATCCCCATGCACATGGACAACATCCGGCCGTATGCAGGTAAGCAGTGATTCCGGTGTTTCATAACCCTCCTCACGGCCATCAAGCCGATAGCGGTGTACGGGAACCTCGCGATACCTACAGGTTCCGGATACCGTGCTGTTGTCTGAGGGGCGCATGGCGATGGCGATATCAACCCCTCGGTCGATGAGTTCATCGACAAGGTGCTTTACATAGACCTGGCCTCCACCATAGGAAGAGAAGAAATCTCCAGAAGCTATCATCAGGATCTTCATGACGCGGTGCAGTCTATCTCGTGTATGCTTATGGCCACCGGGGATGAGCCGGCTACCTGCGGACTGGATTGATGTTCCTTTGGCAATGGGCTACAGTTCAAGATTCGACGTTCTTTTCGTATGCAGGGTTGTCGACGGGAAAGCAATTCCTCTGAAAACCGGGTCGAAGAGCGGCGAGACGTATTTCGATCCTATGGTCGACAGATGGTCGTCGTCGACATAGAGCGACGCGCCTTGTCGCATGACCATAAGCCGCTGGTTCTTGTCATAGAGCATTGATTCCAGTCGCACGACCTTTACGCCCGGGCGCATTGCAAGCGTATCAAACAGCGTCAGGAAATACCGGTTCGTGTGCTGATAATCCTCGAAGCTTGGTGCGATCGGACTGAAGTCGGGTTCATGATTAAACCTGAATGCAACGTACAGGAACCGGCGGGGATCGTCTTTCAGGATCGGTAGGTCGTTGACCAGGACGACCTGGCGCCCGAGTGCCAGCAATGCGTCGACCGTTCTTACCAGGCCGGTTTCCATCAGCTGTTCGGTTGATGGTGCTCCATGATATTTTCCGGAAACGTCGCTCAAACGTCGATTCGCGGTCCAGTAGCCTGCCAGGATCACCACCTTGATTTCCGGGTGGGCTTTGACGAAATCGATGACGCTCTGGTTGAACCGGGCTTCTGTTCCGGTAGGCGAACCGTTCGTCTCCATACCAAGCAATGGCCGAATGACATTGCCGATGGCGATATCATATCCGGACACCCCGAACGATCTGGCGCTTTCCGATAGGGCGGTGACCAGGGACTTGGCATGGGAATCACCCCAGAGGACAAAAACACGCGGGGTGTTTTCGGCTCCAATAACTGCGGGCACGCCACCGTTGTCCAGTTTTTCTATCTCCCTGATGTTCGCATCGAAATTAAGCCACTGGGGGTCGGTGCTCATATTCTGGATGATGCTGTCCGTTTTCAATTCCGCCTCGGGATAACGATAGGGCATCCCGTTCTGGTAACGAATGAAAAAACCGGCGCTTGTCGTTGCGGCCATGATCAGGAGCGCCAAGCCGAACAGTTGCTTTCGGTCAGCCGGTAATGTTTTTCCCCTTCTGAACGGTTGTTCGACAAAGAGGTACGATGCCGAAGCAGCGATAAATATCGCCAGAAGCATTAACGCAATCTCTCCGACGGTCAGGTCCCGAAATACCGTGTATTTGACAAACACCAGGATTGGCCAGTGCCACAGGTAGAGGGAGTAGGAAATCAGGCCGATGAAAACCATGGGCCGGAAACTGAAAATCCGATGCAGAAAGCCTCCGGTATCAATGCCGCTGTGAATGATCATCGTGGTTCCCGCGACAGGAGCGAGTGCGGCCACACCGGGAAAAAGGGTCAGGTCATCGTACATGAATATGCCGGAAAGTACCAGCCCGAAACCGATGATGGATTCGAGGTTTTTCCAGGCCATCCTCTTGGGTACCGGTATGATGCCGAGCGAGATAACCGATCCTGCAAGCAGTTCCCATGCCCGCGTCGGGAGCAGATAGAATGCGGCAACCCTGAACATCTGGGTACTGTAGACCCCGATCAGGAAAGAAAGTACAGCCAGCGAAAGGATGACCGGGAGGTAGCGTCCTTTCAAAAAGCGGTGGATTGCGGCAAGCAGCAGCGGGAAAAAAATATAGAACTGCTCTTCGACCGACAGCGACCAGGTGTGGAGCAGTGGTTTGGTCAGTGCTGACGCGGCGAAGTAATCCGCCTCTTTCCAGAAAAGAATATTCGAGGTGAACAGTGTCGTTGCCATCATGCTGGTGCCGAAATCCCGGTAGGAATCAGAATAAAAAAGCATACCTCCGGCAACCATCGAGCAGAATATCACGGGAAAAAGTGCCGGAAATATCCTTCTGATTCGCCGTTCATAAAACAAGGCGACAGAAAACCTGCTGGCATGGATGTCCTTCAGGATGATCGAGGTGATCAGGAAGCCTGAAATGACGAAAAACACATCAACACCGACATAACCACCTGAAAACCCGGGTATGCCTGCGTGATACAAGACCACCGCCAATACCGCCACGGCACGCAGGCCATCGATATCTTTTCGGTAGGTCATATGGTCGCGCTTGTTGTTCATGCCCGCCTGGATGTATGGCTCCGGCGGTTAAAAGTGTCCATCATGTTGGCGGATCCATAACGTACCTGAGGCATCGTGCGGACTTTTCTGCGACGGCAAGGTGTCGCGCGATGTCTGTCAGGATGCCCGGATAGCCGTTCCTGTTCAGGAGAAAAAGGCCTCCTGCTCCTGCCGCAGCCGGTCACAGAGGCGCCCTGCCGGCAGTTCGACATCTTCACGGGTGATGCACTCGTCCCTGGCGATATCCCTTTTCAGCACGCATCCTTCTGCTATGCCTATCGGTAGCAGGCGTTCGTGCCTTGCCGTATGATAATTCTCACAGAGCCCGTAGGTCATGTACTGCCCGATGCCGTCAAGCATGCAGCCTGCCTTGAGACCGGTTTTCGCCGCGGCGACTACCTCGACCCTTGGCGCGCCCAGCGGCGTCAGTGCGGCATCGTTGAACAGGACTGCCCGGGCCACGGTCAGGGGGGCCTCGAAATGACAGAGATGGTACGGCGTGTAGAACAGGTACAGTGGCCCTTCCCCGAGTTTGTACAGGTTCAGGTAATGCTTTTGGAGCGGATGGTCGTGCGTTCCGAGCACGAAGACGCCAGGTCCCGGCTCGGCGCCGACGACGTAATCGACGATGCCGTCCCCGTCCAGGAGGGCTTCGAGCGGATAGAGGCTGCCGGCGGCCTTCATCAACGGAGTGCCAGGCTCAACCGTTGGGCCGAACATGCCCCGTTTTCCCGCTCCCATGCCCGTGGCGTTGGCCACGATCGCCTGCTCGAAGGAGATCTTGGTCCCGTCGGCAAAGGAGGTTACCATGGATGGCTTTTGCCCCCATTTCTTCGCAAATCCCTCCTGGGTCGTCGGGTTCCTGTAGGGGTCGTGAAGCCCCTTGATGTTGCCGCACAGGACCGGCTTTACGCCGATGGAGCGCACGAAGCGGAAGAGATTTCCTTCTACTCCAGGCTGATCGCCATCCGCGGCGGTAAGCACGACTCCCGCCTTGTCGGCATACACCTTGAGGATGGGGCCGACGGTGCCGTCGAGTTCCGCGTTCATCAGGATCACATGCTTGGCGTTCTGTATCGCCCGCAAGACCAGCCTGGCTGCATACTCGATGGTGCCCGTGACCTCGATGATGGCGTCGATGCCGTCGGCATCGCAGAGCAACTCGGCGTTTTCGGTCACCGAGCACCTTCCCGCCGCGATGTTGTCCTGAAGTTCCGAAATGCTCCCGACCGTGCGGGCATCATCGAGCCCGGCCTCGCGGTAGGCACGTTCAGCCCCGGCGAGGTGATGGTTCGCGATGGCGACGAGTCGCATGCCGGGGACGGAGTTCATGATCTGCAGCGCAATGCCCCTGCCCATGAACCCTGCTCCGATCATGCCGACATTTATCGGGTTCCCGGCTTCCTCCCTCTTCCTGAGGGCCGTGTCGATGATCATCATGCGGATACTGTCTGGATGTTGTAATCAGGATGCATGCGGTCCTTCTCCGACATCGACACGGGTTCGAGCGGCCAGGAGATGCCGAATGCGGGATCGTTCCACCGTATGCCGGCTTCGGCACCCGGGGCATAGAACTCGGTGACCAGATAGGTCACCTCGCAGTCGTCCTCCAGCGTGATGAATCCATGGGCGAAGCCCTCGGGCACATACAGCATCCGGTAGTTTTTCCGGGACAATTCGATCCCGAACCACTTCTGGTAAGTCGCAGAGCCAACCCTCAGGTCGATGATGACATCGTAGATGCTGCCGCTGGTACACCGGATCAGTTTCGTCTCCTGGTACGGAGGCTTCTGGTAGTGCATCCCCCGTAGTGTTCCCTTGTGCATGCTGCGGGAGGTATTGGCCTGGCAGACCCGGGCGTTGAGCCCGTGGGCCTCCATTTCGTTGGCGCACCACGAACGGCCGAAGAAGCCGCGATCGTCCTCCATTTTGCGGATATCGATGAGATAAGCGCCTTTGAGCGGAGTTTCAGTGAAGTTCATTTCGGGACTGTATTCCTGTTTGTGGTTGTCGATTTTCTCGGTCAGCAGGCATGGAGGTGCATGCCGGTCCATGCCAGGTGCTCGTCAAGGCGTCCTGCACCGATATGCCCCTCAAGGGTCCGAAGGCGCATGTATTTCGAGTTCCGGAAATCTGCATCGTTGAATTTCATCCCATCCAGGCCGTCCTTGAGCTCCCTGATGGCCTCTTCCAGCGTCACCCGGGGCTGGTGGTCGGGAGCGAGCTGGCTGAAACGGGTGAAGTCGACCCGGTACGAGCGTTTGTCCGGCTGGGCATGTTCATTGATTGCTACTTTGGTGCCCGGCACCACTTCAGCCACGGCCCGGGCCAGCTCCTTTACCTGGTAGTTCCAGGCCCCGCTGCCGGCATTGACGGCCAGGAACGCCCCGCCATGAGAGGCAGGCCTGTCGATCGCCCAGTCGATGGCCCGGGACATGTCCCGGACATTGATCAGCGGCCGCCACGGGCTGCCGTCGCTCAGGACCGTGATCTCCCCCGACGTGACAGCGCAGGCTACGAAATCGTTCAGCACCAGGTCGAGGCGCAGGCGGTCAGACATGCCGCAAGCCGTGGCAAAGCGCAATGCGGTAACGGTGAAGCCGTCGCCGGCAAGTGTTGCGAGTCCCTGCTCCATGGCTACTTTGGAGCGGGCGTAGGCCGTCAGGGGGTTCAGTTCGTCATTTTCGGTGCGCGGGCCGCCTTCGGCATAGCCGTACATGCTGCAACTCGAAGCGAAGACAAAATTTTTCACCCCCCTCGCGCGGGCTTCCTTCGCCATGGTGATGCCGGCGTTGAAGTTGATGTCGGCGGTCACGCTTTCGAAACGCTTGCCCATGGGGTCGTTTGAAATTGCCGCAAGATGCACGACAGCATCGACGTCATCGAGCAGTTCCGGCGTGAACACCCGCATGTCGCCCCAGTACTGACGGTCATAGTCGAACTCGGGCAAGTAGCGGGCATTTGTCAGGCAATGGGCGAAATACCCGGCATCGTAACCGGTGAGCCCGATGCCGGGCCTGCTGGCCCTGAGATGCTTGGCAAGCACGGGCCCGATGTAGCCGGCATTCCCGGTGACAAGTACGTTCATGAATCTTCTTCGTTAGGTGGTTATTGCAATGATTCTATCCGGTCGACGACAAAGCTCGAAAACGGCATCGAACAGGTAAAAGCCGGCGATACCGCATTGAGCACATGCATTGAACGATCATCGCCTTCGATGACGAAATCCATTTCCAGGGTGTTGCTCTTTTTCCTGACCAGCTGCGCCCTGATGCCCGGAATCCCCCAATCCGCGAATGACTTTTCTGTGAACCCGTCGGCAAGCATGAATGACTGGCGGGCCATGAACGGCCGGGAGTATTTCCGAAGCTCTTCGAAGGCGAGGCGGTGGAACTGGAATCCCGGCCGGGCCATCAGCCCAAGCTGGTGGGCAAGTGTTTCGGTGAATTCCGAAAGCCTGAAATTTTCCATCCCCCGGTACTGTTCCGGCCAGAAAGCCGGTATTGCTGTCGGGCCTATCTTGACGGCCCCGTCAACGGCAACCGTGAAATGGACTCCGAGGAACGGATTGGCCAGGTTGGGAACCGGGTAGATGTGGGTCGACAGGCTGCCTTTCGGGTGGGATGAATAGAGGTACAGACCTTTGAACGGAAGCAGGTAGTATCCCTCGGAGAAGCCGTAATCCCTGGCAATCTTGTCCGCGTAAAGCCCGGCGGCGTTGACGACATAGCGGGCATCGATGCTTCCGACCGACGTCTGGACCCTTGAGCCGGAACGGCCAAGGTACCGCGCCCCGAAACAACAGTCGACTCCGGTGGCTCTGGCGTCCTGCAGCATCTGTTCGACCACCTGCTTCGGATTGACCGACGAGGTGCTCGGTGAATACAGCGCAAAGCCGGTTGTCCGCACCTTTGGCTCGATCCTGCGGGCCTCATCTTCCGATATCTTGTCGAGTTCGACGCCGTTCCGCTCCGCCCGTCTCATCAGTTCGTCGAGGAGCGGAACTTCCTTTTCGGTCTGGGCGACAACGATCTTGCCGCATTTCCTGATGGGAAGGCCGTTACGGTCGCAATATTCGGTCAGTGCCCTGTTGCCGTCACGTGAAAAACGTGCCTTCAGGCTGTCTGCGGTATAGTAGAATCCGGCATGCAGCACGCCGCTGTTCCTGCCGCTGGCATGCATCGCCTGGGCAGGCTCTTTTTCGATCAGGACGATTTTCGAGCCGGGCTGGCGGACCGCCAGCTCCCGGGCGATGCCGACCCCGACCACTCCGGCCCCGATGACCAGATAATCACATGATTGCCTCATTGATGACCCTTTACCAGACTTTCCATGGGGCCACTCCTTGTTCCCAGAGGGATTCAAGGTGGTGCTTGTCTCGTAGCGTGTCCATGGGGTGCCAGAAGCCGTGGTGTTCGTATGCGGCAAGTTGGCCGTGTTCCGCCAGCTTTTTCATGGACTCGTGCTCCCACGACGTTCCGTCCTCTTCGATATAGTCTATGACTTCGGGCTGGAGCACGAAAAAGCCTCCGTTGATGGCGAATCCGTCGCCAACCGGCTTCTCCTGGAATCGTTTAACCGTGTTGCCCTCGCAGGTAAGGGCGCCGAAACGTCCGGGAGGCAGCACCGCACAGACGGTGGCAAGCTTTCCGTGCTGCCGGTGGAATTCGAGTTCCTTGCCGAGATCGATGCTGGCGACGCCGTCGCCATACGTGAAGAAGAACGGCTCGTCCAGTTCGAGATACCCGGCGACTCGTTTCAGCCGGCCGCCGGTCTGCGACTTGTCCCCGGTATCGACAAGCGTGACCTTCCATGGGTCCGCTTTCTTTGCGTGTACCTCCATGCTGTTGTGAGCCATATCGAACGTTACGTCGGTCATATGCAGGAAGTAATTGTTGAAATACTCCTTGATCATGTAGCCCTTGTATCCAAGGCAGATCACAAACTCGTTGACCCCGTAATGAGCGTAGAGTTTCATGATGTGCCAGAGGATCGGCCAGCCACCGATGTCGATCATCGGCTTCGGCTTCAGCGCCGATTCTTCGCTGATCCGGGTTCCGAAACCGCCTGCCAGAATGACTGCTTTCATGGGTTGGATTGATTGCGAGTTTGATCAAGACCGCCACGGTCGCCGGAAAGTCATGGTTGACAGCTTTTTCCCCGGCAAAGCATCAGTCGTTGGTGCCTGGGGGATTCATGCTATTTTTTCTTTCATCACGACGACGAACATGCCCAGGAGCAGGCCCCCGCCGATGCCGATCGCCAGATGATTGAGTAGCTTCGGTGATTCCGGGGCCCATGGTTTGTACGCACGCTTGATGATCACTACCCCGCCGATGTTCGAGGCCGCCTTGATTCTCGACTCGTCGAGTTTTTCTTTCAGGAATGCATAGGTTTTTTTTGCTATCTCGTTGTCCAGGGAGAGCTTCGCATAGTTGATCTGCTTGGCCGGAAGCGAGTTCAACTGCTCCTGGTACTGTTGTTTCAGGCGCAGGTATTCGTTGGCGCTGTTTTCCAGTTCGGCCAGGCGAACGTTGACCTGCATTTTCGAGGCGAGAAGATCGAAGCGGTATTTCTGGGTGTTGTTCGAATTGGCGATCTTTCCTGCGATTTTCTTCCGGTTGATCTGGTCGACCTGGGTCTTGAATCTGAGCAGTTGCGCCCGTGCCGTTTCGGCTTCCGGGGTTTTCTCCCCCTTCTTCATGGCCAGCTCGATATAGGTTTTCTCTCGATCCCTGATCTCATTGCGCATCGAACGGAGCTGGTCGCCGATGTCTTTCTGCATATCCTTGCTGAACGTGAGCTCCTCTTCCGAAAGCGATTGTTCGATAAATTCCAGTTGCTTTCGGAGGATCTCATGCTGTACCCTGTTCGTTTCGTATTCTTCGGATGCCTTCGTAAACGATCTCTGCAGATCGGCGACATTACCGGTCGGTTCATAGACTGCATTGTTTTTCATGTACGCCTGAAGCGAATTTTCCGACCTGAGCATCTTCTCTTCCTGTTCGATAATCTGTCGTTCGATGATCCTGCTTACGGAGATATCCTGTGTGGCGCTCCATTCAGCGTTTTTGTCCCGGTAGACTTCGCATACCGTATTGGCAATCAATGCCGCTTCCGACGGATTGGGGTTATTGATGGACACTTCGATCAGGTTCGTCCCCCGGATTCGTTCTGCTTTCAATGCTCCCTGCAGGGCTTCGGCATAGTGCCTGGTCTTCATGCTGTCCGGGTTTGTCCTGCCAGCTGCGGACAACATCCCTTTCGTCAGCTTCCTGCCGAACAGCCTCAGCTGCCAGTGCTCGGGGCTGTCCATGAGCCGTTGCACGGTGGCTTCTGCGAGCGGATAGGACTTGAGCAGCTCGACGCTTGTCGGCAATTCAAATTCTGTGCTCTGCCCTTCGCCATCTCTGATCAGCCGATCCTTGTCAGGGGACTTCACCATGATCATGGCACTGGCGTTGTAGATCGGGGCAGTGAAATAGTAGCTGGCGAACGCACCGGCCACCGTCAGGAGCATGACTGCTGCGATGATGAATTTGCCGCGCCAGAAGGAAAGCAGCAGGTTCCGGAAATCGTGTTCCCTGCTTGTTTGCTGATTCAGGTCAATCATGGGTTACTCCCGCGTTTAAATCGCAAAATTGTATGGATAGAGGTATGGCCACCGGGTCATCGGGTCACGGAATAAATGGTCGCGCCTGTGGCGATGATCCCAAGGATGCCAAGGACACCAAGTTTCCGGGATTCCGGCACGATGATGGTGTCTCCCGGATTCAGTTCGAGGAGCCCCGAACGATCGCCGTTCCTGACATAATCGGAGAGGTTGACAAGGTAGGTCGACTGGCCGTTCTGATCGGTCCGTGCCCGGTTTACCCGAACCTCCGACAGTTTTGCCGAATTGCTTGGCCCTCCCGCCATTGAAAGCGCCGTGCCGATATCCGTTCCCTCGGGAACGCTCAGTGTGCCGGAACGCGCAACGTTTCCCCAGATGTTCACGTTCATGAGGATGTTTCCCTCTCTGTCGGTGAAATAGGGCGATGAGCGGATGGCCTGGTCCGTCGTCCCTGATGAGTTCAGGACCGTATCGGTTTTTTCACCGCTGGTCAATACGCTCGTGAGGGAATCGAAAGGTGCAGCTGCAACCGTAGATGCCGGCAAGGCTGATATGCTGATGAGATTGCCGGCGAGAATGGCCGTGACGAGACGTTTGGAAATGATGTACATAACTCTGCCTCAGATGGTTTTCAGTAAACGCCGGCATCTATCTTCGGCAGCCGATACGAATAGGCTGCGATGCAAACAGTCGCGCGTCGCCGACAGAGACCGCAACTGTCAATAGGTGATTATCAGCAATTACCGTGCCATCTGTTTTGCGCACGTGCCGCTGCATCAGGATTTTGAACCCGATGGTCGGAGAACATGCGTGGAGGGGGTAAACAGGGAATCGTAGCTTCGGCGCAAAAAATCAGTGGCTAATCTCGGGTTGTCTCATTCTGAGATGTGTTCGCGACATTCCTGACACAGGCAATTGCGGAACGTTGTGTACTATCTATACAAACTGCCGGGGACAACACCTCGAATCCATACTTTTCATGTCTTCGCAAATGTCCACCCTTATTTCCCCGATGCGGGCAGGAACTCCGGGTGGCCGGTCTGCCAGAGGCCGAAGCTGAGGATGTCGGCGAGGGATTCGAACTGCTTGGTTTTCCTGTCGCCTATGCCGTGGCCCGCCTCGAAGTCGGTGAAGAAGAGCACCGGCCTCTTCGACGCGGTCGAGGCCTGGAGGCGCGCCGCGAACTTTGCGGGCTCCCAGGCGATGACCCTCGGGTCGTTCATGCCGGCGGTGACGAGGGCCGCGGGGTAGCGGACCCCTTTTTTCAGGTGCAGGTAGGCGTCCATTTCGAGGAGGGTACGGCACTCCTGCGGATTGGTCACGCTTCCGAATTCCGGCACGTTCGCAGGGCCGTTCGGCGACTCTTCGCCCCGAACCGCATTCAACAGGCCGACCTGCGGCATCGCCGCGGCGAACAGGTCCGGGCGTTCGGTCATCGCCCTGCCGACCAGGATGCCGCCGGCGCTCGCGGCGTTGATGGCGATATGCTTCGGCGAGGTGTAGCCCTGCCTGACGAGGTGCTCCGCGCAGGCGATCAGGTCCTTCCAGGTGTTCGGCTTGCTGCCTTTCATGCCGGCTTTGTGCCAGGCGTCGCCGAGTTCGCCGCCACCGCGGACGTGGGCCACGGCCAGCACGCCACCCTTTGCCGTCCAGAGTAGCAGGCCGGGGGAGAAGAACGGCGTGATGGAGTTGCCGTACGCTCCGTAGCCGTAGATGAGCACCGGGTTCCTGCCGTTCCGCTGCAACCCCCTGGCGTGGATGAGCGAGAGGGGGACCATGACGCCGTCGTGCGATGGTACCATCACCTCTTCGACCGTCAGGTCATGGTATTCAGGGTATTTGACAGGGGATGAGAGGGTCTCGTCGGTGAACGACCTGGAGTCGCTGTCGTAGCGGTAGCGCCGGAAGTCGTGGGCCCATCCGCCGATAAGGGTCCAGAGGTCCGGCTTGTCGAACCCTTTCGAACCCATGCTGATCGTGCCGGCGTCGAAAGGCAGGGTGATCATCTCGTCGCTTCCGCCGGCTTCGTCAAGGCGGTGCAACTCCTCCTTCACCCCGTTGAAGGAGAGGGTGTAGAACAGGCCTTTGCTGGTTACGGAGAAGCCGCTGAGGGTCGCGTCTCCGCGTTCGGGGATGACGGTCCGGGCATGCTCCGGGTCCGGGGCCGCCAGCGAGGTTTTCAGCAGCTGGTAGCGCGGGGCGTTTTTCGGCGTGTAGAGGTAGATGTCGCTTTTCGTTGCGGTGAAGTCGTACACCTCGTCGGTCGGCCGGAACAGACGTTTCCACGGGATGGCGGGGCCCGTGACGGGCTGGAATGGCGCGTACCATGCGTTGACCCTGGGGTCGACGCTTTCGGTGAAGGCGAACAGGTAGCCGCTCTTGTGGTCGTAATGGAGCGCAGGGATGTCCTCGGGGCGGATGCCGAGCTCCGGGTTGGCCGTACGTGAGAAGACCTCGATGTCGGTCGAGGGGTTCGTTCCGGCACGATGCACGAAGATGCGGCTGTCTTTTTCACGATCCTTATCGTGCAGCGAGCCGGGGTTCAGGCGGTTGTAGAGGAACGTTTCCCCATCCGGCAGCCAGGACGGGGAGGCGAACCAGCAACGGTCGATCCGCTCCGGGTAGATGTGGCCGCTGGCGACCTCCATGACGATCAGGATCGAGTTCTCGGATCCGTTCGGCGAGACGGTCATGGCGATTTTCGAACCATCGATGTTCGGCGTCACGCCGCTGATGACGAACGAGGCCCCGCTGCCGTCCGAAAAGGTCGTCGGGTTGAACAGCTCCCGTTCACGACCCTTGAAGCCATCACGGACAAAAAGCCTGCCGGTTTCGTCGGCAGGGGTCTGCTTGAGGTAGAAGTAGCGGTCGTTGTCGGTGATCGAAAGGCTGTAGACCTTGGCGCTCCTGCGGCTGTCGAAATCGACCATCTTTGCGATCAGCCCGGCCCGGCCCGGTATGGCGTCGAGTGTTGCCCTGGCGCGTTCGGATTCCTGGCGGAACCATCGCTGCACGCGGGGGTCGGCGAGGTTTTCGAGCGGTCGGTATGGGTCGGCGACCTTTTTGCCGCAGAGGCTTTCCACGCTCCTGCCGGTTGGTGCAGGGGTGCCTGTCCGCTCTGCACCCGATGCGGCGGCAACGGGGAAGAAGGTACAAAAAACCAGGGTGGCCTGCAGGAGGCCTGAATATATCGATCGTTCCGTCATGTATCGCGTTTGTCCGTGGATAAGGTTCGGGTGGTCAGCCGTGGAGCTTCCTGAGCAGGAACGCCATCGAGCGGCCAAGGTCGCGCATGTTTTCGAGTCCTTCGTTGTCCTTGAGTACCTCGTCGCCCTCGCGTCCTCCGAAGCCGAGGTTCCAGTAGGTCGAGCCGACGATGAACATCTGGCAGATCTGGAAGAGGTGGTTGATGCTGTCGTAGGCGTGGATGCCACCGCCCCTGCGGAGGCTGACGACTCCTGCGCCGACCTTGTGCCGGAACAGCCCTCCGTTGGCCCTCGAAACGAAGCCCGACCGGTCGATCAGTGCTTTGAGCTCAGGGGTGATGTCGGCGAAATAGGTGGGCGAAGCGAGCACCATGCCATCCGCTTCGATCATTTTTTCGAAGATCCCGTTGAAGCCGTCGTCTTTCGAGGAGCACTTGTGGTCCTTGTTCCGGATGCAGGCGTAGCAGGAGCGGCACCCCCTGATGTCGGTGCCCCCGACCTGGAGCAGTTCGGTTTCGATGCCCTCCTCGTGCAGGGTGTCGAACAGGGTCGCGACCATGCGAGAGGTGTTGCCCTCGCGACGGGGGCTGCCGTTGATTCCGATGATTTTCATGCGTTCACGGTGAAGTTCGTTGTTCAGCGCCAGCGGCCTGGACCAGGTCGGCGTTATTATAAATGGTTCGACGTCGAAAGAGCCCTGATCCTGTCGAGCGTCTCCATCATGTCCGCCGGAAGGGGGGCGGTGAAGGAGAGCGGTTCTCCCGTCGTCGGCTGGCGGAAGGTCAGGGTTTCTGCATGCAGCGCCTGTCTCAGCATCGCTTCCAGCAGGTTCCTGGTGAACTGCTCGCCTTTGCTGAAGGGAAGGTTCCGGGGGGTGCCCCCGCCGTAGGTTGCGTCGCCGAGAATCGGGTGGCCGATATGCTGGAGGTGTGCCCTGATCTGGTGCGTCCTGCCGGTATGCAGCGTCAGGCTGACGAGCGAGAACCAGCGAAGGTCTTCGGTGAGCTCGTAATCCGTGATGGCATGTTTGCCCTCGAGCCCTTCGAAAGGGAAATTGGCCATCACCTTCCGGTTTTTGTGCGACCGCCCTATGTTGGTGCGGATGGTGCCCGACCGGGGTTCCGGTACTCCCCAGACGATCGCCTTGTAGACCTTGCCGACCTGCCGCCGGGCGAATTGCGTGGCCAGCCGGTGCAGTGCCGTCGGGTTTCGGGCGATGATGATCAGGCCCGAGGTGTCTTTGTCGAGCCGGTGCACGATGCCCGGCCGCAGGCCGCTTTTATCAAGCTCTTCGGCATCTTTTCCCAGATGGTGGAGGATGGCGTTGGCCAGCGTGCCGGTCCAGTTGCCGAATGCGGGATGCACCACCATGCCGGCCTCCTTGTTGACCACCAGCAGGTCGTCGTCCTCGTAGACGATGTCGAGCGGGATCTCTTCCGGCGCCAGCTCGGGGGCCGGGGGCCTCAGGAAGGTCATCTGGATGAGGTCGCAGGACTTGATCCGGTAGTTCGATTTGACCGGTTTGCTGTTGACCAGCACCCGGTGCTCCCCGATCGCCTCCTGCACCTTGTTGCGCGTGGCGTTCTCGACTTGCTGGGCGAGGTAGCGGTCAATGCGCATCGGAGTCTGGACCTTGCTGACCTGGATGGTCATCTTCTTTGGTTCCAGCGCTTCCGGTTCGGTTTTTTGCGGCTCTTTTTGCATTTTCATCTACGTAAAAAAAAAGGCGCCCGTGTCCCGGCACCCGAGGCAATATAACAAACAATCGCCCGTAGCAACCATAATCCAAACGCAAAGCCATATGCAGGAGCCTGTAGCAGCCATGGGCAACGCACCATTCGATCTCGCCGTCATCGGCTCCGGCCCCGGAGGCTACGAGGCGGCCCTCCACGCAGCCCGACACGGCATGAAGGTGTGCCTCGTCGAAAAAGGGCCGCTCGGCGGCGTCTGCGTCAATTGGGGGTGCATTCCCACCAAGGCGCTGCTCAGGAGCGCCGAAGTCTACGAACTCGTGAAGGACCCGTCATCGTTCGGCGTCGCCGCCACCGGCGTATCGTTCGATATCGCGCAAGCCGTCAAGCGAAGCAGGAACGTCGCCCTGAAGAGCTCGAAGGCGGTCGGCTACATGCTCCGCAAGGCGGGTGTCGAGGTCCTGAATGGGGATGCCGTGCTTTGCGGCGGCACCGCCATACGCGTCACCGCCGCCGACGGGTCGGCCTCGACGGTCGAGGCCCGCAACCTCATCCTGGCCACTGGCGCGCATCCGAGGGCGCTTCCGGGCCTCGAACCCGACGGGAACCGGGTGATCACCAGCAGGGAGGCGCTCATCATGAAGGAGGTGCCGTCGTCGATGATCGTCGTCGGAGGCGGGGCGATCGGCGTCGAGATGGCCTGGTTCTATGCGAAGGCCGGTGCGAAGGTGACCATTGTCGAGATGATGCCGCGCCTGTTGCCGCCCGAGGATGCGGAGGTTTCCGGAATCCTGCGTCGGTCGTTCGAAAAAGCGGGCATCACCGTGCTCTGCGGGGCGCGCGTCGCGGAGGTCCGGCGAGGGGAATCCGGCGTTACGGCCGACATCGCCATCGAAGGGTCGGAGGCGAAGCATGCCGAAGCCGATTACCTGCTGGTGGCCATCGGGGTGACCGGGTCGATCGAAGGCATCGGGCTGGAGGCGGCGGGCGTGGCCACCGATCGCGGCTTCATCACCACCGATGCATCCTGCCGGACCAGCGTTCCCGGCATCTACGCCATAGGGGACGTGCGCGGGGGCATGCTGCTCGCCCACAAGGCTTCAGCCGAAGCGTCGATCGCGGTCGAGGCCATCGTTGGTGGCTCCCCCGAGCCCCTCGACGAGGCCTTCATCCCCCGATGCGTCTACGCCCAGCCTTCGGTAGCCTCGATCGGCCTCTCCGAAGAGGCCGCCGTGAAGTCCGGACGTGAGGTGCGGATCGGCCGATCCCTCTTTGCCGCTTCGGGGAAAGCGAACGCTTTCGGCCAACTCGAGGGGATGGTCAAGCTGGTGTTCGATGCAGCGACCGGCCGCATGCTCGGTGGCCACCTGATCGGCCATGACGCCGTCGAGCTGATCGGCGAGCTCGGGCTGGCCTGCAGGTTCGGCATGAGTGCGGCAGATATCGTCAGGACGGTGCACGCGCACCCGACGCTTTCCGAGACCGTCAGGGAGGCGGCGTTCAACGCCATGCAGTCCGCCGGGTGAGGCCGGCGGGCCCTACCCGCATTGCTCCATGGAACAATCGTGAAAAGCGTTTGTTATCTCTATGCCAAAAGCATAAATTCAGGATTCATTGTTGAATTTTGTTCTCAACCAAGCAAGCCTCAGCCGGGCAAGCCGAGTAACTCTGCAGGTCCCGGGCCGGGTATCAACCATCCAATCCTACTATGACCCAGACTGTGAAAGCTGCGAAGAAGACCTCTTCCTCCAAGGCAGCTGCACCTGCCAAGGCGGCCGCTCCGGCCAAAGCCAAGGCTGCTGCTCCTTCCAAGGCAAAGGCAACCGCCCCGGCGAAGGTAACGGCAACCCCTGAAGCGAAAAAGGCATCTTCGAAGAAGAAGTCGGCAATGGCGTTCCCTTTCACTGCCATCGTCGGCCAGGAGGAGATGAAGCTCAGCCTTATCCTGAACATCATCGATCCGAGGATCGGCGGCGTTCTGGTCATGGGTCACCGCGGCACCGGCAAGAGCACCACGGTCAGGGCGCTCGCTGAAGTGCTCCCGCTCATTCCGCGAGTCAAGGACGATATCTACAACCGTACCGTCGAGCAGTACGTCGAGGCTGAGAGCGGCAAGAAGGGCACCCCGGCCATCAATCCCGAAGAGGTCAAGACCGAGATGATCCCCGTCCCGGTGGTCGACCTTCCGCTCGGCGCCACCGAAGACCGCGTCTGCGGAACCATCGATATCGAAAAGGCGCTCACCAGCGGCGTCAAGGCCTTCGAGCCCGGCCTGCTTGCCCAGTCCAACCGCGGCTTCCTTTATATCGACGAGGTCAACCTGCTCGACGACCACCTCGTCGACGTGCTCCTCGACGTGGCCGCCAGCGGCAAGAACGTGGTCGAACGCGAAGGTATCAGCATCCGCCACCCTGCCCGTTTCGTGCTTGTCGGCTCCGGCAACCCCGAAGAGGGTGAACTCAGGCCGCAGCTGCTCGACCGTTTCGGCCTGCACGCCCGAATCATCACCATCAACGACGTCGCCAAGAGGGTCGAGATCGTCAAGCGCCGCCGCGAATACGACGAGGATCCGGAATCCTACGTCAAGAAGGTCACCCGCGACCAGCAGAAGCTGCAGAAGAAGATCGTCGCAGCCCAGGATCTCCTGCCCCAGGTGACGATGGACGACAAGGTGCTGACCGACATCGCCAGGCTCTGCATGAACCTCGGCATCGACGGCCACCGCGGCGAGCTGACCATCACCCGTACCGCCCACGCCTATGCCGCATACCTGGGCAAGACGACGGTCACCATGGCCCATGTGAAGGAGGTCGCCGGCCTTTGCCTGCGCCACCGCCTCCGCAAGGATCCGCTTGAGACGGTCGACGCCGGTGAGAAGATCGAACGCGAACTTGCAAAAGTCCTGGGAGAAGGCGAAGCAGCAGCATGATAGCATTTACCGATATCGTAGGAATGGATCTGGCCAAGCAGGCGCTCATGCTGCTGGCCGTCGATCCCTCCCTTTGCGGCGTCGTTATCCCGTCGGCCGTCGGGTCCGGCAAGTCGACGCTGGCGAGGGCATTCGCGGACATCCTTCCCGAAGGCACTCCCTTCGTGGATCTTCCGCTGAACGTGACCGAAGACCGCCTTATCGGCGGCGTCGACCTCGAAGCTACCCTGGCGACCGGCCTGCGCGTCGTGCAGCACGGCGTGCTCTCAAAGGCGCACAAGGGGGTACTCTACGTCGATTCGCTCAGCCTGCTCGACAGCTCGGCCGTATCGCACATCATGGATGCCATGTCACGCGGCGCGGTCATCGTCGAACGCGAAGGCCTCAGCGAGGTGCACCCGGCGGACTTCATGCTGGTCGGCACCTATGACCCGAGCGACGGCGAAGTACGCATGGGCCTGCTCGACCGGGTCGGCATCATCGTGCCGTTTGCGACGCAGAATGACTACCGTGCCCGCAAGAAGATTGTCAGCACGGTGCTCGGCGAGCGCAATTCCGAGGACACCCAGGACGAGCTGCGCATGCTCAGGGGCCTCATCGAGGCCGCACGCGTCCAGCTGCCGAACGTCTCCATGACCAAGGAGCAGATCAAGGGGCTCATCCAGACGGCCATCAGCCTCGGCGTCGAGGGCAACCGCGTGGACATTTTCTCGATCAGGTGCGCCATCGCCAGCGCAGCGCTTGCCCAGCGCACCGAGGTGGACGACGAGGACCTGAAGCTCGCCGTCAAGCTCGTGCTCGTCCCTCGTGCGACCCGCATGCCGGAGCGCGAGGCGGCCGAGGAGGAGATGCAGGGGCCGGATGAACCTCCGCCGCCGGAAGAGACCGAGGCCGAGGACGAGGAGGCACCGGCAGACACCCCGGACGCCGATGCGGAAGAGGAGCAGGAGGAGACCCCCGACATGATCGAGGAGCTCATGATGGAGGCTATGGAGACCGAACTCCCGGACAACATCCTCAACATCTCGCTCGCCTCCAAGAAGAAGGCAAAGTCCGGAAGCCGTGGCGAAGCGCTGAACAACCGCCGTGGCCGCTTCGTGCGCGCCCAGGAGGGTGAGATGAAGAGCGGCAAGGTCGCCCTGATCCCGACCCTGATCTCGGCAGCCCCGTGGCAGGCTACCCGCAAGGAAGAGAAGCGCAAAAAGGGCATCAAGACCGGCGCCCTCATCATCAACAAGGAGGACGTCAAGATCAAGAAGTTCCGCGACAAGTCGGGAACGCTCTTCATCTTCATGGTGGACGCCTCGGGATCGATGGCCCTGAACCGCATGCGCCAGGCCAAGGGCGCCGTGGCGAGCCTGCTCCAGAACGCCTACGTGCACCGCGACCAGGTCGCCCTGATCTCGTTCAGGGGAAAATCGGCACAGGTGCTGCTGCCTCCTTCGCAGAGCGTCGACCGCGCCAAGCGGGAGCTGGACGTGCTGCCGACGGGTGGTGGGACCCCGCTGGCCTCAGCGCTGTTCACCGGCTGGGAGACCGCCAAGCTGGCCCGCACCAAGGGCATTTCCCAGATCATGTTCGTCATGATCACCGACGGCAGGGGCAACATCCCTTTGCAGGCATCCTACGAACCGAACGCCGAGAAGGCCCCCAAGGAGGAGCTCGAGAAGGAGATCGAAGCGATCGCCCTCTCCATCCAGGCGGACGGCGTCGCCTCCATCGTGATCGATACCCAGATGAACTACCTTTCGAGGGGCGAGGCGCCGAAGCTGGCGCAGAAGCTCGGCGGCAGGTATTTCTACCTTCCCAACGCCAAGGCCGAACAGATTGTCGAAGCCGCCCTCAGCTGACCCCATTCTCATATATCATTTGCCGGTGCTTTACCGGCAAATGATTTCTTCGGAATTAATTGCGCCTTTTATACATTTGTATATCATCTTACACGTGTATTCCGATATGTGGTCGGCACGCGGTATTCCATCAATGCCAATAGATTAGTATCATTATGGCAACTCGTCGTAAAATCACGGCAATCGTCGGTCTGGAGCAGTATAACGCCGGTCTCTGGAAGAAAATCAAGGGGATGATCGAAAAGGACGCTGACCTTGTGCAGCTGAGTGACGTCGATCTCGAAAAACAGAATCCCGAAGCTGCGACAGCCATCCGCGAAGCTGACTGCGTGTTCATGAGCATGATCAACTTCAAGGAGCAGATCGACTGGTTCAAGGAGCAACTCGAACAGGGGACCAACGAAAAGACCATCTTCATCTTCGAATCCATGCCCGAGGCCATGGCACTGACCAAGGTCGGTAGCTACGCCGTCAGCGAAGGCAAGTCCGGCATGCCCGACATGGTCAAGAAGATCGCCAAGATGCTGGTCCACGGCCGCGACGAGGACGCGCTTTACGGCTACATGAAGCTCATGAAAATCATGAGGACCATCCTGCCGCTGGTGCCCAACAAGGCCAAGGATTTCAAGAACTGGCTGATGGTCTACTCCTACTGGCTGCAGCCGACCCCCGAGAATATCGCCAACATGTTCCGCCTCATCCTGAGGGAGTATTTCCAGGTTGACGTCAAGGTCGATCCGATCGTCGACGTGCCGAACATGGGCCTCTACCATCCCGACGCCCCGGCTTACTTCAAGGACCTCAAAAGTTTCAAGGCCTGGTCAAAGAAGCGTGGCATCAACTTCGACAAGTCGCAGAAGGTGGCCCTGCTCTTTTTCCGCAAGCACCTCCTGCAGGAGAAGACCTACATCGACAACACCATCCGGACCCTCGAAAAACAGGGCATCGCGGCCTATCCCGCGTTCGTCATGGGCGTCGAAGGCCATGTGCTCGTCAGGGACTGGTTCGTCAAGGAGGGACTCGACCTGCTCGTCAACATGATGGGCTTCGGCCTGGTCGGCGGCCCTGCGGGTTCGACCAAGCCCGGTACCGCCGCTGAAGCGCGTCACGAGATCCTCACCGAGCTCAATGTGCCTTACATCGTTTCGCAGCCGCTGCTGATCCAGGACTTCGAGTCGTGGCACGAACTCGGCGTTTCCCCGATGCAGGTGACCTTCACCTACTCGATTCCGGAGATGGATGGCGCCATTTCGCCAATCATCCTCGGCGCGTTGCAGGACGGCAAGATCGAAACCGTGCAGGAGCGGCTCGACAGGCTTGCGCTGATGTCGAAGAAGTGGCTGCGGCTACGCGCCACGCCGAACAGGGACAAGAAAGTGGCCTTCGTCGTCTACGACTATCCGCCGGGACTCGGCAAAAAGGCCAGCGCAGCGCTGCTCGACGTACCCAGGACGCTGTTCCAGATCCTGGGGCGCCTCAAGAAAGAGGGGTACAACGTCGGCACCCTGCCCGAAAGCCCCGAGAAGCTGTTCGAGGTGCTCGACCGGGCGACCGACCATCAGATCATGCAGAACAAGCCCGACGCCATCAAGGTCAGCAGGGAAAAGTTCAACGAGCTGGCCTCCTACCATGAGCGCGAGCGGATCGAGGAGCGCTGGGGATCGTTCCCGGGCGAGATCGTCCCCTGTGGCACCGAGGAGGTGTTCATCGGCGGCGTGCGCTTCGGCAACATCTACATCGGCGTCCAGCCGCGCATGGGCGTGCAGGGCGACCCGATGAAGCTGCTCTTCGACAAGGCCAATACCCCGCACCACCAGTACATCTCCTTCTACCGCTGGCTGAGCCGCGAGTTCGACGCCCAGGCCCTGGTACACGTCGGCATGCACGGCTCCGTCGAGTGGATGCCCGGCCTGCAGACCGGCCTGACCGGCGACTGCTGGCCCGACGCCCTGCTTGGCGAGATCCCGCACTTCTACATCTACCCGGTCAACAACCCGAGCGAATCGACCATCGCCAAGCGCCGCGGCCTGGCTACCATGGTATCGCACGTCGTGCCTCCGCTGGCGAGGGCCGGCCTCTACAAGGAGCTGCCCGCGCTCAAGGACCTGCTCACCGACTATCGCGAGCGGCAGCAGGCCCAGGGCCACATCAGCGAGGATATCGAAACGGTCCAGGAAGCGATCATGGACAAAGCCGAGCTGCTGAACCTCACCGACGACTGCCCGCGCAAAGCAGACGAGGCTTTCGGGGATTTCGTCAGCCGCCTCTACATCTATATCCTCGAACTCGAGAACCGGCTTATCTCGAATTCGCTGCACGTCTTCGGCGATTCCAGCCCGATCGACGCGCAGATCATCACCATCACCGAAACCGTCAAGAACAGGGGGGACAACGGCCGCACGCTGCCCTACATCCTCCTCTCCACCTCGGGCAGGAACGGCCACTTCGCCAGCTACGAAGAGCTGACGGCGCGCTCACGCAAGGGCGATGACGAGGCGATCCGACTCCGCGAATGGGCTGAGGAGGCGTGCAAGGAGTTCGTCAGGCTGGTGATGTTCGACCGCAAGAACCCGATGTCGGTGTTCGAGCAGGTCACGGGAGGCAGCAAGCTCCCGCAGGAGGATGTGCCCTTCATCCAGCGCATCATCCAGGAGGGGAGCCAGATGATCCAGGCACTTTCCGACAACAAAGGTGAGATGGAAGCCCTTGTCAAGGTTCTCAATGGAGGTTACATCCCTTCCGGCCCCGGCGGCGACCTGGTCAGGGACGGCATGAACGTACTGCCTTCGGGCCGCAACATCCACTCCATCGACCCGTGGCGCATCCCGTCCGAAACCGCCTTCAAGCGTGGCAGCCAGATTGCCGACGGACTTATCGCCAAGCACCTTGCCGAGAACGATGGCGTTTATCCCGAGACCATCGCCGAGGTGATCTGGGGACTTGACACCATTAAGACAAAAGGTGAGGCGGTGGCCGTGGTCATCAGGCTCATGGGTGCCGAACCGGCCTACGACGCCTTCGGCAAGATCAGCCACTACAACCTCACCTCGCTCGACAAGCTGCGCCGTCCGCGCGTCGACGTGCTCATGCAGCTCAGCCCGATCTTCCGCGATGCCTTCGGCATCCTGATGGATCAGCTCGACAAACTGGTCAAGGATGCGGCAAAGGCCAACGAACCGCATGACATGAACTACATCAAAAAGCATGTCGACGAGGCCCTGGCAGAAGGCATGGACTTCGAGACGGCCACCTCGCGCCAGTTCACGCAGGCCCCGGGCGCTTACGGTACCTACGTCGACGACATGATCGAGGATTCTGCATGGGAGAACGAGAGCGACCTTGACGACCTCTTCATCCGCCGCAACAGCTGCGCCTACGGCGGCAACCGCAAGGGTGAGAAGCAGTCCGAGGTCCTGCAGAAACTGCTCGGTTCAGTCGACCGCGTCGTGCACCAGGTGGACTCCACAGAGTTCGGTATTTCCGACATCGACCACTACTTCTCGTCGTCGGGGTCGCTACAGCTCGCCGCACGCAGGAGGAACAGCAAGACCTCGGATATCAAGCTCAACTACGTCGAGTCCTTCACCTCGGACATCAAGCTTGATGACGCCGACAAGTCGTTGCGCGTGGAGTACCGTTCCAAGCTGCTGAACCCGAAATGGTTTGAGGGCATGCTCAAGCACGGCCACAGCGGTGCCGGCGAGATCAGTAACCGCGTGACCTACATGCTCGGTTGGGATGCCGTCACCAAGAGCGTCGACGACTGGGTCTACAAGAAGACCGCCGAGACCTACGCGCTTGACCCGAACATGCGCGAACGCCTCGCCGAGTTGAACCCGCAGGCGATCAAGAACATCGTCGGCAGGATGCTCGAGGCCCATGGCAGGGGCATGTGGAAAGCCGATCAGGACATGATCAACGAACTGCAGGAGATCTACGCTGACCTGGAAGATCGCCTTGAAGGCATGGCTGATGATTAATGGATAATAATGCGGGCAGGCACAGGGGCCTGCCCCTACGAATATTCCCTGCAAACAGAACAGCCCGGCAAGCCGGGCTGTTCTGTTTGTATCGGACCTGCTGTTACATCGAGGTCGAGTAGTTCGGGGACTCCTTGGTGATCATCACATCGTGCGGGTGGCTCTCCCGCAGGCCAGCCGAGGTGATACGCACGAAACGGGTGTTCTCCTTCAGTTCGTTGATGTTCCTGACTCCGCAGTAACCCATCGAGGACTTCAGGCCGCCGATGAGCTGGTAGACCACTTCATCGAGCTTGCCCTTGGCCGGGATGCGTCCCTCGATGCCCTCCGGCACATACTTCTTTGTTTCCGCCGAAGCGTCCTGGAAGTAGCGGTCGCTGCTGCCTTCCGGTTCGCTCATGGCGCCGAGCGAACCCATGCCGCGGTAGGCCTTGAACCTCCTTCCTTCGTACAGGATCGTTTCGCCGGGGCTCTCGTCGGTACCCGCGAAGATACTGCCCATCATGACCGTGTCGGCCCCGGCAGCGATCGCCTTGGCGACGTCACCGCTATATTTGATGCCTCCGTCGGCGATGATTGGCGTGCCGGTCTTTGCCGCCTCCTCAGCGCACTTCATGATCGCCGTGAGCTGCGGCATGCCGACGCCGGCCACTACGCGGGTGGTGCAGATGCTGCCGGGGCCGATGCCGACCTTCACGGCGTCGGCGCCAGCCTTCACCAGGTCCCTGACCGCTTCAGGGGTCGCCACGTTACCGGCAATCACCTGAAGTTCCGGATATGCCTTCTTGATGGTTGCCACCATATCGAGCACCGCCTGGCTGTGGCCATGGGCCGTATCGACCGCGACGACATCCACGCCGGCCGCCACCAGGGCATCGACCCTCGACATGGTGTTGGCGCGGATGCCGACTGCTGCTCCGGCACGCAGGCGGCCCTGGCTGTCCTTGCAGGCGTCCGGGCACTGCTTGCGCTTCTGGATATCCTTGAAGGTGATAAGCCCCTTGAGGTTGCCCGCTTCGTCGACGATCAGCAGCTTCTCGATCTTGTTCTTCATCAGGATCTCTTCGGCGGTCAGGAGGTCGATACCGTCGGTTGCCGTCACCAGGTCCGTGGTCATGATTGTGGTGATCGGGTCGCCAAACGACGACTTCATGCGCATGTCACGATTGGTCACGATGCCCTTCAGGCGCATTGATCCGTTCGCATCGGGACGTTCGAGCACCGGAATCCCGGAGACCGAGTGGCGGAGCATCAGATCGAGGGCGTCCTGGATGGTCGCATCCTCATAGATCGTGAAGGGGTTGCGGATCACGCCGCTCTCGAAACGCTTCACCTTCGCAACCTGACGGGCCTGCTCATCGATCGACAGGTTCTTGTGGATGATGCCGATCCCACCGGCGCGAGCCAGGGCGATGGCGAGCTCAGCTTCGGTCACCGTATCCATCGCAGCGCTGACGAGCGGGATGTTGACCGCGATCTGCCTGGTGAGCCTCGACGCCACAATCGTTTCCTTGGGAAGTACTGAAGAATATGCAGGAACGAGCAGGACATCGTCGAACGTCAGGGCATCGTAGAGGATTTTTTCCATGGGGCCAGCCTGTTAAAAAGATTGCGGCAAAAAATTAATCCGGCAATTTACGAAAGTGGGCCCGCAATGGCAACGACCACCTGCTCATGAGGGCCCCAAATAAGCCGATAATTCCATCAGGGATGCAATTATTTAAGCGCTCGCCGCGCATGACGTTTTTAAAAAACGAAAATACGTTGTACATTGACGCTCCATAGAAACGGAGAGGTCGCATAGTTGGTCTAGTGCGCTCGCCTGGAAAGCGGGTAGGGTGTAACAGCCCTCGAGGGTTCGAATCCCTCCCTCTCCGCCAGTAAGAAAGAGAAAAGCCTGTCGTTCTGTAATGCTTTGAGAAGGCAAGACGAGAGGGATGAGAACCCGAAAGGAGGGTTCGAAAACTTCAGATGGAAGTTTAGACGACGAGCGAAGCGAGGAAGCCCCTTGCGGGTGAGCGAAGCGAATCAAAACTGGTATCTGAAGTTTAGACGACGAGCGAAGCGAGGAAGCCCCTTGCGGGTGAGCGAAGCGAATCAA
>JAAXWQ010000015.1 GCA_013335115.1 Chlorobiaceae bacterium | reverse complement strand
TGTCCGAAATCATGGGTTTTTAGCCCCAAATCTGTCAAAGAACGTTTGTTTCTGCCGGGGTTGCCGGCAGAGGCCAGCGTTCGCTGGCACGAGAATATTTCAAATCACAGTTTATCGAGGTGCCCTAAAGAGTGTCGGATCGTTGAAAAAAAAGCCGGTCATCCTGATGTCGCAGGAGCCGGCTTCGCGAGTGCTGCCATAGGCCTCAGTCGCACATGCCGGGGTTTATGTTATTGTCGGTACGCCACCGACAGTAAGCCTGCCGGCAGAT
This sequence comes from Chlorobiaceae bacterium, assembly GCA_013335115.1. GTDB lineage: Bacteria > Bacteroidota > Chlorobiia > Chlorobiales > Chlorobiaceae > Chlorobaculum. Next base: position 40,575 of record JAAXWQ010000015.1, on the reverse strand, counting down.
CCGGCCGATATGATGTTTCATGTTCGTCATGTTCATTGCTGTTTGATGCTCGTATCTGCCTTTTTCCTGCATCATCTTTCGCCATGCGCGCTCAGATGGCGACCTGCTCCTTTTCGAACTGGTAGAGGAGGGTGGAGAGGTAGCGTTCGCCGGTATCGGGGAGGATGACGACGATGCGCTTACCCTCGTTTTCGGGTCGCTTGGCCAGCTGCAGTGCCGCCCATGCGGCCGCGCCGGAGGAGATGCCGACGACCAGGCCCTCGGTGCGGGCCAGGTCCTGGCCGGTGCGGAAGGAGTTCTCGTTGCTGACCGTGATGATCTCGTCGATCACCCCTTTGTTCAGGATGTCGGGGATGAAGCCGGCGCCGATGCCCTGGATCTTGTGCGGGCCGGGCTTGCCGCCGGAGATCACCGGGGAATCGGTCGGCTCGACGGCCACGATTCTCACGTTCGGGTTGCGCTGCTTGAGCACCTCGCCGACGCCGGTGATGGTGCCGCCGGTGCCGATGCCGGAGACGAAGATGTCCACCTGGCCGTCCGTGTCGTTCCAGATCTCCTCGGCCGTGGTCCTGCGGTGGACGTCGGGGTTGGCGGGGTTCTTGAACTGCTGGGGCAGGAAGGCGTTCGGCAGGCTCTCCTTGAGCTCCTCGGCCTTGCGGATGGCGCCGCCCATGCCTTCCGGCCCCGGGGTGAGCACCAGCTCGGCTCCGAGTGCCTTGAGGAGGTTGCGGCGTTCGATGCTCATGGTCTCGGGCATGGTCAGGATCAGGCGGTACCCCTTGGCGGCGGCGATGAAGGCCAGGGCGATGCCGGTGTTGCCGCTGGTCGGCTCGACGATGACGCTGTCCTTGTCGAGCAGGCCGTCCTTCTCGGCAGCCTCGATCATCGAGAAGCCGATGCGGTCCTTGACGCTGCCGCCAGGATTGAAGTATTCAAGCTTGGCGACGATGGAGCCGACAGCCTGCTGGTCGAGCCCGAAGTTGCCGAGTTCGAGGAGCGGGGTGTTGCCGATCAGGTCGGTGAGTTTTTTCGCGATGCGTGCCATGGGTACGGTGTTTTGGTGACGGAAATTCATCTGTGTTCAATTTCGGTATGATCCCGGGCTCCTGAAATCCCGCCGTTGAGGTATTTTATCTACCGCAAAAGAGGTAGATGTGTCAGGGGAGAAGGGTTCAGGCGAAAAAAAAGACCGGATGCGGAGTTCCGGTCTTTTTTTTTGTCATGCGTCGTTCATCAGGCCCTGCCGGTTCAAACTCCCGCCAAGACGTCGTCGAGCGCGGTGATGAGGTCGTCCGGATGCTCCAGGCCGATCGAGAGGCGGATGAGGTCCGGTGTCAGGCCGCTCTGCAACTGCTGCTCAGGGGAGAGCTGGCTGTGGGAGGTGCTGGCCGGATGCAGGATCAGGCTCTTGGCATCGCCGACGTTGGCCAGGTGCGAGAACAGGTCGATCGTGTCGATGATCTTCACGGCCGCGTCGTAGCCCCCCTTCACGCCGAAGACCACCACGCCGCCGAAGCCGTGTTGCAGGTCGCGCGATGCCAGGGCATGCGAGGGGTCGTCCTTCAGGCCGGGGTAGCGAACCCACGCGACCTTCGGATGGGCCTTCAGGTATTCGGCGACCTTGAGCGCGTTCTCGGAGTGGCGGACGATTCGTACCGGCAGGGTCTCGATGCCCTGGATGAAGAGCCAGGAGTTGTCTGGCGAGATGGCGGCGCCGAGGTTCCTGAGCGGTACGGTGCGGACGCGGAGCGCGAAGGCGATCGGGGCGAGCGGCTCCGGCAGGTCGATGCCCCAGCGCAGGCCGTGGTAGTTGGCATCGGGTTCGGTAAAGAGCGGATGGCGGCCGGACTTCCAGTCGAAGCGGCCTGCGTCGGTGATGATGCCGCCGATACCCGCGCCGTGGCCGCCGAGCCACTTGGTCAGGGAGTTGATCACGATGTCGGCGCCAAGCTCGATGGTCCTGAGCAGGTAGGGGGTGGTGAAGGTCGCGTCGACGATGAGCGGCAGGCCGTTGCGGTGGGCGATTTCGGCCACGGCGCGCACGTCGGTGTAGTCGAGCACGGGGTTGCCGATGGTCTCGATGTAAAGCGCCCTGGTCTTGTCGTCGATGGCCTTCTCGAAATTGGACGGATCCTTCGGGTCGACGAACTTGACATTGATGCCGAGTTTCGGCAGGATGGCGTCGAACTGGGTGTAGGTGCCGCCGTAGAGGTTGTTGGCCGAAACGATGTTGTCGCCGGCCTCGGCGAGCGTGATGACGGTGTAGAAGATGGCCGAGGTTCCGGAAGCGAGGGCGACCGAAGCGGCGCCGCCTTCAAGCTGCGTGACGCGCTGCTCGAGCACATCGGTGGTCGGGTTCATCAGGCGGGTGTAGATGTTGCCCAGCTCCTTCAATGCGAACAGGTTTGCCGCATGCTCGGTATTCTTGAAGAGGTACGAGCTGGTGCGGTAGACCGGCACGCCGCGTGACTGGGTGTCGTCGACCGACTGGCCGGCATGGAGCGCGAGCGTCTCCAGGCGGTATTGCCTCGGGCCTGCCGGTGCGACTTCCCGGCTCTCCTTTTTGAAGATACGGTCGATCAGGTTGCGGATTCCTTCTTTCTGTTCTTGTGGCATGGTGATAATCTCCTGGATGGTATTGATTGCTTGTTTGTTCGAAAATGGTCGATGTTTGAAAAATCGTATCAGGCTTCAGGCACATTGGCGGCATTCCCGCTCTTGGGTGCATTTTCCACGTCGCACTTCTTGCCGGCCTGCCCGAACAGCTTGTAGCGCTGGATGTTGAACTGGTAGTAGAGGAAGCAGCCGAAACAGAACCCTGAAAGGGCTATGGCTGCCGCGACGGCGACGAAGCCCGAAAGGACCCATCCGGCAAGCGGGCGGCCGGCGATGAAGGCGATTTGCGCAAGGCCGAGCAAGATCAGGGCGATGGAGTTGTTGAAGCGCATCAGCCCCGCGTCTTCAGTGGCGGCCGTCCTGTTCTTTGCCGCGAACAGCTTCGAGCCGGCCAGGAAGATCAGGCTGCCCCTGCGTCCGAACACGACGGCAGGTAAAAGCAGGATGAAAAGAATGCTCGTGATGATCGGCTGATTGATGGCGATCGCCACCGAAATGGAGCCCAGCAGCAGCCAGCGGTTGAATTTGACGATCGGCAGCGGTATGCCTGCCGGTGAGGCCTGGGAAGTTTGCGCAGTCATGGTTAGTCGTATTATTGGTTGATGATCGAAAACGTGGCTTACGTGAGTAGCAAAAAAAGAGCCGGACCAAGGCTGTCATGATCCGGCTCCAGATGATATGCTTCATCAGCGTTTCATCGGTTCCTGCAAGACAGCATCAGCCAGTGCACCGGCTTAGTACACCAGGCCCATCCGGCAAGGCATGAATCGATTTTGCTGGTCCAGGTTGTCATGGTGACGTTGTCGATCGTTGTCGTCAGTACTCAAGCGCTGCAATAAAAGCAGGGTGGGGCTGTTTTCAATGATCGGTACCTCAAAAATACTATAAATACGGTATGCCGCAGCGGTCGTCGTCGATGGCCGGGTTGGCACCCTGCGGTGAAAAAACGGTGCTTTGCTGCACGTTGCTTGCCTGCAGTCCCTTTGTCGTATCGTTGCACTCGAAATCGACGGTTACCCCCTGTTCCAGGGACTTGAACTGCTGTTTTGAGATGATCGCGGAATAATGGACGAAGATATCGCCGCCTCCCCCGAACGGGTTCTCGATGAACCCATAACCTTTTTTGGCATTAAACCATTTGACCGTGCTTGTCGCCATACTTCCTCCGGAAGCTCTATCTTTATTATTTGATGATACTTGCTCTTTTACAGGGATTATCCATCGCCAGTTCGAAAAAAAAACCGGGCCGCTGATACCAGGGCCCGGCTCTCGAAGAAACGCTCCATCGCGTTGTTTTCGATGTATACCGAATACCGTCATCTTCATCCCGCAGCCTCGGGCAAGGAGTGGACCCGGGAGGTGTCAGGGATGTCGATAAAGGTTTTCAGCATATGGTCGTCGTTTGGCAATTCAGACGATGGTAATTAAATATGGAAACAATGTATTTCAATGTCTCGTACCACAAATATACTGCTATTACGGTATATCGAATATATCGGTATCGGTTCGGTGTTGAGTCTTGAAGCATCTGTCGATACATAGGACCGGATGCGGCTTGTCATCATATTTGGAACATATCATGACGCAGTATCGGTCGGGACCATTATCAGCGAAAGATATGAAAAAGACGACACAAAATACTTTGCGAAAGGCATGCGGAATGATCGAACGGATATAAAAAATCCGGGAAGCGCCCGGCAGGAGGGGCACCACACCACCCCTTGCCGACGCATCCCGGATCAACGGAGAACAAAAAGCTGTCGAGGTCAGAAAGACAGGGTGGCGTACAGCTCCGAACGCAGCCTGTGATAGCCTTTCTCCGGCGCCACCTCATCGTTGGTGGTCAGGTATCGCACCGTAGGCTGGATGACCAGTTTAGCTCCTCCCTTGGTTTTATAGGCGTTGAACTGGTACTGCGCCCAGACGAAGTTGTTCGTGTAGGTCTGCGTCGTGGCCGTCGATTTGTCTGTCGCGACGCTGTGGTCGTACCAGGCGAGGAACGGTCCGTATTCCGCCTTGATCCTCAGGAGGTAGGCGCTATAGTCGACGTTCTGATTCGCAAAGGCGTATCTGGACGTATTTGGCGTCGTCCCGCTGGCGGAGGTATGGAATGCGCTACCGCCGAGTTTCAGGTCGCCCACGTTGCCGCCCAGGTTGAGGCCGAATGTCCATGGCCTGACTCCCTGGTGGAAGGGTGTCGCATAATCGGAGTTATTCGCTGCTCCGGTGTAGCTAAAGGTCTCCTGGGTAACCGAGTCGAAGCGGGTGATTGCGGTGAGCACCTCGGGCTCGATCGTGATTCCGGCAATCTCGGTCTTGTAGCTCGCCACGAAGGCGTAGCCGTCGTTCAGGAGCCCGGGATCGGTGCCGGCGTTCAGGTTGTCGAAGACGCCCACCACCAGGTTCAGGTCGCCGTTACCGATTTTCGTCCCGTAGTTGGCGCCGAAGAGGCGGTCGTTCTGGAAGGTCGCCGTCGGGGTGTCGAGCGGGTTTTTCGGATAGAGGGAGATGTCGAAGATCGGGTTGTTGGCGGCGTTGAGCGGCAGTCGGCCGAGGGCGTAGTGGCTGTCGCCATAGACCCTGCCGGCGTAGGCCTGTGAGAACCCGACGGTGTAGAGTTCGGTATTGCCGTAACCGATCGTCTGCCAGCCACCGCCACCGCCGAGTGCGACCGTGCCTGCAGCTCCGCGAGTACCCTGATCAGCAGCCAGTTTATTCGGCGCTTCATTGGTGAGCTGGACTTTGGCGAAGAAGCCGTCGCCGAAGTCGGCCGAACCGTTCAGGCGGACGCGGTACTGCGTGTAGAAGTCATCCTTTTTCGAGCTGTCCGTGTTGTAGGTCTGGGCCCTTACCCTTGTGGCGATGTCGCCGCCGAGGCTCAGGTCCTTGGCTGAAGCCGGCCCTGCGTACGAGATCGCCGCGAAGAGGGCGGCAAGTGAGATGAGTTTTTTCATGATGGTTATCTCTTTCTGGTTGTTGTTGTCTGTGACAGGTTTTTGCATGCAATGAAACCGGGTACCTGATATCGGAATCCGGACGCATGCGGTTATGGTTCAGGAAACGTTGCTTCGGAACTTATGCAATGCGACAGGGGAGGGAGGAATGCCGACAGCTGCAGTGCAGTTGCGGATACGTTGCATGTGCTGAAGCAATGAAGGATTGAATCATGATGGAATGCTATTTATTGGTTTATGTGTGATGCGCGAAAGAACAATGACCAATAAAAAGCATTTCCATATGGGCCCTGAAACAAATACCCTATAAATACCCTAATCGCGGGACAAGGGAATAATCTGGTGAGATGTTGTGCTATGAAAAGCGCGGTTTATGAACACGGAAAGGATATGATCAAGCCAGCTCGGCACTCCACGTTATGCTACATCCGGAGTTGCGGATCATGGCGGCGACGCTGCAATATTTGTCGATCGACAGCTCGACGGCCTTCCTGAAATCCACGGCGCGACAGTCGGGGCTGGTGAGGGTGTAGACGATGCGGATGGAGGTGAAGACGCGAGGATGTGTTTCTGCTCTTTCGGCTTCGACGTCTGCCCTGATCGCCACGACCTCCTTTTTCTTTTTTCCGAGGATCATGATGATATCCATCATCGAGCAGGCGGCCACCGACTCGAGCACCACGTCCATGGGGGATGCGTACTTCGCCGGCGCAGCGGGGTCGAGGGTCGCGTCGAATCGGGTCTTCTGCTTCTTTTCATTGCTCCCGACCAGGGGGAGTTTGCCGTTATAGGTCACCGAAACGAGCATGGGATGCGGGGGTTAGGTATGGTATTCGATATTCTCGATCAGGCCCGATCTGATGGCATACATCACCAGTTCCGGGCTGCTCGATATCGCGAGTTTGCGGAAGATGTTCTTCCGGTGGGTCATGACGGTGTGGAAGCTGATCTGCTTCCTGACGGCAATCTCCTTGGTGGTCAGGCCGGAAGCGATCTGCCTGACGATGTCCACCTCCGATTTGGTCAGCAGGCCACTGGCGTCGACCACTTCCTGCTTTTTGAGGAGGATGTCCATCACCCCGTCGGAGTAGTGTTGCCGCCCCTTCAGGGCCGCATCGACGGCCCTGATCAGTTCGTCCCGGTCGTCGGTCTTGAGGGCGACGTTCCTGATGCCTGCGTAGTGGAGCTCCTTGATCTGCATCTGGTTGATCCCGGAGGTGAGCACCAGGACGGCGGTACCCGGAGACCCCTCCTTGATGGCAATCAGTTCTTCCACGGAGACGACCCCCGTAATTGAATGGTCCGTGACCAGGAGCGAGACCCGGAACTTCCTGAGCAGGTTCCGCAACTCCTTGCCGTCCGTTGCGACCTGCACCGTGAAGCCCCGGGAGGTCAGGAGGGACTTCAGGGCCTTGCTGGTCAGGTACTGCATGTCCGTAATGAGGATCATGCCGGATGTCTTGTTCTCGGGCATCGTGTCTGGTGGAGCATCCGTGATCAGCCGCGTCGTATCGACCTGACGACGTCCACGAGCCGGTCGATCTCCTGGCGGGTGTTGTAGAACGCGAGTGACGGCCGAACGGTTCCTTCCACGCCGAACCTCCTGAGCGACGGCTGGGTGCAGTGGTGGCCGGCGCGTACGGCGATGCCTTCGCGGTCAAGTGCCCGGCCTACCTCGTCGATCGGGACACCGTCGAGGACGAACGAAAGCACCCCGACTTTTTCGTGGGCGGTGCCGATCTGCCTGAGGCCGGGAATGGCGGCAAGCTTTTCGGTGGCGTACACGGTCAGTTCGTGTTCGTAACGGGCGATGTTTTCGAGTCCGAGCTTCCTGACGTAGTCGAGCGCCGCCCCGAGCCCTACGGCATCGGCGATCGACGGCGTGCCGGCTTCGAACTTGGCCGGGGCCTCGTTGTAGGAGGTATGATCGAAACGGACGTCCTTGATCATATTGCCGCCACCATGCCACGGGGGCATGACGTCGAGCAGCTCGCGCTTGCCGTAGAGCACGCCGATGCCGGTAGGGGCGAATATCTTGTGGCCTGAAAAGACGAAGAAGTCGGCGTCGAGGTCCTGGATGTCGACCGGGATGTGGGCGACGGACTGTGCGCCGTCAACCAGCACTTTCGCATCATGCCGCTTGGCCAGCCGGATCATCTCCCTGACCGGGAGGATCGTGCCGAGGCCGTTGGAGGCCTGCGTGAGCGAAACGAAGCGGGTGCGCGGCCCGAGCAGCCGGGTGTACTCCTCCAGGATGATCTCACCCCGGTCGTTGACCGGCACGACGCGGATGACAGCCCCCTTCTCCTGGGCGAGCATCTGCCAGGGCACGATGTTGGCATGGTGTTCAAGGATCGAGAGCACGATCTCGTCGCCGGGCTGGATGAATTTCCGTCCCCATGTCTGGGCAACCAGGTTGATCGCCTCGGTGGTTCCGCGCACGTAGACGATCTCAGATGATGAGCCTGCGTTGATGAACCGGCGGATCTTCTCGCGGGCGCCTTCGTAGGCATCCGTCGCACGGGCGGCGAGCGTGTGGGCTCCGCGGTGGATGTTCGAATTGTCGGTGGCGTAGAACTGCCAGACCGCTTCGATCACACTGACCGGCTTTTGGGTCGTAGCGGCGTTATCGAACCAGACCAGGTCCTTGCCGTGTACTTTCTGGTGCAGCACGGGAAAGTCCTTCCGCACCGAGACGACGTCGAAAACCTCGCCGGCCGCTGCCGGGTTTCCTGGTGTGTCGGTCGTCGTGAAGAGGTAGTGCGGTCCGAATGCGGACGGCTCCGCAACCGGGGCCTGGGCCCTGCTTCCGCCATCTCCAGCCGCCTTGCGCAACAGCTCTTCCGCGAAGCAGCGACCGTTGTCAAGGCCGGCAATGGACTGGAAGGGCTGGAACGCCTGCCGAAGGAAATCGAAGGAGATCGCCGAGTCCGGGGAGGGAAGGCCGGGGAGTTCGGCAGGGAGGGCGGGCTCGGCCGGATTTTTTCTCAGCTGCTCTTCGAGGCCGTACGATCCGCTCCCGTCGGGAGTATAGTTCTGCTCTTCGGTCAGCCTTTCCGCATGGGGCTCCAGCGCCTCTTCGCGATTCGTCCCGATCTCCCTGGTGAAATAGAAGGCGTTGCCTTCACCCGGGGCCTGGGCCTCGGCCGGGAACCACGGCAATGCAGGCTGCCATGCCGGATCGCCGGCGACGGGACCCTGCGTCGCCTGTTCCCTGGCGCTCGTCGCCGCCGACTCCGGCGCATGCTGCAGTTCGGTTTCGCTGCGCGGCACTTCCGCCCCTCCAGGCAGTTCGTTGAACAGCCGGCTGGCCACCTGTGCGATGAACGAGGGGTTCAGCAGTTCAGGGACGCTTCCCGCCGGATTGATGTGATCGCCGGATTCTGGCATAAACGTTCAGGTAATGCCCCCCGCCGGCATGGATAGCGGACGGGGAGCGGTTTTGGCTGTTACTGTTGTTACTTGGTCTTGACGGCGGCCTTGCGGTGTTCGTAATCGTGGTAGTAACCCACCTCGACGTTTTCGAGCACGGCCAGCGCGTCGTCGGTCAGGACGGCCAGCGAAGAGTACTGGGTCAGGAGGTACGACGCCACGCCGAGCTTGTCGAGGCCCATCAGGCGCGCCGAAAGGCTCGGGCTGATCTCACCGGGGATGCCTGCCTGGTGCAGGCCGACGACGCCCTGCTCGTTTTCACCGACGCGCAGCAGGAGGATATTGGTCGTGCCGAGTCCCGATTTGTTGTTCTTGCTGATCTCCAGCTTGTCGCAGGGCACGATCGGCACGCCGCGCCAGGTGATGACCGGACTGCCGAACAGGTTGATCGTGACCGGGGGCACACCTCTCCAGGTGCACTCGCGCTCGAAGGCGGCGATAGCCCTGGGATGGGCGATGAAGAACGCCGGCTTCTTCCAGACCAGGGTCAACAGGTCGTCGAAGTCGTCCGGGGTCGGTGTGCCGTAACGGGTGCTGATCCGTTGTCCCGGGTCGGCGGAGTGCAGCAGGCCGAACTCCCGGTTGTTGATGAACTCCCACTCCTGGCGCTCCCTGACCCCCTCGATCGTCAGGCGCATCTGCTGCTCGATCTGGTTGTACGGGTCATTGTAGAGGTCTGAGACCCTGGTATGTACCCTGACGACCGTCTGGATCGCGTTCAGGGCGTATTCGCGAGGCTTGTTGGTGTAGTCGACGTAAGTTTCGGGGATCTCGACGTCCTCGGCGAATCCGGAGACCAGGTCGATGTGCTTCTCGCCGTGCTTGTTGACCGTCGAACGGACCTTCAGGTACTCCTCGGCCGCAGCCTTGAAAGCGTCGCGGAACGCAGGCTTCTCACGGAACAACTGCTCCACGTCGGTATTCGAGACGGAGAAGATGGTGCCGGGGGTGATGGTGCGGATCGTCACGCCGGACGGCTTGTCGGAGACCAGCTCCTCCTCGCCGAAGTACTCGCCCTGCGAGAGCAGCGCGATGCGCAGGTCCTCGCCGTGCAGGCCTTTGCTGAGTACCTCGATCTGGCCGTGGGCGACGATGAAGAGCTTGTGCCGGTCTTCGCCCTCGAGGATGAGGGTACTGCCGAGCTCCGCCTCCTCGATGACGAACTTCCTCGAAAGGCTCGAGACCAGTTCATCGTCGAGCGTCGAAAAGAGCGGTATGCTCTTGAGCGACTCGGGCCTGAAGGAAGCGATGCCGCGATGGAAGTCGATGCCGATGCGTTCCGGCTTCTGGAGCTCGATCTTGGTGCGGTTGACGCGGTAGGTGCCCGACGCCACGTGGACCCAGGGAAGCAGCTTGAGCAGCCACCGTGGGGTGATGGACATCATCTGGGGGACGGTCTTGGTCGTGTTCGCCAGGTTCCGTGCCACGGTGGTGGTAACGCTGCGCTGCAGCAGGCTGCCCGATTCTGGAAGTGTGTTTGCCATTACTGAGTTGTTTGGTATTGGTTAAATGCCGAGGCCGTCGATGAATGTGCTTTCGATTGCCTTCTGCTGCTGGAGACGCGAATTCGGCGGGATGCTCTTGGTCACCCACACGCTGCCGCCGATCACCGAGTTACGGCCGATGGTGATCCTGCCGAGGATGTTGGCGTTCGAATAGACGACCACATTGTCCTCGATGATCGGATGGCGCGGGACGTTCTTTGCCGGGTTGCCGTCCTTGTCGAGCTCGAACCTCTTGGCGCCGAGGGTCACCCCCTGGTAGAGCCTCACATGGTCGCCGATGGTGCAGGTCTCGCCGATGACGACCCCGGTCCCGTGGTCAATGCAGAAGTATTCGCCGATCGTCGCCCCCGGATGGATGTCGATGCCGGTTTCGGAGTGTGACATCTCCGAGATGATGCGCGGGATGAGCGGAACGCCGAGCCCGATCAGGGCATGGGCCGTCCGGTGGTTGATCATGGCGCGGATCGACGGATAGCAGAAGATGATCTCCCCGTGGCTCTTGGCCGCAGGGTCCCCATCGTAGATCGCCCGGACGTCGGTGCAGAGCACCCTCCTGATCTCCGGGAGCAACCCGATGAACTTCTTCGCCACCGATGCCGCGTCCTCAATGGCCGCCTCACTCTGGGCCGAACCGGTTTCGCTCTGCCGGACCAGGCTGATCTGCGAAGTCAGCAGGCCGGCGATCTTCTCGATCCTGACGCCGATGAAGTGGTGCAGCGATTCGAAACTGGAAATGGGTGATCCGAAATAGCCGGGGAAGACGACCGCCCGGACCAGCTCGATGAACTCCCGGAGGCTGTCGATCGACGGCAGCTTCTGTTCGGGATGCGGCACATATTCACATTGGGCCGGGCATCCGTTCGAGAGGAGCGAGACGACCTGTTCGATGTTGTCGGCCTTGCCATTGATGCTCATGGTTTTTTCTGTTCTGCCCTGAGGGCGTTGATGATCCTTCAGATGGCGACCTGCTCTTTTTCGAACTGGTAGAGGAGGGTGGAGAGGTAGCGTTCGCCGGTATCGGGGAGGATGACGACGATGCGCTTGCCCTCGTTTTCGGGTCGCTTGGCCAGCTGGAGTGCCGCCCATGCGGCTGCGCCGGAGGAGATGCCGACGACCAGGCCCTCGGTGCGGGCCAGGTCCTGGCCGGTGCGGAAGGAGTTTTCGTTGCTGACCGTGATGATCTCGTCGATCACGCCCCTGTTCAGGATGTCGGGGATGAAGCCGGCGCCGATGCCCTGGATCTTGTGCGGGCCGGGCTTGCCGCCGGAAATCACCGGCGAGTCGGTCGGCTCGACGGCCACGATTCTCACGTTCGGGTTGCGCTGCTTGAGCACCTCGCCGACGCCGGTGATGGTGCCGCCGGTGCCGATGCCGGAGACGAAGATGTCCACCTGGCCGTCCGTGTCGTTCCAGATCTCCTCGGCCGTGGTCTTGCGGTGGACGTCGGGGTTGGCGGGGTTCTTGAACTGCTGGGGCAGGAAGGCGTTCGGCAGGCTCTCCTTGAGCTCCTCGGCCTTGCGGATGGCGCCGCCCATGCCTTCCGGCCCGGGGGTGAGCACCAGCTCGGCTCCGAGTGCCTTGAGGAGGTTGCGGCGTTCGATGCTCATGGTCTCGGGCATGGTCAGGATCAGGCGGTAGCCCTTGGCGGCGGCGATGAAGGCCAGGGCGATGCCGGTGTTGCCGCTGGTCGGCTCGACGATGACGCTGTCCTTGTCGAGCAGGCCGTCCTTCTCGGCAGCCTCGATCATCGAGAATCCGATACGGTCCTTGACGCTGCCGCCGGGGTTGAAGTATTCGAGCTTGGCGACGATGGAGCCGAGCGCCTGCTGGTCGAGCCCGAAGTTGCCAAGTTCGAGGAGCGGCGTGTTGCCAATCAGGTCGGTGAGTTTTTTCGCGATGCGTGCCATGGGTGCCGGTATTTTGGTGACGGAAATTCACACATCATGAATTTCGTCATCGTACCCGGCTCCTGAAATCCCGCCGTTACGGTATTTTACCTACCGTAAAAGCGGTAGGATCGGCCTGGCAGGGGGGGTCAGATATGGTATTCGATATTGTCGATGAGCCCGGCCTTGATGGCGAACATCATCAGCTCGGGGCTGCTCGAGACGCCGAGTTTCCGGAAGATGTTCTTCCGGTGGGTCGTCACGGTATGGAAGCTGACATGCTTCTTCACCGCGATCTCCTTGGTGGTGAGGCCGGTCGAGATGAGCCGGACGATCTCGATTTCGGAGGTGGTGAGCAGGCAGGCGTCTTCGGCAGGTCCATCCTGCTTGAGGAGGATGTCGAGCACGCTGCCGGAATAGGCTTTCTTGCCCTTCATGGCGGTCGCGACGGCCTGGAGCAGCTCGGTCCGGTCGTCGGTCTTGAGGGCGATGTTCCTGATGCCGGCCTGGTTCAGCTCCTTGATCTGCATCTGGTTCACCGAATTGCAGAGCACCAGGATGGGGGAGCCCTCATGCAGCTCCCCGAGTTCCCGCAGGTCGTTGATCGACCTGAAATCGAACAGGATGTAGTCCGTGACGATCAGCGAAGGTTCATTGACCTTCAGGTAATCGTGCAACCCGGCGCGGGTATGCACGCAGGCCACCGCGTACCCCTCGGCTGCAAGCACCGAATTGAGCGCTTCGGTGGTGAGGAACTGCGTGTCCGCGATGAGTATCGATCCTTTCGGTTTCATGTCGTTCAACTTCTTTTTTTACTGACAGATGTACCGGTTCAAACGCTTGCGAGCACGTCGTCGAGCGCGGTGATGAGGTCGTCCGGATGCTCCAGGCCGATCGAGAGGCGGATAAGGTCGGAAGAGAGTCCGCTCGCGACACGCTGCTCCTCGGTCATCTGGCTGTGCGAGGTGCTGGCCGGATGCAGGATCAGGCTCTTGGCATCGCCGACGTTGGCCAGGTGCGAGAACAGGTCGATCGTGTCGATGATCTTCACCGCCGCTTCGTAGCCGCCCTTCACGCCGAAGACCACCATCCCGCCGAACCCGTGCTTCAGGTCGCGCGATGCGAGCGGGTACGACGGATCGTCCTTCAGTCCGGGGTAGCGCACCCAGGCGACCTTCGGGTGGGCCTTCAGGTGTTCGGCCACCTTCAGGGCGTTTTCGGAGTGGCGCTCCATGCGGACCGGCAGGGTCTCGATGCCCTGGATGAAGAGCCAGGAGTTGTCGGGCGAGATGCAGGCGCCGAGGTTCCTGAGCGGCACGGTGCGGACGCGGAGCGCGAAGGCGATCGGGGCGAGCGGTTCTGGCAGGTCGATGCCCCAGCGCAGGCCGTGGTAGTTGGCGTCAGGCTCGGTGAAGAGCGGATGGCGGCCGGCCTTCCAGTCGAAGCGGCCCGCGTCGGTGATGATGCCGCCGATACCCGCGCCGTGGCCGCCGAGCCACTTGGTCAGCGAGTTGATCACGATGTCGGCGCCAAGCTCGATCGTCTTGAGCAGGTAGGGGGTGGTGAAGGTCGCGTCGACGATGAGCGGCAGGCCGTGGCGGTGGGCCACCTCAGCGATCGCTTTCACGTCCGTATAGTCAAGCACAGGGTTGCCGATGGTCTCAATGTAAAGCGCCCTGGTCTTGTCGTTGATGGCTTTCTCGAAATTGGACGGGTCCTTCGGGTCGACGAAGGTGACATCGATGCCGAGCTTCGGCAGGATGGCGTCGAACTGCGTGTAGGTGCCGCCGTAGAGGTTGTTGGCCGAGACGATGTTGTCGCCGGCCTCGGCGAGGGTGATGACGGTGTAGAAGATGGCCGAGGTGCCGGAAGCGAGGGCGACCGAAGCGGCACCGCCTTCAAGCTGCGTCACCCGCTGCTCGAGCACGTCGGTGGTCGGGTTCATCAGGCGGGTGTAGATGTTGCCCAGCTCCTTCAGCGCGAACAGGTTTGCCGCATGCTCGGTGTTCTTGAACAGGTACGAGCTGGTGCGGTAGACCGGCACGCCGCGTGACTGGGTGGCATCGACCGCCTGGCCGGCATGAAGCGCGAGGGTCTCGAAATGGTAGGGTTTCTGGCTCATTGGTGAAGGTCTGTTGAGAGGTTTATTCCTTGTTGTTGACTCGTATGCTGAAGGCTGAAACAAAAAAAGCCGGCGCTGACATTCAGGACCGGCCTCGTGACTCTGTTCGCAAAAGCGGGAACGCAAATCACCAGCGCTGGGCCATCATGCCGGCACGCAAAGAGCGCAGACAGAGGCAACACAGGCTGCGTCCAGTCATGAGGCTCTTGTTGGAGATATCCGTCATCCGTTCATTTTTGTAATTAACGATTGTTAAAAAAAGTGATTTTTCCCGGTATTTCAAAACTCTTTTTGGAGGGGACGTCCCCTCATCCCTCTTGACTTGTATGCGTTTTTCGTGTACATTAACAATCGTTACACGTTCTTTGTCTCCATTGACCGTCATCAAGAAAGGCTGAGGGAATAGACCCGAAGACGCCTTGACAACCGATCCCGCAAGGGACACGGTGCCGCATTCTACCTCTGGCCACGGATCCATGATCGATTCGTTGCCGAAACGGGGAAAGATGAGTGATACAGAGTTTGACTAAAACCGGGATATGCCCTTCTCATGGGGCTGCGCCAGGCAGAAGTTCCGAATACCTCTTCCTCACTCATCAGGGAAGGGGTTTTTTCATTTCCCCTTCCGTTTGCGCCCGATTATTCAATAACCATGAACGGAGGAATTACCATGAGTTTCCAGACCGATACCATCCACGCCGGCGTGGCCCCGGACAAGGCCTATGGCGCCATCATGACGCCGATCTACCAGAGCTCGACCTTTGTGTTCGAGGATATCGGCAAGCACAAGGGCTTCGACTACACCCGGAGCGGCAACCCGACCAGGAAGGCCCTCGAAGACAGCATCGCTACGCTCGAAGGGTGCTCGTGCGCCGTGGCCGTCACCACCGGCATGGCGGCCATCGCCATCGTGCTCCACCTCTTCAACGCCGGGGACGAGATCATCTGCACGGACGACTGCTACGGCGGCACGGCCAGGTTGCTGAAGACCATCCAGGAGCATTTCGAGATTCGCGTCCATTTCATCAGCCTCAGGGAGCCGGCCGGCATCGAGGCATACATCAATGAAAAGACCCGGGCTGTCTGGATCGAGACCCCGTCGAACCCGCTCCTGAACCTGATCGACATCGAGGCGGTAACGTCACTGGCAAAGAAGCACGGCCTGCTTTCGATCGTGGACAACACCTTCCTGTCGCCCTACAACCAGCAGCCCTTCAGGCTCGGAGCCGACATCGTAGTCCATTCGACCACCAAATACCTGAACGGCCATTCCGACGTGGTCGGCGGCGCGGTGCTTTCCAACAGCCCGCAGATCGACGAGAAGCTGAAATACCTGGTCAACACCCTCGGCACCTGCGCCCAGCCGTTCGACTGCTGGCTGGTGCTGCGCGGCATCAAGACCCTGGTGCCCCGCATGAAGGAGCACGAGCGCAACGCCATGGAGGTCGCCCGTTTCCTCGACAGCCACCCGAAGGTCGCCCGCGTCTTCTATCCGGGCCTCGAGACCCATCCGCAGCACGAACTCGCCAAAAAGCAGCAGCGCGGATTCGGTGGCATGGTTTCCTTCGAGCTCGACGGAGGAATCGGAGAGGTGAACCGGGTCCTGAAGGGGACGAAGCTGTTCGCCCTTGCCGAAAGCCTCGGTGGCGTCGAGTCGCTGATCGAGCATCCCGCCACCATGAGCCACGCATCGATGGGTGCCGAACACCGTGCCGAGGTTGGCATCACCGACGGCATCATCCGCCTCTCGGTCGGCATCGAGGATCCCGCCGACCTTATCGTCGACCTCGCCCAGGCGCTGGCCTGAGCTCCTCTTCCGGACATTCCTCCCCGTGACGCCCCCCCCGGCGAACGGGGAGGCGGGGGCGGGCGATCCGTTTTGTTTATCCCGCTTCGTATCCTATTATTCCGTAGTCCCGCTCCCGTATCAACCAGCCGCCCCATATCCATGCCCGATCCCTCGCAGCAGATCCCCTACACGATCAGGGTCAGCCACCGGGCCAAGCACGCACGCCTCAAACTCTCCCCGCACGAAGGGCTGATCGTCGTCATTCCCCAAAGATTCGATAAAAAGAGGGTGCCCGAACTGGTCGAGAGCCGGAGGGAGTGGATCACGAAGGTGCAGGGGACGTTCGAACAGCGCCGCCTGGAGGGGGTTTCCGATACCGGCAAGGCGCTGCCATCGAGGATCGAACTCAACGGGATCGGCGAGGCGTGGAGCGTCTCCTATCGCGCGGAAGACCGGACGGGAGTGCTGCTGCGGGAAGTTTCGGAAGGGGAGCTGCTGCTTGCCGGCCTGGTGCACGACGAAGCTTTATGCCGGCGGGTCCTCGAGTCATGGCTGAAGCGGCGGGCAGGCCGGAAGCTCGTGCCGCAGCTCGAACGGCTCGCCACGATCCACGGTTTCACCTATTCGTCCGTGTCGGTCAGGAAGCAGCGGTCACGGTGGGGGAGTTGCTCGTCGAAAGGGCGGATCAGCCTGAACCTCAAGCTGTTGTTCCTTCCGCCGCTCCTGGTGCGCTACATCATGGTGCACGAACTCTGCCATACCCTCCACATGAACCACTCCAGCCGATACTGGGGCGAAGTGGCCCGTTTCGACCCGGACTACGCCGCCAACGACCGCGAGATGACGCACGCCTGGCGTTTCGTCCCCGGTTGGCTTGCCGCCGAATAGAAGGAGGCGTCCCCTTTTCTTTATTACGGAATCAACAGATTGAAGCCTGTGGCCTTGTCTGGCAGGCGGCGGGCGGTGGCGTTCAGCAGTTCGACCAGGATCACCTCCATCACGTGCCACACCTTCACGCCGCTGCGTACGCAGCCGGTGACGGTGTTCTCTTCACGTCCGCAGGCCATGTGCAGGTGTACGACCGGATTGCCCCCGTCGTCAGGGAAGAGGGTGCCGGTGCCGACGATCTCGTGGGCGTCGTAGAGTTCGTGCACCATCGGATTGACGGGGAAGGCCCGGCTCTCTTCCGGGCCCACCACCAGGCGGCTTGCCTTGTCGGCGCCGCCGACCACGTTCAGGAACGCACGCTCGATGCCCATTTCCCTCGCAAACCCCTCGATCACCTCGTGGAAGATTTCCCCATCTTCCAGCCTGATGATGAAGATCCGGCCCTGCGTCGCTTCAGAATACTTCATGGCCTCGGCGTTCCGTTTTGGCGGAATTACTGGAAATAGTAGCGGAGTCCGAGCGCGCCGTTCAGCCTCAGTGACACATAGGGTGCGATGTCGACCACCGGGGCGACCTCGGCGAAGAAGTCGAGAGGCGCATCGGCGAACATGTAGCTGATGCCGACAGGAATCCTGACGCCAACCCTGGTTTCGCCATTATCGGCCTTGACCCGTCCGCCGATGCCGTAGTACCACGGCAGGGAGCCTTTCAGTTCCGGGATTGATCCTGAGGTGTCATGGATAAGGTAGTCGGCATGGAACTGGAACGGGTTGCCGTCCGTGAGCGAGAAGGCGAGTGCCGCATCGACGGCGTGGGTGTCGTCGGTCCATTTCTTGAAGCTGATGCCGGTCGGTTCGCCGACGATGACGCCGACGCCGAACCCGTCCTTGGTGGCCGCATCGGCATTGCAGGTGAATGTGGCGCAGATGGCAGCTGCTGCCGCCAGGCTTTTCAGGGCTTTCATTGCTGTTTTCATGATCGTGGTTGTCGTGACAGGGTTATCGTTTCATGATGGGCGGGGATGCCCGGACTTTCGGTATCTCCATGTGCCCTGCGACAATGTACCAATTTCGGGGTTCATGCTCAAGCGTTTGCGGTGTTTGAGCTGCCGGATAGGGAAGCTTCCATCAGGAGTACGTCAGGGATTGAACGATATCCTGAGGTTGTCGTTTTCATCCTCGTCCATGGTGTAGGTGCCCTTGCGTTGCATCGAAAGGCCTTTGCATGCTGCGGCAGGGATCAGCTTTGCCGTGAGGGCCACTGCTTCGTCCTCGGGGCACTCGGTATTGAAATGGAGGTGCAGCAGGGAGGGGTCGTTCCCGAACTGGAGCAGGAAGTCGTTGTGCTCGACGAAAACCAGGTCGTCATAGGCGTAAGTAACCTGGAGGCCGATCTCCTCGACCACCTCCTTGACGATGCCGAGCGGGCGAAGTTGTGTCTGCATGGTGGAGTCCTCAATGTATGGAGTGGATGGATCGTCAGCGGTGACGTCCAGTTATTTATCTTGAATGTGAATTTGTCAGAATATGAATAAAGTTAAAAAAATAAGCCAAAGGTCTTATATTGGAAAAGAAAATAAGGAGATGGTTTTGTTAATGTTTTATCGGAGGTTATATGGTCACAGGAGCTCTGCAGACATGGGAGAAGGTGTTGGAGTACGCATCGGTTCCGCTCCACGGCACCATGTCGAGGAAAATCAGGAAGGGGGTGCGGTTGCAGATCAACGAGGGAAAGGTGTATGAAGATGCCGTGCTTTTCGTCAGCGACCTTTTCCTTCGGGTCACCGAAGATGGCGACGGAACCGCCATCAATACCTATTACGATATCGACGCCATAGTCAGCATCCGCACCTATAGTAATAAGGAGTGAGCCGGCGGACCCTTTGAGGGCACCATTGCCTGAAGCCGCACGATCCAGCCGTCAAAAGGCCCTTCAAGATGGATTGTGCGGCTCTTTTTCCCGGCTGACGCTCGGCACAAAGTTGGCGGGACGGCCCTGTTTCTGGAGCCCGAGCAGCTGCCTCGATCGGTCGAGGGCATCGTCGATGTTGCCGAAGATGTTCTCTTCACCGATCTCCTCTTCAAGGCCGTACTGCTGCAAGGCGAACAGCGGCTGGACGTGCACGCCCGACAGGATGAGCGTCGTGTGGGTTTTCTTGCAGTCTGCCAGCATCTCCCTGATCATGTTCAAGCCGGTTGCATCAATAGAGAGCACCTTGCGCATCCGGATGATGCGGATGGACGCGGATTTCCCGACGATATGCATGGCGTCCTTGAATTTCGAGGCCGCCCCGAAAAAGAACGGGCCGCTGATTTCGAACACCTCGACCCCATCGGGGATGCGTCTGGTGACGATGGCGTTGGGGTCGTCCTTATCCTCCTCATCCTTCAGTTCGCCGGTGACGACGCCGACGTTGGTCATGCCGGCCATGCGCTGCATGAAGAGGATAACGGCGAGCAGCATGCCGACCTCGATGGCGACGGTGAGGTCGATGAGCACGGTCAGCCCGAAGGTCGTGACCAACACGATGACGTCACTGCGGGGGCTCTTCAGCAACTGGCGGAAGACGTGGTGTTCGCTCATGTTCCAGGAGACGACGATCAGGATGGCGGCCAGGGTGGGCATGGGAATGAGCTTGGCCCAAGGGCCGAAGATCAGCATGATGCAGAGCAGGGTAATCGCATGCACGATACCCGCAATCGGCGTCCGGCCGCCGTTCTTGACGTTCGTCGCCGTGCGTGCGATCGCGCCAGTGACCGGGATGCCGCCGAACAGCGGCGAGACGATATTGGCGACACCCTGGGCGATCAGCTCCATGTTCGATTTGTGGCGGCTGCCGATCATGCCGTCTGACACCACGGCCGAAAGCAGGGCCTCGATGGCCCCGAGCATGGCGATGGTGGTCGCCGGCATGATCAGGTTTTTGACGGTCGCAAAGTCCAGCGAAGGCATGGCCGGTGGCGGGAGCGTCGACGGGATTTCGCCGAAGCGGGTCGCGATGGTGTCCACCTGCAGGTGCAGGAGCTGGACGGCTACAGTCGTGGCGATGATGGCGACCAGGGGCCCCGGGATTTTTTTCGAGACCTTCGGCCAGAAGACGATAATCAGCAACGCCGCCATGCCGATCAGGAATGATGGCTGGCTGAAGGAGGGCAGTGCATGGGCGTAAGCGGCCCATTTGTCGATGAAATCCGCCGGCACCCTGGCGATGGTCAGGCCGAGGATATCCTTCACCTGGCTTGAGAAGATGATGACGGCAATGCCGCTCGTAAAGCCGACGATGACCGGATAAGGGATGAACTTGATGAGCGAGCCGAACTGGGCCACGCCCATGATGACCAGGATAACCCCGGCCATCAGCGTCGCAATCATCAGTCCGTTGACGCCATAGTGCTCGACGATGCCGTAGAGGATGACGATGAAGGCGCCGGTTGGTCCGCCGATCTGCACCCGGCTGCCGCCGAGCAGCGAGATGATGAATCCTCCGACAACCGCGCTGATGAGCCCCTTCTCGGGAGAGACCCCGGAAGCGATGGCGAAGGCGATGGCAAGCGGCAGGGCAACGATGCCGACCAGGATGCCGGAGACGATATCGCGGCCGAGCTGGTCCCGGTCCAGTTCAGGGAGGATCGTAAAGAGTTTGGGTATGAACATCGTGACAAGAACATGGATAGAAAGGAACGGCACCATCGTCAGGAGGGAAGCCCACCTGACGGGTGTCAACTGACAGACAATGTATCTTTTTCCACTGATTTTCAATGGCTTGATGCCGGCAACCGCTTTTTTTTTATGAAAATATGCCTTGAGGGTTGCACGTTTCCAGCGCCCTTGCTACAATGACCCAATGCTTGTTCCGGCAAGTTTAATCAAATAATAAAAAGAAGGAATCCTGATATGCCGACCACCAACGAAAACCTGAAGGTTGCATTCGCCGGCGAGAGCCAGGCCAACCAGAAATACCTCGCCTTCGCCAAAGCGGCCGACAAGGAGGGCTTTGCCAACGTGGCGAAGCTGTTCCGCACCACGGCCATGGCTGAGCTGATCCACGCCGAAGGGCACCTCAAGGCGCTCGACGGCATAGGCTCGACCGCCGAAAACCTCGAGGGCGCCATCGGCGGCGAGACCTACGAGCATACCGAGATGTATCCGCCCATGCTCGAGCAGGCCCAGGCCGAGGGCCACCCGGCAAAGCGCATGTTCGCCTTCGCCGTCGAGGCCGAGAAAGTGCACGCCGTGCTTTACCAGAAAGCCCTCGAAGCGGTGCGCAACGGCCAGGATATCTCCGCTTCGGAAGTCTGGCTCTGCCCGATCTGCGGCCACGTCGAACTCGGAACCCCTCCCGAGAAGTGCCCGATCTGCGGAGCGAAATCCTCGGTCTACATCCAGCTCTGATTTTTGTTAGGGGACGTCCTTGTCAGGAGACGTCCCCTTTCGCCTCTTGCGGGGAAAATGGCGAAAGGACGGATAATTTATGTAAATTTTGTCATGTCCGGCTTTTATGAACCCTCATCTCTGCTAGCCATGGGAAACACGCCTACCCCCTCCTCCAGGAAATTCCAGGATTACCGCGAGAAACTCCTTGCCCGCCAACAATCGCAAAACTCTGCCGAGCAGCGCAGGGCCACCTATGAGCTCTCGCTCATGGAGGATAGCCACTTCATCGATGTGGGGGGCCTCCTCCACCATTACCACGATTCAGGACCGAGGGATGCCAAAGAGACCGTACTCCTGATACACGGATGGGACTGCTGGTGGATGTGGTGGCACCATGTGATCAAGGCGCTGAACAAGGCGGGGATCAGGACCGTGGCGTACGACATGAAGGGACACGGCTGGTCGGAGAACGATCCGGCGAACCATTACCATATCGACCACTTTGCCCGCGACCTCGACGAACTGGTCAGGAAACTCGACCTCCGCAACTTCCACGTGGCGGCATTTTCGTTCGGCCCTTTCGTAGCGCTGGACTATGTGCGCCGCTACGAGAACTCGGTCAAGTCGATGGTATTCTTCAACTTCGGCTTCCTGCCCAATAGCGAGATGATCTCGAAGGTCGCGACGACGACCCTTACCTTCGTCTTCAACAACATGATGCGCAAGCTGACCTGGTGGGTGCCCGCCTACATCTTTGCGCGCCTGGTGCTGGCCAAGAACACCGTCATGCAGCACGACATCATGATCGGCTTCGAGAGCCTCGGCCTTTGCGCCTCGGAAGCCATCGAGCAGACGACCTGCCAGATCGCTTCGCTCGAAACGACGAACATGCTGCCCGAGATGGTGAAATCGGTCAAGGTGCCGATCATGTTCGTGGCGGGGGAGGGCGATTCGATCATGACGAGCGAAAACACGAAGAAGCTCCAGGAGTTGGCTGGCAATGGCACCTATGTCTGCGTACCCGAATGCGGCCACCTGATTACACTCGAGCTTCCCGATACGGCGTCAGCGCTCGTGCTCCGTCAGGTCAGGGCGCACTCCTGATCGACCTGTCGGCTTGCCGCACGGCCTCGACGAACGCTTCCAGGAGTGCACGGTCTTTCACGCCCGGGGCCGATTCGACGCCGCTCGCCGTGTCGACGCCCCAGGGCCGGATGACCCGTACGGCCTCAGCGACGTTGTTCGGCCTGAGGCCTCCGGCAAGCAGGGACCAGGAGAAATCCCTCGTGCCGTCGAATAGCCCAACGGCAGTCGATGATGCGATCATCAGCCCGGTTCCGCCTGCCATCGCCGGGCTGTAGGCGTCGAAGAGGAACGCATTGCATCCCGCCAGCCTTGAGAATTCCCTTACCTCATCGATCGAGAACCCCGGTCCTGGCCTGAACACCCGTATCACCCTGGCTGCCGTCACGGCAAGGGCCTCTGCCGGCGTGTAATCGTCCGAATGGAGCTGTGCGACCTGCAGGCGGCAGTAGCGGCAGATCTCGTCGATCTCCTCCGGCTCCTGTTCGACAAAGACACCTACGGGGGTGACCAGTGGCGGCAGCTTCGAGACGATCTCCCGGACCACATCCGGAGGAATCAATCGGGGGCTTGAACGGCTGAAGTTGAAGCCCAGGGCATCGGCTCCAGCCACGCTGGCAGCAAGGGCGTCTTCCAGCCGGGTGATGCCGCAGATCTTGATTCTGGTCATGAAGCCGTTGACGATGAAGTGGCTAAAAACGCCTCGATCAGGGTGCTCGAAGTTTCGGGTTGTTCGAAAAAGAAATTGTGGCCTGCTCCGCTGATCACTTCGAGCCGGGCGTTGGGGAGCTTTCCTGCAAGCAGCCTCGAATTTTCGGGGGGGATCAGGATGTCTTCGCTTCCCGTGACGACCAGGACCGGCATGCGGAGCTGATCAAGGAACCCTTCCGCATCGAACTCCATCAAGGCGCCCATCTGGCATCTGGCGCCATGGCGCGTCATGGCATGCTCGACGCTCAGTCGTACGTATGCCTCCACGCGTTGCGTCGCATCGCAGACAAAGCTTTTGGAAAACAGGACCGGTACCAGCATCCGGGCGGCTGCTTCAGGGGAGAGGTCGGGATTGGCCACCTCTTCGAACGTCCTGACGGCCATGGGCGGCGAAGGAACCGCATGGCTGCCACCGTGGCTGGTACAGCCCAGAATCGCCTTGCTGACGCGTCCGGGATGGAGTGCACACAGCATCTGGGCGATCATTCCGCCCATCGAAACCCCGAAGATGTAAGCGCTTTCAATCTGCAACGCGTCCAAAAGTCCGAAGGCGTCCTCGGCCATATCGGCTATCGTAAACGGATCGTCAGGGACCGTGCTTCCGCCCGAACCCCTGTTGTCGTAAAGTATGACCCGAAAACGTTTGGCAAGGGAGTCCGGAAGCGTCCCCCAGAATTCCCGTGTCATCCCGAAGCCTCCGATCAGCAGCAACGGTTCACCTGACCCCATGCTGTCGTACGCGATTTCAATTCCGTTTACCTTCGCCTGGTCCATGGATACAAAGTTTTGTTACAATTGTTTTTGTCATCGTCCGCCAACACGGGTCGCAAGCGCCATGCCGAGCAGGGCCACATAGAGCGCAATATACGCAGGCCTCTCATTTGGCGAAGCATCCGGCGCAAGGGCTGCATTGTGTTTTTAACGGTTTTTGCGTATACTTGAGCCCTGTTTTCGTGCTTTGCACCAACAGTGGGGCGTCGCCAAGTGGTAAGGCATCGGCCTTTGGAGCCGACATTCGCAGGTTCGAATCCTGCCGCCCCAGCAAAAGCAGAGGGGAGGTCGTCAATCACGCGACCTCCCCTCTGCTTTTTTAATTGCGACGATATGAATACCAGGGAGCCCTCAGGAGCCACCAGGAGAACCCCCGAGAGCTCGAACGTATGCTCAAATTCCTTATTTTCGGCGTTGCACTATTCGCAAAAAGCGACGCGCGGAAATGCCTATTGCTATAGAGTTGTATCGGTCCACATTGTATTGCCAGGCTCATGGTAGGGATTCGACCCCGCTGACGATGAGGATCAAGGCGCTTGCATTTACCCGTCTGCGGTATGGGTACAAAAGGATCATGTGGCTACTTCGCAAGGAGGGCTTCAGGGACAATCACAAGCGGGTGTATAGGATCTATCGACAGGAAGTACTTAATCTAAGTATGAAACACCATCGAAGGAACCGTATGGCCGCACAGCGCCTTGACCGTATCGATGTGCAGCGTGTGTCCATCAGGTCTGTGTATGGATTTCATTGCAGATCAGCTATTTAACGGAAGCCGGTTTCGCGTTTTGACTGTCGTGGACAATTACAGCAAGAAAAGCCAAGGACTTTATGCCGATCGGCAGATCAAGGGCGCTGATGTCGTCGAGTTCATGAACCATCTGAAGCGGTCCGAAGGCGGTGTTCCAGAGCGTATCCTGGTCGACAATGGCAGTGGGTTCATCTCGAAGGAACTGGAGCTGGGCCTATGAGAATAGGGTGGTGCTGGATTTCTCCCGACCGGGCAAACTGACAGATAACTCGTATATTGAATCATTCAATGGGAAATTCCGGGATAAGTGCCTGTCAGTGAACTGGTTCCTGGATCTGGACGATGCGAGACAGAAAATCGAAGACTGGCGACAGGAATACAACGAGCTCAGACCGCATTATTCCTTGAGTCATTTGACGCCCATGGAATTCATTGCTGCACAATGATATAAGCTCGGAAACTCTGGTTTTGCTGTTCCAGTTAAGGGTGTATGCGCATGGGGACTGAACAGGTTGCCCGCAATATTGTTGCCAGGGGAGTCGTGCTGCTGATGACGGTTGTGGTTGGCTGGCTTGCGCTGGTCCCTGCCGACCAACCGTTCGGCGAGCTTCTTCTTTCATGGAATGACAAGTGGCAGCATGTGCTGACCATGTTGCTGCTGACCCTCGGCTATCGGCTGTACTGGAACGTGCCTGCGCGATGGGTTGTTGCCGGGATTGTTTTTTATAGCGGGGGGATTGAACTCCTGCAACGATTTGTTCCCAACCGCCAGGCCGGTTTTGGGGACCTTCTTGCCGATATGGCCGGGATGGTCGTCGCCCTTGTGCTTTGCTTTTTTGTTGATTCCCGCCGCTGGGTGCGGGGACGTAGGTGAGCGGAGGGCCCCCCTTAGCGGGCCTACTGTGATTGTCGTCGTTGGTATTTTCCCTTCATCTTGTTGTACCATTGGAAGGTCCAAATGGTGCAGGGAAAACTACTTTTGCCAAGAGGTCTTTGTAGTTCTGGTTCCTCTCTTTGGCGTCGGCTGATCTTGCTGTGGCGCGTGTTGCCGAGAGGGTGAAGGAGAGAGGCTATTCAATTCCTGAAGCCGATATCCGTCGGCGCTTCCGGTCCGGTTATGACAATTTCCGGAATCTCTACACTCCTATCGTAGATGCGTGGGCATTTTACGATGCATCCGAGATGCTACAATAATTAAGAGGGATCGCCCATACTGGACCGGGGATTCGATAGGCCTGAAGGGGCGGCGCTCTTGGGGGGAAAGCAAAAAGGCAGCCTGGTGAGGCTGCCTTTTTTGCTTGGGGTGCACGGGAGCGTTTGCTTAGTAGCGGTAGTGCTCGGGCTTGTAGGGGCCTTCGATCGGGACGCTGATGTAGTCTGCCTGCTCTTTGGACAGGACGGTGAGCTTGACGCCGATCTGCTCGAGGTGCAGGCGGGCGACTTCTTCGTCGAGCTGCTTCGGGAGGCGGTAGACGCCAACTTTGTGCTCTTTCTTCCAGAGCTCGATCTGGGCGAGCGTCTGGTTGGTGAAGGAGTTGCTCATGACGAACGACGGGTGGCCGGTGGCGCAACCGAGGTTCACCAGGCGGCCTTCGGCGAGCAGGTAGATTGCGTGGCCGTCGGCGAAGGTGAATTTGTCGACCTGCGGCTTGATGTTCAGGCGGGTGACGCTCGGGTCTGCGTAGAGCTTGTCGACCTGGATCTCGTTGTCGAAGTGGCCGATGTTGCAGACGATCGCTTCGCCCGGCATCTGCTTCATGTGCTCGAGGGTGATGACATCCTTGTTGCCGGTGGTGGTGACGAAGATGTTGCCTTCTTTGACGGCTATGTCCATGGTGGTGACTTCAAAGCCTTCCATGGCGGCCTGCAGGGCGCAGATGGGGTCGATTTCGGTGACGATCACCCGGGCGCCGTAGGTGCGCATGGAGTGTGCGCAGCCTTTGCCGACGTCTCCGTAGCCGAGCACGACGACTACTTTGCCGGCGATCATGACGTCGGTGGCTCGCTTGATGCCGTCGGCCAGCGATTCGCGGCAGCCGTAGAGGTTGTCGAACTTTGATTTGGTGACCGAGTCGTTGACGTTGATGGCGGGGAAGAGGAGCTCGCCCTTCTCCATCATCTGGTAGAGGCGATGCACGCCGGTGGTGGTCTCTTCGGAGACGCCCTTCATGTCGGCGGCGACGTTGTGCCAGCGCTGGGTATCTTCGGCGAAGACATCCTTGAGCTGCTGGTAGAGCGCTTTCTCTTCGGCATTGCCGGGGACTTTCTCGAGCAGGGTGGGGTTCTC
Organism: Chlorobiaceae bacterium; assembly: GCA_013335115.1. Classification (GTDB taxonomy): domain Bacteria; phylum Bacteroidota; class Chlorobiia; order Chlorobiales; family Chlorobiaceae; genus Chlorobaculum. The sequence goes on along the minus strand of JAAXWQ010000015.1, from coordinate 13,406 downwards.
TTCGATCTTGTGGCCGAGGTGGATCATCAGGGTCGCGTCACCGCCGTCGTCGACGATGAGGTTCGGTCCGAGCCCGCCTTCGAATTCGAGGATCTGGCGGGTGCACCACCAGTATTCGTCGAGGGTCTCGCCCTTCCAGGCGAAGACCGGGACGCCGGCTGCGGCGATGGCGGCGGCGGCGTGGTCCTGGGTGGAGAAGATGTTGCAGCTCGCCCAGCGCACTTCGGCGCCGAGGTCGACCAGCGTTTCGATGAGCACGGCGGTCTGGATGGTCATGTGCAGGGAACCGGCGATACGGGCGCCTTTGAGCGGTTTCTGCCCTTCGTACTTCTTGCGGGTGGCCATCAGGCCGGGCATCTCTTTTTCAGCGATATCGATCTCTTTGCGGCCCCATTCGGCGAGCGAAATATCGGCCACTTTGTAATCGAGCGCTGCAGCTTCTGTGGTCATGTTCTCAGTGTCTGTGTTGTGGGTTTTAAAAGCCGTGCGCCCCTGGGTTATGCAGGGGCGCGCGTCGTAGATGGTGGTGGTCAGATGCCAAAGGCGGTTTTCAGTTCGGCAACCTTCTCGGTCTTTTCCCACGGGAAGATGTCGCGGCCGAAGTGGCCGTAGGCAGCCGTGTCGCGGTAGCACCAGCCGTGCGGGCGATCGAGGTTGAAGCGGCGGATGATGGCCAGCGGGCGCAGGTCGAAGATCTTCTCTGCCTTCTCCTGGATCTGGGCATCGGAGAGGCCAAGCTTGCCGGTGCTGTGGGTGTTGATGTAGATCGACACCGGGCGGGCGACGCCGATGGCGTAGGAGACCTGGACGGTGCACTTGTCGGCAAGGCCGGCGGCAACGATGTTCTTGGCTACGTGGCGGGCTGCGTATGCTGCGCTGCGGTCGACTTTCGACGGGTCTTTGCCGCTGAATGCGCCGCCGCCGTGCGGGGCTGCGCCGCCGTAGGTGTCAACGATGATCTTGCGGCCGGTCAGGCCGGTGTCGCCGTGGGGCCCGCCGATTTCGAAGCGGCCGGTCGGGTTGATGTGGAACTTGGTGTTGGCGTCGAGGAGGTTTGCCGGAATGACTTTGCGGACGACGTTCTCGATGACGTCTTTCTGGATAACGGCCTGGAATTCGGCTTCGCTCAAGCCTGCCGGTTCGGGGTCGTGCTGGGTAGAGACGACGACGGCGTCCACGCGGGCGACCTTTTCGTCGACGTACTCCAGGGTGACCTGGCTTTTGGCGTCGGGGCGGAGGTAGGTCATGATCTTGCCTTCCTTGCGGATGTCGGCGAGTACTTTGACGAGCTGCTGGGCGAACTGGATTGCGGCCGGCATCAGTTCGCGGGTCTCTGTGCAGGCGTAGCCGAACATCATGCCCTGGTCGCCGGCTCCGACGCGGTCGAATTCGTCGGCGATCTCTTCTTTGCGGTCGACGCCACGGTTGATGTCGGGCGACTGGGAGTGCAGGGCGGACAGGACGCCGCAGGAGTTCGCGTCGAACATGTATTCGCCTTTGGTATAGCCGATCTCGGTGATGGTCTTGCGTGCGGTGGTCTGCACGTCGACAATGCCTTTGGTGGTGACTTCACCGCCGACGATAACCTGGCCGGTGGTCACGAATGTTTCGCAGGCGACGCGGGAGTTGGGGTCCTGCTTGATGAACTCGTCAAGGATCGCATCGGAAATCTGGTCAGCCACCTTGTCCGGATGGCCTTCGGAAACGGATTCAGAGGTAAAAAAGTACCTTGATTGTGACATGTTTCGTTACGGTTTTGGTTGATCGAACAACAATACGACAGCAGAGCCTCGTGCCTTTGCGGAAAGGATTTTTCGTGCGGGTGAATGTCAGCGGGGACAGACGGGACACGGAAAGCCTTTCGGCAAGCTCAATGAGAAACTTCTGCAGAGAGCTTTTGGCACCGTGTCCATAGATAATGGGAGTGCCGGGAAGAATTCAACGACAAAAATGTACACAATACATCCAAGCTATGCAAGCCCCCTTTTTTAGGTAGAAACAGGGTAGGTGAGGGGCTGCTTCGGCTTATTTCATGCGGATTTCGGAGAAGTCGCCGATGTTGACTTCGTGGCCCATGCCGGAGAGGGTGGCGTTGTTGCCGACGATGGAGCGGTCCAGCATGATGTCGTTGACCTGGGACTTCCCGCCGATGATGGAGTTGCGAATGAGCGAATCCTTAATGACCGTATCTTCGGCGATGGTGGCGTTGGGGCCGATGATGGAGTTGGAAACCGATGCTGATTCGGCGATGAAGACCGGCGGGTTGATGATGCAGCCGGGTATCTCCCTGTCGGTGTGGAATTGGTGGAGCAGTACCTCGTTGGTCGAAAGCAGGGTCTCCGGCTTGCCGCAGTCGTACCACCCCTGCACCGGGAAGGTCGTGAACTGTTCGCCGCCCTCGATCATGTGTTGCAGGGCGTCGGTGAGCTGGTATTCGCCTTTCGTCCTGATCTCTCCATTTATAATATGGTCGATGCTGCGGAACAGCGATCCTGCCTTCTGAAGGAAATAGATCCCGACGATGGCCAGGTTGCTCACCGGCTGGTCAGGTTTCTCGACCAGCCGCAGGATGGTGTTGCCTTCGGTTACGGCAACGCCGAACCGGCGCGGGTCGGCGACTTGCTTGACGCCGAGCGTCGAGACGCCTCCACCGAGGACCGGCAGCAGGTCGACATCGAAAATGGTATCGCCGAGGATGATGAAGAGTGGCTCATCCTCTTCGACGTGTGGCCGGCACATGTGGATGGCGTGCGCCAGGCCAAGTTGCTCGGCCTGCGTGACGAAGGTGAGCTTGATGTGGTAGTTGGCTTTCAGGTACTCTTCGATCATCTCGCCAAGGTAGCCGACGATGATCACCGCCTCGTCGATGCCGGACTCGATCAGTTTGTCCATGATATGGCCGATGATCGGCTTGCCCGCGACGTTGAGGAGGACCTTGGGTTGGGAAAAGGTGTGGGGACGGAGCCTGCTGCCTACGCCGGCGACGGGAATGATGGCTTTCATGGGCCTTGACGGTTTATGTTGGTTGGGGCGTAATTAACGTAAAGTATCCAATAACCCGAACTTCTCACAACGGCAAACAGCTCGATTCGTTGCGTCGCTTTGCTTTCGGGGGGGGCCTGCCGGTTGTGTAAAAGATTCCCTGGATAAGAGGAATTGCGCTTTTTTTTGCAACTTCATCCTGGCCTGTCTGGCTACGGATTTTCCCTGATGATCGACGAACCTTCATTACCTCGACCCCAACATGGCCAACGAAACGGAAAACCTTTTTTTACAGTCGGGCGTGCTGCCTCTCACCGGAAACGGCATCATGCTGATCACGGCTCGCCGTTCGGGCAAGTGGATCATCCCGAAAGGGCACATCGAAAAGGGGATGACTCCGGCGGAATCTGCCGCGAAAGAGGCCTGGGAAGAGGCCGGGGTGCGAGGCACGGTCGGGACGGTACCGATAGGGAGTTACCGGTACCGTCGTTCGGGCGGGCTCTACTCGGTCGAGGTCTATCCGCTCCATATCTTGGAGATCATCGATGATTGGAAGGAGCGTGCCTTCCGCCGGCGAATGGTTGTTTCGCCTGACGAAGCTCTTGGCATGCTCTTTCACGACGAACTCAGGACGCTCGTCGCAGGGTTTTTCGCCCGGCGTCCCGAGCCTTGATTCGATGAAATTCCCAACGCTTTTTCATCTCGTTCAGGGGCAGGTTTTCCTGAAATTATTTTTTGGCAATCTCTGTTCTTGTCGTATATTATGAGCCTTCCGTTCAAACGGGGCATGGCGCAGCTGGTAGCGTGCCTGCTTTGGGAGCAGGAGGTCCCGAGTTCGAGTCTCGGTGCCCCGACCAGAAGAGCCGCGACGAGGGTGATGTGCCCGTAGCTCAATGGATAGAGCATCAGCCTTCTAAGCTGAGGGTTACTGGTTCGAGTCCAGTCGGGCATACGAAGGATGATGAACGGAATTGCATGGTGATTGTAGCTCAGCTGGTTAGAGCGCCAGGTTGTGGCCCTGGAGGTCGGGGGTTCGAGTCCCCTCATTCACCCCAAACAAGGCATTGGCCCCATCGACTAGTGGTTAGGTCACCACCCTTTCAAGGTGGCAGGACGGGTTCGAATCCCGTTGGGGTCACATAGTAAATCCCTCGCGGTCCGCTCGCCGGTCCTTTTCCGGGCCAGCGGGGGAACGTCGAAACAGCTTACGGGTACATGGCTCTGTTCTTCAAGGTTCAGGGCTTTTTTTTTGGTATCCCTGAGCATCCGCACCAGGTGCTATCCGGCGATGTTCAGGGATGCTCCTTCACGAACGCAGCGGAATCCTTCCTATGAAAATCTCCGTCAACTGGCTCAAAGAGTTCATTCCCGGCTTTTCTCCCGATATCCCCGAACTGGTCGATCGGCTGACCTTCCTTGGCCTTGAGGTCGAGGATGTCTCCACGTTGCAGTTGCCCGACCAGAAGGTCGTGGTGGGCAGGGTTGACGAGGTGCGCCCGCATCCTAACGCCGACAGGCTCCGCATCTGCATGGTCGATACGGGTGAAGGCGAGCCGAAGCAGATCGTCTGCGGCGCCCCGAACGTGGCGGCAGGGATGATCGTGCCGGTGGCCACCATCGGCGCCGTGCTGACGACCGCTTCCGGCGAAACCTTTACCATCAAGCCGGCGAAGATCCGGGGCGAGCACTCATCGGGCATGATCTGTGCCGCAGACGAACTGGGGCTTTCCGATGACCACGACGGCGTCATGGTGCTCGACGAGGGCTACCTTGTCGGCGATCCGCTGGCGAGCTACCTCGAGCTTGACACGGTGCTTGAAATCGCCGTGACGCCGAACCGTCCGGACGCCCTGTCGCATCTCGGCGTGGCGCGCGAACTTGTCGATTGCAGCGATATCAGCTTTCCGGCAGCCCCCGTGCGAGAGTTCTTGAGGGGCGGTGGCCTTGTCGAGGTGCAGGATGCCGATGGATGCCCGTACTATTCGGGCACGGTCATCAAGGGTGTTACGGTCGCTCCCTCGCCCAGGTGGCTTGCGCGCCGTCTTGAGCAGATCGGCCTTCGCCCGAGGAACAACATCGTCGACATCACGAACTACATCCTGCACTCGTTCGGCCAGCCGCTCCATGCCTTCGACTTCAGGAAGCTCAACGGCAGGCGGATTGTCGTGCGCAATGATGTGAACACGACCATCACGGCCCTCAACCAGTCCGAATACCGGCTCGAAGCCGGCATGACGGCCATTTGCGATGCCGAAGGACCGGTTGCTATCGCCGGCGTGATGGGCGGGTTGCACTCCGCGGTTACCGAAGGCACGACCGACATCCTCCTTGAGGCGGCCTATTTCAGCCCCGCCTCCATCAGGAAGACCTCGAAGCTTCTGCAGCTCTCCTCGGATTCGTCGTACCGTTACGAGCGAGGCATCGATCCCTGCAAGGTGAAGCGGGCGGCTGAATTCGCCATTGCCATGATCCTCGAAATTGCAGGAGGCACCATCGCATCCGCAGAGGAGTGCGGCAGCATGCCGTCGTCCCCGAAGATCGTCTCGCTCCGGCCGAAGCGTGTCAATGCGATGCTTGGCAGCGATATCAGTACCTCAGATATGGTGAGGCTGCTCGGCAGGATCGGTATTTTGGCCCCATCCCAGGGTTATGTCCCCGAGGAGGTCGACTCGGTCGCCTTTTCCGTCCCCTCCTTCAGGGTCGATATCGATGCCGAGATCGATCTCATCGAGGAGGTCGCGCGACTGCACGGCTACAACAATATCGAGCCTTCGCAGTCCATGGTTTCCAGCTATCCGGCGTCACGAAAGGTGCCGGAGTATTTCCCTGATTACCTGCGCGGCGTCATGATCGGCCTGAACTTCAGGGAGGCGCTGACCAATCCGCTCATCAGGAGGGCGGAAGCGGACCTTTTCGGTGGCATCCATGTCAGGGCGCTGAACCCGATCAGCGAAGAACTGGAGGTGCTGCGTCCGAACCTCTCATCGTCGCTGTTCAAGGTCGTCGCGCACAACCTGCGCTACGGTAACCGCGACCTGCGGCTGTTCGAGGTGGCCCACGGTTTCGTGGTGCTACCGGAAGGGGAGCGCGAAGGAGACGGGGCGCTTTCCGCATATCGCGAGCAGGAACTGCTGACCTTTGTCATGACCGGCCGCCGCGAGCCGAGGAACTGGAGCCAGAGCAATGCGCCGGTCGATTTTTTCGATATCAGGGGGGCCGCGGAGATGTTGCTCGAGAAGCTGAATTTACTTGATAAATCAGCACTTAATATTTATAATGATCTTACGATTGGCATTGAGATTGCAGTGGAAGGGGACGGGAAACCCTGCATCATGAAAGCCGGTACGGTTCAGCAGGTCGGGCAGGAAATGCTCGATGCATTCGGCCTCGACCAGGAGGTTTTCCTCGCTGAATTCGACGTCACGGTTCTTGAGAAATGTTTCGATTCGGGCGTCGTTTACGATCCCCCATCGAAGTTTCCTGTTGTCGAACGGGATCTTTCATTTGTTCTCCCCCGCCATATACCGGTACAGCGCCTTGTCGACCTTGCGGCTAAAAGTGATCCGCTGGTTCGGGCTGTACGGGTCTTCGACGTGTTTGAGCGCAACGGCGCCGGCACCGGGGATGGCGAGTCGCGCAGTGTGGCGATTTCGCTCGAACTGGCGGACAGGACCGGAACGATGAACGAGGAGCGAATCAGCTCCGTTATCTCCAAAGTCAGCGACAATGCCAGGAGTGAGCTTGGTGCGGTGATTCGGCAAGTTTGATCCAGTGTGAGCCATGGATGCAGCAGATGGGCAAAACGGCAATGATATGCTGGCCGTTCTTGAACGGAGCGTGGGAAAGCTCGTTGCCCAGCTGACCGAATGCCGGAAGGAAAATGAGTTGTTGAAATCTGAGGTTTCAAGCCTGCAGAACATATTGAGGTCTTTCAAGCTTCCGGGAACCGAGGGGACGACACCAGGGCTGAGCTCAGCCGGTGACGGTTTTTCGGCGTATGAAAAACTTCAGGTCAAGCAGAAGCTTGCCCTGATCCTGCAGAAGATCGAGAGGGAACTCAGGGGCGATCAGGTCAGATTTTAATGGACCATGGAAAAGATCAACGTCAATGTTTACGGCGACAACTATCCGTTACGGGTAGAGAGCAGCGAGCTGACCGAGAGGTCGGCCAGGGAGGTGGATGGCGTCATGAGGCGCTTCGCCGAAAAGGCCCCGGACCTCGACCCCAGGAAGCTGGCAGTCCTGGCGGCAATCCAGTTCGCTGAGAAGAAGAACGAACTCGAGGAGGAGCTGTCGCAGCTGAGGCAGAAAATGGCTCGCGTCAATGAATTGATCGAGCAGAATTTGCAATAAAGCGTTACATTGAATGAGACGAAATATCCGCACCATGTCTTGAGGTGTACTGTAAGTAAAAGAACTAACAGGATAGAACAGGGAGCCCTACTCTTCATTTCGATTGCAGGCCTTGCTGCCTCGTGGTGATGAACCGCAGGCATTGGTGTTCTCGCAACACCGCATTGGAAGCAAGATATCTGAAGGAGGCGCCCACCGTAGCAAAGCGGGTTCTTGAATCTTACACATCTCACCCAGGTGCGGGTTTTTTTTGTTCAATTTTCAGGCCTGGCCGTTTCAGGTCTGTCGAAAAGGAGGTTATTTAATGGGAATCGTGATAAACCTGTTTCTCATTATTTTTGCATCGGTCGTCTTTTTTGTGGTTGGCTTTTACCTTGGCAGGGTTTTTCTCGAACGCATCGGCACCACCAAGGTGCTTGAAGCCGAGGAGCGCGCCGTGCAGGTGATCCAGGAGGCCCAGAAGGAGGCAAACGATTACAAAGAGCTTAAGGTCAACGAGGTCAACCAGGAGTGGAAGAAGCGCAAGCGCGAGTTCGATGCCGAGGTGACCATCAAGAACAACAAGTTCGCCCAGCTGCAGAAGCAGATTCGCCAGAAAGAGGTGACCCTGAACAACCAGACCAGGGACGTGCGCGAGTTGGAGAAGCGTCTTCAGCAGCAGCAGGATGAGCTCCTGCACCAGACTGAAAACGTGCAGGGCCGCGCCGTTGAACTGGAGCGGATCATCACCGAGCAGAACCAGCGCCTGGAGAGCCTGTCCAGCCTCACTGCCGAAGATGCACGCCAGATGCTCATCGACAACATGGTCTCCAAAGCCAGGGAAGAGGCTACCGAGACTATCCACCGCATCCATGAGGAAGCAGGGCAGCAGGCTGACCGCATTGCCGAGAAGACGCTCCTTACCGCCATTGAGCGTGTTTCGTTCGAGCAGGCCACCGAAAGCGCCCTGTCGGTCGTGCACATCCAGAGCGACGAACTCAAGGGCCGCATCATCGGTCGTGAAGGGCGCAACATCAAAGCCTTCGAAAACGCCACCGGCGTCGACATCATCGTTGACGACACCCCGGAAGTCGTCATCCTCTCCTGCTTCGATCCGCTGCGCCGCGAGTTGGCCAAGCGTACCCTCCTGAAGCTGCTGGTCGATGGAGTCATACACCCGGTCGCCATCGAGAAAGCGTTCCAGGATGCAAAGAAGGATGTCGACGACGTCATTATGAGCGCCGGCGAAGAGGCCCTGTCATCACTGCAGATCCCCGACATGCCGGCCGAGGTGGTCTACCTTATCGGCAAAATGAAGTTCCATACGGTCTACGGGCAGAACCTCCTGCTTCACAGCCGCGAGGTCGCCATGCTTGCCGGACTGATGGCTTCCGAGCTGAAGCTCGATGCCCGGCAGGCCAAGCGCGCCGGACTCCTGCACGACATCGGCCTTGTGCTGCCCGCAAGCGACGTGCCACACGCACTTGCCGCTATGGATTTCCTGAAGAAGTTCAACGAGTCGTCCCTGGTGCTCAACGCCATCGGCGCCCATCACGGTGAGATCGGCAAGGAGTCGCCTATCGCCGAACTGGTCGATGCGGCCAACGTCATCTCGGTTTCCAGGCCTGGCGCGCGCGGGGCCGTGACGGCAGAGGGCAACGTCAAGAGGCTCGAAAGCCTCGAAGAGATCGCCAAGACTTTCCCCGGTGTCATCAAGACTTACGCCCTGCAGGCAGGCCGTGAGATCAGGGTGATCGTCGAAGGCGACAACGTCAGCGACTCGCAGGCCGATGTGCTCGCCCACGACATTGCCAGCAAGATCGAATCCGAGGCCCAGTACCCCGGCCAGATCAAGGTGACCATCGTCCGCGAAAAGCGCTCCGTCGCCTTCGCGAAGTAAGGGTTGCTTGATTAATCGGACCGATCCGATGATCAATACAAAAAAAGAGGCTGCCTCAGGTTTCCCTGTGGCAGCCTCCTGCGTTTATGCTTCCTCCAGTGATCAGATCACGCCCTTCGTCGAACGGATATCCCCGCCTTCCATCTGCACCGCCTGCTTCATCGCATAGGCAAGCGACTTGAAGAGCGCCTCGATCATGTGGTGCGTGTTCTTGCCTTCAAGCACGGCCAGGTGGATGTTCGCGTTCATCGTCCGTGAAAGCGATACGAAGAAGTGCTCAACCATCTCGGTCGACAGCCCCTGGATCACCGGGCGCGCGAAATCGGCCTTGAAGACGCAGTAGCTCCGCCCGCCGAGGTCGATAGAACACTGCGCCAACGCCTCGTCCATCGGGATGATCGCCCATCCGTACCGTCCGATCCCTTTCTTGTCGCCGAGCGCGTCGGAGATAGCGCCGCCGAGCACCAAGGCGACATCCTCCACCGAGTGGTGGTCGTCGACGTCCAGGTCGCCCTTGCATTCGATGTTCACATTTATACCCGAGTGGCGACTGAAGCTCGTCAGCATGTGGTCGAGGAACACCACGCCCGTGCTGATTGACGACGCACCGGTGCCGTCAATCTCGACGGTCGCGGTGATGTCCGTTTCTGCGGTTTTCCTGGTGCGGGACGAGATGCGGCGGTCCGCTGCTGATGGTGATGTCATGGAGGTCATTACCTGATGAGTTTGTTGATGATCGACAAGATGATGCTCAGAACGATCGACAGGAGTATCGAACTGCCGATAGGGAAGTAAAGGCGGAAATCCTCCTTTTCAATCCTGATGTCGAGCGGCAGATGGCCGAACCAGTCGAACCATCCCGAGGCCCCGGTCTTCTGGGCGAGGACCACCAGGATACCGAGCAGGGCTAACGAAATTCCCGTTAAAATCAGAATTTTTCCCATCCTTCAAAACAGTACTTGCAATTTGGTCAAAAGTTGCTAAATTATGCCCACTGTAATGACAAGATACGATATAGTATCAGAAAAATTCATCAGTTGGCCGATATGCACGTATTCGTCGTCATCCTTGCACTGCTCGCTTCGATCCTGCTTATTGCATCGATCCTGCTGCAGAGCCCCAAGGCAGGCAGCGGCCTTACCGGAGGGATCGCAAGCCTCGGTACGGTGCAGACGCTCGGTGTGAGGCGGACCGGTGATTTCCTGAGCAAGACGACGGCAGTGCTTGCAGGTCTTGTCATGATTCTTTGCTTTATTGCCCAGTTCACGCTTCCCGCCCGTCACAAGGCCGGTGAGGCAGACAAGAGCATCCTGCAGAAGGAGATCCCGGCTTCGCTTCCCGCGAACGGCATCCCGTCAGCGGCTCCTGTCGCACCAGCAGTTCCCGCACCGGCAAACACCCTGCCTGCGGCGCCGGCAAAATAAGATTTGCACTCGTAGCTCAGTTGGTAGAGCAACTGACTCTTAATCAGTGGGTCCAAGGTTCGAATCCTTGCGAGTGCACCACGATAAAGCCTCTCAAGACACTGTAAGATATTGACTTACAGGTTTTGAGAGGCTTATTCGTTTTTGGTCGGTTCTTGTGGTACCCAGCTAAAATGTATCCCTCGGGGGATACATTGAGGGATACATTGAGGGATACTTTTCTTGGATTTGATTCAGGTTTGTCCTACCATTAAGCAAACAGCAGACCCGAATCAAGATGACCCTCACCGACGCTCATATCAGGAACGCCTCTTGTCCTGAGGAAAAAAGGTCCATCGAACTTTTCGACACCAAAGGACTTCTCCTCCGGATCCAGAAAAACGGAACCAAGCTCTGGCGTTATCGTTACAGGACCGGTCATATAAACCATTCAATTCCACTCGGCTCCTATCCGGAAATCTCGCTCCTGCAGGCCCGGCAGCTTCGTGACCGCGCCATCAACCTGCGCAGGGCCAAATTGGACCCCGCTGATCACCTTGACAAACTGGCACCGGTTCCTGAAGCTTCGGCATTCGTCGAGACTCCTGTTTCAGAAGCGGTCACCACCTTCAGCAAGGTCGTCGAGGAATATATCGCCTCCCTTGATGGCAAACCCTCGCAGCAAGAGGTCAAGCGATGCCTTGAACGCGAAGCAGTCAGCAAAATCGGTGATCGGGAGGCGAGCACCATCACCAAACGGGAACTGGTGCTGCTCATTGATATTGTCAAGGATCGGGCTCCGGTCCAGGCAAACCGTCTCTACTCCTACCTCAAGCGAGCTTTCACCGTGGCCATGCAGCGCGGTCTGTTGGAATCCAATCCCATGGAGTATGTCGTCAAGCCGGAACCGCATGCTGATATCCGCAATAATGCGTTGAAGGTGTTGACCAAAAGGGAGATCCTGCAGATCATCAACCATGATCGTGCCGATGAGGAGTACCGCTACCACGATGCCCTGCTCATGATCCTCTGGACTGGTGCACGTCCTAACGAAGTGCTCAACATGAAGTGGTCACAGATCCGCAATAACGAGTGGACCCTTGGCCCCAAGGAGCACAAGAACGGGTTCCGGCGTCCCATCTCCATCACCCGTCCCCTGATTGGACCTGCGTTGCAGATCCTTGCCAGTTTCCAGAATAACGGCTACGATCATGTCTTTGCCGGTCAGGAAGGCAAACCCGGTAGCGTCTCGGCGCTTGGCAAGTTCGTCACCCGTTACCGCAACCGGTACGGCATCGACGGCTTCAGTCCGAACCATTTGCGCCACACCATCAGCACACGAATGCGGGGTATCGGCATCAGACCTGATATTGTCGAGCGCATTATCGGCCACAATGTCGATAGCGGCATTGCGGGTGTTTACAGTAGCTACAGCTGGGTGCCGGAGATGCGTCAGGCCCTTGAACGCTGGCAGCAGTGGATTCTGGTAGAGGGAACTGTCCGTTAGTGCAGCATGTGCGGAAAACGGTCAGAATAACTTTTGAAGTTGTATGCCGCTTACTTAGTGTATCGAAAGTTTCTCATGACCCTTGCGCAGTTCGAGGGTTTTTTGTTGAACTATTATAACACATATGCTATTATAAGCAATGAGCTACCGTATACTCTTCTACAACGAATCAGTGCAGGACGAGATTAGTGAATGGCCAAAAGGAGTCCTGGCCAGTTTCCTCCGAATCACTGAACGTATCGAGATATCAGGCCCCAATCTGGGTCTGCCCTATACTCGAGCCTTTGGTAACGGATTGTTTGAAATCCGAGCCAAAGGACCTGAAGGCATTGGTAGGGCGTTTTTCTGTTGCATCGTGGATCGTCAAGTCATAATTCTTCATGGCTTCATCAAGAAAACGCAAAAAACGCCTGATAAAGAGCTACGGATTGCCAGAAAACGACTTAAGGAGGTCAAGCCATGAAAGAAGAGATGAAGTACAACCCGGTTCCCTTTGATCCGAAAGCAGTAGCAGCGGTAAAGTGTGCTGCCGACCCGGAGTTCAAGGTGGCTTACGACGCCCTTGAAGACGAGTTTGCCGCGTTAGCCGCCCTGCTCGACGCCAGGGCACAGGCGGGACTGACCCAAGCGGAAGTAGCTTCACGCATGGGTGTATCCCAGCCGGTACTGGCACGCATCGAATCCAGCCTCGGTAAAAAGGATCACTCTCCCTCGCTGCATACGTTGAGGAGATACGCTCAGGCTTGTGGAATGAAACTGGTGATCCGGATGGTGGAACCCAATAAAAATAGTGCAGTAAACGGCTGAACCAAGCTACACTTCGGACCTTTTATAACGCACCAAGGCGCGATTGCTTTCCGAAATCAATGTACAACGAACCCGCAACTGATACGGCATTCCTGCTTTTGCTCCGAATTATCTCCGGCACACCATGAGTACCCGCATGCGGGAAATTGGCATTAGACCTGACATCGTGGAACGAATTATCGGTCACAATGTCGATTCTGGAATTGCCGGTGTCTATAGCAGCTATTCGTGGCTGCCTGAAATGCGGCAGGCTCTTGTCAGGTGGGAGGAGCGAATTCTGGGATAGTGACAGGCCGGCGATAAGTAGGGGTTGCTGATTAATAGATAAGTTATTTTATAATAATGAAATAAGCGTCATTTTTCGTATATTGTGTGCAAGGAAAACCCTGAAAAAGCCTCAAAACCCTTGCACCTCGAAATCGCCGATTCATGTACCAGACGAAGTTTCAGCAGCTCGCCTTTGAGAATTTCCATC
>JAAXWQ010000005.1 GCA_013335115.1 Chlorobiaceae bacterium | reverse complement strand
GCGCAGATCCTTGACCTGAGGACCGGTGAGCTGCACGTGATCCAGATGGACACAGGCGAACTGACGGAAAGCCTACTTGACAAGATTGGTGGCTCCGAGTTTTCGCACTAAATGGCGAACTCAGGACAGGTAGCCGGCAGATCATAAAGGACAATAAAAAAGACGATACTCCGCAGTATCGTCTTTTTTATTGTCCTTTATGTCCCTTCAGTCCCTTTCTGTCCTTACGCCGAGAACTGCTCAAGCATGCGGACGTCGTTCTCGAAGAGCAGCCTGATGTCATCGATCTTGTAGCGCAGGAGGGTCGTACGGTCCACGCCCATGCCGAATGCGTAGCCGGTCCACTCCTCGGGATCGATGCCGCAGTTGCGCATGACGTTCGGGTGCACCATGCCGCAACCCATGATCTCCAGCCATCCCGACTTTTTGCAGACGCGGCACCCTTTTCCTCCGCAGAGGTAGCAGGTGACGTCCACTTCGGCCGATGGCTCGGTGAAGGGGAAGAAGCTCGGCCTGAAGCGGAGCTTCACGTCGGTGCCGAACATCTGGCGCGCAAACGAGTAGATGGTCGCCTTCAGGTCGGCAAACGACACGTTCTTGTCGATATAGAGCCCTTCGAGCTGATGGAACACGCAGTAGCTGCGTGCGCTGATTGCCTCGTTCCGGTAAACCTTGCCGGGGCAGATGACCCTGATCGGCGGTGCCTGGTCGAGCATGACCCTGACCTGCACCGGGGAGGTATGCGTCCTGAGCAGTACGTCGCCCCCCGGCTCGCCCCTGGTCACGAAGAAGGTGTCCTGCATATCCCTGGCGGGATGGTTTGGCGGGAAGTTCAGGAGGTCGAAATTGTATTCGTCGAGTTCAAGCTCCGGTCCGGTCGCGATGCTGAAGCCCATGGCGGAAAAGATGCGCTTCATGTCGCCCAGCACTTTCTGGACCGGGTGTTCGGAGCCGCAGAACGACCGTCTTCCCGGAAGCGAGATGTCTATTGCCGTCTGCGAGGGTTTTGCGGATTCGGTAAACCGAGCTTCCGCTTCGTCGGCTTTTGCCTCAGCCGAAAGTTTCAGCGCGTTCAGCAATTGCCCTACGGCCCGCCTGTCGGCAGGTTCGACCTCCTTCAGCCGTGCGAAAAGGGCGGCGATGCGTCCCTTTCGCACGGTGAATTCGAGCCTGAACGCTTCGAGTTCCTTCGGTTCATGGATCTCGAAGCGGTCGATCTCCTGCTGTAGTTGCCGGATGCTGGTCTCCATAGGGTGCCTTAGGGGGGATTAATCGAGGGCGCTCTTGACGATCACCGAGAAGGCGGCAGGATCCTTGACGGCGATCTCGGCCAGGGCCTTGCGGTCGATCTGGATATTCTTCTTGTGGATGGCATCCATCAGGCGTGAATAGGAAACACCGTTCAGGCGGGCGGCTGCGTTGATACGCATGATCCAGAGCGAACGGAAGTTGCGCTTCTTGACCCGGCGGTCGCGGTAAGCGTACTGCTCGGCCTTGTCGACGGCGTGCTTCACGACGGTCAGGATGTTGCCGCGTGAACCCCAATACCCTTTCGCTTTATTGAGAATCCTTTTCCTTCTTGCCTTGGAGGCTACCGCATTATTTGCTTTAGGCATCGTTGTGTCTGATTTGTGTTATCGCAATTTCAGGGGATCCTTAGGCAAGGATCATCCGCTTGATCTGGTTTTCGCGGGACGGGTCGACCAGCGTGGACTGGTGCAGGCGGCGGGTGCGCTTCCTGTTTTTATGTTCGAGGTTGTGGGAGCCGTTCATACGCTCGCGCTTGATCTTCCCGGATGCGGTCGCCTTGAACCTTTTGCAGGCACCGCGATGTGATTTCATTTTTGGCATGATCGTCGGTTTTGATGATAAAAGTCGTTTCCTGTAACTGGATTTATTCCGAATCGTCGTCCTCTTCGGGCTCGGCAGAGATGGGTTCGAGCGGCGGCAGCGGCGCAAACCTGGCCATCCGCTTCTCGAACTGCTCGATCTTCTTCTTGTCGGGGTCGAAGTACACGAACAGCTTCTTGCCCTCAAACTTCGGTTCGCCATCCGGTGTGCCGACGGTACCGAGCCTTTCGGTCAGTCGCTGGGCGAGTTCAAGGCCCTTGTCCTTGTAGATGATGGAGCGACCGAGGAACACGATGGTCGCCCTCACCCGGTTTCCCTTGCGCAGGAACTCTTCGAGGTGTGCGGTCTTGAAGTCGAAGTCGTGCTTGTCGGTGTTCGGGTGGAACCTCAGCTCCTTGAGCGTCGTGGTTTTCTGCTTTTTCTTGAGGTCCTTCTCTTTCTGGGCCATCTTGTAGATCAGCTTCCCGTAATTCTCCATCTTGCAGACGGGAGGCTGGGCATTCGGCTGCACCTCGATCAGGTCGAGGTTGCGCTCCTCGGCAGCCCGCCTGGCATCCATGGTCCGCATGACTTGCATGGCGCCTTCAGGGAAAATGACCCTGACTTCCGGGACGCGGATCTGATCGTTGATCCTGTAGGAGAGTTTCGGTTTCTGGCCGGATGTCTTCTGTTTTTTCATTCGATCGGTATTGGTTAAGGGTCCACCACGCCTGCCTGGTAGTGCTCAGGCTCGTTGTTCAATTTCTTTGCACAACATTTCAATAACAGCCTGGATACCCAGGCGGCCTTCGTCGCCCTTGCGGTGGCGGCGGACCGAGACCTCCCCGGCCTCCTGTTCGTTCCTGCCGATGACCAGCATGACCGGAATCTTCGACAGTTCGGCTTCGCGGATCTTCTTGCCGATCTTTTCGCTGCGCAGGTCGATCTCTGCACGGATGCCGGCCGACTGCAGCTTTGCGTAGACATCCCGGGCATAGTCGTGAACATCCTCGGCAATCGGCAGCACCGTCACCTGCACCGGCGCGAGCCAGAGCGGGAAGTTTCCGGCAGTATGCTCGATCAGTACGCCGATGAAGCGCTCCATCGAGCCGAAAGGGGCACGGTGGATGACCACCGGTCGGTGCTTCTGGCCGTCGCTGCCGATGTAGCTCAGGTCGAAGCGCTCAGGCATGACGTAGTCCACCTGGACAGTTCCGAGCTGCCATTTGCGGCCGATGGCGTCCCTGACGATGAAATCGATCTTCGGGCCGTAGAAGCTCGCCTCGCCGATGCCGATGAAGTAGTTGATCCCCATGCGGTCGGCGGCCTCCTTCACGTCCTTCTCGGCCTGCTCCCAGACCTCGGCGGTGCCTCCGTACTTCGACTGGTTCTCCGGATCATGCAGCGACAGGCGCGTCTCGACCTCGTCGAATCCGAGCGTGTTGAAGACGAAGCGGGTCAGGTCGATGGCATTGCAGATCTCGTCGACCAGCTGGTCCGGGCGGCAGTAGATGTGCGAGTCGTCCTGGGTGAATCCCCGGGCGCGCACCAGGCCGTTCAACTCGCCGGACTGTTCGTGGCGGTATACCGTGCCGAACTCGGCCAGGCGGATCGGCAGGTCGCGGTAGCTGCGCAGGTCCGAACTGTAGATCAGGTGGTGGTGCGGGCAGTTCATCGGCTTCAGGAGGTACTGCTCCTCGCGGCCGGTCTCGTCCTTGTAGGTCAGGGGCGGGAACTGCGAATCGCTGTAGTACGGGTAGTGGCCAGAACGCTTGTAGAGCTCGATGTTTCCGATGTGCGGCGTGTAGACCGGAAAGTAGCCGCGTTTGCGCTGCTCGCCCTTCAGGAAGGTTTCGAGCTCGTTGCGGATGATGGCGCCTTTCGGCAGCCAGATCGGCAGGCCGCTGCCGACCTCGGGGGTCAGCATGAACAGCCCGAGCTCAGCGCCGAGCTTGCGGTGGTCGCGGCGGCGGGCTTCCTCCAGTCGGGTGACGTGCTCCTTGAGGAGCTTGTCCGACGGGAAGGCGATGCCGTAGATGCGTTGCATCGACTCGCGGCTCGAATCACCGCGCCAGTACGATGCGGAAATATTGGTCAGGAGAACCGCCCTGATCTTCCCGGTGTTCGGGAGGTGCGGGCCGCTGCAAAGGTCCGCGAAGCCGTCCTGATGATAGACCGAAACCGTATCGACGCCTTTGAGGGTCTCTTCGAGGATCTCGACTTTGTAGGGGTCCTTGCGGCTCTCCCTGAAGTAGCCGATCGCCTGCTCGCGGGGCATCTCTTCCCGCCTGATGGCGATGTCGCGCCCGGAGATCTCGAGCATCTTCGTCTCGATGTTGCGGAGGTCCTCCTCGTTGAAGCGCTCGGGGTAGGCGATGTCGTAGTAGAAGCCCTGTTCGATGGCCGGTCCGGCGCCGAACTTCGCGCCCGGGAAGAGCTCCTCGATGGCCTGCGCCATCAGGTGGCTCGAGCTGTGCCAAAAGAGTTCCTTGCCGGCAGGGGTGTCGAAGGTGGCGATGGAGACGCTTGCGCTTCGTGAAATCGGCGTGGAGAGGTCCTGGAGCCTGCCGTCGACGACAATGCCGAGTGCGTCCTGCGCCAGTTTCCTGCCGATGGATGCTGCGATATCAAGGCCGGTGATGCCGGCCGGGAAGGTTTTTTCAGTACCGTCGGGCAGGGTGATGACCACCAGCTCGCGGTTATCCGTTGTCTCAGACATGGATGGTTCAGTCCAAAATCATGTTTCCGGGGGCGGGTCGGACCCGGTTCCACCAGTTCTCCCTTTGGAGAAAGACAGCCTCTTTACGTTAGTATTCGCCGGTCGGGAGGGCTGTGTGCTGGCAAGGTATGTCTGCCAGGGTTACCCCGAACCGATAAGAAGACCTGCATTATGCAAAATTTCAGGCAAATATGCAAGCGGTACGTGACACGCGTCACGAATCAACCGATCTGTCTTACCACCTCGGGGGTGACGGTGGTGAGACCCTTCGCGGCAGCATGTGCCTCGGCCTTCTGCTTCAGCTCCCGGCCGAACGAGATCTGGCTGATGAAGGGGGCCTTTTTCACGATCTGTTCGATGAGCGTGTTTGCCTCGGCGGTCCAGGCGATGCGGACGGGGGGCTCCGCCGGGGTGGTCTGGCGTTTCGTGATCGGCAGGAAGGTGAAAAGGGTGTCGTAGAGGGCGTTGACGATCTCCTGGATGATCCAGACCGCACCGCTGTGCCCCATGAATGGTGTGCCGAGGGCCCGGCGTACGATCGGACCGGGGAAGCCCGCCGGAATGAAACGAGCCTTCGCGTCGATCTCGGCAAGGTAGATCTTGTCGGGCATGCGGCCGAACAGGAACTGCGGCTGCTTTTGCATGATCTCGTTCCTGACCGCCGAGTTGTCGGCTTCAGCCGAGTCGTGGCTGAAGAGGCACTGCATGCCCATTTCTCCGGCAAGGAAGCGCTCGAGTCCGCAGGCGTAGGTCCCGGAGGCTGCGACGCCGAAGCGGATGGTCGGGAACCACTCGGACTGCGGGCCGCGCCAGAGGTCCCAGAGCGGCTTCAGGGTGGTTCGCTTCTCCTCCGCGATGAAGCGTTCCGCCTGTGCCCGGTTGCCGGTGAGCTCACCGATTGCCAGCAGGAACTCCGTCGTCTCCCCGAGGCCGAACGGGGCGTACAGCACCGGGCGCCCCAGCCTTGCCGCCAGTTCCGCGCCGAACTCCCGGTACATGACGACGATCACCTCCGAATCCTTCAGGCCCGAGATCCCGGCGATCGTCGACTCGAACGGGTAGACGTGCTTTACCGTGGCCCCGGCGCCGGCGACGAGGCGCTTGACTTCGGCCAGGTCGGACGGGCTGTTGAAGCAGCCGTAGGTCGGCCCGATGATGCTGACGCTTCCCGGCTCGACCTTTGCGGGGCGGCCGTCGTCGAACCGGTTGAACAGCCAGCAGAGCGCCCGCTCACGCCCCTGCCACTCGTTTTCGCCGAGGGAGTTTGACGGGAAGAACTTCACCTGGGGATATTTCATCTCGAGCAGGCTCTGGTGGTCGCTTCCGATCATCTCGCTTTCGGCGCTTGAAACCAGGATCAGCTGTTTTCCGGAATCCTTCAGTTTGTCGAGAATCTCCTGCACGACTTCGGAACTGCCGGACGAAGCGATCTCCTTTTCGGTCAGGCTTGTCGGGGTGAGGTTTTCGAGGTAGGGCAAGGCGTCGGTGTAGTCCATGACGGCCACGCCGACGAGGTTGTAGCAGCCGACGGGGGCATCAGCTACGACGTGGACGTCCTTGAGTGCGCAGAAGGTGTTGACTGCGGCCCAGTAGGCGCTTGCGGTTGATTCGTCCCGGACTGTTTTTCCCATGGTCGGTACGGCGGTAAGCTGGTTTCGGTGAACGGTGCACGGCAGGGCCGGCCGGACGGTAATCTACTGAATTATCGGCGTAAAGGTCAAGGGGCGCTTCTCCGAGCGATACCGGAAGCGTGCCGGCGGGCTCGATCTCGCCGTTGAGTACGCGAACGACCGAACTCTCGGCCTGTTCGTTCGGGCTGTAGGCGCAGAGTGCGGTACCGATTTCAGGAAACCGGGAAAGCAGGTAGGGGGTGCCGAACGAGACAAACACGATCGGTGTGCCCGGAGTCACCTTCGAGGGCAGGTTGCGGACGAAATCGACCTGTCGGCCGCTGAGCTTCGAGGGCCCGCTGGCCGGTACCGCCTGGATCTCGGTCGTCAGGATGACGGCAGAAGCAGCGGCGGCCATGTTCGACGCCTCGGCGATTTCGTTTTCGCCGCTGGACGGGTCGAGCCTGAGGTGGACGACGGCATACCTCCTGCCGAGCTTATCGGCAAAGGTCTTCGCATGCTCTTCGCCCGGCTTGTCCTGGATGATGATGTCGAGCACGGGGCCGTTCATCGGCTTGCGGAACGGCACGAAGTTGTCGCGGTCCCTGACGATCGTGACGGCTTTTTCAGCGATCCTTTCGGCGATCCTCAACCCCTCGGGCTGGCCGACCTGACCCTGCAGCCGGGCCAGGTCGACCATTTTCTTCCTGTCGAGCCCAAGCCAGTGCTTGAGTTGGAGTATCCTTCGCACCGACTCGTCGATCCTGGATTCAGGGATCGAGCCGTTCTCGACGGCTGCGGCTACGGCGGCGTGCGCCGTTTCCGGGTCGGGCGGGAACAGCAGGATGTCGTTTCCTGCCTGCACGGCGCGGACGTAGATGTCACCGGGTGGTGTGCCGTTTTGAAGCGCCTTCATGTTCAGCGCGTCGGTGACGATGACGCCGGTGAAGCCGAGTTCGTTGCGCAACAGGTCGCTCACGATGGTTTTCGAGAGCGAGGCCGGTTCGAGGGTGCCCGTCAGTTTCGGTACGGCAAGGTGGCCGACCATGATGCTCATGACGCCCTGTTCTATAGCAGCCCTGAAGGGTTTCAGCTCGTACTCGTCGAGTCGTTGGCGGTCCCCTTCGAGCACGGGCAGCGCGTGGTGGCTGTCGACCGTGACGTCGCCGTGGCCGGGGAAGTGCTTTGCCGTTGCCGCAACGCCGTTCGATTGCAGGCCGTCGATGATGGCCGAAGACATGGCGATGGCCAGGGGGATGCGGTCCCCGAACGAGCGGGTGTTGATGATCGGGTTGGCCGGGTTGATGTTCAGGTCGACCGAGGGGGCATAGTCCTGGCTGATGCCGACGGCGCGTGCTTCGCCCGCAACGATTTTGGCCATCGATCGGGCGAGTTCGGCGTCGCCGCCGGCTGCTATGGCCATGCCGGGGGAGAACTCGGTGGCTCCCTCGAGGCGCATCGCCAGCCCCCGCTCCATGTCTGCGCTGATGAGCAGCGGGAGCCGCGACAGCGACTGGAAGTGGTTCGCCAGCATCCCGGCCCCGAAGACGTCACCCTTGAGGAACATGACGCCGCCGATCTTCCCCTGTCCGGCAAGGCGCGACAGGAGGAGGTACTCCCGGTCGGTGTTGCTCCGGTACTGCCCTTCGATGCTGGCCACGATCATCTGCCCCACCTTTTCGGAGAGGGTCATCTTTTCCATGGCCTCCTCGACCCAGGGCTCCTTTTTGGAAAAGACCGCCTGTGCCGTATTCTGCTTCGGCTTGTTCCTGTCCCGGGCGATGGCCGGCCGGAAACCGGTGACGGCCAGAATGAGGGCGAGGAGGTAAATTGGTGCTGGTAAGCGCAAGCGCATGGATATCTCGGGTAACAAGAACAACGTTTGTCGTCGTCGGTGGATTGAAAGGCAATCTATGAAAAAATCCCTGCCGCACGGCATACGGCAGGGAGGTTCATCCGGAGGAGGGCTCAGTGGGTGCAGCAGATGTTCAACTGGCGCGAAGCCTGGGCTTCGTCGAGGCGCTTGACCGGGGTCGTCACCGGGGCCGAAAGCACTTTTTCCGGATTTGATGCAGCCTCTTCGGCGATGGCAATCAGCGCGTCGGCAAAGGCGTCGAGGGTCTCTTTCGTCTCGGTTTCCGTGGGCTCGATCATCAGCGCCTCGCTCACGATGAGCGGGAAATAGATCGTCGGCGCGTGGTAGCCGTAGTCCAGCAGGCGCTTGGCGATGTCGAGCGTCCTGACATGGTGCTCCTTTTTCTGGCGGTCGCCCGACAGGCAGAATTCGTGCATGACCGGTTTCGGGTACGGCAGGGAGTAGTGGTCGAGCAGGCGTCCCAGCAGGTAGTTCGCGTTGATGATGGCGTTCTCCGAGACCCGCTTCAGGCCTTCTGCGCCGAGCATGCGGATATAGGTGTACGCCCTGACCAGCACCGAGAAGTTGCCGTAGAAGTTCATCATCCGGCCGATGTTGTCCGGCCGCTCCGCGTTGAGGCGGTAGCAGGACTTGCCCTCTTCCTCGTACTTTTCGACCACCGGAACCGGCAGGAATTCGACGAGGCATTGGCTCACGCCGACAGGACCGCTACCGGGCCCACCGCCGCCGTGCGGCGCCGAGAAGCTTTTGTGCAGGTTGTAGTGCACCACGTCGAAGCCCATGTCGCCGGGCCGGGTCAGGCCGAGCAGGGCGTTCATGTTGGCGCCGTCCATGTACAGGAGGCTGCCGTTGTCGTGCACCATCTTCGCGATGGTCCTGATTTCGGTCTCAAAAAGGCCGATCGTGTTCGGGTTGGTCAGCATGAGTGCCGCTACGTCGCCGTCGAGCTTGGCCCGCAGGTCGTCGAGGTCGGTGCGGCCGGCGGCGTTGCTCTTCACCGAGACGGTCTCGTAACCGCCAAGGGCGGCAGACGCCGGGTTGGTGCCGTGGGCTGAATCCACCACCAGGAGTTTCCTGCGGGGACGGCCGAGCTTCTGATGGTACTTCTTGATGAGCAGGATGCCGGTAAATTCGCCGTGTGCGCCGGCTGCCGGCTGCAGCGACACCGCAGCCATGCCGGCGATCTCGCTGAGCATCCCGGCGAGTTCGTGCATCATCTGCAGTGCGCCCTGGACGGTCTGTTCCGGCTGCATCGGGTGCAACGAGGCGAAGCCGGGCAGGTCGCAGGTGTAGTCGTTGATCTTCGGGTTGTACTTCATGGTACAGCTCCCGAGGGGGTACATGTTCTTGTCGACGTGGTAGTTGAGGTTCGACAGCCTCACGAAGTGGCGGACCACCTCGCTTTCCGGGATCTCGGGAAGCCCTGCGGCCTCCTTCCTCAGGAATTTCGACGGCACGAGGCTTTCCGCCGGACGCTCAGGGATGTCAATCGGCGAGAAGCTGTAACCCTTGCGGCCGCTGCGGGAGAGATCGAAGATCAGTGGTTCTTTCATGGATCGGTACGATGCGGGTGACAACAAAAGAGTTACAAATATAGGCCGAATCGGGTCAAAGCCCAAGAGCGCCCCGGAAAAAACCGGGACATCCGGGTCTATTCAGCCTCCTCTGGGCTGAAAGGGTCGCTCGTTTCCAGAAGGGCCATGGCCTCCCTTGCGGCGAATTGTTCTGCATCCTTTTTTCGGGGCGCGCGTCCCCTGCCGAGGATCATTCCGCGGCAGGTTGCCTCGACCGTGAAGGTTTTTTCATGTTCGGCGCCTTCTTCGCTGACGACGCAATATTGCGGTGGTGGCAGGTGGCGCGACTGGGCGTATTCGATCAGCCGGCTTTTATAGTTGAACTCCTCCTCGACGACGCGCTGCAGGTCGACGCCGCCGATAACATGGTTCATGATGAACCGCTCCGCGCCGGCGATCCCCTGGTCGAGGTAGATGGCGCCGATGAGTGCCTCGAAAGCGTCGGCAAGCGCCGATTCGCTCGTCCTGATGCGCTCCTTGTCCGCGGAATCGCCGATGAAGAGATGCTCCCCGAGGCCCAGGCGGAGGGCGAAAGCCGCAAGGGATTTGCGGTTGACGAGCTTCGAGCGGTTGTTCGACAGGTGCCCTTCGTCGCCGGACGGGAATTGCTTGAAGAGGTGTTCGGAGACCAGCAGGTCGAGCACGGCATCCCCGAGGAATTCGAGGCGCTGGTTCGATTCCGGGTGTTCGGTGTCCTGCGGGAGGTCGTGCAGGACAGATCGGTGCATCAGCGCGGTCCTGTAGAGTGTGGTCCTGCGGCAGGAACTGCCGGTAAGGCGCCCCAGCCAGGCGATGGTCTCAGTGCCGAGGGGGAACAGCTCGGCTGAGCCGTTCCGTCCGTGGCCGGTTCCCGCACTCCCGGAACTGTCGTTGCGGAGGAAGTTGAGGGATGTCAGCTTTTGCCACAGTTGCGACATGGGCAGACATCAGTGCTCACGGTGCAGGAGCTTTCTTGAAGATGACGCAGCCATTGTGGCCGCCGAATCCGAAACCGTTGTTCAGTGCGTATTCGATCTTGCGCTCTTTGGGCTTGTTGGGCGTCACATCGAGGTCGACCTGCGGATCAAGGTTATCGCAGTTGATGGTCGGCGGGACAATCTGGTTCTGCAGGGCGAGGATGCAGGCGACCGACTCCACGACGCCGGCTGCGCCGAGCAGGTGGCCGGTCATGGATTTGGTCGAGCTGATGCTCAGCTTGTAGGCGTGGTCGCCGAACGCCTTCTTGAGCGCCTGGATCTCGGCGATGTCACCCAGCGGGGTCGACGTTCCATGGGTGTTGACATAATCGATCTGGTCCGGGGTGATGCCGGCGATCTTCATGGCGTTGTTCATCGCCGAGAGGGCTCCGATGCCTTCCGGATGGGGCGCGGTGAGGTGGTAGGCGTCGGCAGATGCGGCCACGCCGGCTACTTCCGCATAGATTTTCGCGCCTCGATTGACGGCAGACTCCCAGGTTTCGAGCACCAGTGATCCGCCGCCTTCGCCCATGACGAAGCCGTCGCGGTCTATGTCATAAGGGCGGGAGGCCTTCTCGGGGCGGTCGTTCGCCGTCGAAAGCGCCCGGGCCGCATTGAAGCCGGCAATGCCCATCTGGGTGATCGCAGCTTCCGATCCTCCGCAAACCATGTAGTCGGCCAGGCCCATCTGGATGAGCATGAACGCGTCCATGATGGCGTGGAGCGAGGTTGCGCAGGCTGAGGCGGTTGCGTAGTTCGGGCCCATAAGGCCGCTCCTCATGGAGATCTGGCCCGCAGCGATGTCGGGGATCAGCATCGGGATGAAGAACGGGCTCACCCTGCGGGGGCCGCGATCCATGTAATTCCTGAACTGATGGTCGTAGGTGGTCATGCCGCCAATGCCGGAGCCGTGGACGACGCCGATCCTGGTCGGGTCGATCGACTGGAGGTCCAGTCCGGAGTCCTTGATGGCCTGTTCCGCGGCGATGACGCCGTACTGGCAGTAGGGGTCCATGCGGTCGGCGGATTTGCGGTCGATGTAGTCATCGGCCTTGAAATCCTTCAGCTCGCAAGCGAACGTGGTGGCGTAGTCCGTCGTATCGAAATAGGTGATCGGCGCGGCGCCGCTCTTGCCGTTGACAAGCGATGTCCAGAATTCACCGGCCGAAAGGCCGACGGGGGACAACACTCCGATACCGGTCACGACGATTCTCTTGAGTTCCAGACCCATCTGCGTTGATTTGACGTTGAAAAAAGATCAGGCAGGGTGCTCCCTGCCTGATGCTTTGCAAACTTACTTTTTGTTGACGATGTAGTCGATCGCCTGCTGCACGGTACCGATCTTCTCGGCATCTTCGTCGGGGATCTGGACGCCGAACTCGTTCTCGAGCTCCATGATCAGCTCGACGGTGTCGAGGGAGTCTGCGCCGAGGTCGTCGGAAAACTTGGACTCGGGCTTGATCTGGTCCTTGTTCACTCCCATTTTGCTGACGATGATATCGTACACTTTATCTTTGATTTCAGCTGCGCTCATCTTGTTCTCCGGGTTGGTTTTGTTGATGATGAAAATTTAAAAAAGTCGTTTGCGAATATACGAAGAAAAAACCGCAGGACAAACCGGCCGCATTGAGCTTCCCGGAATCTCCCATCATCCGTTTGATAAGAGATTACGTGAGGCGTGTGACAGGTGCTGAGCCGCGTAGTAGGCTGAGCGCCTGTCACTGCATGATCATGCCACCGTTGACGCTCAGCACCTGTCCCGTGATGTACGAGGATTTGTCCCCGGCCAGGAAGGTCACGGCATCGGCCACGTCCTGAGGCGTACCGAAGGCGTTCAACGGGATGGCTTCCAGCATCTTCTGACGGACTTCGTCAGAAAGGGCGTCGGTCATTTTCGACGAGATGAAGCCCGGCGCGATGGCGTTGGCCCTGATGTTGCGCGATGCCAGCTCCTTGGCCACCGATTTGGTGAAGGCGATGACGCCGCCCTTGGATGCGGCATAGTTGGCCTGGCCGGCGTTGCCCATGATGCCGACGACCGAGGCGATGTTGACGATCGATCCGGAACGCTGCTTCATCATGATGCGCGAGACGGCCTTGGTGCAGTTGAAGGTGCCTTTCAGGTTGACGGTCAGCACGGCGTCCCAGTCCTCATCGCTCATCCTCATGAGGAGGCCGTCGCGGGTGATGCCGGCGTTGTTGATGAGTACGTCGATGCGTCCGTTCTCCTCGGCGACCTGGTTGAAGACCTGCTGGCAGGCTTCGGCGTTGGTGACGTCCAGCTCCTTGCAGGTGACCTTTCCGCCGAGCTCCCTGAGCAGGGCCTCGGTTTCGGAGAGCCACTCCGCCTTGACGTCGCAGATGACGAGGTCGGCGCCATTCCTGGCGAGGTCCATGGCGATGGCCTGGCCGATGCCCCTTGCAGAGCCCGTGACGATGGCTGTTTTTCCTTTGAACATGGTCATGTGATTTTCTTTCGGTTGATACGTTAAGCCTGTACTGTCCTTGCCGCGACCTGTTCGGCGGTATCCACGCCGTCGGTCTTTGCGGTCTTGCTGATCCGCTTGATGAGGCCCTGCAGGACTTTCTGCGGGCCGACTTCGATGAACTCGTCCACGCCGGCGTCTGCCATGGCAAGGATCGATTGGCTCCAGAGTACGGAGCTGGTGAGCTGGCTGATGAGGTTGGCGCGGATTTCGGCAGCGGCCGTGACCGGGCTGGCCACGACGTTCATGCAGACAGGGATTCCGGCGTCCCTGATGTCCGTGGCGTTGAGCGCCTCGGCAAGCTCCTTCTCGGCAGGCTTCATGAGCGGCGAGTGGAAGGCGCCGGAGACGACCAGTTCCTTGGCCATGCGCGCGCCCTTCGACGGGGCGAGTTCGACGGCCTTCCTGACGGCGGCGATGTCGCCGGAGATGACGATCTGGCCCGGGGAGTTGAAGTTCGCCGCCTGGACTACGCCGCAGGCGCCGGCTTCTTCGAGCAGGCCGTCGAGGGCTGCATCGTCCATGCCGATGATGGCCGCCATGGTGCCGGGGTTCTGCAGGCCGGCATCCTGCATGAGTGCGCCGCGCCTGGCGACGAGCCTCACGGCATCCTCGAAGCTGATGGCTCCCGCGAAGCAGAGCGCCGTGTATTCGCCGAGGCTGTGGCCGGCGGCCATTGCTATTCCTTCGCGGCCGATAAGTATGGCTGCGGCATAGCTGTGAAGGAAGATCGCGAGCTGCGTGTATTTGGTTTGACGGAGCTCATCTTCGCTGCCGGTGAACATGATGTCGGTGATGGAGTAGCCGAGGATCCCGTTGGCCTTGTCAAAGAGGGCCCTGGCTTCGCCGAACCGTTCGTAGAGGTCGCGGCCCATGCCGCAGTACTGTGATCCCTGGCCCGGAAAAACGAATGCTTTCATATCCTGTCGTTACAATGGGTGTAGGTGAGATATCGCTGTTACTGCCACTTGACGTAGATCGCGCCCCAGGTGTAGCCGGCGCCGAAGCTGGCCAGCACGATGTTCGATCCCTTGTGCAGCATCTTCTGCTCGTCGAGCTCGGCCAGGCAGATCGGTACGGTAGCTGCGGTCGTGTTGCCGTAGTATTCGATGTTCATCATCACCTTCTCCATGCCGATTCCCATGCGGTCGGCCGTGGCCTGGATGATGCGCTGGTTTGCCTGGTGGGGGACCAGCCAGTCGATGGTGTCGCCGGTCAGGCAGTTGCGCTGCATGATCTCCGCGGCGACATCGGCCATGGCGGTGACGGCTGCCTTGAACACCTGCTTGCCATCCTGCCGGATATAGTGCATGCGCTTGTCGATCGTCTCGTGCGAAGCCGGGTAGCGGCTGCCGCCGGCCAGCATCAGGAGGTGCTCCTTGCCGTTCTTGCCGTCCGAATAGAGCCTTGCGTCGAGTATGCCGTAGCCCTCTTCCTTCGCCGGTTCAAGGATGACCCCTGCGGCGCCGTCTCCGAAGAGGATCGCCGTCGTACGGTCGGAGAAGTCGGTGATGGAGCTCATCTTGTCCGCGCCGATGACCATGACTTTCCTGCAGTTGCCCGATTCGATGAACTGGGCGCCAGTATAAAGTCCATAGACAAACCCGGAGCAGGCTGCGGAGAGGTCGAAGCCCCAGGCCCTGTTCGCGCCAATGTTGCCCTGGACGATGCAGGCGGTCGAGGGGAAGATCATATCGGGGGACAAGGTCGCCACGATAATCAGGTCGATCTCGTCGGCAGTAATGCCCCGTTTGTCGAGCAACTGCCTGGCGA
This sequence comes from Chlorobiaceae bacterium, assembly GCA_013335115.1. Taxonomy (GTDB): domain Bacteria; phylum Bacteroidota; class Chlorobiia; order Chlorobiales; family Chlorobiaceae; genus Chlorobaculum. Next base: position 138,244 of record JAAXWQ010000005.1, on the reverse strand, counting down.
CCTCGGTGCACATGTAGGATGTGGCCTTTTCTGGATCCTTCTGGATGCGCCGCTCCCGGATGCCGGTACGGGACCTGATCCACTCGTCGCTGGTGTCCAGCATGCGTTCGAGGTCGGCATTGGACAGAACCTCCTCGGGAAGGTACTTGGCGGTCGTCGTTATGGCAGCTTTCATGGTGTGGTTACGGATTAAAGGTCGAAAACGGGAAGACCGGAACCGGTCGGGCCCGGCGTTCGCTCTGAACCGGCCGGGGCTGGAAGGAGGCTTCGGGCAGGGACCCGCCCAAAGCTGAAGATAGCGTCAGGAAAGGACTTCGGCAATATGCTCATTGACCCGCTTCTCGATCATGTGCTCGGCCATGTAGATCATGTTCTTGATGGCCCGCGACGAAGAGCGGCCGTGGCCGACGATCGAGATGCCGTCAACACCGAGGAACGGCACGCCGCCCCATTTTTCAACGTCGAAAGGCTCAAACAGGCCTTTGAATGTCTGGCCGACGAGGCCGGCGGTCTTGGGATCGAGCTGGCCTGATCCGACAAGTTTTTCCATGGCAGGCTTGAGTAGCGAGGAGAGGAAGTGCGGGATGCTTTCGCCGAACTTGAGGATGGTGTTGCCCACCAGGCCGTCGCAGACGACAATGGTCGACTTGCCTCCAAGGATGTCGTGCCCCTCGATGTTGCCGATGAAATTGATCTTGTTCTCGTGGTGGGCCTCCTGCAGGAGCCGCCAGGTCTGTTTCAGGGATTCGGGGCCCTTGCCCTCCTCTTCCCCGATGTTGAGCAGGCCGACTGTCGGGTTTTCGATCTGGGCGGCGTAGCGCTGGTAGATCGTGAGCATCTCGGCGAACTGCACCAGGTTTTCCGGCTTGCAGTCCACGTTCGCGCCGACGTCGACGATGTTGGTCAGGCCTTCGTCGATACGCGGGAAGTAGGCGTAGATGGTCGGGCGAAGCACGCCCGGTATGCGGCCGAGCACGAAGAGCGACGCTGCCATCTGGGCGCCGGTATTGCCGGCGCTGACGAACGCATGTGCCTGTTTGGCCTTGCAGAGCTGAAGCCCCTTGACCAGGGACGACTCCTGCTTGGTCTTGACGGCGATCGCCGGGATGTCTTCCATCGTGACGGCTTCGGGCGCATGCATGAACCTGAGGTTCATGGCCGAGAGGTCATGCTGTGCAAGCAGTGGCCTGACTTTTTCTTCCTGCCCGATCAGCAGGATCTCGAACCGGTTTCCGCTCTCCCTGAGGGCTTCAATCGTGCCATCGACAACGCAACCCGGTGCATTGTCGCCCCCCATAGCATCCACGACGATGGTCAACATGGCGGTGCTGTATGAATTGTTGTTACTGCTTAGCCGACGACGATTTTGCCGGTCACCTGGCGGCCGCGATAGTGGCCACAGTGGCGGCAGGCGCGGTGCGGCAGGGTCGGTTCGCCGCAGTTCGGGCAGACGACCGTGACGGCAGCTTTGGTGCGCGCGTTGAACTGTGCACGCCTCTTGTCCCTTCTGGACTTGGACATCTTGGCTTTTGGATTGGCCATAACCTGTTCAGTTTAAAATCAACGGTTAACGATACTTGTCTTTCAATTTCTCGAGCGATTCCTGCCAGGAGCTGTCTGGAAGGTTGTCGGCATCTTCGGATCCCTCCTGCAGGTAGATATGGCAGTCCGGGTTATCCGTGCAGGTCGCTTTCATCGGGACGGAGAGCAGCAGCGTTTCGCGGACATCCTCCGTGAGGTCGATCGAGACCGAATTCCGATCGATCAGGCGATACTCATCTGCCGCCTCCTCCTGGCCCGGAGCCTGTTCGTAAATATAATATACCCGATAGGTTCCCTTGAGTTCGAGTGCAACCGGTGCCAGGCAGAGGTCGCAGCTTAGTGCGGCTTTCGCAGTTGTTTCCATGGAGACGGCGATTTCGTCATCGTTCTTTTCGACGATGGCATGAACCGATATCCCATCGGAAAACCCGGCATCCTTCACTGCGGAGTCCTTGAAATCACCTGCGGCGCAAGTGAAGTCGAACTTGTGGATCCCCTGGGAAAGGCCCGCCAGGCGGATCTCGATCAATGCTCTTTCCTTCGGCATAACCCCCCTCGTTTCCATAAAAGATTGACAATGTACAAAAATAATTATCGAAAAAGAAACTCGCGCAGGGGACCCGCCTGATGAAAAATGCGGAAAAAAAGCTTTTTCCTGTTTGGATTTTTTTTGGAGGGACTTATATTTGTACCCGCTTCGGTGATAAACCGGGCAAAATTCCGCGATAGCTCAATGGTAGAGCATTCGGCTGTTATCCCGACAAGTCGGGATGTAGGTTCGAAAAGACTCCACCGGCAAGCTGCCAGGGAAGGTGAGAAGGTAAATTCCGCGATAGCTCAATGGTAGAGCATTCGGCTGTTATCCCGACAAGTCGGGATGTAGGTTCGAAAAGACTCCACCGGCAAGCTGCCAGGGAAGGTGAGAAGGTAAATTCCGCGATAGCTCAATGGTAGAGCATTCGGCTGTTAACCGAAGGGTTGTAGGTTCGAATCCTACTCGCGGAGCCAGTAAAAAGTGAGGAGCATTCGGCTGTTATCCCGACTTGTCGGGATGTAGGTTCGAATCCTACTCGCGGAGCCAGTGAAAGTGAGAAGTATTCGGCTGTTATCCCGACTTGTCGGGATGTAGGTTCGAATCCTACTCGCGGAGCATAAAAGGAAGTACTTGAGTATGCGGTGCTTCCTTTTTTTATTTGCATCTGTTGCCAGTCCACCTTCACCCCCGGATGCTGTGGATATTTCAAAACCCTGCTTTCTCTACATTCTCGAATCCTTGAAGGTTTGCCGATATTATATCGGTATTTCTTCAAATCCTCATCGTCGCCTGGAGTATCACAACACCGTTGAGCGCGGTTTTACCTCGCGTTATCGTCCCTGGCGGCTCCTGTATGTCAAGGAATATCCCTCAAAAGCCGAAGCTCATGCCGCTGAAGCCAAGGTCAAGGGCTGGAAGAGCCGGAAGATGATCGAACAACTCCTTCGGCGAGAGGTATCAGTCTAAAGCGACTTTCTTCAGGCAGGGAACGATTGCCCCGGGCGGCCAGTTCACAATACAGTTGGAGCAGGAAGAGAAATTCCTATATTAAACTATCGACAATCAAATCGCCAGGGCGGCACGAAACCTCGTATGAGCAGGATCAGCAACAACCTACTTCTCAACCTAAGGCTTGCTTCAGGGCACTGAGGGAAGGCGTGTTGCGTTTCGTTCCGTAATTGGTCAAGATTACCGTTTCAAAGCCGCCAGCCACTCAGGTTCGGTGGCTTTCTTCGTTTCAGGGCTTTTTACTTACAAGACATAAAAGGAGATGCAGTTATCATGAACAGGATGAATTTCAGGAAGTATGTTCCATACCCGGCAGTCGATATTTCTGACCGGACATGGCCCGGCAAGCGGATCACCAAGGCACCGGTCTGGAGCAGCGTCGATCTTCGCGACGGCAACCAGGCGCTCCCGATACCGATGAGCGTCGACGAAAAGGTCGCTATGTTCAAACTGCTCGTCTCCATCGGATTCAAGGAGATCGAGGTCGGCTTCCCTTCGGCATCGGCTACGGAGTTTTCCTTCGTTCGCAGGCTGGTCGAAGAGCGGATCATTCCCGACGACGTCACCATCCAGGTACTGACCCAGTCGCGTGAACACCTCATCCGTCGGACCTTCGAGGCAATCAGCGGTGCGAAGAACGCCATCGTGCACCTCTACAATTCCACTTCCCGCCAGCAGCGTGATGTGGTCTTCCGGATGAGCAGGGAGGAGATCAAGGCGATCGCCATTTCCGGGACGCAACTGGTGAAGGAGCTGAAGGCGGCGAGCGGCAACGCCGGCATCCGTCTGGAGTACAGCCCCGAGAGTTTCACCGGGACCGAGCTCGACTACGCGCTCGAGGTATGCCACGCGGTCATGGACACCTGGGGGGCGACGTCCGCCAACAAGGTCATCCTGAACCTGCCGTCGACCGTCGAACTGTCGATGCCGAACATCTATGCCGATCGCATCGAGTGGTTTTGCCGTCACATCAATGACCGCGATGCGGTCATCATCAGCGTCCACGCCCACAACGACCGAGGCACGGCGGTCGCCACCTCCGAGCTCGCGCTCCTGGCAGGTGCGGACCGCATCGAAGGGGCCCTGTTCGGCAATGGCGAGCGGTGCGGCAACATGGATATCGTGACGATGGCCCTGAACCTGCTGACGCAGGGCATCGACCCCGAGCTTGATTTCTCCGACCTGCCGTCGATCCGCGAGACCTACCGCAGGTGTACGCGCATGGATATCCACCCGCGCCACCCCTACTCCGGCGAGCTGGTTTACACCGCATTCTCGGGTTCGCACCAGGATGCCATCAGCAAAGGCATGAAGGCGCACTCGCGGTGTGCCGAGGGGCTATGGGACGTTCCCTACCTTCCGATCGACCCGCAGGACGTGGGATGCACCTACGAGGCGATCGTGAGGATCAACAGCCAGTCGGGCAAGGGCGGCGTCGCCTATGTGCTCGACAAGGAGTACGGCATCCAGGTCCCGAAATGGATGCAGCCCGATTTCGGCAACGTCGTGCAGGAGGTGACCGACCGAACCGGCGACGAGCTGACCCCCGGGCAGATTCATGAGCTGTTCCAGGGCGAGTATATCGGCGCAAAGAGCCCCTATGCGCTCAAGAAGTGCCATATCAGCTGGGACGATGCAGATCCGGAGGCCAACGACGAGGTGGCGACCATCATCAGCTGCACGGTACAGGCTCCCGAGGGGGAGGTCGTGTTCAAGGCGAAGGGCAACGGCCCGCTCGATGCCTTCGTCCGTGGCATGGTGAGCCAGACGGGGATCGATTTCCACGTCGACGAATACTCCGAGCATGCCATCGGCCACAGCTCCGACGCCCTGGCCATCGGGTACATCAGGATCTCCTGCGCCGACGGCCGCATGGCTTGCGGTTCCGGTATCGACTCCAACATCAGCCTTGCCTCCATCAAGGCGATCGTCAGCGCCCTGAACCGCCTGCGTTGAACTCAGGTGCTGCGGCGGCCTCCCCTGCACGGAGGCCGCCGCGCGCACCGGGCTTTTGTCCCCAGCTGTTTTCATTTCCCCTGCCGTCCCTCTATCTTTAGGGTACCTCTATGGTGAACCACGATCCGATAGCGCGATGCAGGAAACTTTCCACCGATCAGGGCGCGAGCGCCCGGCACCTCAACCTCACGGCATAACCCGCCGCCCTTTTTATGGCCTGCTGCTGGTGTTGCTGTCCATGTCGCTGCTTCAGGCTTGCCGGGCCGGTTCCGGTTCCGGGAAGCTGCAGGTCGTAACCTCCATCGAACCGCTCGCCTACTTCGTGGAGCGCATCGGCGGGGATCGGGTTTCGGTTTCGGTCATGGTGCCTCCCGGCGGCGACCCGCACAGCTATGAGCCGACGCCAAGGCAGATGGCCCGTCTCGGTTCCGCAGCACTCTTCGTCAAGGCCGGTTCTGGGGTCGAGTTTGAGCTCAACTGGATGCCCCGGTTCCTGGCGCTCAACCGGGGGCTCAGGGTCTGCGACGCATCGGAAGGGGTCACGCTGATCCCGATGACGCACGCCGACCAGCACGACGAGCCTGCAGGGCGGCGGGGCAGGTTCGATCCACACTTCTGGCTGTCGCCGTCCAATGCCAGGCTGATCGCCGCCAACGTCGCGCGTTCGCTTGCCCTGGCCGATCCGCCGTATCACCGCGAGTACGAGGCGAACCTGGAGAAGCTCGAGGGGGAGCTTGAGGCTCTCGACGGGCAGATCAGGCGGCGCTTGGCCGGGGTGAAGAGCCGCAGGTTCTTCGTGTTCCATCCGGCATGGGGCTACTTCGCACGCGATTTCGGGCTGGCGCAGATAGCTGCCGAAGAAGAGGGCAAGACCCTGACTCCGGTGCAGATGGCCAGGGTGATCGGGATTGCCAGGGCATCCGGTATCCGCACCGTGTTCGTATCGCCGCAGTTCAGCAGCGCCCAGGCGGATGCCATCGCCCACGACATCGGGGGTTCCACCGCCACAGTCGATCCGCTCGCCAAGGAGTACCAGGAGAATCTCAGGCGAGCGGCCGAGGCATTCGCAGGAGGTATGCGATGAGCGAACCGGTGATCGTCTGCGACCGGCTCGGAGTGACGCTCGGCGGCATGAAGGTGCTCGACAGCCTCTCCATAACGGTCTACCGGGGGGATTACCTGGCCGTGCTCGGGCCGAACGGTGGCGGCAAGACCACCCTGCTCCGAGCCATCCTGGGGCTCGAAAAACCCTCGTCGGGAACACTCACCGTGTTCGGCGGGCCGCCGGGCCATGCCCCGGGCCGCGTCGGTTATGTGCCGCAGCGCCTCTTCTTCGATCGGGATTTTCCGATCAGCGTCGAAGAGGTTGTGCTGATGGGCCGGCTGTCGAGGTGTCGGCTCATGCGGCGGTACAGCCGCATCGACCGCGAGAAGGCCGGCGAAGCCATCGAAACGGTGGGGCTTGCCCGGCTCAGGCACAAGAGGATCGGGACCCTTTCCGGGGGGGAGCTCCAGCGGGCGCTGATTGCCCGAGCCCTGGCGGGCGATCCGGAGTTGCTGCTGCTCGACGAGCCGACAGCCAGCGTCGATCCCGACATGAAAACCACCATCTACGACCTGCTCGACCATTTGAAAGAGCACCACACGATCGTCCTCGTCACCCACGACACCGGCACGGTAGGGCGCAGCGTTTCGCGAGTCGCCTGCCTGAGTTGCACGCTCGATATGCATGGGCCGGCCTCGTCGCTCGGCACCTCGGCGCTCGAAAACATCTACGGCCACCCGGTCGATGTGGTGCTGCACGAACACGGCCCTTATGGCAACAAACCGGACGACCGACATGCCTGACTTCCTGCACTTCGAATTCATGCGCAACGCCCTCATTGCCGCGCTCCTGTCAAGCATCGCCTGCGGCATCATCGGCTCTTACGTGGTCGTGCGCAGGATCGGCTCCATCAGCGGGGGCATCGCCCATACGGCATTCGGCGGCATCGGGCTCGGCTACTACCTCGGCGTGAATCCGCTGCTCGGGGTGATTCCCTTCAGTCTCATCGCGGCTATCGGCATCGGCTTGCTCACCCGAAAGGCCAAGGTCGCCGAGGATACGGCAATCGGCGCCTTCTGGGCAACCGGTATGGCCGTCGGCGTCATCCTCATCGGCATGACGCCGGGATATGCCCCGAACCTCTTCAGCTACCTCTTCGGGAACATCCTGACCGTCCCGGTTTCCGACCTGCGCCTGATCCTCATGCTCGACATCCTGATCGGGGGGCTTGCCTGGCTCTTCAGCAAAGAGTTTCTTGCCGTGTCGTTCGACGAGGAGTTCTCCCGGGTATCGGGACTCAGGACGATCGCGCTCGACCTGCTGATGCTCTGCCTGATCGCCCTGACGGTGGTGATCATGGTCCGGGTCGTGGGCATCGTCATGGTCATCGCCCTGCTGACGATCCCGGCCGCCGTGGCGAAGATGTTCAGCCGCACCCTCCACGGCATGATGGCGCTCTCCATTCTGCTCTCCATGCTCTTCAACTTCGCGGGACTCTGGCTCTCCTGGGTGTTCGACGTGGCATCGGGTGCCACCGTGATCCTCGTGGCCGCCTTCGTGTTCCTCGTCTCCGGCGCGGCAACGGCCATGGCAGGCCGGCGCAGGCATTGAGGGAATGGCGTCAAAATGTTACATTTGACATACAGATCCCGTCCATCAAACCAGATTGCGTTATGAAGCCGCTGTACTATATCGTCGCCGCAGGCCTGTCGATCCTGCTGTCGATCTACGTGTTCATCTTCGGCACCGGAGCCAACAGCCAGCTGATCGCGATCTTCATCGGCTTGTGGGCCCCGACCATCATCTGCCTCGGCATCCTCAACACCCTCATGAACATCCATGACGAAATGTGTTGCGCCCACAAGCGCATTGAGGACCGGCAGAGTTGCCACAACGACCATTGATCGGCTTGGCGGCAATGAGGGCATTCGAATGAAAAACGTGTTGCTCGTCGGTCTCGGCGGCTTCGCCGGCTCGGTGTTCCGCTACCTGGTGGCCGTTGCCGTGCCCTTCACGGCAGGGAGCTTCCCCTATGCGACCCTGATGGTCAACCTGATCGGATCTTTCGTCATCGGCTTTGTCAGCGAGCTGGCGTTGTCCACCACGCTGATCTCTTCGGAAACGAGGCTTTTGCTGACCACCGGTTTTTGCGGGGGGTTGACCACCTTTTCCACGGCCATGTTCGAAACTACGGGACTCGTCAGGGACGGACAGGCGCTCTACGCAGGACTTTATGTCGCCGGCAGCATCGCCGGAGGCATGGCCAGCATCTTCACCGGAACGCTTTGTGCAAAACTCTGGCAATGATGAACTTCACTGAACGCGAGCTCCTGCGGATATTCATCGGCAGCTGAAGCCCTGGTGACCCGGGAGAGCGTCAGGCAGTGGACTACCTGAAGAAAGAGGAAAGGACCGCAAGGACTTCAGGGACAGTAATGACCAAAGGGTGAAGACTCGCTCCACGGAGCTCTTCGACCTGTGGTCGTTACTGTCCTTTCGATCCCCGTGGTCCCTTGGGTTAACAGCAAAGAGGGAGGCCGTCGGCCTCCCTCTTTGCTTTGTCTTCCGCGCGCCGGGTTTACTGGTGGGCGGCGACCAAGGCGTTGTAGTTCGCCTTGATGGTCTTGTCGAGGTCCTCGTCGGTGTGCACGAAGCTCGTGAACATGGCTTCGAACTGCGACGGAGCGAGGTAGATTCCCTGGTCGAGCATCGAGTGGAAGTACTTGCCGTATTTGGCGGCATCGGCGGTGATGGCAGTCTTGTAGTCGACGACCGGGGTTTCGGTGAAGAAGAGGCAGGCCATCGAGCCGACACGGTTCTGCACGTACTTCAGGCCGAGCTTGTCCATGTTCGCCTTGAAGCCGGCTTCGAGGAATGCTGCCTTCCGTTCGAGTTCCGGGTATGGATTCTCTTCGATCAGGATTTTCAGGGTTTCGAGGCCTGCGGTCAGGGCGAGCGGGTTGCCCGAAAGGGTGCCGGCCTGGTAGACCGAGCCCAGCGGAGCCACGTTCTCCATGATCTCGCGCTTGCCGCCGAATGCACCGACAGGGAGGCCGCCGCCGATGATCTTGCCCATGGTGGTCAGGTCGGGGGTGACGCCGTAAAGCTCCTGCGCGCCGCCGAGGGCTACGCGGAATCCGCACATCACCTCGTCGAAGATCAGCACGATGCCTTCCTTGTCGCACAGTTCGCGCAGGGCGACGAGGAACTCCTTCTTTGCCGGGATGACGCCCGTGTTGCCGGCGACCGGCTCGATGATGACAGCCGCGACCTGGCCCTTGTTCTCGTTGATGAGCAGCTTGACCGACTCAATGTCGTTGTAGGTGGCGTTCAGGGTGTCGTTGGCCGTGCCCTTGGTGACGCCGGGGCTGTCCGGGTCGCCGAGGGTGAGCACGCCGGAACCGGCCTTGATCAGGAAGCTGTCGCCGTGGCCGTGGTAGCAACCTTCGAACTTGATGATCTTGTCACGTTTGGTATAGCCACGAGCGAGGCGGACGGCCGACATGGTCGCCTCGGTGCCGCTATTGACCATGCGGACCATCTCGAGCGACGGTACGACCTTGCAGAGCATTTCGGCGATCTCGATCTCGATTTCGATCGGGGTGCCGAAACTGGTGCCGATGTTCCGGAGGGTATACTCGATCGCTGCGGTCAGGCGCGGGTGCATGCTGCCGAGGATGAACGGGCCCCATGATCCGACATAGTCCAGGTAGGTGTTGCCGTCCACGTCGGTCATGTATGCGCCCTTGCCCTTGGCCATGAAGATGGGGGTGCCGCCGACGGATTTGAAGGCGCGGACGGGAGAGTTGACGCCGCCGGGAATGAACTTCTTTGCTTTCTCGAAGAGTTCAGCAGATCTGGTGAGTTGAGGCATGTCGGATCGGTCTGTTTGGATTATAGAAGGGATGGCTGAAAATTACTGGTCAAGATAGAAAATAGTCATGAAGATTGAAAGCATTCCGGGCGGTGGTGCCGGATCATGCCGACACGAGGCGCGAGACGATGTCGAGGTGCTTGCGGTGGGGCATGCGATCGAGGTGCCTGGAGCAGTACTCCTGCAACAGGTCGCAGATTGCGGCGACTTCGGCGGGGTCAGCTGCCGGGTTTTCGTTCGCGGCGATGCTACGGAGAAGCCGGTACCGTTCGACCGGCACGGGCTGCAGGAGGGTGTCGAAGGTGGCTTGGGCCCCCGGCAGGGCGAACCCGCCCGGATCGTGCACGAAATGCAGTTCGCGGATGTCCAGTCCGTCGATGGCTGGCATGATCTCTTGCCGGCTGAACACGCATCGGTCGATCGACGGTTCGAAGCCGAGCACGCCGACCAGCCTCAGCAGGAACCGCGCGAGGATGGCATGGAAGCCCTTCGTTGTTCCGCAGAGCTGTTCGATGGTGGAGCCCAGCAGCGTGAAGAGCGGGATGTTCTTCTCATCCGGGCCCGACGAGTGGCGCGCCAGGTCCAGGATCCGGAAAAGCACGCCGAACCGTTCGAGGTCGGGCTCCAGCGACAGGGGGCTGAGCACCAGGCTCGCATCGCTGGCCAGCTGGATGTCGCGGGTGCTGCGCCGGTAGATCACCGCGTCGACGATGTTGCCTGCGCTGAACAGGCCGCTCATCCGGTTTTTCGGGTTCCGGACGGCCTTCAGGATGACCGAAACCTGCCCGAACTCCCTGGTCAGGAGCAGGCAGATCTTCGACTGGTCCCGGTACTTGATCTCGCGGAGCACCACCGCACGGGTCTTGACGATCATCCGGAAACTTTTTTTTGAGAATAAATATAATTATATACGAACACCTTGGATGCACCGTGTTTCCACGCCGTGCAACCCGATGACCAACAACATCAGTACGCCACCAGATTCTTAACGGAGGAATAGCATATGCCAACCTATCATTACCGCTGCAGCAGCTGTGGTTGCGAAACCGAAGTGTTCCAGCGCATGACCGACGACGCCCTGACCACCTGCACCGGATGCGGCAAGGAGACCTTCGAGCGCGTCATCAGCGCCGAAGGCGGATTCGTGCTCAAGGGGTCCGGTTTCTACGGTACCGACTACTGCGGCAGCAAATCGTCAGCCAAGGGGTCCGAGTCCGGCGGCGGCTGTTCGACCGGCAGCTGCCCGTTCGCCAAATGACCCGTTCGCCAGCCCGGCCAGTATCGGCAGAGAGCCGTTAAAGCCTTCCCCTCAGGAAGGCTTTGGCATTTTCCGCAGCTTTTCATTTGAACAGGGGCTTCTCGCTTTCGCGCCAGCGGAAGCCGGGGAGGTCGATCCCCTTGTCCTCCCTCAGGCTGTTCGGGTACTGTTTTCCCAGCGAACTGCCGGTCGTCAGGATGCGGCTCAGCTTACCCTCCCTGAAGAACATGCGCAGCACCTCGCCGCTCGTGAAGTTCACCCCCGAGGGCTCGTTCCCGTCGTCATAGATATGGTAGAGGGCCTTGGCCTTCGTCGTCACGGTCACCCCGGTCAGGCGCGAACGGTCGTCGATCGTCACCACCATGTGCTCGCCGCTCATCTGGTCGTACAGCGGCTTCCCGGTCGAAAGGGAGTCACGCGAGGCGAAGAAGGCATTGCCGTGCACCTGGATCTCGTCGACCTTCTTTTCGCCGGAGACCTCCTTGACGTGCACCCGGATGATGTCGCCGCTGAGCTGGCGTCCCTGGTGCCAGGTGATCGCGTCGTCGTAAAGCCAAAGTTCGTCACTCTTCTGGTTGAACGTCGAGCGGTTCGCCCTGGCCAGCAGGTTGTCACGGATGATCCGGCCACGGACGTTTCCTGAGAGCTCGCCGGCCTCCTCCTCCGGATGGTACAGGCCCCTGTCGCCGAAGGTTTCAAGCGTATTGTCCTTGATGAAGATGTTGCCCTCGAGCTCGATGAGGTCCCTTTCCGGGTATTCGACCGCACGGTCGCATCTGAGGGTCTTGCTCCCCTGGACGAAGACCACGCTACCGGTCGCCGACCGGAACGGTTCGACTTTTCCCGAGGATTCCGGGGTCTCTCCGCCTTCGATGACGTCGGCGTGTTCAAGCACCGTTTTCTTTTTCTCCGCAGAGGCCGTATAATCCGTCAGGCCGGGAACCAGGACGGCAGTCAGTGCCAGGAGGCACAGCAAGGCTATGGCGGTCGGTTTTCCTGTTCTCATCATGCGAGCTCTCCCGGAGATTATCGTCTTGTCGTTCAATGTACTAAAAGCTATCGTCCGTGAAAAAAACAGTGTTGGTCGCCCGTGGCCGGTTCGGGTTATTGAAGGTCGCGCCCCTCTTTTCCACCCTTGACGGCAACGGACTCCTCGAGCCGGTGCCGGTGCTCGTCGTTCCGGAGGGCGAACCGGGGCCCGAAGCCTCCGTCCTTGCCGCCTTCGGCCTCGAAAGCAGGCTCCGCAGGATTCCGGTCGTGGCGGGATCGCCCGTCGCCGAGACCGCCGGGCTCATGCTCGCCTTCGAACGGCTGTTTTCCGAGGTCGCGCCTGACTTCGTCGTGCCCGGAGGCTACGACAACGCCGCCGTTGCGGCCGCCATCACCGCGTCGCGGATGGGTATCCCCGTCGTCAGCCTTGAGGCCGGCCTGCGCTGTTACGACCGATCCGATCCCGAGGAACTCAACCGCCTGGTCATCGACTCGGTCTCGGCGCTCCACTTCGTCAGCGAGCACAGCGGCGTCTACAACCTCATCAACGAAGGATTCCCGGACGATCGGATCCTCTTTGCCGGCAACCCCTCCATCGACAGCCTCCTCGCCCTCATCGGCGACGTCAGGAGTTCAGGGGTGCTGGACACGCTCGGCGTAGAACCGAAGCAGTACGCCACCGTCCTGCTCGACATGCCCATCCGGCCGGAAACCTCCGGAAACCGCGACCGGCTCTGCACGGTACTGGAATCGATTGCCGCCACGACGACACTGCTCATGCCCTGCGATACCCTGCCGGAGGGCGGCCTGCAGGAGGCCTTCGGCAGCATTCCCGGAATCAGGGTGCTCCCCATGCCAGGCACGGTCGACCTCTTGCGCGTGCTCAAGGAGTCAGCGTTCGTTCTTACCGATACCGAAGAGTTTGAACCCGAACTGACCGTCATGAACGTTCCCTGCCTCTCCCTGCGCCAGGGGACCTGCCGCCCCTCGACCGTCGAGGTCGGTACCAACGTGATCATCGGCTTCGACGAAGCGGAGATCCTCGAACGCGCCTCGGTGATCCTCTCCGGAAAGGCGACGGACAAGGCCCTTATTCCCGAAAAGTGGGACGGCGCCTCCGCCAAACGCATCGCTGAGGTGCTCGAGAAGGCTGGGTGACGAGGGAAGCAACGTAACGAAAACTATCGGAGGATTAAACATATGGGTACTGGTGAACAAAAGAAGTCTGGCGGGATGCGGGTAATCCTCGACCGCCGGAGCGTGAGGGACTATACCGGGGAAGCAGTCGATGCGGATTCCCTGGACCTGCTCGTGCGGGCAGGCATGTCGGCTCCGACGGCGAAGAACATGCAGCCGTGGTCGTTCATCATCGTCACCGGGCGCGAAACGCTCGATCGCCTTGCCGAGGGGCTGCCGTTCGGAAAGATGCTCGGCAAGGCGCCGGCGGCTGTCGTGGTCTGCGCACTGCCCGAACAGGCGAACAACGGGAGTGCCGAGTTGGCGGTAATCGACGCTACCTGCGCGAGCGAGAACATCCTGTTGACGGCACATGCCCTCGGACTGGGTTCGGTCTGGGTCGCCGCGTATCCCTACGAAGAGCGGATGGCGCATGTGGGCAGCGTGCTGGGGATACCGGCGGAAGTGGTCCCGTTGTGCGTTCTGCCGGTTGGCCATCCCGTGGCGGTCAAGCAGCCGATCGACAAGTACAAGCCTGAGCGCATTCACCGCGAACGCTGGTGAACGCCCCCACAGAGCCATTGGGGGGAGCAACACCATGACTACGGGCAATACCGGGGAGGTTTTCGACCTGAACCGGATCATCGCGGCGGGCTGGAAGCTCTACCGCAGGAACTTCCTGTCCATCGCGGCGGTCGTCCTGCTCATTTCCGTTCCGGTGAACGTCATCCTGTCGGCCCTTCCTTTTGCCGGCATATCCGGGAGCGGACCTTACGATGCGTGGATCTTCCGGCTACTCTCGTCAGCCAGGATCCTGGTGTTCAACAGCCTCGTCGCCATGGCTGTCGCCAAGATCGTCGAAACCTCGGTCGATGGCGCTCCCGTGGCATGGCGGGCCGTGTTCAGGCATACGTTCGGCCGTTGGGGAGCGGCACTCTCCCTCGGGCCGCTTGTGGTGCTGACCGCCTTCGGGTTGCTGGTGCTTATGCTCGTTCCCCGGCTCGGAGAGGCGCTTTTTTACGCCCTTTTCATGTTCTACTTCCTTGCCGTATCGCTGCGAAGCCGCTCCGGCATGGCGGCGTTCGATTATGCCAGGGGGATGTTCGAGGGGCGGTTCGGCCAGGTGTTCTGGTGCCAGTTCGTCTTTTTCCTTTTTTCCGCAGCGTTCACCGCGGCCATGCTTCCCCTGATGCTCGTCTTTCCGCGAGTCCCGGCTGTCGCCGTAGGGTTCAACGCAATCCTCGACCTTTTCCTCGCCTATCCATTCACGATGTCGACGCTGTTCTTCCTGGACCTCGAAGCGTTGCGCAAGGGGGAGTGCAATACGGTAGGCTGACGTTCAGGCGATAAATTCCAGGTCGTGCAGGAGCGTGCCGTCCAGGGAAAGGATCCGCAGGCGTCCTTCGCCGATCTCCACGGTGCCGCAACAGAAGCAAGGCGGCTCGCATCCACCGGCGAACGAGGGCAGGACGATGAAGTGGATGCCGCTCCGCCAGGCATAGCCGCCCGGATGGAAATGCCCGCTGAGGCAGGCCCGGACGTTCGGGTAGCGGCAGAGTAGTTCGGTGACCTCCCCATGGTTCCAGAGCAGGCCATGCTTCGTGTCGGTCGTCTCCTCCAGCAACGGGAGGTGCGAGAGCACGATGACCGGCTCTCCTGTCCGCTGGGCTGAATCGAGTTCATCGACGAGCCACTTGAGCTGGCGGCTGCCGACGGCCCCGCAGTAGAAGGGCTCTTGCCGTTCATCCCTGTAGTACCGGAGCAGGTTGCGGTCGGCTTCGTTTTCGGGTTCCGAGCGTATGGAGACATCCATGCCGTGTAGCACGATAAAACGGATGCCACCCTGGTTGATGGTGTAATAGGGGTCCGGGATGCCCATGAGGCCGAAGAACCGGTCGGGCGGTACGGCCAGGCAGTGGTTGCCGGTAACGTGCACCATCCGGCCGGGGAAGCAGTCGAGCATCGCCTTGACGCCGAGCAGGTCATTTTCGGCTTCCGGGCCTTCCCGGTCGATGAGGTCGCCAAGCTGCACGACGAACGCAGCTTCCCGTTCAGTCCAGCTGGCGATGCACCGTGCCAGGCCGGCGGGAGTCCTGCCGGCCTGGCCTTCAGGCGTGTAGTGGATGTCGGTGATGATGCCGAACCTGAGCGGCCGGCCTTCGGTCGGAGCCATGGTGCGGGCTTCAGTCGCCGAATTCGGAGAGGTAGCGCTGCATGAACTCGTCGAGGTCGCCGTCCAGCACGTTCTCCACGTCGAACCTCTCGTAGTTGGTCCGGTGGTCCTTGATGCGCCGGTCGTCGAGCACATAGCTGCGGATCTGGCTGCCCCACTCGATCTTCTTCTTTTTGCCCTCGATCTCGCGTTTCTGGGCCTCCTCCTCCTCCCGCTTGCGCTGGTAGAGCTGGGCCATAAGCATCTTCATGGCTCGTTCCCTGTTCTGGAACTGCGAGCGTTCCTCCTGGCAGCCGACCACGATGCCCGACGGGACGTGCTTGATACGCACGGCGGTTTCGACCTTGTTGACGTTCTGGCCGCCCTTGCCGCCGCTACGGAAGGTCGAGAGTTCCAGGTCCTCTTTACGGACCTCTATCTCGACGTCGGGCGGAGCCTCGGGGTAGGTGAAGACGCTGGCGAACGAGGTGTGTCGGCGGGCGTTCGAGTCGTAGGGCGATACCCTGACGAGCCGGTGCACGCCGTTCTCCGCCTTGAGGTAGCCGTAGGCGTAGGGGCCGATGATTTCGAGGGTGGCTGTCTTGATGCCCGCGCCGTCGCCCTCCTGGTAGTCGTCGGTGAAGACCTTGTAGCCCTTGCGTTCAGCCCAGCGCATGTACATCCGGTAGAGCATCTCGGCCCAGTCCTGCGCCTCGGTGCCGCCGGCGCCGGCGTGGATGATGATCATGGCGTTGCCTGCGTCATCCTTGCCGGAGAGCATGTTCCTGAACTCCAGGGCGTCGATCTCTTTTTCGAGGCTCTCGATGGTGGTGTCCAGGTCCTTGACGAGCGACTCGTCCTCGAGCTCCGTGGCGATCTCGATCTCCTCGGCGGAGTTCTCCGCGGCCGACTTGATGCGGTCCCAGGCTTCGGTCCAGGATTTGTGCTCGTTCAGCTCCTTGAGCAGTGCGTGCGCTGCTTTCTGGTCGCTCCAGAAGTCCGGCGCCGCCGAGACCTTTTCGAGGTCGCTTACCTTCTCTTTTCGTTCATCGATGTCAAAGATACCCCCGTAACTGATCCAGGCGGTGGTTGATGGCGTGGATGCGGTCTTTTTCGGCGTCGAACATGGCGGTGAATGTCAAATGATGAACGGTTTCCCTCGATACTATTTCCGGTCGGCCCGCCTTGTTGAGGCTGATGCGGGCAAACGGCGGCCGCTGGGAATATAAACAATTCAGGCCGGCCGTAAAGGGCACCGCTCACGTGCCCGCCAAAATTCGTGGGCGGGTCGCCGTTTTCAGTCGTGAACCCTGCTCGGGTGATTGTTTGGCCGCAATCGTCGTTGTCAGCTTTGTACCCCCTCATCTTTGATCCAACTGTCGGGCGGCAGGATGACAACGCGTGCCAGCGCCATGAACCCATCGGATGAGCACATGCATACCCCCGCGCCGGACGTCGATCCTTCCAAGGGACTTGCGTCAGGGGAGGTGTTGCGTATCCGGCAGGAGTACGGCTTCAACGAGGTGGCGGATGAAAAGCGCCGTCAGCTGCTGGAGTTCCTGGGCAAATTCGGCGGCATGTCGGCATTCATGCTTGAACTGATCCTGCTTATCTCCCTCCTGCTCGGCAAGCATGCCGATGCCGTCGTCATTGCGGCGCTCCTGGTCGTCAATGCCGTGGTCGGCTTCCTGCAGGAGCGCAGGGCTTCCGGAATCGTCGATGCGCTGAAGAGCCGGTTGCGGGTGGCCTCCCGGGTGCTGCGCGACTCGGCCTGGCAGGTCGTGCCGGCCAGGGATCTGGTGCCGGGGGACATCGTGCGGGTCCGGCCGGGGGATTTTGTGCCGGCCGATCTCCGGCTGCTTTCCGGTTCGCTCCGCATCGACCAGTCGGCCATGACGGGGGAGTCTGCCGATGTGCCGAGGAGTGCGGGGGAGGCGCTCTTCTCCGGTTCGGTGGTGCGCCGCGGCGAAGGTGACGCGGTCGTCGTGGCAACTGGCACCAGGACGCTCTATGGCCGCACGACCGAGCTGGTCAGGCTGGCAAAGCCGAAGTTGCATATCGAGGAGGTTGTCGGCAGGCTGGTCCGCTGGCTGTTCACCATCCTCGGGCTTCTGCTCGGAGCGGTGCTTGCCCTTGCTGCAATCCGGGGCATGACGATGGTTGAAATCCTGCCGCTCATGCTGGTGCTGCTGATGAGCGCCGTGCCGGTCGCCCTGCCGGTCATGTTCACCGTGAGCATGGCCGTCGGGTCGAGGGAGCTGGCCCGGCTCGGGGTGCTGGTGACCCGCCTCAGCGCTGCTGAAGATGCCGCGACGATGGACGTGCTCTGCGTCGACAAGACCGGCACGGTCACGATGAACCGCCTGGGCGTCGCGGAGGTCGTTCCCCTCGCCGGGGCCACGGAGGATGAGGTCCTGCAGTCCGGGGCGCTCGCCTCCCGCGAAGCCAACAACGATCCGGTCGACATGGTCTTCCTGGCCGCTGCCGCAGGGCGGAGTGGCGTTATGGACGGCCCGGTGCCCGCCACCATCTCCTTCGAACCGTTCGATCCCGAGCGCCGGCGGACGGAAGCCGTGATCGAACAGGATGGGCGGCGTTTCCTGGTGATGAAGGGCGCCGTACGGACTATTGCCGGCATCTGCCGCGAAAGGCCCGACACGTTGGCGAGGCTCGATGCGATCGTCGCCGCCTCGGCGCAGAAGGGGTACCGGACGCTTGCCGTGGCGCGAGGGCCTGAAGCCGGAGCCTGTCGGCTCATCGGACTGGTGTCGCTGTACGATCCGCCGCGTCCCGATGCCGCCAGTCTGATCAAGAGGCTCGGGAGCCTCGGCATACAGGTGAAAATGCTCACCGGTGACGCCCTTGCCGTGGCCGTTGAGACGGCGCGGCTGGTCGGCCTGGAGGACATCCGGAGGATGTCGGACCTTGCATCGCCGGAAAAGCGTGCGGGAAAAGCGGCCGGCGACCTTATCGGGAATGCCGGGGGCCTGGCCGAGGTCTATCCGGAGGACAAGTACCGCGTCGTGCGGCACCTGCAGGAGGCCGGTCATGTGACGGGCATGACCGGGGACGGGGTCAACGATGCGCCTGCGTTGCGCCAGGCCGAACTGGGGATCGCCGTCAGCACGGCTACCGATGTGGCGAAAGGTGCAGCCAGCGTCGTGCTGACCGAACCAGGATTGACCAATATCGTCGCGCTGGTCGAGCAGGGGCGCGTCATCTACCAGAGGATACTCACCTGGATCATCAACAAGATCAGTCGAACGATCCTGAAGGCTGGGTTCGTGTCGGTTGCATTCCTGATGACCGGCAAGTTCGTTGTTTCGGCGTTCGCCATGCTCCTGCTCACCTTCATGACCGATTTCGCCAAGATCGCCCTGGCCACCGATCGCGTTCAGCCATCCGGAAAGCCGGAGACGCGGGAGATCGGCGGGCATGTGCTGGTTTCTGTGCTCCTGGGTGTCGCCATGGTGGCGGAGGCGTTGCTGCTGCTCTCACTCTGTGATGCGCCGTTCGGCCTTTCGGAGCACGACGGCAGGCTCTATTCGTTCAGCTTCCTGACGCTGCTTTACCTTGCCGTGTTCTCGATTATCTCTGTTCGGGAGCGCCGGCATTTCAGCTCCACGATGCCCGGAGGTACGCTGCTCGGCGCATTGGCGGCCGTCACGCTCACCGGCACCGCGCTGACCTTCGCCGGGCTTCCCGGCCTCCTGCCGTTGCGGTACTGGCAGCTCATGGTGATTTTCGGATACGCGATGCTTGCCTGCCTGGGCGTCAACGACGCACTGAAAGTCATCCTGCTCAGGCTTGTCGTTGCCGGCGGGCAACGGCGCCTTGCCACTGGCCCGCCACTCCCGCGATCCCCCTGATGCAGTTCCCTGCCAGGTGCGCATGGACGTACCGGTTTCCGGATTTCCAGAACGATTGAACACAGGCAACGCACGAACCGGTTTGTTGCCTGCAAAACGGAGGATGAAGATGAACAGGGCTATCGATGATCTGATGCAAGAACATGGCACCATTCTTGAAGGTTTGCGGATACTGGAGGGTATCGCCAGCCTCATGGAGCGTGGCGGTGCCGTCGACGAGGGCGACATTTCCGACCTGCTCGGCTTCCTGAAGGTGTTCGCCGACCGGTGCCATCACGGAAAGGAGGAAGTCTACCTGTTTCCGGCATTGGCCATGGCCGGCCTTTCCGATCAGGATGTCTCGATCTCTGCACTGCTCTCTGAACACGCCCGAGCCCGGGAACTGCTCAAGGCCATGGAGGGCGCCACCTTTCCGAAGCTCAGGAGCGCGGAGTTCATGGCGGCGGTGCATGGTTACCTCGAGCTGCTCGACGCGCATATCAAAAAGGAGAACACGATACTGTTCCCCCTGGCCGGGAAGCTGCTGACGGAGCACCAGGAAGAAGCGCTCTTCGAGGCTTTCGAAGCGCATGAGGCGACAGTGGCGGGTAAAGGGAAGCATGACGAGCTTCACGCGCTGCTTGCCAGGCTGCGTCCAAAGTATGCCATGCCGTGAGGTGGTTTCGTAAGAAATATGATGCCCTCGCCCGAAAAAAGAATGCTACATTTCATATTTTTAAGGAAACCGCCTGCACGGGCCCGCCCTGGACAGGGACGGCCAGGCCCTAAAGTACTACCGAGCTCCAGCTATGAACCCAGAGTTTCTCCAGCCAGCGCCTCTTCGCATGGAATATCCCTTCGACGGACGCAGGAGGGTCATTATCGACAAGGTGTCGCCTGAGATCGACGGCGGACGCTTCCCGGCAAAACGGGTCGAAGGTGAAACCGTGACGGTCGAGGCCGACATCTTCACCGACGGCGCCGATACCATCGAGGCCGAGCTTCTTTACCGGCGCCGGGGCGCCAGGGAGTGGTCCTCCGCGCCGATGACCTCCCTGGTCAACGATCTCTGGACGGCCTCCTTCGCGGTCGGTGACCCCGGCATGTACGAGTACACCGTCCGGGCCTGGGTCGACCACTTCCTGACCTGGCAGAAAGGCCTGCGGAAGAAGATCGACGCCGGCCAGGATGTCGGCCTCGACCTGAGGATCGGTGCGACCATCGTCGAGCTGGGAGCCGCCAGGGCCCGCGGCGAGGATTCCGGGACGCTACACCACCACGTTGGACTCCTGACCGTCGGCGAGCGCGAGGCGGCCGTCGAGGCGGCGCTCGGCGACGAGCTGACCTCGGCCATGCTGCGCTCGCCCGACAAGTCCATCGCGAGCATGTACGAAAAGCTGCTGCTCCTGCAGGTCGACCAGAAGAAGGCCGGCTTCAGCACCTGGTATGAATTCTTTCCCCGCTCATGGGCTGCCGAGCCCGGACGGCACGGGACTTTCCGCGACTGCACGGGCATGCTTCCGCGCATCGCGCAGATGGGATTCGACGTGGTCTACCTGCCGCCAATCCATCCGATTGGCCTGACCAAGCGCAAGGGAAAGAACAATGCCCTGGTGGCCGGCCCTGAAGAGCCGGGCAGCTGCTGGGCGATCGGCAGCCCTGAGGGTGGCCACACGGCCGTGCACCCGGAGCTGGGCACCATCGCAGATTTCGAGGCCTTCGTGCAGGAGGCCGAACGCAACGGCATTTCCGTGGCGCTCGACATCGCCTTCCAGTGCTCTCCGGACCATCCCTGGGTGCTCGAGCATCCGCAGTGGTTCCGCTGGCGTCCGGACGGCACGGTGCAGTTCGCCGAGAATCCGCCGAAGCGTTACGAAGACATTTTGCCGATCGATTTCGAGACGAAGGAGTGGCAGAGCCTCTGGACCGAACTTCGGGGCGTCTTCCTGTTCTGGATCGGCAAGGGTGTCAAGATCTTCCGCGTGGACAACCCGCACACCAAGGCCTTCCCGTTCTGGGAGTGGGCCATCGGCACGATCCGCGACGAGCATCCCGAGACGGTGTTCCTGGCCGAGGCCTTCACCCGCCCCAAACTCATGGCGCGACTCGCCAAGGCCGGCTACAGCCAGTCCTATTCCTATTTCACCTGGCGCAACACGAAGCGCGAACTGCAGGAGTACCTGGTCGAACTCTGCCGCACGGAGCTTCGCGATTACATGCGTCCGAATTTCTGGCCGAACACCCCCGATATCCTCCACGAGGAGCTGCAGGGCGGCAGCCGTTCGAAGTTCATCATCCGCCAGGTGCTGGCCGCGACCCTCTCCTCGAACTACGGCATGTACGGCCCCGCCTACGAGCTTTGCGAGCATGAGCCTGTGGCTCCCGGCAAGGAGGAGTACATCGATTCGGAGAAGTACGAAATCAAGCGCTGGGACCTGGACCGTCCCGGCAACATCCGGGCGGAGATCGCCCTGGTCAACCGTATCAGGCAGGAGAATCCCGCTTTGCAGCAGACCGCCGACATCACCTTCGTGCGCGTCGACGCCGGGGAGGGGCGCGAGCACGAGCAGCTCATGGGGTACGTCAAGCGTTCGTCAGACGGAGGCAACGTCATCCTCACCGTGGTCAACCTCGACCACAGGAACACCCAACGCGGCTGGCTGCGCTTCCCGCTCGAACTGTTCGGCCTTCCGCATACCCAGTCGTTCATGGTCGAGGAGCTCATTTCGGGCCAGGGCTACTCGTGGAACGGCGAGTGGAACTTCATCGAGCTGAACCCGAACTTCGCGCCTGCGCACATTTTCAGAGTACAACTGCCCTCATAACCAAAAGCACCGCAGCATCACCGCCCATGTCTAAAGTAAAAGCCTTGAAGAGTTACCAGCCAGAACACCTCTGGTACAAGGACGCCATCATCTACGAACTCCATGTCAAGACCTTCTGCGACAGCAACAACGACGGCATAGGGGACTTCCAGGGATTGAAGAGCAAGCTCGGTTACCTCGAAAGCCTCGGTGTCACGGCTATCTGGATCCTGCCGTTCTACCCGTCGCCGCTTCGTGACGACGGCTACGATATCGCCGACTACATGTCGGTCAATCCCGACTACGGCACCATCGACGATTTCCGCGAGTTCCTCGAAGAGGCGCACCGGCGAGGTTTGAAGGTCATCACCGAGCTGGTGGTGAACCACACCTCCGACCAGCACGAGTGGTTCAAGGCGGCGCGCAAGGCCCCTGCCGGATCGCCAGAGCGCGACTACTACGTATGGAGCGACGATCCGGACAAGTACTCTGAGACCAGGATCATCTTCCAGGACTTCGAGGCTTCGAACTGGACCTGGGACCCGGTGGCGGGGCAGTACTACTGGCACCGATTCTTCCACCACCAGCCCGACCTGAACTTCGAGAACCCCGAAGTGCACACGGCGCTGCTCGGCGTGCTCGACTTCTGGCTCGGCATGGGTGTGGACGGCCTCAGGCTCGACGCCGTGCCCTACCTCTACGAGGCGGAGGGCACCAACTGCGAGAACCTGCCTCAGACCTTCGAGTTCCTGCGGAAGCTGCGTACCTACGTGGATACCAACTACCCCAACAGGATGCTGCTGGCCGAAGCGAACCAGTGGCCAGAGGACTCGGCAGCTTACCTCGGCAAGGGCGATATGTGCCACATGAACTTCCACTTCCCGCTCATGCCGCGCATGTACATGGCGCTGGCCATGGAGGATCGTTTTCCGCTCATCGACATCCTCGCCCAGACTCCCGAGATTCCCGAAGAGTGCCAGTGGGCTTCGTTCCTGCGCAACCATGACGAGCTGACCCTCGAGATGGTGACCGACGAGGAGCGCGACTACATGCGCCGCGTCTACGCCAACGACCACAAGGCGCGCATCAACCTCGGCATCCGCCGCCGCCTCGCGCCGCTGATGTCGAACGACCGCCGCCGCATCGAGCTGATGAACATCATGCTGCTCTCCCTGCCCGGCACCCCGGTGCTCTACTATGGCGACGAGATCGGCATGGGCGACAACTACTACCTCGGCGACCGCGACGGCGTGCGCACCCCGATGCAGTGGAACTCCGACCGCAATGCCGGATTCTCACGCGCCAATCCGCAACGCCTGCTCCTGCCGGTGATCATCGACCCCGAGTACCATTACGAGGCGGTGAACGTCGAGGTGCAGGAGACCAACATGAACTCCCTGCTCTGGTGGACGCGCCACACGATCTCCACGGCCCGTCGCTTCAAGGCGTTCAACCGGGGTTCGATCGAGTTCCTGCCCTCCGCCAACCCCAAGGTCCTGCTTTTCATCCGTTCCTACGAGGACGAGATCATCCTGTCGGTGATCAACCTCTCGCGCAACGCGCAGGCCATTACCGTCGACCTGTCGAAATACGAGGGGTGCGTGCCCGAGGAGATCTTCAGCATGAACCGGTTCCCGAAGGTGCGCAAGGAGCCCTACATGGTGGCGCTCGGCCCATACGGCTACTTCTGGCTGAAGCTGGTCAAGGATGAGGCCTGGGCTTCCGACGGCGAACGGTTCGACAAGCCGGCCGTCAAGGTCGACGGCTGGGAGGGTATTTTCCGCGGGCGAGCCCTCGAAAAACTCGAGACGGTGCTGCTGCCTGCATACTATAAGGATGCCCGCTGGTTCGGCGGCAAAGCGAGGAGCGTGATCCGCGTCCGCGTGACCGACCGCGTGCCGGTGAAGGGCATGACCGACGTGGCGTTCATCTTCACCGAAGTCCACTATCCGAGCGGAGAGAACGAGCGATACCAGGTGCCGCTCATGTTCGTTCCGCTGGAGCGGGGCGGCATTGACGACGACACCGTCAGGCGCCACACCGTGGCCCGTGTGGAGATCGACGGCAGGGATGGGTTCCTGTGCGATGCGACCTGCGACGAGGCTTTCCGTACCCGGCTGCTCGACCTCATGCTGCATGAAGGATCCATGCAGGGCGATGCCGGCACGATCTCGGGCGATGCCGGCCACAAGCTCGAGACGTTCCACAAGAAGCGCGAGGGGGATGCGTTGCCTTCGGTGCTGCTCGGCATCGAACAGAGCAACACCTCCATCAGGTACGGAGACCAGCTCTGCCTGAAGCTCTACCGCAAGATCGACGTCGGCACGGCGCCGGAGATCGAGATGACCCGCAAGCTGACCGACCTTACGCGATTCAGGAACCTGCCGCTCTATCTCGGCTCCATCGCCTACGCAAAGGGCCATCGGGAGCGCTACTCGCTCGGCGTGCTGCAGAATTTCGTGCCCAATGAGGGCGACGGATGGCAGCTGAGCCTCGATAACGTGCTGCGCTACTTTGAGGATGTGCTCTCCCGCCGCTCCAAGGGCATCGAACCGCCGGCGCTGCCTGCCCTTTCTGGCAAGGCGCTGCCGTTACCGGAGATCATGCACGAGCTGATCGGCGAGTTCTACCTCGAAATGGTCGAAAAGCTCGCCGAGCGCACGGCCGGCATGCACAACGCCCTGGGCTCCCTCGAATCGGAGCCGGATTTTGCGCCCGAGTCGTTCACCTCGCTTTACCAGCGCTCTATTTACCAGGCCATGACCGAACAGGTCAAGCGCATCATGATCATGCTCCGAGAGGGCATGCACGGGGTGCCCGTGTCTGCCAGGGAGCTTGCCCGTGAGTTGCTCGACCGCGAAAACGAGATCCTCGAACAGTTCGAACCCGTCAGGAAGGAGCGGATCGAGACGGTCAAGATCAGAATCCACGGCGACTACCATCTCGGCCAGGTGCTCTACACCGGCAACGACTTCGTGATCCTCGATTTCGAGGGCGAGCCCGCCCGGTCGCTCTCGGAACGCAAGATCAAACGCTCGGTTTACCGCGACCTCGCCGGCATGCTGCGCTCTTTCGACTACGCAGCATTCAACGTGCTCTTGAACAACCAGTCCATCAGGCCCGAGGACCGCAAGGTGCTCGAACCCTGGGCGGAACTCTGGAGCTTCTACATTGGCCAGCACTTCATCGACGTCTATACCGCAAAGACGACGGGCAAGGACCTGATTCCCAAAGAGCCTCGCCAGCGTGAGCTGCTGCTGCGCAGCTATCTCATGAACAAGGCGGTCTACGAGCTCAACTACGAGCTGAACAACCGGCCTGAATGGGTAGCCATCCCGATGAACGGTATCCTACGTCTCATCAAGTCCTGATTCCCATAGCTTCAAACCGGCCGCTCCCGAACCTCGGGACGGCCGGCAAAGGCTACCGATTCCCATCGCCACCGATATCCATGAAGGAACACTATCTGCGCACTTCGGTCAGGGGTCGCTACCTCGTTGAAGCGCCGGAGGGCGAATGGCCGTTTCCGGTTCTTGCCGGCTTCCACGGCTACGGCCAGACGGCAGATGACGGGATGGCGTTGCTCCGGGGGATACCCGGCAGCGAACGGTTCCTGCTCTGCGCCGTGGAGGCGCTGCACCAGTTCATGAACGCGAAAGGGGAGCCTGGGGCAAGCTGGATGACCCGGTGCGACCGTGAGCAGCGCATGGTCGAGAACGTCGCCTACGTCGATGCCGTGCTCGGGAGCGTGATGATGGGGAATTCCCTTTCTGGTCCGATCGTGCTGCATGGTTTTTCACAGGGTGTCGGCATGGCCTGCCGGGAGGCAGCGCTGGGGTGTTACCGAATTTCCGCCGTGATGCTCCTCGGCGGGGATGTGCCGCCGGATCTCGAGCGGCTCGTAACGATGCGCTCGGTGCATCTGGCCCGGGGCAACCGCGACCGACGCTATTCGCAGGAGATGCTTGAAGCCGATCGGCAGCGGCTGATCGATGCCGGTGTGGCTGTCGAGACTTGCGTGTACCAGGGTGGCCATGCTCCGACCGAGGAGTACTTCATGGCGGCGGGGCGCTTCCTGGCAACGCTGGGCTGAGGAATTACCGCATCTTCTTTGCCTCATTCCACAGGGCGTCGAGCTCTTCGGCGGTGTACTCTTGCCAAGGGCGTCCTGAAGCCTGGACCGCCTCTTCGACCTTCCTGAACCGACCCATAAACTTGTTGGTGGCCTTGCGGAGCGCATCCTCCGGGTTGGTGTCGATGAAGCGGCTGTAGTTGACGATGGTGAACAGCAGGTCGCCGAACTCCTCCTCCCGCTCGTGGCCGGTTTCAGCCCTGCGCAGCTCCCCGATCTCCTCCACCAGTTTGTCCAGCACCCCTTCGTCGCTCGGCCAGTCGAAACCGACGCCGGCAACCTTCTTCTGCACCCGATAGGCTCGGAGCAGTTCGGACATTGCTTTGGGTACCCCTTCAAGCAGGCTCTTGCGCCCCTCCTTCATCTTGAGATTCTCCCAGTTCCCGATCACTGCCGCCTCGGTCTCTGCGACCGTGTCGCCGAAGACGTGGGGGTGGCGGCTGATGAGCTTATGGCAAAGCGACTCGAAGACTTCCACGAACGAGAATTTCCCGGCCTCGTCGGCCAGCAGAACCTGGAAGCAGAGGTGCAGGAACAGGTCCCCGATCTCCTTGCGCAACTCCTGATCGTCCCCTTCGTCGATAGCGTGCACCAGTTCATAGCTCTCCTCGAGCAGCAGGTGGGCGAGCGATTCCGGTGTCTGCTTCCGGTCCCAGGGGCATTCGGCGCGCAGCACGCGCACGAGGTCCACCACCCGTTCGAAATGTTCGGCGGACGTGGTGGCGTGGTGGTTTACAACGGCCTCCTTGAGGCTCGCAATCGAGGGGGTTTCTTCTTTTTTCATGGTACTGTGGCTGGTTGCAATGCCCCAAAGTTACTATTTCGCTTCGAGAATCCTTACCTTTCCGGGGAGCTTCAACCAACTCCTGATGCAATCATGGAACTTGCCGGAAAAATAGCCGTGGTGACCGGATCGAGTTCGGGGATAGGCCTTTCGTTGGTACGCGCGCTGCTCGATGCGGGCGCCGTGGTGTACGGCCTGAGCCGCAGCGCGACCCCTGTTGACCAACCCCGTTTCAGGTGGCTGAAGGCCGATGTGACTATCGAACAGGAGATCGGCCAGGCGTTCGATATCGTTCTCGGCCAGCACGGCGGCCGGGTCGACCTGCTGGTGAACAATGCCGGCTTTGGCTTTTTCCGGGATATCGAGATGATCGAAACCGCCGATTGGCGCCGTCTCATCGACACCAACCTTACGGCTGCATTCCTCTGCACCAAACAGGTCGTGCCCTCCATGAAGGCGAAACATCACGGCATGATCGTCAATGTCGGCTCGGTCGCCGGCAAGCGAGGCATCAAGGGCGGTACAGCCTACTGTGCCTCGAAGTTCGCCATTAATGGATTTTCGGAGTCGCTCATGGAGGAGCTTCGCGAGTTTGGCATCCGGGTGGCCTGCATCAACCCCGGATCGGTCATGACCGGGTTTTTCGACCGTGCCGGCATCCAGCCCAAAAAATACCTGCAACCGGATGACCTCGCCCGGTTGATCGTTGCGCTTGTCGAGCTTCCCGATGGCATGTTGCCGGACGAGCTCACCGTGCGCCCACTCTAACCTATCCGGCGTCACCATGTTCCTGAACGATCCGACCCTATTCTTGCCTGGCGAACCCATTGCCGCCGTGGCCACGCCGGTCGGTGTCGGTGCGCTGGCTGTCGTACGTATCAGCGGCGAGGGGGTGCATCGGCTGGCTGACCGGGTGTTCCGGAAAGCGAACGGCGAGGTGCAGGCCCTTGCAGGCTCGGTTGGCTACATGGCGCATTTCGGAAGGCTCTACGCTGGCGAGCAGCTGGTCGACGAGGTGATAGCGCTCGTATTCCGGGCGCCGCACTCGTTCACGGCCGAGGATATGGTCGAATTCACCTGCCACGGCGGACCCGTCGTAGTCCAGCAGGTCCTGCAGCTTTTGCTTGACAGCGGATGCCGCCTGGCCGAACCCGGCGAATTCACCCGGAGAGCCTTCCTCAACGGGCGCATCGACCTCCTGCAGGCCGAGGCCATCGGCGAAATGATCCATGCCCGCTCCGAATCGGCCTGGCGCACGGCCGCCAGCCAGATGAAAGGCGATCTCTCCGACCGTCTCAATGCGCTACGCGAACGCCTCCTGCACTCCTGCGCCCTGCTCGAACTCGAGCTCGATTTCAGCGAGGAGGAGGTCGAGTTCCAGAGTCGCGACGAGCTCACCCGTCAGGTCGTCGATCTCCGGGACGAAGTGGCTCGGCTCGTGGAGTCATACCAGCATGGCCGCCTGCTCAGCGAGGGCGTTTCGACCGTCATCGCCGGGCGCCCGAACGCCGGCAAGTCGACGCTGCTCAACACCCTGCTCGGCCATGAGCGGGCCATCGTCAGCAACATGCCGGGCACCACGCGCGACTACATCGAGGAGTGCTTCATTTACGACAAGACCATGTTCCGCCTCACCGACACGGCCGGCCTGCGCGAATCCGGCGAGGAGATTGAAAGCGAGGGCATCCGCCGAAGCCGCATGAAGATGGCCGAAGCCGACCTCCTGCTCTACCTGCTCGATATCGGCACCGACCGGCTGGAGGAGGAGATCGGCGATATCATCTCCATCAGGCAGCAGCATCCCGACGCACGATGCATCATCGTGGCCAATAAGGTCGATCGCGTTGCCGACGCGCTGACGCGCATCGACAAGGTTGCCAGGGAGACCTGTGCCGAGGCGATCGGCATATCGGCGCTTGAAGGTATGGGCATCGAGACGCTCAAGCAGCGCATGGGCGCACTCGTCGGAGATCTCGACAAGCTCCACGAAGCCAGTGTGCTCGTCACCAGCCTGCGCCACTACGAAGCCCTCCGCAATGCCGCCGATGCACTGCAAAATGCCGGTGAACTGATTGGGCGCCAGAGAGACACCGAGCTCATCGCCTTCGAACTCCGCACCGCCCTCGACCATGTCGGCGAAATCACCGGTAAGGTGGTCAATGAAGAGATCCTTAATACGATATTCTCCCGGTTCTGCATCGGAAAGTAGTCTGCTCGATGAACGACCGGACGGTCGGCAGCGCTGCCCGTTATGTCGGGATTGGTGGTTTGGGGACGGAAATGTTTTGCTTTGTTTTAATAAGTTAATGTTTTCAGGAACGTCCCCAAGGTTTGGGCTATGAGCTTTTATGCTGTTTTTGCAGCCGATTACGAGCTGGTGTTCCCGTTCAGGGAGGAGGTTTACCGCTTTTTGCGGGCGTATGCGGGGGCGCCTGGAGGCAGGGTGCTTGATGTGGGTTGTGGCCCGGGGCATTATTGTGGAAGGTTTGCGGCCGATGGATATCTGGCGACCGGAATCGACCTGGACGGGGCGATGATCGGGGAGGCGCTGAGGCGGTATCCCGAGGCGGCATTCCGCTGTATGGACATGCGGCGGGTCGATGCGGTCGGCGGCGGGTTCAGCTGTGTATACTCTATCGGCAACGTGATGGCATATCTTCGCCCGGAAGATTTCTCCCGTTACCTTGGCAGGGTCAACCGTGTGCTTGAAGCGGACGGGGCATGGGTCATGCAGGTGATGCATTGGGATGCTTTTGCCGGGATGGGCTCATACGAGTTTCCCGTCAAGGCGATTTTTCGAAATGGCGAGGCGGCGACCTTTCATCGCACCTATCGTTTCGAAACACCGGGTTCCGTGCTTTTTTGCGTTTCGTTGCGGCAGGCTGGTCGGGTGCTGTTCGAAGATGCGTCGGTGCTTTACCCGCTAAGCGTAGATCGCTACCTTGAACTCCACGAGATGTCGGGGTTCGGCTCCGGGGTTGTCTCCGCGGACTTCAATGGCTCCCCTCTGGGTGAAAAGCCTGGAAGCGGCCTGGTGATGTCTTTCAGGAAACGGTGATCGCCCGGTCAGTTGTACGCTTCGATCCTGACATTGCCAATGCCACCCATCCCGATTTCGCGGGCAGCTGCCTGGGAGATGTCGATGATCCTGCTTTTCATGTACGGGCCACGATCATTGATCTTGACGACTACATGGCGGCCGTTCGAGAGGTTGGTAACCCGCACTTTCGTGCCGAACGGTAAAGATCGATGCGCTGCGGTGTAGTCCGTCCGGTCGAAGTGTTCGCCGCTGGCGGTCTTGCGACCATGGAACCTGTTCCCATAAAAAGATGCCCTTCCCTCGCCAATCATGAAGCGGGCACTGTTTTCGTTCGCATGCGTCACGGACGGCTTTTCGGTTGTGTTTGCATCCGAATCCGCGTTGCGTGATATCCAGTCCGCCAGGTGAAACCCATGCCCTTGATGAGTTGCAGGAGCATTTTTTGTTTCGGTGGCCTGAAGCCCGGTCAGTGATGAAGGTAAGATGAAGGAAGCCGCCAGGAGGAGGCTGCCGATCGTAACTCTTTGTGTTTTGTGCATAATAGCATCCCGGTTTATGCGCCTCTACCCGATCTGGTGCTGAAAAGCCAGTCCCATCTTGTTCTGGTGATACGCCGGTTTGTCTCATGTTTTTCAACACGAAACCCTAATATACGAAAAGGTTTTTGAATGCCGAAATCGGCCTGCCGGGAGCTGCGGAGCGGTGACCGGACCGGGAAAAAACAGATGGGGATTTGATGAAGCGAATTGTGTAAGGGCGTTGTTGTTTCAAATTGGAGAGGGGATCTTCTTGAGAACCATGACTGGCAGACGGGCAAATGATGAGCGGGCATCCATCGATATCATCGAGGAGCGGGGCGCTGGCAGCGCTGGTGATGCTGGTCGTCCTGCTGTATGTTGCGCCCGCCGGTGCCGGGCCGGCAGACGAGTATATTGATCGGGGGGTGCGCCGGGCTGAACATGGCGATTACCTCGGTGCCGTCGATGATTTTTCCCGTTCCATCGGCCTCAGGCCGAAAAATCCTGAGGCTTACTACAATCGGGGGCTTGCCCGGGGCTTTTCCGGAGACCTGAAAGGGGCGATCGCCGATTATGGCAGGGCCATTGCGCTTGATCCAAAGGCCACCGCAGCCTATAACAACCGAGGATTCACCAAGGCTGCGCTTGGGCAATATGCGGCTGCCATCGCAGATATTTCAAAAGCCTTGGCGCTCGCGCCAGGCATCCCCGAGTTATACAACAACAGGGGAACGGTACGGAATTCGATGAAGGATTACCGTGGGGCGATTGCCGATTTCGACAAGGCGTTGCAACTTGATCCGCACCTTGCGGGTGTTTACAACAACCGGGGGCTTGCCAGGAGCTTTCTCGGGGATCCGGCTGGCGCGGTAGAGGATTTCACGAAATCGGTCAACATCGATCAGCGATATACTGCGGCATGGTATAACCGGGGGAATGCGAAGGTCGCGCTTGACGATGCGCAGGGGGCTGTCGAAGACTATTCCAGGGCGATCGTGCTCGAGCCGAAGATGCTTGTCGCCTGGAACAACCGGGCATTCGCCAGGATCAGGCTGGGTGATTACGCTGGGGCCATCAATGATCTGTGCGTGATCATCTCGACCGATCCCGGGAACTCTTCGGGATGGTATAACCGGGGGGTTGCCAAAAAGCTGTCCGGCGACAAGCGCGGGGCGATCGACGATCTGCGGTGCGCTGCGGCATTGGGTGATTCGCTTGCTGTCGATGTATTGAAGGAACTGGTTCCCTGAGCCGCTTGGCAATGCCGGGCGTATTATCGGCTTTTGCGAACAATTCCTGACGATTGTGTATATTTGTGATTAGTCCTGGCTTTTGGATAGTTAAGCGCAAAGGCGCATGTCCCTGAATAATTATGTTGGCAGCTTGTCTGGCCCTGAAAATTTGTAGCAACTACATCTCCCTGCCTTATGTCAACACGTGCTGAAAGTCCCAGTTTGCCTGCTGGTCCCGGTAAATCCGACATGAAGCATCTGGCGACACTTTCCCTTGCGGCGCTCGGTGTCGTCTTCGGTGATATCGGTACCAGTCCCCTTTATGCGATGAGGGAGTGTTTCCACGGCGAATACAGTATCCCGGTGACGACCGACAACGTGCTCGGCGTACTCTCCCTCCTGGTCTGGGCGATTATTCTCATCGTGACCATCAAATACCTCACCTTCATCATGAAGGCCGACAACGAAGGTGAGGGAGGTATCCTTGCCCTGACCTCGCTGATCATTTCGCACAGCAAGAAGAATAATCGTGAGCGGTGGATCCTGGTGGCTATCGGCCTGTTCGGTGCGGCCCTCCTGTTCGGTGACGGCATGATCACTCCGGCGATATCGGTGCTCAGCGCCGTCGAGGGCGTGCAGATTATCGCCCCGGAATTCGGGGTGCTTTCGATTCCGGTGACGATCATCATCCTTATCGGCCTGTTCCTGTTCCAGCATCACGGCACGGCGAAGGTCGGCGCCCTGTTCGGGCCGATCATCTTGGTGTGGTTCACGGCGATCGGTATATTGGGCTTCAATGAAATCATACGCTACCCCCAGATACTTGTTTCGATATCCCCCTGGTACGGCATCCGCTTCCTCATGGAAAACCACTTTCATGGATTCATGGTGCTTGGTGCGGTGTTCCTTGCCGTCACCGGGGCCGAGGCGTTGTATGCCGACATGGGACATTTCGGGCGCCGGCCGATCCGGCTGACCTGGCTGGTGGTCGTGTTTCCCTCGCTCTTGCTGAACTACTTCGGCCAGGGCGCCTTCCTGCTCGCCTCCCCCGAATCCTCGTACAATCCTTTCTATTCGCTGGTGCCGTCATGGGGGGTGATCCCGATGGTGATCCTGGCGACCATGGCGACGATCATCGCTTCGCAGGCGCTCATCACCGGCGTTTTTTCGCTCGTCCAGCAGGCGATCCAGCTCGGTTACCTCCCGAGGGTGACCATCAGGCATACCTCGGCAAGCCATATCGGACAGATTTACGTGCCGGCCGCGAACTGGTCGCTGATGGTTGCCACGGTCGGCCTGGTCGCCGGTTTCGGCTCCTCGAGCAAGCTCGCTTCGGCTTACGGCGTCGCCGTAACCGCGACGATGCTGATCTCGGCAATCCTCTTCTACTTTGTTGCCAGGGATATCTGGAAGTGGAACCGGCTTGCCGTCAATCTTCTGGTCGGCGTGTTCATGCTCATGGACCTTTCGTTTTTTGCCGCAAGCATGAGCAAGTTGTTCCATGGGGCATGGTTTCCCCTGGTCATCGGGCTGGTCTGCTTTACGCTGATGTTGACCTGGCAGCAGGGACGCTCACTGCTCCTCAAGCAGATCCAGGAACGGACCCTCACGCTGGGCGAATTCTCCGAAAGCATCGCGATCCAGTCTCCGCAACGGGTGAACGGGCAGGCGATCTACCTTACGGCAAATCCGGATATCGTGCCGATCGCCCTGTTGCACAATATGCGGCACAACAAGGTCCTGCACTCCGAAGTCGGACTGCTTCATTTCTCGACGGAGCGGGTGCCGAGGGTGCCCAATAGTCGCAAGGTCGAGGTGACCGCGGTCGGCGACGGCATGTACAAGATCATCGCCCGGTATGGATACATGGAGTATCCCAACATCCGGCAGGTGCTGGCCCTGGCCAACCAGCAGGGCATGAATTTCAAGGCAAACGCCATCAGCTTTTTCCTCAATCGCGAAAAGATCGTGGTCGTGATGAAGACCAGGATGAGCGTGTGGCGGAAGAAGCTTTTCGGCCTTATGGCGCGCAATGCGCTGAGTGCTTCGTCTTATTACGATCTTCCCTCGGGCCAGGTGATCGAAATCGGGGTGCAGGTCCAGATTTGACGAACAGCGTAAATTGTTTTGAAGCTGTCGAATATTTGTATATATACATTCATACAGTCCTGACCTGATAGCAGGTGACGAAAAATCGGCAGTATGTATGAACTGATAGAGGATATTGTTTCGCATCCCGTCCCATCGTTGCTGGTGGTCCTCAACCTTATCGTGATTGAAAGCCTGTTGTCGGTAGACAACGCGGCCGTACTGGCGACCATGGTCAGGGACTTGGAGCCGGCCAAGCGCCCGGCTGCACTCAAATACGGTATTTTCGGAGCCTATCTGTTCAGGGGGCTCTGCCTTTTCTTTGCCGTCTGGCTTGTTCACTTCTGGTGGTTGAAGCCATTTGGCGGCCTGTATCTTCTGTACCTGGTATGGAGCTGGTGGAAGGGACGGGGGACGCCTGACGAAGGGGACGACTATTACGACAAGAATGCGAACTGGTTCTATCGGTCAGCTTCCGGTTTTCTCGGGCCATTCTGGTCGACGGTATTGCTTATCGAGGCGATGGATATCGCATTTTCGGTCGACAACATTTTCGCAGCGGTCGCCTTCACCGACAATATCATCCTGGTCTGCACCGGGGTGTTTATCGGGATTCTGGCGATGCGTTTCGTAGCCCAGGGATTCGTCAGGCTCATGGAGGAGTTTCGGTTTCTCGAAACAAGTTCCTTTATCGTTCTCGGTATCCTTGGGATGAAACTGCTGCTCTCCGTCGTTTCGTATATTTATCCCGGGACAGCGTTTGGCAGGTTTATCGATGGGCATGAAGCCGATCTGATCACCTCCGGACTGACGGTGGCCTTTTTTTTCGTTCCCGTCATGACGAGCATCCTGTTCAATGTGCCCGGGAAGGTTCCTGAAAAGGAAAATGCCTCATGAATAAATAACGCCGCGTTGCCGGCACCATACATAACACAACAGTTTTTTTGCCATGACGTCTCATAGCGGATTCCATCATCGCCTTCGCGAATATATCCTGAAAAAGCACGGGTCGATCAACGCATTCTGCAGGTCTACCGGGATCAAGTATCCTGCCCAGATGACCCCATACCTGAAAGGCAAGTGCCTGCCGGGCAAGAAGATGCTCGAACGTCTCGAAAAAGACGGGGCTGATGTCGACTGGATACTTACCGGCCATGCCGTAGGGGAGATGATGACGCCCATCAGCGATGCCTTGGCGCTCTCCCGTTACCGTATGGACATCGATAACCTGCTCAGGCAGGTCAGGCTGCATATCGGCCGTTTCGACGATCGGCTCAGACCCTCGATCGAGGCTTATGCGGTGCTGGATGATGCTGAAAACATCGTGGACCTCAGTGGCTCGCTCGAGAAATTCCTCGGCTATGAGCCCGGTCGGCTTTCCTGCGCATCGCTTGCCACGCTGATCCACCCGGAAGACTATGGCCAGATCAAGAGTTCACTGCAGCGCCAGAAGCCTGATGAGGCCGTGCTCATGTTCTATTCGCGTTTCCTTGCCGCGGACGGCACCTACATCAATGTCGAATGGAGCCTCTCGGTGAAACGGAGGCCGATGAGCGACCTTAATGAATATGCGATGATCGTTCGCAAGACTGACTACAAGGTTGGCTGATCTTGTTTATAAGGGATTTAAGCGAAGCCGGTGGTGATGCCCGCTTTGCTGATCAATGGATATGTATGTGCATTGTATTCGTGTGCTTCGGAAGGATATATCCTGTATTGTCATGTTTTGGCCAACCAGATTATTTCTTTTGATTTTCAGAAATAAATATTTTATTGATGGTGAATATGATTTTATGATGCCGGAGTGAATCTCTCCGACATGCTTTTCAAGGGTTCTCACGCCAGTGAGAAAGAGCAGATCCGTGGGGGAACGTCTGCTCACCAAAGCGGCCGCCTGGCCGCTTTTTTTTGTGCCAAAATGTTTGGGGGGGGCCTGATTACGCAATCTTAATAATAAGAGTTGCGGATCTTGGCAATGCCAACCATGTGGAATACAAGAATTTGTGTTTTTTAAAATCAGGGAATCGGGTGCATGGTGGCGAACTCAGGAAACGTTGGGCATCTGAAAATGATGGTGCTTGTTTCGTCGGATGGCGCATCGTGTGCTGGTTGGAAGACAGCGACGATACGGTTGAAAAGAGGGTTTTATAATTTTTTTATTTTTCATTACTATACGAATAGCTGTTTTCGATGAATAAAACGTCCCTTGATGGTCACTGAAAGGAGGAAATGATGACGCGATTCAGGGTGGGTGACCGCATTGTCTACCACAAGCCGAAGAGTTCGGCCTCCCCTGGCCCAAGGGCCAGGCAGGTGTTTCCCCTTGTGAACGGGGAGCAGTACCACTATGTGGTGGACAAATACTGGAAGGTGACCTCCGTGAGTGGCGACGGGACGGTCGAGGTGGTCACGCGGACGGGGAAGAAGCATGTTCTCCCGGTCAATGACCCGAACATCAGCAAGGCTCATCCACTTCAACAACTGAGGTTCAGGAAGCGGTTTCCCGATTGATCCTGGATATGTCAGCCTGCAGTGCTACGGTTCTCCCTCTCCGACCGGTTCCGATCCGGTTCGGAGGTGCTTGACCTCGGTATCGAACCAGAGTGGTTTTTCATTCCGGAGCATGCTTGCTACTACCTGGAATTCCGCCGGGTCGGTGAAAAGATGGTTTTCGATAAGCTGGTTGCTTGAGTCGTACAGGGCGATCCTGCCCTTGTGCCCAGCCAGATCCCACCTGCTGTAATAGCTTGTGACGAGGATATTTGCCATGACCTTCTCCCTTGTTTCGTTCTGATCCTGTCCGGTTTGCCTCAGGGGAATGCGTTAACGGTCGATGAAAATCGCGTCGTGACGTGATGCCCAGCCTGCAGTCGCTTTCTGGCCTGATGGCAGGACCGTCGCCGGCGAGATGATCGCCCCGTTCAGGCTCGTTCCGGTGAGTGTGGCCCCGGTCAGGTTCGTACCTTTCAGCGATGCGTGGTCCAGGTTTGCGTCGAACAGCGATGCTTTGCTAAGGTTGGCGCCGTCGAGGTTGGCTCCATGGAGTATTGCCCCGAAAAGCAGCGCGCCAGCCAGGTTTGCATTGGCAAGGTTTGCGTTTTTCATATACGCACGGTCGAGATTCGCACCAGCGAGATCCGCCCCCTTCAGGTTGACCTGTACCATGTCGGCTTTGTGGAAGTTTCCTCCGGCAAGTGCCGCTCCTTCGAGATTTGCCTTGTTCAGGTTGGCTCCCGAAAAGTCGGAACCGGACATCGTCGCCTGGCGCAGGTTGACTTCCCTGAGGTCGGTGTCGCCCAGCTTCTCCTCATTCCTCTCTATCTTCATCGCCGGGTTGGCACTCCTCATGGTGTTCC
Organism: Chlorobiaceae bacterium; assembly: GCA_013335115.1. Taxonomy (GTDB): domain Bacteria; phylum Bacteroidota; class Chlorobiia; order Chlorobiales; family Chlorobiaceae; genus Chlorobaculum. The sequence goes on along the minus strand of JAAXWQ010000005.1, from coordinate 100,906 downwards.
ATGCACCGACCTCCTTGATTTCAGGAGCGTTGGCCGGCGGAGCGCTCAGCCTACCCGACGGAAGGTCATCGGAATGTGTTGCCGGAACCGCTTCCACAGGCGGAACGAACACCGGCGGGGCTGTGGCCGCCTCGCGGATGAACCGGGCGTCGTGCCTTCCTGCCCAGGAGCCGTCAGCTGCGCTACCGGATGGCAGGATGGTATTGTTCGAGAGCCTTGCATCCTTTAGCGATGCGTTTTCAAGGAACTTTGCATCGTTGAATTGCGTGCCCCTGATATCGGCCCGCTCGAGATCGGCTTCGAACAGGACCGCTCCGCTGAGGTTTGCCTGTTTCAGGTCCGCATTCGCAAGCTTCGCCCATCTGAGGTTTGCTGCCGTGAGGTTCGCACCGGCAATGCGGGCCGATTCCAGGAACGCACCGGTCATGACGGCATCCTTCAGCCATGCGTTCGACAGGTCGGCCCCTTTCATGTTTGCCTTTTTAAGGTATGCCATGGAGAGGTCCGCTCCTTTCAGCTGCGTATGGTTCAGGTTCGCTCCGCTCAGGTCCGCTTTCGAGAGGTTGGCACCCGAGAGGTCGGCTGTTTCGAGATCGGCATTCTCGAGGTTGGCTTTTGAAAGGTCGATCTTTCGGTCGGGTTGGAGCTTTCGCATGGCGTTCCACTCGACCACGCTTTTCTGGAGGATGTTGACCTGGTCGCGATCGTATGCCCGGGCAGTGGAAATCAGGATGGCAGACAGGGCAACCGGGATGAGGGGCAGGAGTTTCTTCGGCATGTTCATGATGGTGTTCCGTTCATGGATTCCGTGGGGGTGGGCTGGAAGCAGTTTCCTTTGGAAATTTACGCAAAAAGAGGATGAGAACCTTGAGCCTGCCTGTTGGAGTCGGGCGTGTCGGGTGAAACTGAACCTGCATCGAAAGCGTTATCCAAGGAAATGGCAACACACCAGAATATGGTAAAAGGAGGAGTTATGGCTATCAGCAATGAGTATGATGGAACGGTGCTTGTCGCAGGCGCGACCGGCAGGACGGGCAGTTGGGTGGTCAGGAGGCTTCTTCATTACGGTGTCCGGGTCAGGGTGCTGTCTCGGTCCGGACAGAAGGCGCGGGAGCTTTTCGGAGAGCAGGTGGAGGTGGCTGTCGGGAAGGTGCAGGAGCGTGAGGTGGTTGCCCGCGCCGTCGAAGGGTGCGATGCGGTGATTTCAGCCCTGGGTTCGAGCGCGTTTTCCGGGGAGTCTTCACCGGCGGAAGTCGATCGTGACGGAGCGATCCTGCTGATCGATGAAGCAGCAAGGGCTGGTGTACGGCATTTTGCCATGGTGAGCTCCATCGCGGTTACGAAATGGTTTCATCCGCTCAACCTGTTCGGCGGCGTGCTCTCGATGAAACTCTCAGCTGAAAACCACCTGCGAAAGGTGTTCGGCCAGGAGGGGCGCTCCTACACCATCATCCGGCCAGGAGGCTTGAAGGACGGCGAGCCATTGCAGCATCGGCTTCACGTGGACCAGGGGGACCGGATCTGGAGTGGCTGGATCAACCGTTCAGATGTGGCTGAGCTGGCGGTGCTGTCGCTTTGGATCGGCAAGGCAAAAAACCGGACCTTCGAGGTGGTCAGCGAGGCCGAGGAGCCACAGCAGACCCTTGCGGGCTGTTATGAGCGCCTGTCTCCGTAAGTTTCGGTGGAAAAACAACAAAGGCATGTCGTCCGACATGCCTTTGTTGTTGTCTGCGATGCGCTCTTCAGGCAGGCTTGCGTACCGGGAGCACGCTGCCGATGGCATTGAACGTCATACTGATTCCCGATTGAGCCGTCGATACCAGCGCCCCCGCCAGGCTGCCCATGACGTTGACCGGAGCGATGACGAGAGTTCCCATCGCATTCAGGATCGTCCCGCCCACGGAGCTCGCGACTCCCATCGTTGCGCCCGCAGTCGATCCCAGCATGTTGACTGACGCGGCCAGTATGTCGGTCATGGTTTTTGCAAGGGAAACAGCGACGGGTGTCAATGCCCCGATACTCTTGACCACCAGATCGACCTGAACGGCAGCCAGGTCCGCAAGGCTTTGCAGGGCGGACGGCATCGTCTGGCCCGGCTGGATGTTTGGCTCATTTTCCATGATAATCTCCTTTTGTTCGATTTGAGAAGCAACAAAAGGGACAGGAGGATTTCCCTGCTTCAATGTAGTCAATCATGGTCCATCCGTCAACAGTGATGCCATAAAAAGGATGAGGGGGCCGATCGGCCCCCTCATCCTTTTTATGCGTCGACTCCGTCGGGGGGACTCACTCCATGAGCTTCAGGCTCATGAGCAACTCCTGTCCGCTGAAGGGCTTTTTGAGGGTTGCGTTCGCGCCGAGGGCGTCAGCGAGCACCAGGTAGTTCTCTGGTCCGACCTTGCCTCCGCCTGAAATGGCCATGATCTTGACGGAGGGGTTCAGTTTCCTGACCTCCATGATCGTGGCGATGCCCTCTTTTTCCGGCATGATCAGGTCGGTGATGATGGTGCTGATGTCGCGCTCGTGCTGGAGTACCTGTATGCCCTCGTTGCCGTTTTCAGCCTCGAAAACGGTATGGTTTTCACGTTTGAGGGTGGTGACGATGAACTTCCTGACGGCGGCATCGTCGTCAATGACGAGTATTTTCATGATGGTAGCGATTGTTGACGGTTGTTGAAAAGGAGTTCGTTGACCGTGGAGGCCAGCAGGGCAAGCTTCACCGGTTTCTTGAGGAGTTTGCTTATTCCGTAGCGGTTCAGGGGCATGGTATACTCGATATTCTTGCCGTAGCCGGTCATCAGGATTACGGGAAGGTTCGGCCTGGTTTTCCGAAGCTCTTCGGCAAGTTGCAGGCCGGTCATTTCCGGCATCGTGAGGTCCGTAATGACAAGATCAAATCTGTCCGGGTTTTCCCTGAAGATCCTGAGTGCCTCCATGGGTGAGCTTTTGGCTTCGACCGAGAATCCGAGCTTGCCGAGCATGATCGTCATTATTTGCACGGCGGCCTGTTCATCGTCGATGAACAGGATGCTGCCGCTACCCTGCAACGGCATCACATCGACGTGTTCGTCCGGGGATTTTTCGTTGATGACGGGCAGGTAGACGCAGAAGGTCGTCCCTTTTCCCGAAGCGCTTTCGACGGTGATCTCCCCGTTGCAGGTGACGATGATGCCGTGGACGACAGAAAGCCCGAGCCCTGTCCCCTTGTCGACGGCTTTGGTTGTGAAGAACGGTTCGAACACCCGCTCCATCGTGCCGTCATCCATTCCGGTGCCGGTATCAGAAACCCTCAGGCAAATATAGCTGGCGGAGCGGAGCTTCGGAAACGTTTTGCGCGTGTTCTCGTCGGGCACGGTCTCGCTCAGTTCGATGCGGAGTATCCCGCCGGTATGCTCCATGGCATGGAACGCATTGGTGCAAAGGTTGATGATGACCTGGTGGATCTGCGACGGGTCTGCCAGCACGTTACCGCAGCGCTTGTCGATATGGTGCTCGATGGTGATGGTCGACGGGATGGACGGACGGAGTAGTTTGAGCGCTTCGCTGACGATTGCCTGCACGCTGACGGGGGCCTGCCTGCTTTCCTGGGCCCTGCTGAACGTCAGGATCTGCGATACCAGGTTTTGCGCCCTTTCGGCGGCGAGCATGATCTCGGTGAAATATTCATGCAGCGGGTTGCCCTGTGCGAGGCTGATCACCCCCATTTCGGCATATCCGAGGATCGGGGTGAGGATGTTGTTGAAATCATGGGCGATGCCGCCGGCCAGCGTACCGATGGTCTCCAGGCGCTGCGACTTGCGGATCTGGGTCTCCAGTCGTTGCTTGTCCTTCTGGGCTTCGATCCTTCGGGTGACGTCGAACAGGATTCCGTCAACACCGGTATAGCTTCCATCGGAAGTGAAGGTTGATGTCTTGCGGTCCTCGATCCAATGCTCCCGTCCCAACTTGTCGACTATCCGGTAGGTAAGCGTTTCAGATCTTTTTTCTGATCTCAGCCGTATGTTCGATTCGATTATGGATCGGCGGTCCTCAGGATGGACCATGCCCATCGTTTCGAAAAGCCGGGTGGCATACTCCTCAGGTGAAAAATCGGGAACCGTATCGGGGAGCATCGAGAGTATCTCCGCACCTTTGTTATTGATCCGGTAGACGGCTCCGGGGATGTTGTCGATCAGGCTCTTGAACTCCAGGGCAATCCGCTGCTGCAGATCGCTGTTCCTGAGGGCCTCTTCGGCCATCTTCGTCTCGGTCAGGTCGACAAACAGGCCGCTTGCCCCGACGGTTACGCCGTTTCGCACGATCGGCATGCTGTAGAAGAGCGCAGGGAACCTGCTCCCGTCTTTCCGGATGCAGGCGTATTCGTTGCTGCCGGGCAGGCACCCCTTGTTCTCGATGATGGTTTTCAGGTAATTCCTGAATTTGTCCCGATCATCCGGTATGCACAGCTCAAGGGTATCGAACTCCGCCTTCATTTCCTGTTCGGAATACCCGAACGCTTCGTTGCAGATGTGGTTGGCATAGGTGATCCTCATCCTGCCGTCTACCTCAAACAGCGGAAGGGGGAGCAGTTCGGTCAGTTTCCTGAGCTGTTGCCTGTTTTCGAGGAGGTCCCGTTGCGACCTGACAAGGTCGGAAATGTTCCTGCTAATGCCGAAGAGTACCGGCTTTTTGTCCCAGATACCTTTGGTGATCTTGGTGTCTACGGCCACCTGTTCGCCGGTGGACGTCAACAGGGGGACCAGGCAGGAGGTCGCTTCGCCATTGAGCATGCCCTCAAGGGTATGGCGAGCCTCTTCACGCCGCTCCTCGGGATGGAATTCGAGAACGTGCTTTCCGATAACTTCGTTTGGCGGGTAGACGAGGGTTTTGCCAACGGCAGCGTTTGACGCGATTATCCTGCCGTCGATGTCGATGATGAACAGGAGGTCGTCGATAGTCTGGAATAGTGATTCCAGGTTGTTCTTGGTTTCGGCTACCTGCTGCTCACGGCGTGCGTGCATGATGGCCGCTCCGATATGTGATGCTATGGTCTCGAGGCCTTTTCGGGCTATTTCCGGAAATACGGAGTACCGTCGGGCGGCGACGTTGAGGCACGCGACCACTTCGCCGTGGTGGCTTACCGGCAGGACCGCGATGGCTTCAAGCTTTTCTCCCTTGTTGAACGCGCCGTCGGACAGGCCTATGCTGCCGAAGCTGGTATAGATCGGCTGTCCCTTGAGGACGAGCTGTCCCTTAGGTGAGTCGAGAGCATAGCTTTGCGCATCGGCGATGAACTCTGGCGAAAGGCCTTCATGGTAGGTCAGATTGAGGGTCTTTCTCTCTTCGTCGATCAGGTAGATGCCGCCAGCATCCATGCCGGAGATATCCAGGGCGCTTTTCAGGATGACGGCCAGGGTTTCGCGGAACGACGTCGTCGAGTTCAGCTTGATGGCCAGGTCGAGCTCAGCCTGGATGATCCTTTCGATTTTTCGGTGCTGCAGGGTGTTTGCGATGACTCCGCCGGCGAGTTTCAGCACCGAAACCGTTTCCGGCTGCCAGCTACAGGGGTTCCTGACGGCGTCGAATCCGATATATCCGAAAGGCATCGGTTCCGTTGCCAGGGGGATCACGATCAGGGATTGGATGTTTTGTCCTTCAAGGATCTCTTTTTCAGCAGCAGCCTCTTCCGGCAACTGCCAGACCCGCGGGATATGAATGATTTCATTGTTCCGTAGCCGCTCCATCCACCAGGGGAATATGCTGGTCGGCAAGTTCTTCAGGCTGTCGATCTGAGGTTCGATGCCCGCGGCACACCACTCGTGGGTGTTGTCCATGATGCTCAGGTCGTCCGAGAAGAGGAATACGTAAGCCCTGTCGGCATCGACCTGTTCGCCGATGAGCTTGAGGGTATCGTGTACCATGCAATCGACCTGCTCTGCCGGCAGGTTGAGGAATCTGTTCGAAATGGTCATCGTGAGCCGTTCGAACGACTGGCTCGAAGCCAGCTTTGCTTCGGCGTTTTTCCGTTCGCTGATCTCCTGGTGGGACCCGATCATGCGGACGGGGTTGCCCTGGTCATCCCGCTCGAATACCTTTCCCCGGTCGAGGACCCAGACCCAGTGCCCCTCCTTATGGAGCATCCGCAACTCCAGCTCGTAGATTGCGCTGTTTCCGTCGAAATGCTCCTGAAGCATCCGGTTTGAGAGTTCGAGGTCGTCCGGGTGGCATCGCTCCTTCCAAAGCGCGATGGTCGTTTCGCCAAGCTCCTCGAGTTCATAACCGATGATGGCTGCCCATCTCGCGTTCACCCGGAGCTGCCCTGTCCTGACATACCACTCCCAGTAGCCGGCCATCGTCGCGTCGATTGCCATCGACAGGCTCGCCGCGTAACGTTCAGACGAAACTAGCCGCCGTTCAAGCTCCGCAATGCGCTCAAGAAGGGGAGCATCGGGCGATGCCTCTTCCTGGTGGCGGTGGTGGATTGGTGGTTCAGTCGTTGAAGTGCTGGACATGGTTGAAACAGTTGTTTCCCTTACTGCCATACCATAAACCGACGGAGGTCAGGTCGGCTTTGGCCGTCAAATCGTCTCAAAGGAATATAATATAAGCGTATGTAAGCCAAGGTTGCGCTGGAATCCGGCATGGTGCCGCGTTCAGCGCTCGAGGTTTTCCAGGGCGTTCAGGAGTTCCTTCCTGCCAAACGGCTTGCTGAGCGTCGCATTGGCTCCCAAGGCCCTGGCCAGGTTGAGATAGTTTTCAGGCATGCCGATGCCTCCGCCGGAAATGGCGAGGATCCTGATCCTCGGGAAATCCTTCCTGATTTCGGCAATCGTTTCGATCCCCTCCTTTTCAGGCATGATCAGGTCGGTGATGATGATGCCGATCTCCGGCGAGTGTTGCAGGGCTTCCATGCCTTCGCTGCCGTTGGCCGCCTGAAGGGTCTCATAGCCCTCGTTTTCGAGGATCTCACAGATCATCTGCCGGATATCCTCTTCGTCTTCAATGACAAGAATTGCGTCGTAACGTTTCATGGCCAATACGCTGAACGTTGCAGGTTAACCGGTTCGTTACTTCGTGTTGCCGGCCCGGTACAGACTGGATGTCCCGGAGTCTTTAGGTTAAGATAAAAGATTACACGAAAAAAACGGTTATCGCTCATCTGCCTGCCGTTTGCCGGAAAGCACCCATGCAACCCCGACGGTGACCGCCAGGTTGACGACGACCGAAATGGCAATATACCATGTCCAGGCCAGGCCGAAAAGCTTGAGCAGGAACACGATCAGCATACTGGCGACCAGCCCGGTCCCGAGGCTTGCGGGGCTGAACGCTTTTCGGGTTTTGGAGAGCAGGAAGAGCCCGAGCAGGCCACCGTAGGTGAACGAGGCGATCTCCAGGCCGAGCATGACGATCGCTTCGTTGCGTGCATCGAACAGCGGGGCGATGGTGACCAGCAGCACCGCCCAGGCGAGGCTGATCAACCTTGAGGTACCGAGCGTTGCCCTGCCGCCGAGCAGATCGTTGACCGTCGAGGATGCCAGCGAGTTGATCGCCGAGCTGTGGGTGGACATGGCCGCAGAGAGCACGCCCGCGATCAGCAATCCCTTGAGCCCGGTCGGGAGCTGGTGGACAATGAAATTGGCGAACTCACGGTCCTTCTGCATGGGCGCGCCATGCATGAACAGGTAGATCATCGATCCGGCGAGCAGGAAGACGGAAAACTGGAACAGGACGAAAAATCCGCTGCCGACCATCGCTTTGCGTGCTGCGGAGAGGTTCGTGCAGCCGAGCACCCGCTGGACCATCATGTGATCGACCCCATGCGAGCAGAGCGATAGCAGGGCACCTCCGAAAAACGCACCGAAGAAGGTGAGCGGGTTGGTGAAGATGTGGCTGTCCGGGTTGATGATCCTCAGCTTCCCTGCAACCTCGAGCTGCGCCAGCAGGTCGGCCATGGGGACATGCATCGAGTTCAGGATGAAGGCGATCGACAGGAGCCCGCCGGCCAGGTAGAGGCCGAACTGGAAGCTTTCGAGCCAGACGACGGCCTTGATTCCGCCGAAAAGCGTATAGATGAGGGTGATTAGCCCGATGACGACGATCGACAGGGTGAGCGGCCATCCGGTCACCACTTCGACGATTGCCCCTGCGGCGAACAGCCGGAGCGCGTCGCCGAGCGTCCTGGTGACCAGGAAGACGGTCGAGGCCACCTTCTGCATCTGCGGGCCGAAGCGGATGCCGATCACCTGGTAGATGGAGTTGACTCCATGCGAAAAGTAGAGCGGCAGGAGGATCGAGCTGACCAGTACCCTGCCCACGATATAGCCCATCGCCAGCTGGAGGAAGGTCCAGTCGCCCCGGTAGGCCAGGCCGGGTACGCTCACGAAGGTCAGCATCGAGGTCTCCGAGGCCACGATGGAGAACATCGACGCGATCCAGGGCAGCTTGTGCCCGCCGAGGAAATAGTCTCCGGTGCTTTTGTTGCTCCTGCCGTGCCAGAGCCCGAACAGGGTATTGGCAGCAAGGAAAGAGAGGACGATCGTCAGGTCAAGCGGCTGCATGGGGGGAGTGGTCAAGGTTTGATTTTAGTTGCCGGCAGGTTCCGGGCTTCACGCTTCGTAGAGGTGGAAGTTCGGCTTGATGGCCGCAAATTCCGCCTCGTCCTCTCTCCAGGAGGAGAGGATCGACTCCTCCGTTTCACCGCGCAGGATCATCGAGCGGATGGCTTCGCTGCCGGCCAGCAGGTCGAAGGCGGGTATGGTGTCGTTGAACTCGTACACCCCGTCAAGGAACGACATCCGGTCCGGGTAGAGCTCCCTGATGGCGCAGGTCATGGCGACCCCCGTGGCGAATGGCCTGAATCGTGCGTGGTCCGTCACATGCAGGTAGATGGCCCCGATCACTTCGTCACGATATTTATGGAATGTCGGCCTGAACCAGGTCGGCCTGAAGACGACCCCCTCGAGTGGCATCGAAGCGAGGCGTGCGGCAAGTTCGAACGGGTTGATGAACGGGGCGCCGCTCATCAGGAACGGCATGGTCGTGCCCCGGCCTTCCGAAACGTTCAGGCCTTCGAAGAGGCACATGCCGGGATAGACCTCCGCGACCTCAAAGGAGGGCATGTTCGGCGATGGAGGCACCCACGGGAGGCCGGTTTCGGGGAAGAGCATCGAACGGCTCCAGCCCTGCATCGGCACCACGCTCAGGTTGATGTCGAGCTTTTTGTAGTCCCTGTGGAAATGGGCGATCTCTCCGGCGGTGAGGCCGTGCCGCACCGGCACGGGCATGACCCCGACGAACGAGTGGTATGCCGGGTCAAGCAGCGGCCCTTCGATCATGTTTCCGCCAAGCGGGTTCGGGCGGTCGAGCACCATGACCTCGATGTCGAGCCCTTGCGCCGCCTCCATGAAAAGGGCGAGGGTGTTGACATAGGTGTAGTAGCGCGAGCCGATGTCCTGGATGTCGAAGAGCACGAGGTCGAGTCCTTCGAGCTTCGAACGGTCCGGCAGGAGCGACTTCTCCGAACTGCCGTACAGGCTCACGATCTCCCGTCCGGTGCCCGGCTGGTTTTCGACGGCGATCTGGTCCTGCTCCGTCGAAAAGAGGCCGTGTTCAGGCGAGAAGATCCTGGTCAGGCGGATGCCCTGGCGTTCGAGCAGGTCCCATGAATACCCGAGCCCGGCGGATACCGAGGTCTGGTTGGCGATGAGGCCTATCCGGCGGTTCCTGCAGGGAGCGGGGTCCTGAAGCAGTATGTCGAGTCCGTTGAGCACCATACGGGTATTGTTTGCTGGTGAGGCTGGCTTCAGGGCGAAATGATCCAGCCCGGGCCGGCGATCGAGTTCCTGATATGTGCGCCCTCTCCGACCATGGTGTCCGGGAGAAGTACCGAGTGTTCCACCTCGGCGCCCGCACCGATGACGCACCGCTCGCCAACGACCGTTTGCCGCACGCAGGCGTCGTCGTGGATCGAGGCGCTTCCGGAGACCATGCACGGCCCCATGCCGAGTAAATGTTTCATGCGTGGTTCAAGCTGAAGGATACGCAAATTGTCGTCGAGGTTCGTCCGGTAATAATTCTGCAGGGTGCCGATGTCCTGCCAGAGCCCCCGGTGCTCGAAGCACCCGAGCCCCTCATGGTCGATCAGGCCGGTGAAGCCTGTGTCGACGATGCTGGAGAACTTCTCTCGGAGATACCTGAAAACGGCAGGGCCAAGCACGGCCGTGCCCGTGTAGATCAGCTGCGACAGCAGCCCGGTCCCGCGCATGTTCCGGAAGTCGAGGACGCGCCCGTCCCGGACGCCGACCTGGCCGATCTCTCTGGCGAGCGGGGTTTCATGAAGCACCAGTGTGCCGCCGAGCCCGCTCTGCCGGTGGTGGGAGACCAGGGCCTTCAAGTCGATGTCGCTGATGATGTCACTGTTGATGAGCAGGAAGTCTCCCTCATCGAGCAGGTGTTCGCACTTTTTCAGTCCGCCCCCCGTGCCGAGGATCGTCGGTTCCTCGGAGAGCATCACCTCGAGGCTGCCGAAATCGTGCCGGTCGAAAAAACGGCGAAGGCTTTCGGGATGGTGGTGGATGTTGACGATCGCTTTACGGAAGCCTGCCTCCTTGAGCAGGAACAGGGTGTAGCAGATGCTCGGCACGTTCAGTACCGGCACGAGCGGTTTCGGCGTCGTATCGGTCAGCGGCTGGAGGCGCGTGCCGAAACCGGCAGCCAGGACGAAGGCGTTCATGGGGCAACCAGCCTGATGAACGGTTGTAGGAGCCTTCCGGCGGCCGCCAGTTCGGGGCGCATTTCGCAATATCCTGGAAGGAACGCCGCCGTGGGGGCGATGCTCTGTTCGAAGGTCGTATTGCCGAGCACCGAGACCTGGTAGCAGAAGGTCCCGAGCGCCTTGACGTTGCGCTGGAAGGCCATCAGGTCGAAATACCGGAGGTACTCTTCGAACCCCATCGTGATCGTCCCCCTTTTTTCAAGCTCACCATAGTGGTACTCCTTGAGCGCATCGACCATCTTGGCGTCGAGGCTCACGTAGGAATCCCGGAGGAGCGACACGGCGTCATATTGGGGTAGGCCGAGGCGTGCGTCCTGGAAGTCGATGACTACCGGTTCGTTTCCGGACAGCATGATGTTCCTGCTGTGGAAGTCCCGGTGGTTCAATACGAAATCGCCGGGCAGGACCAGCAGGTCGGCGATGGTTTCGAACTCCCGTCGGAGTTGCAGTATCTCCCCATCGTCGAGCACTCCGGCGAAGAGGCCATGGAGCGCATGGCGGATGAAGAAGTCGAACTCGAACATCAGCTTTTCGTGATCGAAACTCAGGGAGAACGGCGCGGAGCCGTCCGGCGCTATCGACTGGATCCTCACGAGGATGTCGACGACCTGGCGGTACCTCGTGGCGAGGGCGTCGGCATCGAGGAGCCCCATCTCGTCCTGAAGCATCCTGTCACCGCAGTCTTCGAGCAGCAGGAGCCCTTCGGCGCTGTCGATGGCGAGTACCTCGGGTACGCGGACTCCATGGTCGGCAAAGAGGCGACCGACCGTCAGGAACGGGTAGGCATCAGGATCCGTGCCCCTGAACGCAGGGTCGATGCAGGCGATCCGGGTGCCGTCCTGCCGGAAGACACGGAAATACTGCCTGTTCGAGGCATCGCCCTTGATCCGGACGATTTCGATGGCGTCGCGTTCATCGGGAGGGTAAAGCTGTCCGATCAGTTGCCTGGTTTCCATGGGTGGGCGAACTTCTGATGCATTCGGAAAATCGGTACGGATAAAAAAAAAGCACCTTACGCGTGAGCGTAAGGTGCTTTTGGTTCAAGCGCTTGCCTTACTTTTTCGGTGCGATGGCAGCAGAAATGCTCTGCAGGGCCTGGTTGGCTGCGTTGGCAACGTTGCCGATCAGGTCGGTAGCGGTCTTGGCGAGCGGCTCGGCAACGCTCACGAGCGTCTTCAGTGCGCTGTTGGCGAGGTCGACCTGAAGCTGGATCAGCTTGCCGGCGCTCTCGGTGAGGGTGCTTACTGCTGCGTTGAGATCGAAGTTTCCGTTTGACATGGTTGTATTATGTTTAGAGTTGTTGAAAGCACAAAAGAAAATGTTGGCCCGAGGGCAGGCTTTCTGTTTAACTGAAAGCTAATATATTTTCTAAAGCCGCGCAAGAGAAAACGTGTTACCGCCGTGTTCCATCCGATCCCGCAGGATCGGTGTGACGGCAAGGGTTGCAGCTCTTCGTCGTTCTCCTTGATCACGGGTTCATTCCGCCTTTTTATGCTGGGATTTTCCGATGAACCTGTTGAGCAGGAGCACCGAGACGATGCCCATGATGAAAAAGCCCAGGGGGGCGAAGATCGCGGTGTAATTGAATGCGTCGGCCATAGACGGGGCTGTTGATAATGAAGTCCCCCTTGCGGGACAGGTAGTTGCATAATACCTTGCAAGTATAAGAAAAATCACCGAGATCCTCCACGACAGGATCATGAAGTTGGGTCCCGGGGGCTATTTTCCATGATTTCCTGACGGGGAACTCTGGATATTGCCGCCGTGTTCAGGAAAAGCGTTTCAACAAGTCATATTCAAAAGTATCATGGAAGTAGTCGGGAAAAGCCAGGCAAAGGTCATCGTCGAGTCATGCCTGCACGAGTCGGCGAACTATTTCGCCGATCATGTCAAGATCCTCAAGTGCAATCCCTATTGCACCAATGTGGTCTACCTCGAAAAGCACGGATTGTACCAGTGGATCTTCCAGGTCAACGACCCGAGGGAAAACCCTATCACCGCGGTCTTCTTCGTCAGCCAGGCGGAAGAGCGCCTCACCGATTCGGGCACCACGCCCCCCGGACCCCTGACCGGGGAAGAGCCGAATCCCGAGGGGACCGTGACCGGCAAGTGCATCCGCTGGGTCAGCGCTCCGCGGGTTCCCGACGTCGAACTCGACGGGGAGCATACCTTCGTCGGGCAGGCAAATACCAGGATATGTCTCTACCATCTCGACAACGGTCGGACCGAAGTTCATTTCGAGACCGACATCACCCTCGACTTCACCCTCTCCTTCCCGCTCAGCCTCATGCCGGAGGGCATCCTGAAGTTCATGACCGAGACGGTCATGTCCAAGATCATGCAGCAGGCCACCGAGAGCATGCTTTGCCAGGTCCAGGCCGATATCTGCTGTACGGCGCCCCAGCTTTCGGCGAGCGGCGGAGCCTGCTGACTGTTTGTTCCATCCCGCCCCCTATCGAACCAGGTTTACCTTGTTGGATAGGGGTTTTCTTTTTCGTAGATTAATACCTATGGGGGGTATGGGTATTCTAACCTTGCAAATTTGAATTATGATACAATCCCACACCATTACAACGGAGATTCACATGGATGATGTGATACTCAGGCTGAAGAAGATCACCGGGCAGGTCCAGGGCCTGATCAGGATGATCGAGCGGGAAGAGGAGTGCGAAAAGGTGGTTACGCAGTTCCAGGCGGCCAAGGCGGCGCTGGACAACACCTTCGCCCTGGTGCTGAACAGGAACCTGAAGAACTGCCTGAGCAGGCAGGATGCCGAAAGCGTGGAGAAGATTATCAAACTGATTTCAAAACATTGACGATGATGAAGGTAACCAGAAGGGCCTTGGCCCTGATTGCGGCGGGGCTCGCATTTTCCGTCAACGCGCAAGCCGCGGCGATGAGGCTCTCCCTCGACGACGCGCTGCGATTGGCGCATGACCGCAATACCTCGCTCAAGGCGGCCAAAGCCAGGGTGGACCAGGCGGACGCGATGATCGTGCAGAGCCGCCAGGCATACCTGCCCAAGGTCCAGCTCTCCGAAACCTTTACGCATACCAACGATCCCGGCGCCAACCTGGTGTTCAAGCTCCAGCAGGAGATTGCCAACCCGCAGACCGATTTCGATCCCCAGGCACTCAACCATCCCCCGGCCATCACCGATTTCCATACCTCGCTCCAGGTGACGCAGCCGCTCATCAACGTCGACGCCATGATTGGCCGCTCGCTGGCTACCAGCTCGAAGCGGGCCCAGTCGTTCATGTCAGACCGTGCCGTCGAGACCATCGACCTTAATGTGAAGAAGGCCTATTACGGACTCATTACGGCGAGGAAGAACGTTGCATCGATCGAGCAGTCGATCACCATCATGCAGGGGTACGGCGCCGAAGCGGCAAAAGCCTTCAAGGTGGGGTTGCTGACCAAGTCCGACAAACTTTCGACCGAAGTACGCCTCGCCGAGCTCAGGGAGCAAAAGCTCATGATGCAGAACGAGATGAAGAACGCCGAGGACGCCCTGCGGACCATGCTGAGGCTCCAGGCCGACGATACGATCGTGCCGACCGGTGAGCTGGTCGTCGATGGAGCTTCGCCGGCCGCAAAGGATGCGACTGCCGGCCGTAGCGACCTGAAGGCCCTCGAAGCCTTCAAAGAGGTGACCGGTTACCAGCACGACATGGCAAAAGCCCAGTCTCTGCCGAGGCTGAACGCTTTCGCCCAGCAGAACTGGCACGATGCCAGCCTCCTCGGCACTGAGGGGTCCAGCTGGGTCGTCGGCCTGAACATGCAGTGGAACATCTTCGACGGCATGGCTACCCGGGGCAAGGTCCAGGAGGCCAAGGCCAGGCAGCTCGAAGCCAGCTACAATTACGAGGCGGCCAGGGAGATGAGCGTGATGGAGGCCAACAAGGCGCAGCGGGCGATGCAGACCGCCAGGCAGCGCGTGGAAGTCTCCCGGAAGTCCCTTGACGAAGCCAGGGTCAGCCTCGACTTCATCGGGGAGCAGTTCCGGACGGGCATGGCCATGACCTTGGAGCTCCTGATGCGCGAGCAGGCCTTCACGTGGGCGAAGCTCAGGATCAACCAGGCCAAATACGACTACTGTGTCGCCAAGAGCGAATTCGAATATTACGGCGGCAGGTAAGCAGCCGCGTTTGGATGTGACAAGGATTACCATTAGTTACGCAAAAGCGAGCAGAGGAGGCTCGTGAACATGAATGAAGGTATCGCCGGAAGGCTTGCAAAGCAGTTCATCAATTCGAAGATAACGCCGCTGCTCATGCTGGCGTCGCTCTTGGTCGGCATCATGGCGACATTCATGACGCCGAGGGAGGAGGAGCCGCAGATCGTCGTGCCGATGGTCGACATCTATATCCCTTATCCCGGCGCATCTGCCGCCGAGGTCGAGGAGCGTGTCTCGAAGCCGTTCGAGCGCTCCCTCACCGAGATCAAGGGGGTCAACTACGTCTACTCCACCTCCATGCCCGACTTCGCCCTGGTGACCGTCAGGTACAACGTGGGCGACAACACCGAAGAGAGCATGGTCAAGCTCTGGACGGCCCTTATGAAGAACATGGAAAAGATGCCTCCCGGCGTCCAGATGCCCCTGATGAAGAAGGTGGCCATCGACGACGTGCCGGTGCTCAACCTTACCTTCTGGGGCAAGGAGGGCAATCCCTACGAATTGAGGCGCATCGCCCTGAAGGCTGCCGACGAGATCAAGAAGGTCGAGAATATCGGCGATGTCGAGGTCAAGGGCGGCCTGAAGCGCCAGGTCCGCGTGCTGCTCGACAAGGCCATGCTCCAGCGCTACAACATCACGCCGCTCCAGATTGCCAGGCAGCTCCAGGTCACCAATTCGCAGATGACTTCGGGCGATTTCAAGAACCTCGACGAGCAGGTCATCGTCAGGACCGGCAACTTCTTCCAGAGCGCCGATGATGTCGGCAACGTCGTCGTCGGCCTCTACGGGGCAAGCCCGGTATTCCTGAAACAGGTGGCCCGGATCACCGACGGACCTGAAGAGGTCAACAACTATACCGGCTTCGGCTGGGGCGCCGGTTCGCGCAACAAGGACCGTACCGACTACCCGGCCGTCACCCTGACGGTCGCCAAGCGCCAGGGCACCGACGCTACAGCACTGGCGACCAAGGTGGTCGAGCGCATCGATGGCATGAAAGGCTCGGTCATCCCGAAGAACATCACGGTCACCGAAACCCGCAACTACGGCGAAACCGCATCCGACAAAGTGTTCACCCTCCTCGAGCACCTGCTGATGGCGATCCTCGCCGTGACCGTCGTCGTCGCCTTTTTCCTCGGATGGAGGGGCTCGCTCGTGGTCTTCATGTCGGTGCCGGTCACCTTCGCCCTTACGCTCCTGATCTATTACCTGTTCCATTATACCTTGAACAGGGTGACGCTCTTCGCGCTCATCTTCGTGACCGGCATCGTGGTCGACGACTCGATCATCATCGCCGAGAACATCCATCGCCACTTCGCCATGAAGCGGCAGCCGAAACTGCAGGCGGCCATCACGGCCATCAGCGAGGTTGGCAACCCGACCATCCTGGCCACCTTCACGGTCATCGCCGCCGTGCTCCCGATGGTCTTCGTCTCCGGCCTGATGGGCCCGTACATGAGCCCGATGCCGATCGGCGCGTCGCTGGCCATGATCTTTTCGCTGCTCGTCGCGCTCATCGCGACCCCATGGCTCTCCTACCGCCTGCTGAAGTCGGACGAAGGGCACCATGAAGAGTACGACATCAGGAAAACCGGCTACTACAAGCTGTTCGACAAGGTACTGAGCCCGTTCATCGACAGCACCTTCAAGACCTGGCTCGCCTTCGGCGTGGTCGGACTCATGCTGGTTGGCGCCATGGCCATGGTCCCGCTCAAGATGGTGCAGATGAAGATGCTGCCGTTCGACAACAAGAACGAGTTCCAGGTCATCATCGATATGCCCGAGGGCACGGTCCTCGAACGTACCGAACAGGTGACCAGGGAGATTTCCGGCTACCTCAAGACCGTTCCCGAGGTGCAGAGCAGCCAGTACTACGTCGGGACCAACGCCCCGATCAACTTCAACGGCCTGGTGCGCCACTACTACCTGCGCCGTGGCGACAACAAGGCAGACATCCAGGTGAACCTGGTGAACAAGGGCGAGCGCAAGGCACAGAGCCACGACATCGCCAAGCGTGTGCGGGCCGGCGTCCAGGAGATCGCCAGCCGTTACGGCGCCAATGCCAAGATCGTCGAGATCCCGCCGGGTCCTCCGGTGATGTCGACCATCGTGGCCGAGATCTACGGCCCGGACCTGCAGTCGCAGATCGCGCTGGCCAAAGAGGTGAAGAAAACGTTCGCGTCCACACCCGGCGTGGTCGATGTCGACTGGCTGGTCGAGGCCGACCAGAAGGTGTACGACCTGGTCATCGACAAGGAGCGCGCAGCATTCCGCGGTGTCACCCCTGAGCAGATCGCCCAGACGCTCCGCATGTCGCTTGCCGGCGTCGACGTCGGCCTGGTGCATATGGCCGGCGAGATCGAGCCGCTCACCATCCAGCTCAGGCTGCCGAAGGCGGACAGGACCTCGCTGAAGGATCTTTCGAACATCTTCGTCCAGTCCCAGGGCATGGGCACCCTGACCACCAGGCTCCGTCCCGGCCAGATGGTTCCGCTCTCCGAACTGGTGAACGTCCGTGAGAAGGTCCAGGACAAGAGCATCTACCGCAAGGACCTGCACCGCGTGGTCTATGTGACCGCGGACGTTGCCGGCGTGACCGAAAGCCCGGTCTACGCGATGCTCGAGCTCGACAAGAAGATCGCCGCCATCAAGACGCCGGGAGGCGCGGTAATCAACCCGCTCTACACCTCCGTCCCGAAGAACGACGACAAGCTTGCCCTGAAGTGGGACGGCGAGTGGCAGATCACCTTCGAGGTCTTCAGGGACCTCGGCACGGCCTTCGCGGTGGTACTGGTGATCATCTACCTGCTGATCATCGGCTGGTTCCAGTCCTTCAAGACGCCGCTGATCATGATGATCTCCATCCCGCTCAGCCTGGTGGGTATCATCCCCGGCCACTTCGTCCATGGGGCATTCTTCACGGCGACGAGCATGATCGGCATGATCGCGCTTGCGGGCATCATGGTGAGGAACTCGGTGCTGCTTATCGACTTCATCCAGATCAGGAGGGAAGAAGGGGCTGGCCTGAAGCAGGCGGTCATCGAGTCTGCCGCGGTGCGTACCCGCCCGATCATCCTGACCTCCGGCGCCGTGGTCATCGGTTCGGTGGTCATGCTCTTCGACCCGATCTTCCAGGGCCTGGCGATATCGCTCATCTGGGGATCGGTGCTTTCGACCATCCTGACGCTTGTGGTCGTTCCTCTTGTATATTATCTCAGTGAGAAGAAGGGCGAACAGAAAAAGATGGCAACGGCCACACAACATTAAACCTGAAGACGCATGAAACTGCTTGCCATCATCGGGGACGAAGAGTCCAGGCCGAAAGTGCGCAAACTCTTCATGTCGCACGGTGTGCACATGTTCAGCAACATAGCCATCAGGGGGTGTTCCTGCGATGGCGCCCAACAGCCGCCGGCATGGTGGCCCGGCGAGCAGAACATGAGCACGTATTCGTCGCTCTGCTTTGCCATCCTCGATGACGGCAAGGCGGAGGCCATCATGGCTGAGCTTGAGAAGAGTCCGGTCGCCACGGATCCGGCATTCCCGTCCCGGACCTTCGTGATGGCCGTCGAGAAGATGTTATAACCTGAAGGGGCCTTGAATATGATGGTAGAGCAGTTCCGCACCGGGGGAGACCGGAATTTCGGGTACCTCTGCGTCGACGAACGGACGGGAACGGCTTTCGCCGTCGACCCGTCCAACTCGCCGGCCATGCTTGCCGATCTCGCCCGGGATCGCGGCTGGGACATAGGCTACGCATTCTCGACCCATGGCCACCAGGACCACTGCAACGGCAACGGGGAGTTCGAGCTCCTGACCGGCGTCAGGGTGCTGCTGTTCGGCGACCGCTGTCCGGCAACCGGCATGACGCTCGTTGACGGCTCGGAGTTTCCGCTTGGCGACTCCAGTCTCCGCATCATCCATACGCCCGGCCACACGGACGATTCCATGTGCATCCTCTGCGGCGACAGCCTCTTTACGGGCGACACCCTTTTCGTCGGCAAGGTCGGAGGCACTTGGAGCGACGGTGATGCCCGCAGGGAGTACCGCTCCCTGCACGAGCGGCTGATGTGCCTGCCGGAGGGGACGAAAGTCTGGCCCGGGCACGATTACGGCGCCAGCCCAGTCTCGACGCTCGGTCACGAGAAGCGCACCAACCCCTTCCTGCTGCAGCCCGATATCGACGCTTTCATCGAGCTGAAGCGCAACTGGGCCGCCTATAAAAAAGCGCACGGCATCAGCTGATTTTTCCACCGGTCCTTGCTTTTTGCCTCTTCTTTAGTTTACTTACATAGTTATGCATTCTTGGCTTTTCCGGTCAGGGATCGCAAACGGAAATCAACAGGGGAACACCACCTTACCAAAGATCTCCGGACCTACCTTTCGTCTTTTCGTCCGACAACGCGTCATCACGACTACTTCAACCATAGTAAGGGGACAGCCTGTCCTTTTTTTAACACGAGGGGAATAGCCATGGACCAGCTCATAACACTGCGCACCCTGCCGGTATCGGCCTTGATGAACAAGGAGTTCCAGACCATCAAGGGGAGCTCGAGCGTTGCCGAAGCGCTCCAGATGATGAAGAAAACCGGGAACAGCGGCATCATCGTCGAGCCTCGCAACGAAGACGACTGCTATGGCATCGTCACCGAAAAGGATATCCTTGAAAAGGTGATCGACCCCGGCGAAGACGTCCATCGAGACCCATGGAACACGCCGGTCTTCCAGATCATGAGTAAACCGGTCATCAGCGTCAATCCCAACATGAGGATCAAGTACGCGCTCAGGCTGATGAAGCGGACCAACATCAGGCGCCTGACCGTGATGGACAACAACAGGATCATCGGCATGCTCAGCATGTCCGACGTACTCCATGCCGTTGAGCAACTTCCGGTCCACGACGACCATATCGCCTTATAGCCCTTCCGGGCGCCGACCCGGCGCTTCCGGAAACCGCATCTGACAATTCAGCAGGGCCTGCGTCCAGACGACAGGTCCGTTTTCAAACCAGCATACCGGCCATGGGTAGGGTGTGCACGGAATTCCGACTCTCTATGAAACCATTCGATATCGTCATCGTCGGTGGCGGCGGTGCGGGCCTCTATGCGGCCATGGAGGCCATGAAGACCAATCCCGGGCTGAATATCGCCGTCATCTCGAAAGTCTATCCGAACCGTTCGCACACCTCGGCGGCCCAGGGCGGCGCCAACGCGGCGCTCGCCAATACGGCCAAGGACGATTCGGTCGAACTGCACATCTTCGATACCATCAAGGGCAGCGACTACCTGGCGGACCAGGACGCGGTTGAGGTGCTCTGTTCCGAAGCTCCGAAGATCATCCGCGAGCTTGAAAACATGGGTACCCCGTGGTCACGGCTCGACGACAGGACCATCGCCCAGCGCCCGTTCGGCGGCGCCGGCCGCCCCAGGTGCTGCTACTGTGCCGACAAGACCGGGCACACCATCCTGCAGACA
The DNA here is from genome assembly GCA_013335115.1 of Chlorobiaceae bacterium. Lineage (GTDB taxonomy): Bacteria > Bacteroidota > Chlorobiia > Chlorobiales > Chlorobiaceae > Chlorobaculum. The sequence goes on along the minus strand of JAAXWQ010000005.1, from coordinate 80,505 downwards.
CTCTACGAACAGTGCCTCAGGAAGGGTGTGCAGTTCTTCAACGAGTATTTCGCCCTCGACCTCTCCCTCGACGGCAGCCGTCCGAAAGGGCTGGTCGCCATGAACATCAAGACGGGCAGGGTCGAGCCGTTCCATGCACGGACGGTCGTGCTGGCCACCGGCGGCTACGCCAAGATGTACTGGAACCGATCGAGCAACGCAGCAGGCAATACCGGCGACGGCCAGGCGATCGCCTACCGCGCCGGCATCCCGCTCAAGGACATGGAGTTCGTGCAGTTCCATCCCACCGGCCTGCGCAAGAGCGGCCTGCTGGTGACGGAAGGAGCGCGCGGCGAAGGCGGCTACCTGGTCAACTCGCTCGGGGAGCGGTTCATGTCGCGCTACGCCCCGGAGAAGATGGAGCTCGGCCCGAGGGACCTGGTCTCCCGGTCGCTCGAGACCGAGATCCTTGAAGGCCGGGGGTACGACAGCCCGGCGGGAAAGTACCTCCACCTCGACCTCCGGCACCTTGGCGCCGACTTGATCAAGTCACGCCTGCCGCAGATCCGGGAGATGTGCATGTACTTCGAAGGCGTTGATCCGATCGACGAACCTATCCCCGTAAGGCCGACGGCCCACTACTCGATGGGTGGCGTCGACACGGACAACTTCGGCCGTACGGTGATGGACGGCGTCTATGCGGCAGGAGAGTGCGGCTGCGTCTCGGTCCACGGCGCGAACCGCCTCGGCGGCAACTCGCTGCTCGACATCCTGGTGTTCGGCAGGATTGCCGGGCGCGCCGCGGCAGAGGAGGCCGCCAGGTTCAGCCCGGCACCCATTTCGGAGTCGGAGCTTGCCGCTACGGAGCAGGAGTTGCGCAGCTACATGAAGCCCTCGGGCCACTACGAGCGTTACGGCACCCTGCGCGAGGAGCTGGGCCAGACCCTCGCCCAGAACGTCGGCATCTTCCGCGAGGCGTCGAAGATCGACAAGGGGATCGAGGAACTCACCGCACTCAAGGAGCGCTTCTCGCACGTCAGGGTGTTCGACACCAGCGACGTTTATAACACCAATCTGCTCCAGGTGCTGGAGCTCAGGAACATGCTGGACCTGGCCGAAACCGTTGCTGCCGGAGCGCTGGTGCGCCAGGAGAGCCGGGGTTCGCACACCAGGACCGATTTCCCGACCCGCGACGACGCGAACTGGCACCGTCACACGACCTACACCCTTGAGTCGGGCCGGCCGAAGCTCGGGTTCAAGCCGGTCACGATGGGCCGGTACGAACTCCAGGAACGAACCTACTAAGCAGGATATTCCATGACCGATTCAACCATGCAGCAGAACGAGGGCAAGCGGGAAGTGACCTTCAGGGTCCACCGTTTCAATCCGCAGGTCGACACCAAGCCCTATTACGACGACTATACCATCAAGCTCGAAAAAGGTATCACCGTGCTCAGGGCGCTGAACTACATCAAGGAGCACGTCGACCCTTCGCTGACCCTCAGGGCCTTCTGCCAGGCAGGCATCTGCGGCTCCTGCGCCATGCGGATCAACAACATGTCGAAGCTTGCCTGTACGACGCAGGTATGGGACGAACTCGACAAGGCCAAAGAGCCCGGCGTCATCAAGGTCGACCCTTTACGCAACCTTCCCCTCATCAAGGACCTGGTGGTCGAGATGGACCCCCTGGTCGGCAAGATGCAGCACTACTCGAACTGGGTCGAGTCCACGATGCCCGAAGAGGAGTGGGGGAAAAAGGAGTTCCTGGTCTCCGGGGAGGAGTTCCTGAAGTATGACAAGGCGACCGACTGCATCCTGTGCGCCTCGTGCGTTTCGGAGTGCACCATCCTGCGGGCGAACCGGGAGTACGTCTCTCCGGCCGTGCTGCTGAAGTCCTACCGCATGAACGTCGACACCCGCGATGCCAGCCACGACCAGCGGCTTGCCGACCTGGTGAAGGACCATGGTGTCTGGGACTGCACCCACTGCTACCGCTGCCAGGAGAGCTGCGTCAAGCACATCCCGATCATGGACGCCATCCATGGGATCCGGGAGGATGCCATCGAACGGCGCGGCGTCAAGGATACCAGCGGCGCGAGGCACGCCGAGGCTTTCATGGACGATATCAGCAAGAAGGGCAAGCTGGTCGAGGCGACCCTGCCGATCAGGACCAACGGCGTGGGGTGGACGTTGAAGAACCTCCTGCCGATGGCCGTCAAGATGGTGATCAAGCGCCGGACCCCGCCCCCGCCGCCGCTGGTCAAGGCTTCGAAAGGCATCGAGACGTTCCGGGAGGAGTTCCGGGAGATGAGCGGGCATGTGGCGAAGGATCATGAAAAACAATCCGGGGAATAGCCTTATGAAACGATACGCCTACTACCAGAGCTGCATCAACGAGTCCATGACCAGGGAGGTCGACCGCTCGATCGAGCTTTGGCAGCACGACCTGGGCATCGAGATGGTCAAGCTGCACGAGAGTACCTGCTGCGGCGGGAGCAACCTCGATTACGTCAGCCCGAAGCACTTCGCCCTGGTCAACGCCCGCAATATCGCCTATGCCGAAAAGATGGGACTCGACCTGGTGGTATCGTGCAACACCTGCCTGATGACGATACGGAGTGCCAAGAAGAAGCTTGACGAGTCTCCCGAACTCAAAGAGGAGGTGAACGGCATCCTCAAGAAGGAGGGGCTCGTGTACCGCGGGACCTCCGAAGTTCGCCACCTGCTCTGGGTGCTCCTCGACGACGTGGGCCTCGACGCCATCCGCCAGAAGGTAAAGGCCCCCCTGGGCAACATGCGCATCGCACCCTTCTACGGCTGCCACATCCTCAGGCCATCATCGGTGCTCGGCAGGGACAATCCGCTCGAGCCTACCTCGCTCGACCTGCTGCTCGGCGCCCTCGGCGGGAGCACGATCCATTACGACCACAAGAACCGCTGCTGCGGATTCCACACCCTGCTGGTCGCCGAGGATGAGTCGCTGAACGTCGCCTCTGAGGCACTGCAGGAGGCCATGGATGAAAAGGCGGACTGCATCGTCACCCCCTGCCCGCTCTGCCACACGGTGCTGGACGGCTACCAGTCGAAAGCCCTGAAGAAGAACGGCCTTCGCGGATCGATTCCCGTATTCCACCTCTCCGAGGTCGTCGGCCTCGCACTCGGCTACTCCGAACGCCAGCTCGGCATCAAACGACACATCGTGACTGGGTAAGAGGTGACGAAAGACGGGTTACTCGAAATGCCGACCCCAACACCCGTCCCTCGATACGACGTGCGGCCCATTTCCACCCTCGATGCCGGCGTTTTATAAAAACACAAAAAAAGTGTATGTTTGCACTTTAATTTCATTGCCCGCGAGGCCTCCGGCCGGAAGGTCGATCCATGGGGGCAGCTTATTTCAACATCACTAATCATTGCATTCCATGCTCAAAAATGATCTTTTTATCCGGGCGTTGAAGAGGCAGGCTACCCCCCGTACCCCCATCTGGGTCATGCGCCAGGCGGGCCGCTACCTGCCTGAGTACCGCGCGGTCAGGGAAAAGACCGACTTCCTGACCCTCTGCAAAACCCCGGAGCTGGCTACTGAAGTCACCATCCAGCCAGTGGATCTGATGGGCGTGGATGCCGCCATCATCTTCTCCGACATCCTCGTGGTCAACGAAGCCATGGGCATGAACGTCGAGATCATCGAGACCAAGGGCATCAAGCTGACCCCCCCGATCCGCTCCCAGGCCGACATCGACAAGCTGATCGATCCCGACATCGACGAGAAACTGGGCTACGTGATGGATGCCCTCCGCATGACCAAAAGGGAGCTTGATAACCGCGTGCCGCTGATCGGCTTCTCTGGAGCCGCATGGACCCTCTTCACCTATGCCGTCGAAGGCGGCGGTTCGAAGAACTACGCCTTTGCCAAGAAGATGATGTACCGTGAGCCGAAGATGGCCCACCAGCTTCTCCAGAAGATCACCAACTGCATCAGCGCCTACATCATCAAGCAGGTCGAGGCCGGCGCCGACGCCATCCAGATCTTCGATTCATGGGCAAGCGCGCTTTCCGAGGACGATTACCGCGAATTCGCACTTCCCTACATCAAGCAGAACGTCGCCGCACTCAAGGCGAAATACCCGGAGATCCCGGTTATCGTCTTCTCCAAGGATTGCAACACCATTCTCGGCGACATCGCCGATACCGGCTGTGACGCCATGGGCCTGGGCTGGGGCATCGACATCGGCAAGGCTCGCGCCGAGCTCAAGGACCGTGTCTGCCTCCAGGGCAACCTCGACCCGACGGTTCTCTACGGTACGCACGAAAAGATCAAGTCTGAAGCAGCCAAGATCCTCAAGTCGTTCGGCCAGCACACCGCACAGTCCGGCCACGTGTTCAACCTCGGCCACGGCATCCTGCCCGATATGGACCCGGAAAACCTGAAGTGCCTCGTCGAATTCGTCAAGGAAGAGAGCGCCAAGTACCACTAAGCGCAGCACGCTGATCATTCCAGGCCGGCCGCCCTCGCGTGCCGGCCTTTTTTTTGATTGTCCGGATCAGTCGGATCGGTCGGATCCGTCCGATCCGACTGATCCTGTTTTTCGTTATATTCACCAACAGTGCATTTTATGACATGGTCACATAAAACCAGCAACCACATGTCGAGGCAGTGCAATTGTTCGGAGGGATGTAACGGCGCAACGCGTTATGAGGAGCACGTGCTTGACACGCTGCTCTACAGCGCCCGGCTGAAGGAGGCCGTCGCGCGCCAAAGCAGCGATGTCGTCGTGGCCATGGCGCGCATGATCGCCGATACCTTCGAATCCGGCGGCAAGCTGCTGATCTGCGGCAACGGCGGCAGCGCGGCCGACGCCCAGCACCTGGCAGCCGAACTGACCATCCGCTACCGCAGCAGCGTGCAGCGAAAGGCGCTTCCGGCCATCGCACTCTCTACCGATACCTCGGCGCTGACCGCGGGAGGCAACGACCTTGGTTTCGACGAGGTATTCGCGAGGCTGGTCGAGGCCTACGGCAGGGAAGGGGACCTCTTGCTCGGCCTGTCGACCAGCGGCCGGAGCCCCAACGTCCTGAAGGCGCTCGAATCCGCCCGTAGCCGCGGGCTCAGGACCATGGCCCTGCTCGGCGGGGATGGTGGCCCGATCCTGCAGCAAGCCGACCTTTCGATTGTCGTGCCCCATTCCGGTACCGCCGACCGGGTCCAGGAGTGCCACATCGCCCTCGGACACGTGATCATCGAACTGGTCGAGAAGATGATGGGGTTTAGTTGATAATGGATAATGGATAATGGATAATGCCGGGACAGGGTGCTTGTCCACAGTGTCCGCTTTGTCCAATGTTTTATGCAAACAAAATACCAATAACCACATGCAGATACAGCACATCGAAGGCGACCTTTCGGCCCAGGGCATCAGGTTCGGCCTGGTGGTTTCACGTTTCAACGATTTTATCGGCCAGAAGCTGGTCGAGGGCGCGGTGGACTGCATCGTCCGCCACGGAGGATCGGCCGGACAGATCACGGTCATCCGCTGTCCCGGCGCATTCGAACTGCCGTCGGTCTCCCGTAAGGCCGCCAAGTCCGGAAAGTTCGATGCGATCGTTACCCTCGGGGTCATCATCCGCGGTTCGACGCCCCATTTCGACGTGATCGCCGCCGAAGCGACCAAAGGGATCGCGCAGGTCGGCATGGAGTCCATGATACCGGTGACCTTCGGGGTACTGACCACCGAAAACCTTGAACAGGCCATCGAGCGTGCCGGGACGAAAGCCGGCAACAAGGGCTTCGACGCCGCCATGGGCGCCATCGAGATGGTGAATCTGTACAAGAAATTGTGAGGAGAAGAATGCGTGACATGTAACACGTGACGCGAGTCACGAGTCACGCTGCCAGTTGCTGCTCCCCCAGGTTTGCGGCGATCGCATCGTAGACGGCCTGCTGGAGCTCTTCGAGGTTCGGGTAGCTGGCGGGGTCGATCGGCTCGCCGATGACCAGCTTCACGGCACCCCTCCTGATCTTGAGGCTTTTCTTCGGGGTGATGAGGTGGCTGCCGATGATGCTCACGGGCAGCACGGGCACGCCTGCCTTGCTGGCGATGATGAATGCCCCCCGCTTGAACGGAAGGAGCCGTCCGTCCTCCGACCTGGTCCCTTCCGGGAAGATGTGCATCGACCGGCCTTCCCTGAGCCGTTTCGCCGCCTCCAGCAGGCTCTGCAGCGCTTCCCGGTTCTGTCCCCGCTTGATCAGCACGTACCCGCTCCCTTTCATCACCCTTCCGAGCAACGGAACGCGGCCGAGCTCCTCCTTGGCGACGAAACGAAGGTTCAGGTGTATCGAGGCGAGGATGAGCGGGATGTCGGCCATGCCGGCATGGTTGCTCACGATGAGGTAGGTCCCTGCGGGGTCGTAATGCTCCTGGCCAACCACTTCCACCCTGATTCCGACGACTCGCGCCGAAAATCGCCCCCACCACGAGGCCATCCGGTAGAAGAGGTCCCCTGTGGGGTCGATGATGTTCAGGAGCAGTGCGATCGACAGGCCGATGGACATCACCGGCAGGATCACCAGGAAAAAGAGCAGTGTCTGGAGGTTCATCGGCAGGGTCGGCGTTTACCGGTCCAGGTTCTGGAGGAATTTGGAGAGCTCCGCGTACCCGTTGCCGATCAGGGTGGCCTTTTTCGGCCTGGCCATGACCTCCAGCATCTCCTCGGGAATCGGTACTTCGCGGTTGATGGCCGTCATGATGGCGTCGTCGAACTTGACCGGGTGGGCCGTCGACAGCACCACGCCGGGATACCCTGAACCCTTGTGGGTGTTCCGGTATTCCTCAAGTGCGCGGTAGCCAACCGCGGTATGCGGATCCATGATGTAGCCGCAGGCTTCGTAGACCGAACGGATCGTCGCGGCGGTCTCCTGGTCCGTTACCGAGATGCCGGTGATCTGTTCGCCCATCTTCCGGAAGTCGTGGTCGTAGAAGTGCAGCAGCCGGGCGAAGTTGCTCGGGTTGCCCACGTCCATGGCCGTGGTCATGGTCTTGACGGTCGGCCTCGGTTCGAAGCGGCCGTTGTCGAGGTAGCGGGTGACGCTGTCGTTTGCGTTGGATGCGGCAATGAAATGGCCGATCGGGAATCCCATCATCCTGGCAAGCACGCCGGCGGTCACGTTGCCGTAGTTGCCGCTTGGCACCGAGAAGGCCGCCGTCCTGCCGGGGAAGCGGCGGGCGAGTTGCATCGAGGCCCAGGCATAATAGAAGGACTGCGGGATAAGCCGCGAGATGTTGATCGAGTTTGCCGACGTCAGCGTGAGGGCCTTCTTCAGGTCCGGGTCCACGAAGGCCTGCTTGACCAGACGCTGGCAGTCGTCAAAGTCGCCCTTCACCTCCAGGGCGAAGACGTTGTCCCCTGCCGTCGTAAGCTGCTGCTCCTGCAGGCGGCTGACCTTTCCCGAGGGATAGAGCAGCACCACGCGGGTATTCGGGATGCCGTCGAACCCGTAGGCGACGGCGCTCCCGGTGTCACCGGAAGTGGCTACCAGCACCGTGATCATCCTGTTCTCCTCGGCGGCGAACAGGCCGGTCAGGCGACCGAGGAACCTTGCTCCGTAATCCTTGAAGGCGAGGGTTGGGCCGTGGAAGAGCTCTTCGACGAAGGTCTCCTCCCCGATCCCGACCAGGGGGGTGTCGAAATCGAAGCACTCGTCGACCAGCCCGGACAGGAGGTCGAGGGGGATTTCGGCTCCGGCGAACTTCTTTGCTATGGCGAAGGCGATGTTGTTGAAGGTGCCATCCTCAAGCAGGGAAAGCTCTTCCGGCGAGAAACGGGGAACTTCGGACGGTACGTAGAGGCCTCCGTCCGGAGCCAGCCCTTCAAGGGTTGCCTTTTTTAAAGATACCGGTGCGGAGGACTTGCTGGTGCTGAAGAAGATCATGTCGTCAAGCTGGTCATTGAGTTGTGCTGAGTACCCGGGCCCCCTCGCTGCAGATCGGCGAGACCCACATGTCCGACGGCAAGAGGGCCTTCGAGTGCAGGAACGCCTCCTGCATCGCCTTGCCGACGGCGAGCGCTATTTCTCTGGATGCCGAGAAGGCAAAGACGGAAGGGCCTGAGCCGGCGATGCTGCAGCCAAGGGCCCCGGTGTCGAGCGCGGCCTGCTTGACCTCGGTGAACCCGGGGATGAGCGGGGCGCGTTTCGGTTCGGCGACCACGTCGACCAAGGCCCTGCCGATCAGGTCGTAGTCCTCCATCAGGAGGCCGGAGACGAGTGCCCCGACGTTGCCCCACTGCTGGATGGCGGTCGTGAGCGGGATGGTTTTGGGGAGCACGGAACGGGCGAAGGAGGTCTTGAGTTCCGTGTGCGGGTGTACGAGCGAACAGTAGAGGTTCCGGGGTGGCCTGATGGTGATGAGGTCCAGCGGGTGGTAGCTCCGGATGAGGATGAAGTTGCCGAGCATGGCCGGTGCGGCGTTGTCGGCGTGGGCCGAGCCGCAGGCGACCCGCTCGCCCTCGATCGCGAAGTGCACGAGCTCGTTCTTCGTGCAGGGGGAGCCCATGAGTTCATTGGCGGCCACGAGGGCTGCGGCGGCGCTGGCCGCGCTGCTGCCCATGCCGCTGGAGAGCGGCAGGTGCTTTTTCAGCGTGAGGTCGATGTGGCCGTTGAACGGAATTCCCTTGGCGGTGCGGATGTATTCGAGGAACTTGAGGACGACGAAGCTCGAAGTGTTTTTCTTCGGGTCGAGCGGCAGGGCACCGCCGTCGCCGACGATGGCGTCGATGGTGACGGGGCAGTCTCCCCGGCCCTCTTCGTGCAGCGTCAGGATGACCTCGTCGCCGGGTTCGGTAATGGCGAAGCCGAGGACGTCGAAACCGCAGGCGACGTTTCCGACGGTCGCCGATGCAAATCCGGTTACGGTTTTCATGACATGGTCCGGGGCAAAATTACTGAATCGGTAAGGTGACGGGGTCCTGATGAATCGCTCTTTATCCAAATTGCGTTCGGCATTTGAATAACTAAAAGCTTTTCATTAAATTTGGCTTTTAATTTTTGGAGGGTGAAGGCCGAAGCCGAATCCAAAAGAAAGTACGGAGAATCTTTTTCTTTTCTCAACAATAACCTATCGAATTCCACATGTCAACAACAGTCAGACCCGATGAGGTTTCGTCCATCCTCCGCAAGCAGCTCGCGGGTTTTGAGTCGGAAGCGGACGTTTATGATGTCGGAACCGTGCTGCAGGTCGGTGATGGTATCGCCCGAGTATACGGCCTGTCGAACGTCGCTGCCGGTGAGCTCCTTGAATTCCCTCACAAGGTTGTGGGTATGGCGCTGAACCTCGAAGAGGACAACGTCGGTGCGGTGCTTTTCGGCGAGTCGAACGCGGTCAAGGAAGGCGATACGGTTAAGAGGACCAACATTCTCGCATCGATCCCGGTCGGCGAGGCCATGCTCGGCAGGGTTATCAACCCGCTCGGCGAGCCGATCGACGGCAAGGGCCCGATCAACACCGACATGCGCCTGCCGCTCGAGCGCAGGGCTCCCGGTGTCATCTTCCGTAAATCGGTGCACGAACCGCTCCAGACCGGACTCAAGGCTATCGACGCCATGATCCCGATCGGCCGCGGCCAGCGCGAGCTCATCATCGGCGACCGCCAGACCGGCAAGACCGCTGTCGCGCTCGACACCATCATCAACCAGAAGGGTAAAGGGGTTTTCTGCATCTACGTCGCCGTCGGCCTGAAGGGTTCGACCGTCGCCCAGGTGGTCAGCACCCTTGAGAAATACGGCGCCATGGAGTACACCACGGTGATTTCCGCTACCGCCTCCGACCCGGCTCCGCTGCAGTTCATCGCTCCGTTCGCCGGCGCGACCATTGGCGAGTTCTTCCGCGATACCGGCCGCCACGCGCTGGTCGTCTACGACGATCTCTCCAAGCAGGCTGTGGCCTACCGCCAGCTTTCCCTGCTCCTTCGCCGTCCCCCGGGACGCGAGGCCTACCCCGGCGACGTGTTCTACCTGCACTCCCGCCTGCTTGAAAGGGCTGCCAAGATCACCGACGACATCGAGGTGGCAAAGAAGATGAACGACCTTCCCGAACCGCTGAAGCCGCTCGTGAAGGGTGGAGGCAGCCTTACGGCGCTTCCGGTCATCGAAACCCAGGCTGGCGACGTTTCCGCCTACATCCCGACCAACGTGATCTCGATCACCGACGGCCAGATCTTCCTCGAGTCGAACCTGTTCAACTCGGGCCAGCGCCCGGCCATCAACGTCGGTATCTCGGTTTCCCGCGTCGGTGGCGCCGCCCAGATCAAGGCGATGAAGAAGGTTGCCGGTACGCTCCGCCTCGACCTCGCCCAGTTCCGTGAACTCGAGGCCTTCTCGAAGTTCGGTTCCGACCTCGACAAGACCACCAAGGCCCAGCTTGACAGGGGTGCCCGCCTGGTCGAAATCCTGAAGCAGGGCCAGTACATCCCGATGCCGGTCGAGAAGCAGGTCGCCATGATCTTCGTCGGTACCCAGGGCCTCCTGGACTCGGTCGACGCGAAGCAGGTACGCCGCTTCGAAGAGGAGTTCCTCGCCATGCTCGAGCAGAAGCAGCCCGAGATCCTCTCCTCGATCGCAAGCACCGGTGCGCTGGCTGACGATACGGCCGCGAAGCTGAAAGAGGTTGCCGTGAAGTATGTCGCTTCCTTCAAGGAGAAGTACAGGGCATAAGCAACCTGGCGATTCCGGACCGGCTCCAGGGCCGGTCCGGTGCGTCCGACAAGTAGAGGTTCTTTCAGCAATTCTAACATCGTACCGGAATCCATGCCTACGTTAAAGGACATACGCATTCGTCTCAAGGGTATCAAATCCACGCAGCAGGTGACCAAGGCCATGAAGATGGTCGCCGCCGCGAAGCTGAGAAGGGCCCAGGACCGCGCCATCGCGGCTCGCCCCTACGCCGGCAAGCTCAAGGAGATGCTCGCGTCGCTGTCGACCAAGGTCGATACGTCGCTCAATCCGCTGCTTTCGCCCCGCGAAGAGGTGAAGAGGGTCCTGGTGATCCTGGTCACGTCCGACAGGGGACTCTGCGGCGGTTTCAACACCAACATCATCAAGGTTGCCCAGAAGGTCATCCATGAGGATTATGCCGACCTGCATGCCAAAGGCGCCGTCACCCTGATCTGCGCAGGCACCAAGGGCAGCGACTTCTTCCGCAAGAGGGGCTATGCTGTCACGGCGGCCTATCCCGGCGTGTTCAACAACCTCGACTTCAGCAAGGCCAAAGAGATCGCCGAGACCGCATCGAAAATGTACCTTTCGGGTGAGGTGGATCGCGTGGTCCTGGTGTACAACGAGTTCAAGTCGGTGCTCGCTCCGAACCTGAAGACCGAGCAGCTGCTTCCGATCTCCCCTGAAGTGGGCGCGGCCGACAGCGGCAGCGAGTACATCTATGAGCCTTCGCCCGCAGCCATCGTCGATGTGCTGGTTCCGAAGCACCTGAACACGCAGGTCTGGAGGGTCATGCTGGAGTCGAACGCCGCCGAGCAGGCAGCCCGAATGGCCGCCATGGACTCTGCGACCGAGAACGCCAAGGAGCTTATCAGGGTGCTGAACATCAGCTACAACAGGGCCCGTCAGGCGGCCATCACCAAGGAGCTGAGCGAAATCGTCGCCGGCGCCGATGCGCTGAAGCAGTAGCCGCTGCCTTGACAGAGAACACAGGAAGCGCTCGCAGGTTCGGGCGCTTTCTTTTTTTCGGGGAGAACAGGGGCAGGGGCGGATGGGAGCAACAAGACCCGGAAGACCTATTCGCCCGACTACTGCGGTGTGTCGAAAAAGAAGGCCTCTCCGGTTTGTATAATTCAATCATCCGTGAGAAATTAGGAAGACAACGGGGGACCCCTGAAAAGTGTCGTGAGCGAACCGGGTGCCCGGGAATTACTGTAACGCAGCCATGTCAAACATGAGGGTATACAAGTTCGGCGGCTCGTCGATCGGGACGGCCAACAGGGTCAGGCATGTGGCCGGGATCATCCAGGGCGCTCTGGCTGAAACCCGTATCGTGGTGGTGGTTTCGGCAATCCAGAAGGTCACCGATCTCCTTGCTGAAGCCGCCGCGCTCGCCGGACAGGGTGATCCCGCCTACCGCGACAGGATTTCGGAGATTTCCGGCCAGCACGTGACGATATGCCACGAACTGTTCGGGGCGGCCGATGCCGACGCCCGGCTCGATGGCATGCTCTCCGAGCTCGCCGACGTCGCCGGTGGCATCTTCCTTCGGCACGACCTCTCCGACAAGAGCCTCGCCCTCGTCCTCAGCTATGGCGAACGCCTCTCCGCATGGATCGTCGGACGGTACCTGACGCACGCGGGCATCTACGCCATGAGCATCGACGCGAGGGAGCTGATCGTCACCGACAGCAACTTCTCCCATGCGAAGGTCGATACCCACGCGACCGACCGCCTGGTCAGGGAGAAGGTGCGCTTCAGCGACAGCGTGCCCGTGGTGACGGGGTTCATCGCATCGGCTGCGGACGGTTCGGTCACCAACCTCGGCAGGGGTGGTTCCGACTATACGGCGACCATCCTTGGCGCCGCGTTGCATGCCGATGAGGTCTGGATCTGGACCGATGTCGACGGCCTGTTCAGCGCGGACCCGAAACGGGTGCCCGACGCGAGGGTGCTCCCCGACATCAGCTACGCCGAGGCGATGGAGCTGTCGCATGCAGGCGCCAAGGTGCTGCATCCGCTGGCCGTGCAACCGGCCATGAAGGCGGGTATACCCATCATCATCAGGAACTCCTTCAACCCCGGGGCCCCCGGCACGAGGATTGAAGCGTCGCCCGCGACCGAATCCGCCCTGCCGCGCCCGGTCACCGGGCTCACCTCGATCAACCACGTGGTGTTGCTCAACCTCTCCGGCAGCGGGATGGCCGGTGTGCCCGGCACGGCTTCGCGCCTCTTCAGCTGCCTGGCCCGCCACAGCATCAACATCATTTTTATCTCGCAGGCTTCTTCGGAGCAGTCGATCAGCCTGGCGATCACCCCCGGCCAGACCTCCATGGCCCGCAGGGTGCTTGAGGAGGAGTTCTCAAGGGAGATGGATGCCCGCAGGATCGACCCGATCCATGTTCGCCGCAACCTCTGCATGGTGGCCGTGGTGGGCAACAAGATGTCGGGCCATCCGGGTGTCTCGGCCCAGCTGTTCGAAACGCTCGGCAAGAACGGCATCAACGTGATCGCCGTGGCTCAGGGGGCCAACGAGATGAACATCTCGGTGGTCGTCGACAGCAGTGACGAAGACAAGGCGCTCAACTGCATCCACGAATCCTTCTTCCTTTCGAGGCGGAAGGTACACCTTTTCATCGCCGGCACGGGCACCATCGCCAAAAGCCTGATCAGCCAGGTCAGGGCCCATCGGTCGACACTGCAGGAGGAGATGGACCTCGACGTGGTGGTGTGCGGCCTGGCCAACACCCGCTCCATGGCGCTCGATCGGGGTGGCATCGACCTGGAACACTGGCATGAGGCCATGAAGCCGCGTGACGACCACGACGGTATCGTCGGCTACATTCGCCGTATCCGTGAAATGAACCTGCATAATACCATCGTGGTTGACTGCACGGCGAGCACGAAGGTAGCTGAAGCCTATCCCGATCTCCTGCAGGAGAACATTTCGGTCGCTACGGCCAACAAGCTCGGCATGGCCGGGCCCTGGGAGCTCTACCGCCGCATCTCGGAAGCCCGGCGAAAGAGCAATGCGAAATTCCTCTACGAGACCAACGTCGGTGCCGGCCTGCCGATCATCAACACGCTGAACGACCTGCGCAACAGCGGCGACAAGATCATCTGTATCGAGGGGGTGCTCTCCGGCACGCTGAGTTACATTTTCAACGAGCTGCGGAAAGGGGGGCGTTTCAGCGAGATCGTGAGGAAAGCGAAGGATGCCGGCTATACCGAACCGGATCCGAGGGATGACCTCTCGGGCGCGGACTTCGCCAGGAAGCTGCTTATCCTGGGCAGGGAGCTCGGCTACCGCCTGGAGTATGCCGACGTCGAGTGCGAGAGCCTCGTGCCCGAATCCTGCCGTGGCGAGATGACGCCCGGGGAGTTCCTCGACCGCCTCTCCGGAATCGACGACTGGTATGCCGCCGAGATCGAAAACGCCGGATCCGAAGGCATGACCATTGCCTATACCGGCGAACTCAAGGATGGCAAGGCGAAGGTCGGCCTCAAGCGCATCCCGGTCGAGAGCCCGGTCGCCGGCCTGAACGGTACCGAGAACCTCGTGGTGTTCACCACCGACCGCTACCTGAAGACGCCGCTCGTGGTCAAGGGCCCCGGAGCAGGCGGAGAGGTCACGGCCGGCGGCGTGTTCGCCGACATCCTCAGGATCGCCGGATACCTGGTATGAGCGACGCATCATGAAAGCTGACATCATCTCCATAGGCGACGAGCTGCTCAAGGGGCACCGGGTCAACACCAACGCTCCCTATATCGCCAAGGCGCTCGGCACGATCGGCATCCCCGTCGAGCGCATCGTCACCTGCTCTGACGACACGGAGTCGATCTGGCACGCCCTGGTATCCTCCCTCCAGGACGCCGATATCGTGCTGGTAACCGGTGGGCTCGGCCCCACCCGCGATGACCGCACCCGCAAGGCGGTGCAGGATCTGCTCGGCAGGGGGCTCGTTTTCTGGCCCGACGCCTATGAGCGGATCGCGGGGATCTTCAGGCTTCGCGGACGCGAACTCACCGAGGAGATGCGCGACCAGGCTATGGTGATCGAGGGGTCGGTGCCGGTAGCCAACACCAAAGGCACCGCACCGGGGATGATTATCGACTGTGGCCAGCGCTTCGGGAACCACCACCTCGTGCTCATGCCCGGCGTGCCTGTCGAGATGGAGGCCATGACGACGCTGACGGTGATTCCCTATTTCGCACCGATGTCAGGATCCTTCATTCGCCACACCCCGGTGATGACCATGGGCATCGGCGAGAGCATGCTGGCAGGCATGATCAACGAGGTCGAAGATTCGATGCCCGCCCATACGACGCTCTCCTACCTGCCGCATGCGGCGGGGGTGCGCCTCATGGTGAGCACCACCGGCCGTGACCGCGACGAAGTCGACGCCGAGAATCGCGGGGTCGTCGACGCCATCGTCTCGAGGGCTGGTGATTACATCTACGCCACGTCCGACGCATCCCTTGAGGAGGTCGTGGTCAGGCTCCTCGTCGAGCGAGGGCTGACGGTGGCCGTGGCCGAATCGTGCACGGGGGGGCTCGTCTCCAGCCGCATCACCGATGTGCCCGGCTCCTCGGAGTGTTTCCTGCAGGGGGAGGTCACCTACAGTAACGCTGCCAAGGAATCGTTGCTCGGCGTCGGGCGCGCAACGATCGAAGCGTACGGGGCGGTCAGCGAGCAGGTTGCCCTGGAAATGGCCCGCGGTTGCCTGGAACGGAGCGGCGCCGACATCGCCGTCGCCACCACCGGCATCGCCGGCCCCGGTGGAGGGAGCGCCGACAAGCCGGTCGGCATGCTTTGCCTCGCCGTTGCCTCGAAGCAAGCCGATGGGGCCGTCCGGGAGGAGGTTTCGACCCTGCAGCACTTCGGCGACCGCAGCCAGAACAAGGCAAGGTTCAGCGAAGCAGCCCTCCGCGCCCTTCTCGAGCGCCTGCGGAAGACGGCCTCGGTCGTGACGCGTGACCCGTGACGGCGTGACGATCGGGTTCTTTCGTGTCACGTAGCACGCGTTACGCGTCACGTCTTCCTCGTCACGCAGCGCTATTTTCCATTTTCTTCCAGTCGCCGGATGCGGCTGGTCAATGAAACCCGTGGTGTAACCGTATGGCCTCCATCGTCAAACTTCCCGATATCGTCGCCAATAAAATCTCGGCCGGCGAGGTGGTCCAGCGGCCGGCCTCGGTGGTCAAGGAGCTGCTCGAGAACTCGATCGATTCCGGCGCGACCCGTATCACCGTTGCGATCAGGGATGCCGGGCGCCAGCTTGTCCAGATCATCGATAACGGCTGCGGCATGGGCTCGGACGATGCGCTGCTCAGCGTCGAACGATTCGCGACCAGCAAGATCAGGGAGGTCGACGACCTCGATGCACTGGGTACGCTCGGCTTCAGGGGAGAAGCCCTGGCCAGCATCTCCTCGGTTTCCCATTTCGAGCTGAAGACGCGCCGCGAGGCCGACAAGCTCGGCTCGCTGCTCAAGAGCGACGGTGGAGTGATGGAAGGGGTGCAGCCGGTACAGTGCGAAACCGGCACCATGATCTCGGTCCGCAACCTCTTCTTCAACGTCCCGGCACGGCGCAAGTTCCTCAAGTCGAACGCCACCGAGTACCGGCACATCCACGAGACGGTAAAGTCCCTCGTGCTGGCCTACCCGGAGATCGAGTGGCGCATGATCAATGACGACGAGGAGCTGTTCCACTTCAGGACGCAGGATGTGCGCGAGCGCCTCAACCACTTCTACGGCGACGGGTTCGGCGACAGCCTCATCGAGGTCACGGAAGATAACGACTACCTCTCCATCGGCGGCTACCTGGGCCGGCCGGGGATGATGGTGCGGCAGAAGTACGACCAGTATTTCTACATCAACCGCCGGATCGTGCAGAACCGGATGCTGGCGCAGGCGGTCCAGCAAGCATACGGCGAACTGCTCGTGGAGCGCCAGGCCCCCTTCGCCCTGCTGTTCATCGGCATCGACCCGGCGAAGGTTGACGTGAACGTCCATCCCTCCAAGATGGAGGTGCGCTTCGAAGACGAACGGAACGTCAGGAGCATGGTCTACCCGGTCGTCAAGCGCGCCATCCAACTCCACGACTTCTCGCCTGAGGCAGCGGCCACGACCTCCGAAGGCCTCTTTATGCCCTTTCCGGTCGATCCGACGGCAAGTGGTGCCGAGCGCAGGCTCGGGTATGCGTCACCTTCCGGCAGGACGTCCACCACCAGTGATCTCTACCGGAACTACCACGAAGGGGGGGGGCGGTCTCCCTCGTACGGCGGTTCCGGATTTCCGCCCCATCCTGCAGCGGAGGAGCGCTACACGGTACACGAGAGCGCCGACATGGGCGTTTCGGGCGCCGGTGCGATGCCGCTCGGAGAGGATCCCGCGTCGGTCTTCGCCGGCAAGGAGCCGAAGATATGGCAACTGCACAACAAGTACATCGTCTGCCAGATCAAGACCGGCCTGATGATCATCGATCAGCACGTCGCCCACGAGCGGGTGCTTTACGAACGCGCCATTGACGTCATGAACGAGGAGGTCCCGAACTCCCAGCAGCTGCTCTTCCCCCAGAAGATCGACCTCAAGCCCTGGCAGTTCGAGGTCTACGAGGAGGTCCGCGAAGAGATCTTCCGCCTCGGATTCAACATCAGGACCTTCGGGGGCATGACCGTCATGATCGAGGGCGTGCCTCCGGACGTGCGGGACGGCACCGAGGCCACCATCCTGCAGGACATGATCGCCGAGTACCAGGAGAACGCCTCGAAGCTGAAGCTCGAAAAGCGCGACAACCTCGCCAAGTCGTACTCATGCCGCAACGCCATCATGACCGGCCAGAAGCTGAGCCTCGAAGAGATGCGGACGCTCATCGACAGGCTCTTCGCCACTCGCATGCCCTATGTCTGCCCCCACGGCCGCCCGGTCATCATCAGGCTGTCGCTGGACGAGCTCGACCGGATGTTCGGGCGGAAGTAGGGTAATGGATAATGGATAATGGATAATGGATAATGGATAATGGATAATGGATAATGGAGGAGGGGGGGGCTTGTTTTAGGACTCTTCAGCGGGGATTTGGTTCTTACATGGCGAGTTTGTACATTTACCGCCAGTGAACGATCTACCCTTGTAGCTCAGAGGATAGAGCAGCAGTTTCCTAAACTGTTGGTCGGCAGTTCGAGTCTGCCCAAGGGTACGCCCAAACTCAGGTTGGCAGTTATTATGGTTAAACACAAACAGCAGGGAGCTTCCCTGCTGTTTGTGTTTATGGCATTCGTGCTTACGGTCTGCGCATGCGGCCGCCCTGGCCCGAACCCGGTCCCCATCCTCCGGAAGCGCCCTGGTCCCAGACCCATCCTGCCACGGCGTTCAGTTCGGCGTCGCTCAGCTGCACGGGAGGCATGAGGCCGAACCGGCTGATTGCCTGGGGATCGGCGAGCACTTTCTCTTTCGATGGCGATTTCATGAACGAGACCATCCGTGCGACCCCATCCGCTTTCGAGGTGAACTTCTGGCGATACCGCGACGCGATGGGCATGATTGGCGGCGCTGTTTTCGGTGGTGGCATGACCGAGTGGCAGACGCTGCAGTTCCTGTCGAATATCGCCTTGCCGTCCTGCGCCGCAGCGGCAGGCGATGCGGAGAGCGCCATGAGCAGTCCCGAAATTCCAATGGTTGCCGCGGTGATGCCCATGCTGTCGAGATTTTTCATTGTAGTCTGGTTTTGGTTCATCTATCCCTGCACTTCAGGTACTTCACTACCGGATTAGACGTCAGGCGGCGGCTCATCCAGCACAAATTGTTTTCATCGAGGGCGCCAAAGCGCTATAATTTGGAAAACCTTGGAATAACGACACCTTCAGGAACCCCGGACATCCGATCATGAAACTCTTCAGAAACGCACTCCTGCTTTTCGTGCTTTTCCTTGTCGTCGACATTGCCCGATATGCCGTGTACCCCGACGTTGCGAAACTTGCCGAAACCAATCCGCCCAAAACCGCATTCATGGAGTACCGGGAGGCGGAGTGGCGGCGTGAGGGGCTGGTCGACAAGAAAGTCCGGCAGCGGTGGGTCCCCCTGAAAAAGGTCTCGCCGGCGCTGGTCAAGGCGGTGCTGATCTCCGAGGACGACAAGTTCTGGAAGCATGAGGGATTCGATTACCAGGCCATCGAGAGTGCCGTCGAACGCAACATGAAGGAGGGGAAGTTCAAGTTCGGTGCGAGCACCATCAGCCAGCAGCTGGTCAAGAACCTCTACCTTTCACCTTCGAAGAACCCGGTCAGGAAGATCCAGGAGGCCATTCTCACCTGGCGCATCGAGCGGTCGCTTTCCAAGCGGAGGATCCTGGAACTTTATGTGAACATCGCCGAATGGGGGGATGGTATCTTCGGCATCGAGGCTGCAGCCCGGCACTACTACGGCACGAGCGCTGCAGGGCTTTCTGCATCGCAGGCTTCGAGGCTTGCCGCGGCGCTTCCGAACCCCATAAGGTACCAACCTGACGGGCCTTCGTCGTTTATCAGGAACCGGTCGAAACGAATCTACGCCATCATGCTGAAGCGGGGCGTCGTGGTTCCCGACTTCCAGGAGGTGATGGCTGCCCCTTCGGGGCCCGCCCCTGATTCGCTCACGGTCGGCATACCGCAGTACCTGATCGACCAGGCGGCGTCGCCCGACAGTTCGGCGGCTGCTTCTGGCGGCTCCTGGAAGAAAACCGCGCCGCCCGTTCCGGAAGAGGATTCGGGTGCGGTGAAGTGATGGTCGGAAACGTATCCGCCGGCTTTTGTCGTCTTTTCAGGCGCATTGCCGGCGGAAAGGCGATGCGGCGCTCAGGCGGGCTCGAAGAAGGACTTGTCAACGCCGCAGACCGGGCAGACCCAGTCGTCCGGGAGGTCTTCGAAAGCTGTTCCCGGTTCGACGCCGCTGTCGAGATCGCCGACTTCCGGATCGTAGACATAGCCGCAAGGCACACAGACCCATTTCTGCATAAGTATGGTCTCCTCGTTGGTTAGATTGCTGTTTCTGCTTTTGAGAGAATAAGAACACTTCTCTTCTAAAATCATTCCCCGGTCAAAAAGTTCACCCCCGGCCGGCAAAAACGTGTGGATGATCAGGGTTCGTAGAAGGCGAGTGCACCGTATCCCACAACGGCCATCCGGTCGTCATGTACGGCGTCGCCGCTGTTCCGGTATGCGGGTTCGCCGGCTTTCCAGCCAAGCCTCCGGGCAATTTCGAGCAGGGTCTTGACGGCGTCGGGGCTGCAGAACGCAGACATCGCCCCTTTGATTTTCCGCTGCCGGATCTCCTCCGTATGGCGATCGAGGGCATCGATATCCATCTTCGACATGAACTCCAGTGTCGTCCGGTCGATGTTCGATGCGTCCCGGTAGGCGGGATAGTGGGAAAGATCGGAGCTTGCGACGATAAGGTCATCGTCGGCCAGGACGGAGATGATGATGTCAGCGGCGGCGCGGTGGGTTTCCGTGGTGCATTTACCGAACAACATCGGCATGATCGAGAATCCCGGCTTGAGCTGGTGCTGGAGGAACGGCATCTGCACTTCGAGCACATGGTCGCAATGATGGGCAATGTCGAGTTCGTGTACCAGCCCTTCCGCCCCGGAGGTCAGCCTTCTGCCAAGATCGCAGTCGACCGGCACCTTCCCGAGGGGGGATTCCCAGGTTTCGTGGGAATCCACGGCAATTCCGTCGAAGAGGTAGGAGTGGGCGTTGCCCATGATGAAGGCCGTCCGGACTGAGTGCCCTGCCAGGGGGGCGTACGCCTTGGCCGAGACGGCGCCGCTAAAGCGGTAGGCGGCATGCGGGGCAATGACGGCTTTTACCCGCTTGCCATCGGCCGGCACCTCCTCACCCGCGAAAAGCCCGGAGATCAGTGCGTCGAGTTTCCCGGCATCTGAAGGGTAGAACTCTTCGGCTACGGCAGGATGCCGGACTATTGGCTGGTACATGGTCGGGTGGTCACCTCGTTATGTATAATGATGCGCGGCCGGCAGCACGGCATCCTCCGGACAGATGGTATTGCTATGCGCCGTTACTGAATATATAGTATAATCCATCCGGTTCGCCAATTATTGGGTCGTGAACCACGAGCAGCCAGCGCGACCGCGGGTTGATCAACCAATTGAACAGCCAGATCAAAATCGTGTGCTCCCATTGATCACGCCAATGGCGTTCGATGGCGATTTCGATTCGGATAAATCATGAGGCCTGCGCTTTTTCATTCCGGCTCTGGCGGGCAGGTGGTCGAACTGCGCCGCAGGCATAAAGCGTATCCTCAAATCGTGACGGTTCCCTGGTAGACGATCCTTGCTGGGCCTTCGAGGTAGATCCCCTCGAGGTCGGCTTCGAAGCCTACTTCGAGGATGTCGCCGCTCCGGACCTTTACCGTGACCGGCGAAGCGGAGACCTTTCCGAGCCGGTAGCTCATCAATGCGGATGCGACCGCGCCGGTGCCGCAGGCCAGGGTCTCGTCCTCCACGCCGCGTTCGAAGGTCCTGACGCTGATGCTGTCGCCGGAGGTGACCTCGAGGAAGTTCACGTTCGTGCCTTCAGGGAAGAGGTCCTTGCGGTGGCGGATCGTCCTGCCTTCGCCGAAGACGTCCACTTTTTCGATATCACTGGTGAAGATGATCGCGTGTGGCGAACCGGTGTTGACGTAATGGCAATCCCATGGCCCTGCCTGGAGGCCATCCCTGAAATCTTCAGGAGGCAGCATGTGCAAGCGGACCGACTCCCTTCCTGTCACTTCAGCCTCGTAACGGCCGGCGTCCGCCTCGAAGATGTAGCGCCTACCCGCAGGCAGGATACCGATCGCCCATGCGAAATAGACCGTACAGCGCCCCCCGTTGCCGCACATCGAGCCCGGCAAGCCGTCCGAATTATGGTAGTTCATCCGGAACTCCCCGGTTTCCGACGACTCAAGGAGTATCAGGCCGTCAGCGCCTATTCCGGTCCTGCGGGTACACATCCGCCTGATCTGGTCCTGGGTCAGCGCGACCTGGCCGAGCCGGTTGTCGACGACGATGAAATCGTTGCCGGCGCCGGACATCTTGGTGAAATTAATCTGCATACTGCTTTGTTCAACAGGTGTAATTGTAATAATCCGATAACCGTTCCCGCCATTTCCCGGAAGTCGTGAAAAAAGGCCGTGATGTCCGTAAGGCCTTTCCGGGCAAGGGCAAAAAACTTTACTATTAAATAAATTTTCTTATTTTATTTGCTATCGTTGCATGGTAATTTTTTCAGTGGATTGCCTTGCCAACCTGTTTTTTCCGGGAGTGTCTCCAGGGGCGCCGGCATAAGGCGAGCTCTGAAAGCTGAGGCGGCGGTCGAGGGCGGAGATGCGAGTTTCCGTGTCCAGGCGGTTTCCGAGAGAGGCTAGGTTCCGGTTTTTTCGGTTTCTTCAACCTGAAAATACGTCCAAACAAAGGAGAGAATACAATGGCTGAACAAGTGAATCCCGCAGGGGTGAAGCCAAAGGGGACCGTACCTCCTCCCAAGGAAGGTGCGCCTGCTCCAAAGGCGAAAGTCGCACCAGGCGGAGCATCGGTCATTAAAGAGCAGGATGCCGCCAAGATGAAACGTTTTCTGTTCCAGCGAACAGAGACGCGCTCGACGAAGTGGTACCAGATCTTCGATACCGAAAAGATCGATGACGAGCAGGTGGTCGGCGGGCATCTCGCCCTCCTCGGCGTGCTCGGCTTCATGATGGCGATCTACTACATTTCGGGCATCCAGGTCTTCCCGTGGGGCGCTCCCGGTTTCCATGATAACTGGTTCTACCTGACCATCAAGCCTCGCATGGTCTCCCTTGGTATCGACACGTACAGCACCAAGACCGCAGACCTCGAGTGGGCAGGCACCAAGCTCCTCGGGTGGGCAGCCTTCCACTTCCTCTCCGGTTCCATCCTGCTCTTCGGCGGATGGCGGCACTGGACCCACAACCTCACCAACCCCTTTACCGGTCGTTGCGGCAACTTCAGGGACTTCAGGTTCCTCGGCAAGTTCGGTGACCTGGTCTTCAGCGGCACCAGCGCGAAGAGCTACAAGGAAGCTCTCGGGCCACACGCGGTCTACATGTCGCTGCTCTTCCTCGGTTGGGGCCTCCTGATGTGGTTCATCCTCGGGTTCGCCCCCGTGCCTGATTTCCAGACCATCAACTCCGAGACGTTCATGTCCTTCGTCTGGTTCGTGGTCTTCTTCGCCCTTGGCGTCTACTGGTGGAAGAATCCCCCGAATGCAGCCATCCACCTGAATGATGACATGAAGGCAGCCTTCTCGGTCCACCTGACCGCGATCGGCTACATCAACATCGCCCTCGGCGTGATCGCGTTCGTCGCCTTCCAGCAGCCGTCGTTCGCTCCCTACTACAAGGAGCTCGATAAGCTCGTCTTCTATATCTATGGCGAGCCGTTCAACAGGGTCAGCTTCGACTTCGTCCAGGAGGGTGGCAAGGTCATCTCCGGTTCGAAGGAGTTCGCCGAATTCCCGGCATATGCCATCCTTCCCAGGAATGGTGAAGCATTCGGCATGTCAAGGGTAGTCACCAACCTGATCACCTTCAACCACATCATCTGCGGCGTGCTGTATGTCTTCGCCGGTGTCTACCACGGTGGCCAGTACCTGCTCAAGATCCAGCTCAACGGCCTCTACAACCAGATCAAGTCCATCTGGATCACCAAGGGCCGCGACCAGGAGGTCCAGGTCAAGATCCTCGGTACCGTCATGGCCCTCTGCTTCTCGACCATGCTTTCCGTGTATGCCGTCATCGTCTGGAACACCATCTGCGAGCTGAACATCTTCGGGACGAACATCATGATGTCGTTCTACTGGCTCAAGCCGCTTCCGATTTTCCAGTGGATGTTCGCAGACCCGAGCATCAACGACTGGGTCATGGCCCACGTCATCACGGCCGGTTCGCTCTTCTCGCTGATCGCGCTCGTCCGTATCGCCTTCTTCGCCCACACCTCTCCGCTGTGGGATGACCTCGGCCTCAAGAAGAACTCCTACTCGTTCCCGTGCCTCGGTCCGGTTTACGGCGGCACCTGCGGTGTCTCCATTCAGGACCAGCTCTGGTTCGCCATGCTCTGGGGTGTCAAAGGCCTTTCGGCAGTCTGCTGGTACATCGACGGTGCGTGGATCGCTTCGATGATGTATGGCGTGCCTGCGGCCGATGCCAAGGCCTGGGACTCGGTGGCCCACCTGCACCACCACTATACGTCCGGTATCTTCTACTACTTCTGGACCGAGACTGTGACGATCTTCTCGAGCTCGCATCTGTCGACCATCCTCATGATCGGTCACCTGGTGTGGTTCATCAGCTTCGCTGTCTGGTTTGAGGATCGCGGTTCCCGTCTTGAAGGTGCCGATATCCAGACCCGTACCGTCCGCTGGCTGGGCAAGAAGTTCCTCAACAGGGATGTCCAGTTCAGGTTCCCGGTTCTGACCATTTCGGACTCCAAGCTGGCAGGTACCTTCCTGTACTTCGGTGGTACCTTCATGCTGGTGTTCCTGTTCATCGCCAACGGCTTCTACCAGACCAACAAGCCGCTTCCTCCGCCGGTCAGCCATGCAGCTGCCTCTGGCCAGGAGATGCTCGCCCAGGTGGTCGACATGCTGATGAAGCTGATTGCGTAACCATTGAGAGCGAAGGGGCTCCCGCCCCTTCGCATATCTCAAGGCAAGACTAACGTATACCATAAAAGTGAGGGGCGTTATGGCCGATCCCGTACAGAATAACGAACAGTCACCAAAACCGGCTGCGAAGGAGTCCCCGAAAGGCGCTCCTGCTGCTCCGAAAGCCGGAGCGCCTGTGGCCCCAAAGGGTCCGGCAGCTGCAAAAGTCGCAGCTCCTGCCGCAAAGGAGCCTGCATCGTCCGGCAAGCCACGGCTTGCACCGCTGAATACCAACCTCGGCCGCTCCGGAGTGAGGCAGGAATCTGCGCTTCGCTACGTCAAGCCTGCAGCCGCAAAGCCGGCGCCTCCGGCCGGTGCACCCAAACCCGCGGCAGGAGCTCCTGCTGCCAAAGGAGCCCCGGCAGCAAAGGGCGCACCCGCACCGAAAGGCGCACCCGCAGCGCCTGCGGCAAAGGCGGCTCCAGTGGCGCCGGCCGCCAAGGCGGCTCCTGCCCCGGTGGCAAAGCCGGCTACGCCGCGAGCCAAGAAGCACTACTTCATCCTCGAGAACCTCTGCGTCGGTTGCGGCCTTTGCCTCGACAAGTGCCCGCCCAAGGTCAATGCCATCGGTTACAAGTTCTATGGCGATGTCCAGGAGGGCGGTTTCCGGTGCTACATCGACCAGGTTGCCTGCATCTCATGCTCAGCCTGCTTCTCGGGTGACGAATGCCCCTCGGGTGCACTTCTCGAAGTACTGCCCGACGGTGAAGTGCTTGATTTCGGATATACTCCGCCGGAGAGGTTTGACTTCGATCTCCGCTTCCTGCACCGTTTCCACCGGGAAGTCAGGTAAACACTGCTGAATCCCATAGAACTTCAAGAGGCTGTCTCATAAAAATTTTATGAGGCAGCCTCTTGTTTTATATGCGGAGCATTCGACACTCTCATCCATTGCAAGAAAACGTGATCCGAAACATCAGTTCCAGACCGCTCCGCACGCTGGTTATCATTCCGACCTACAATGAATCGGAGAACATCGAGCGGTTGCTCGCATCCATCCTGGGTCGTTACCCTGAGTGGCTGCATGTGCTCGTCATCGATGATCGTTCCCCCGATGGGACTGCCGGGATCGTAAGGATGGTCGCCGAGCGTGAACCGGACCGGCTCCACATGATTATCAGGCCCGGAAAGCTTGGCCTTGGTACTGCCTATCTTGAGGGATTCAGGTATGCTCTTGGCCATGGCTACGACAGGATCATGGAAATGGATGCCGACTTTTCGCATGATCCGGAATCGATTTCGCCCATGCTGGACGCAATGGATGGCGCTGACCTGGTGATCGGTTCACGGTATGTGAACCATATGGTCAACGTAGTCAACTGGCCCCTGTCCCGCCTGATCCTCTCGAAAGGGGCAAGCATCTACACCAGACTCATCACCGGTATGCCGATATCGGACCCGACGGGTGGATTCAAGTGTTTCAGTGCGAAGGTGCTGCGGTCGATCGACCTTCAACGGGTCCATTCCCAGGGGTACTCCTTCCAGATAGAGATGAACTATCGTGCATGGAAGGGCGGGTTCGTCATCAGGGAGATCCCGATTGTCTTCGTCGACCGTAGCGTGGGCCAGTCCAAGATGACCAGGAAGAACATTTACGAGGCAGTCTGGATGGTCTGGTGGCTCAAGATCCTCTCGATTATCGGGAGGCTGTAGGGGGAGGGCAGGCACGGACTGACACGGACAGGCAGGGACCAAAATGAAAAAGAACCCTGCCTTTGCTTGTTAATAAAATCAGCCCAGGTTATCGGTGAAAGTCCGTGAAAGTCCGTGAAAGTCCGTGAAAGTCCGTGAAAGTCCATGTCAGTCCGTGCTCTTTAAGCCCGGTTCCTCCCCTGCCCTCAGTGCTCCATTTTCTCCTTCTCCTTTTCCGCCATGAGATGGCTGACGACGTCGGCCGGTGCCTCTTCGTAGTGGCTGAACTCGTAGCTGTAGCGTGCGCGGCTCTGGGTGAGGCGGGTCAGGGCATGATGGAATGCCGAGAGCGAGGCCTGCGGGATGATGGCCTTGATCACCTGGAAATGCGAGTCGGTGTCCATGCCGAGGATCTTGCCGCGCTTGCTGGAGATGTCGCCGACGATTTCGCCGGTGTACTGGTCGGGCGTGTGCACGCTGAGTGAATAGAGCGGCT
The DNA here is from genome assembly GCA_013335115.1 of Chlorobiaceae bacterium. Lineage (GTDB taxonomy): Bacteria > Bacteroidota > Chlorobiia > Chlorobiales > Chlorobiaceae > Chlorobaculum. The sequence goes on along the minus strand of JAAXWQ010000005.1, from coordinate 53,992 downwards.
CCAGGATCATTGGCTTGGCCTTCTCGCAGGCGGCTTTGAAGGCCATGCTTGCGGCGATCTTGAAGGCGAACTCGGAGCTGTCGACCGGGTGGAAGGAGCCGTCGTAAACCACGGCCTTGAGGTCGACGACCGGGTAGCCTGCGAGGCTTCCCGACACGACCGATTCACGAAGCCCTTTTTCCACGGCCGGCAGGTACCTGGTCGGCACGACGCCGCCAACCACCTCGCTCGAGAACTCGAAGCCAGAGTCGCGTGGCTTTGGTTCGATGCGGACCCAGACGTCTCCGTACTGGCCACGTCCACCGGACTGTTTCTTGTACTTGCCCTGAGCCGACGAAGCGACCCTGATGGTTTCGCGATAGGGTATCCTGATGGGTCCCGTTTCTACCTTGATGTTGAACTTGTTCTGCAGGCGGCTGATGATGATGTCGAGGTGGGTCTCGCCGAGCGTTTTCAGGATGGTCTGGTTGAATTCGACGTCATGCACGATCGCGAAGCTCGGATCCTCTTCATGCAGGTGGTGCAGTCCGGTCGAAATCTTCTCCTCGTCACCCTGGGTAACCGGCATGATGGTCGCCGACAGTACCGGCTCGGGGAAAATGATGGGGCTGATGCGGCAATCGACGCCCTTGTCGGCAAGCGTGTCGTTCGTATGTGCGTCCTTGAGCTTGACCACCATACCGATGTCTCCGGCAAGCAGTTTGTCGACCGGCAGCTTCTTCTGCCCGAGCATGGTGTAGACCTGGCCCAGCTTCTCGGTCTGGCCGGTCTGGACATCGATCAGCTCGTGACCGCTCTCGATATGCCCGGAATAGACCCTGAGGTAGGAGATTTCACCTACCCTTGGTTCCGACATGGTCTTGAAGATGAAGGCCACGGTCGGTCCGTCAGGTTCTGGCTGAAGCAGCTTTTCATCATTGTCCGCCGTGCAGAATGCGTGCTCGGGTCCACGCTCGATCGGCGAGGGGCAGAGGTTGACGATGGCGTTGAGCAGTCGCTCCGAGCCGATGAGGTGCAGCGGGGAGGTGCAGAAGACCGGGAAGAAGGTCCTGGTCACCAGGGCGGATTTGATGCCCGCCCTGAGCTCGTCCTCGGTGAGGTTGCCCACCTCGAAAAAGCGGTTCATCAGCTCCTCATCGGTTTCGGCAACCGCTTCGACGAGCTGCTGGTGGAGCTCCTCGGCCTTTTTCCGGTAAAGGTCGTGGATCTCGGCCACTACCATGCTTCCGGGTTTGTCGGGACTGAATTCAAGCTGCTTCATCAAGAGGACGTCGATCAGGACATGGTGCCCCACACCCTCTTCGGCCGGGAATTGGATCGGGGTGACGAGGTGGCCGAAGTGGCTTTGCAGGGTTTCGATGGTCGTGTTGAAGTCTGCACGGTCCGCATCGAGCTTGGTCAGCACGAACATGGTCGGCTTGTAGTACTCCTGGGTGTACTCCCAGACGGTATCGGTCCCGACCTCGACCCCCGTAGCGGCATTGACGGCGACGACGACCGTGTCGGCCACGCGCATCGCCGACTTGACGTCGCCGTGGAAATCGAGCAGGCCGGGGGTGTCGATGATGTTTATTTTCTTCTCTTTCCACATGCCGTGGATGAGGGAGGTGTTCAGACTATGCTTCCGTTCGATTTCGTCGGCCGAGTAATCCGACAGGGTCGAGCCTTCATCGATGCTGCCAAGCCGGTTGATGGCTCCCATGGTCAGGGCGAGCGATTCGCACAGCACGGTTTTCCCGGTGCCGGTATGGCCGGTAACGACAATGTTCCTCAGTTGTTCGGTTGGAACAGGTTGCATTTCGGAACTCCTTTGTTTGAGGTTGGTTGACGGAGCTGCCTCTTCCTTGACCGGCATGACGTCCGGAAATCGCGACGTGGCCGTATCAAAGGGGTCATAAATAAAAACTTAAGCAAAAAAAAACGAATCGAGGGAAGCCTCCCTGACAAAAACCTTCGGCAGGGAATAAATTGAAGGACCCTTGCCGAAGAATCGGTGCCATTGCGTATCTTTCAAAACTTGTCTTCGTCAACACAAAATCACCGCACCATGCCTTATATCGAACAGATTCATGCCCGGCAGATCATGGATTCCAGGGGAAATCCCACCGTCGAAGTCGATGTGATAACTGAAAGCGCTTTCGGGCGTGCCGCGGTGCCCAGTGGCGCTTCTACCGGCGCCCACGAGGCTGTTGAACTCAGGGACGGTGACAAGTCGGTGTTCCTCGGCAAAGGTGTCCTTAAGGCTGTCGAGAACGTCAACACCATCATCAATGACGCCCTGGAAGGCATGGACGTGACCGAACAGGAGGAGATCGACGCCGCGCTGATCGAACTCGATGGCACGCCGAACAAGGCGAACCTGGGCGCGAACGCCATCCTCGGCGTCTCGCTCGCCTGCGCCAAGGCAGGCGCCGAGCTCACCGGCCTACCACTCTACCGCTACATCGGAGGTACCACGGCGCGCACGCTGCCGGTGCCGATGATGAACGTGCTCAACGGCGGCGCGCATGCCGACAACACGGTTGATTTCCAGGAGTTCATGATCATGCCGATCGGTTTCGGATGCTACTCCGACGCCCTTCGCTGCGGCGCCGAGGTGTTCCACTCGCTCAAGTCGCTCCTGCACGGCAAGGGACTCAGCACGGCGGTCGGCGACGAAGGCGGCTTCGCCCCGAACGTCCGTTCCAATGAAGAGGCTATCGAGCTGGTGATCGAGGCCATCGGCAAGGCCGGCTACAAGGCAGGCTCCCCGACCGACAAGGGCGGGCTCGGCGATGCACAGGTCATGATCGCCCTCGACCCGGCAAGCTCCGAGTTCTACGATGCCGAAAAGAAGAAATACGTGTTCAAGAAGTCTTCGAAGCGCGAACTCGACTCAGCCGAAATGTCCGACTACTGGGCAAATTGGGCCAGCCAGTACCCGATCATCTCGATCGAGGACGGCATGGCTGAAGACGACTGGGAAGGGTGGAAGATGCTCACCGACAAGATCGGTTCCAGGGTACAGCTCGTCGGTGACGACCTGTTCGTGACCAACAGCCGCCGCCTGGCCGAAGGCGTCGACTACGGCGTGGGCAACTCGATCCTCATCAAGGTGAACCAGATCGGTACGCTCACCGAAACCCTGCAGGCAATCGAACTTGCCAAGCGCAGCGGTTACACTTCGATCATCAGCCACCGCAGCGGTGAGACCGAGGATACCACGATCGCCCAGATCGCCGTGGCAACCAACGCCGGGCAGATCAAGACCGGCAGCATGTCCCGCTCCGACCGCATGGCCAAGTACAACGAACTGCTCCGCATCGAAGAGGAGCTTGGCAAAATGGCCCTCTACCCGGGCATAAAGGCCTTCCGTGTCTGACGCACGGGCCGTTTCGACGGGGGTCGGCATGCCGGCCCCCACCGAACCCGACATCCTCGACGATGACGAAATATCTCACCGACATCTGGGACTATATCCGGACGAACCCGAAGCGGTTCATTGTGCAGGCCCTCCTGGCCCTGTTCGTCTTCTGGTTCTTTTTCGGCGACTACGGGCTGGTCACGAGATTCAGCATGGAGCGGGAGCATCGCCAGCTCATGGAGCGTCAGGGCGAGGAGCAGAAGAAGATCGTCGAAGACCGCGCAACCATCCGCCAAGCCTACAACCAGGACAGCATCGAGAAGGTCGCCCGGGAGAAGTACAACTTCCGGAAACCGGGGGAGACCGTCTTCATCATCAGGCCTTAGGTGGATAGGGGGCGTCCACTTCTTCCTTTTCTGGGGGGGCAATGGCTACCGTTGACCGTTTGTCAGGAGCCTGTTGTCCTGCTTTTGAACCTTAATACGTGAATCCATGGCCGCAGAGATCCTTACGCCAGGTCATGCCATAGGCTACCCCGTGCCGCTGTACAGCTATCGACGCCGCTTCACCCGCGAGGTCGGCTTCGGCGGTATCTCCCTCGGGGGGTACCAGCCCATCAGGGTTGAGTCCATGACCAATACCCACACGATGGACACCGCGGCCACGGTCGAACAGTGCCGTCGCCTTTACGAGGCCGGCTGCGAAATCATCCGCCTGACCGTGCCGACCGAAAAGGACGCCGCGAACCTCCGGGACATCCGCGACCAGCTCCGCAGGGACGGTATCACGACCCCGCTGGTTGCCGACATCCACTTCTCCCCGAAGGCGGCGATGAAGGCCGTCGAGTTCGTGGAGAACATTCGCGTCAACCCGGGAAACTACGCTACCGGCGCGAAGTTCTCGAGCGATGACTATACCGATGCCGAGTACCTTGGCGAACTGGAAAAGGTCAGGGAGGAGTTCACACCTCTGGTACGAAAGGCCAAGGAACTTGGTGTGTCGATGAGGATCGGCACCAACCACGGCTCGCTGTCGGACCGCATCGTCAGCCGCTTCGGTAACTCACCAGAGGGGATGGTCGAGGCCGCGCTCGAATTTGCAAGGATCTGCGAGGAGGAGGAGTACTTCGACCTGCTTTTCTCGATGAAGTCGTCGAACGTCAGGGTAATGATCCACGCCTACCGGATGCTGGTTGCCAGGGCCGATGCCGAACTTCGCCATGCCTATCCGCTGCACCTCGGCGTGACCGAGGCGGGCGACGGCGATGAAGGGCGCATCAAATCCGCCATGGGCATCGGCGCCCTGCTCGAGGACGGGCTCGGCGACACCATCCGCGTTTCGCTCACCGAGGACCCGGTCAATGAAGTCCCGGTCGGCTTCGCCATCGTCAGGAAGTACAACGAGCAACTCCAGGTCAAGGGCGAGAAGGCCTACCTCAAGGTCAACCGGGTGGTCGAACACGGCAAGGCCGTCGCCGGGCACGACGCGATGCCGTTCGACCCTTACCATCATTCACGGCGTCGGTCGATCCGGATCGAGGCCGGCGCCGAACCGCTTGGAGGGGACGCTATGCCGAGGGTGGAGACCTCCGCACGCACCTCGATCGCCGATCCCGACGCCCTCCGCGCCGAAATCCTCGAGCGCCTCTCTCCGGAGCTGCCCGCCGAATCCATCCGTTCCGAGTACGTCAATGTGGGGGTCGGCTGCGTCGAGGACCTTCCCGAGCTTGAAGGGCTGCTCGATTCCCTCGGCCGGCTGCGCGACAGGATCGTGGCCTCCACGGCCGACACCATGCTCTTTCCGCGGCTGTTGCCCCTCGTTTCCAGGGCGCGGCTCGATATCGTCGAGGGCGAAATCCTCGGCACCGGCTTCATCGACGATCTGGGAGATGGTGGCGCGGCCATGGAGTTCAGCTTCATCCATGAGCATTCGTCCGTCACGGTTCCTGCCGAGGTGCTCACCCGCATCGCGGAGAAGCTCCGCAGGAATGGCCTGTCCCGGGTCTCGCTCTCGGTCGTATCGCCGCAGGGGCTTTTCGCCACCCGCAGGCTCGTGCTCGAGTTGGCAAAGGCCGGCCTCGACGTTCCCGTGGTGGTGCGCTACCGTGACCGCGGAATAGACCGCTCCGGCGTGCTCATCGACAGCGCCGTGCAGGCAGGGACCCTCTTCTGCGACGGTATCGGCGACCTTGTCGCCATCGAGACCGGGCTGCAAGGCGAAGAGGAGGTCGGCCTCGCATTCAACATCCTGCAGGCGGCCAGGGTGCGCATGTCCAAGACCGAGTTCATCTCCTGCCCCGGTTGCGGCCGCACCTATTTCGAGCTTGAAAAGACCACCGCGCTCATCAAGCAGCGGGTCTCCCACCTCAAGGGGCTGAAGGTCGGCATCATGGGCTGCATCGTCAACGGACCAGGCGAAATGGCCGACGCCGACTTCGGCTATGTCGGCTCCGGGAAGGGACGGGTCAGCCTCTACGTCGGCCGTGACTGCGTCGAGGAGAATATGCCTGAGGACCAGGCCCTCGAGCGGCTCATCGAGCTGATCAGGCAGAGTGGCAAATGGGTGGACCCGTCATGAAGCCGCCATTCCATACGCTGGTTACCGGGGCGTCGATGGGCATCGGCAGCCGCATCGCCGAGGATTTCGCCTCGAAGGGGGAGAGCCTCGTGCTCGTGGCCCGATCCAGGGATCGACTCGAAGGGATTGCCGCCACGCTTTCGGCAAGGCACGGAGTAGAGGTCATGGTCTGCAGCGAGGACCTCGGGGAGGCGGGGGGGCCGGGCAGGGTCTTCGAATTCTGCCGGGCTCGAGGCATCAGTGTCGACCGGCTGGTGAACTGCGCGGGCTTTTCTGTCGCCGGCAGCTTTCTGCGGATCGCTCCGGAGGAACTGCACCAGATGGCCATGGTCAACATGGTGTCGCTCGCCGAAATGGTCAGGCTCTTCCTTCCGGGGATGATCGCACGGGGCCGGGGGACCGTGGTCAACATCGCATCGCTTGCTTCGTTCCAGGGCGTGCCGGGCATGGGCCTCTACTCGGCCACCAAGTCGTTTGTGCGCATCCTGACCGAAGCCATCAACGAAGAGGTTCGCGGTTCGGGCGTTCGCGTGTTCGCCGTCTGTCCGGGTTTCATCGACAACGACCAGTTCTACAACCGATCGGGCCACGACCGCAAACGCATCATGGTGCCCATTTCGGCACCCGGCGTCGTCGTCCGTGCGATACGCCGGGGACTCGATTCGGGGGCGGCCGTGGTGATGCCGACCCTGTTCGACCGCCTGATGGTCTTCACCCAGCGGTTGATGCCCAGGCGGGTGGTGGTCATGCTCGCCGGGTTTTTTGCCGGAGCAGGCGAAAAAAAATCCCCATGACGGAATAAATGCATTTTTCCTTTGCATTTTTGAGGCTGGAAATTATATTACCAGCCCTGTATTTTAATGGGCTGATGGTGTAACCAGATTCTGCTGGTGTAGCTCAATTGGTAGAGCAGCTGATTTGTAATCAGCAGGTTGCGGGTTCGAGTCCCATCACCAGCTCGCAGGAGATGCATGGGTAGGTAGCGAAGCGGTCAAACGCAGCAGACTGTAAATCTGTCGACATATGTCTTCGGAGGTTCGAATCCTCCCCTACCCACACCGGTTTTCCGGTGCATGCTGATGTAGCTCAGTCGGTAGAGCACTTCCTTGGTAAGGAAGAGGTCATCGGTTCAAGTCCGATCATCAGCTCCGGTTCATGGAGTGATCATACGTCAGTAGCTCAATTGGTAGAGCAGCGGTCTCCAAAACCGCAGGTTGGGGGTTCGAGTCCCTCCTGACGTGCACACGATTTGAATTCAGGTGCCGTTCACGATTCTTTACTTTGTCGCTCAATCATGAAGAAATACACGGATATAGTTGAAAAGTACTATCGTGACGTTGTCGGCGAGATGCGTAAGGTTTCGTGGCCAACGAAGGATGAGGTGAAGGATATGACCGTCGTCGTCCTGACGGTTTCGGGCATTCTTGCCCTCTTTACGTTTGTGGTCGACTGGGCTATCAATGCGGTTATGGGGCGGATATTGTAAGATATAAGGATTCGAGGTTACGTCATGAGTGTCAAAAAGAAAGTGACAGTAGAGCAGCAGCCTCCGCAGATCCACTGGTATGCCCTCAGGATCTATTCCGGGCATGAGCGCAAGGTCAAGGAGGGGATTGAGATGGAGGCTGAACGCCATGGCCTGGGCGAGAAGATCAAGCAGGTTTACATTCCCTACGAGCGGTTTGTCGAAGTCAAGAACGGCAAGAAGCGGAGCCTTACCAAAAATGCGTTTCCCGGTTACGTGCTGCTCGAGGCAGTCCTCGACAAGCAGACCAGGAACCTGATCCTGGATATCCCGTCGGTCATGGGCTTCCTCGGTGTCGACGACAATCCGATCCCGCTCCGTCCGGACGAGGTCGAGAAGATCCTGCTGCCGGAGGGCTCTATCGAGCACCGTTCGGTGGTCGAAGCCCCCTTCATCGTCGGGGATTCGGTCAAGGTCATCGACGGCCCGTTCAGCTCGCTTACCGGCATCGTCCACGAGGTCTGCACCGAGCGGATGAAAGTCAAGGTGATGATCAACTTCTTCGGGAGGAGCACTCCTACCGAACTGGACTTCTCCCAGGTCAAATCAGTTTCACAATAAGAGTATCAAGTTTTCTTCAAGCTGCTGAATAGAGAGAGAGTACTATGGCAAAAAAGGTTATTGGGTTCATCAAGCTGCAGATTCCTGCGGGCGCCGCAAATCCAGCGCCTCCGGTTGGTCCGGCACTCGGTCAGAAGGGTGTCAACATCATGGAGTTCTGCAAGCAGTTCAACGCCAAGACCCAGTCTGAGGCCGGCATGATCACGCCGGTCGTGATTACGGTCTATTCCGACAAGTCGTTCACCTTCGTCACCAAGACCCCTCCGGCCGCGGTGCTCCTCCTCAAGGAAGCAGGCTTGCCGAAAGGATCCGGTGAGCCGAACAAGACCAAGGTCGGCACCGTTACCGCCGAGCAGGTCCGCAGGATCGCCGAACTGAAGAAGCCCGACCTGAACGCTGTCGACATCGATGGCGCCATGGAGATGGTCAGGGGGACGGCACGGAGCATGGGCATCGTCGTCGAGGACTGACCGACAGGATTATTTTTCGATCGTGGGAGGCCTGACAAGCCGCTATGATAACCACTAACACAACATGTCAATGGCTGGAAAGAACTACAAGGGCGCTTGCGCCAAGGTGAACCGCATGCAGGAGTACGAGATTGCGGAAGCCGTCGGGAAAGTCAAGGAAATTACCACTGCAAAGTTCGACGCAACGGTCGATATCGCCATGAAGCTCGGCGTCGATCCCCGTCATGCAGACCAGGTCGTCCGCGGCACGGTCATGTTGCCGTACGGTACCGGCAAGACCGTCTCCGTACTGGTCATCTGCAAGGAGGCCAAGGTCGACGAGGCCCGCGAGGCCGGTGCCGATTTCGTCGGATTCGAAGAGTACATCGAGAAGATCCAGGGCGGCTGGACCGGCGTCGACGTGATCGTCGCCACCCCTGACGTCATGGGCCAGCTCGGCAAGGTTGCCAAGATCCTCGGCCCACGCGGCCTGATGCCGAACCCGAAGTCGGGAACGGTCACCATGGACGTCGCCAAGGCAGTCAAGGAGGTCAAGGCCGGCAAGATCGAGTTCAGGGTCGACAAGGCAGGTAACGTCCACGCACCGGTTGGCAAGATTTCGTTTGACAGCGACAAGCTGGTCGGCAACATCACCAGCTTCATCAAAGAGGTCGTCCGCCTGAAGCCTTCGGCTGCAAAAGGCCAGTACGTCCAGGGTATCACGGTGTCGAGCACCATGTCCCCCGGCGTGAAAGTGAAAAAGGAAAAATTTGTAGCCTAACATTAAAGGTTTGAGAACGATATGATGAAGCGTGATAAAAAAGAAGAGATCGCCCAGGAGATCGCCGGCAAGATCGAGCGCTCGCAGGGACTCTATTTCACCGAGTTCCAGGGCCTCGACGTCAAGAAGATGGCTGCGCTCCGTAACGAATTCCGGCAGGCAGGCATCGAGTACAAGGTCGTCAAGAACACCCTGATCAGGAAGGCCCTGAAGAGCGTCGCCGATGCCGACAAGCTGGCCGCCGGCCTGAAGAACACCACCGCCGTCGCTTTCGGCTACGACGATCCGGTCGCTCCGGCAAAGATCATCAGGAAGTTCAGCAAGGACAACGAGTCGCTGAAGTTCAAGCTGGCCACCATCGACGGTGTCGTGTTTGGTGCCGATGCGCTGCCGCAGCTCTCCGAGATGCTCAGCAAGACCGAGAACATCGGTCGTGCCGCAGGCCTGATCAACAACGTCATCAGCTCCGTGCCGATGGTCATGAATGCCGTGATGAGGAACCTCGTCTCCGTCATCGACCAGGTCGGAAAGCTTGAGAAATAAAGGATTTACGCACTCAAAGCTTCTATATTTCAAATTAAACACAGAGAGGAAATAATGTCATCTATTGAAACCCTTGTAGAAGAGATTGGTAAGCTCACCCTGACCGAGGCTTCCGAGCTGGTGAAAGCCCTTGAGGAGAAGTTCGGTGTGAGTGCCGCCCCTGCCGTTTTCGCAGGTGCTGCTGCTGCCGCTCCTGCAGGCGAAGCTGCCGCTGCCGAAGAGAAGACCGAGTTCGACGTCGTCCTGAAGGCTGGCGGTGCCAACAAGATCAACGTCATCAAGGTCGTCCGCGCCATTACCGGCCTGGGCCTGAAGGAAGCCAAGGATCTGGTCGACGGTGCTCCGAAGACCGTCAAGGAAGCCATCTCCAAGGACGAAGCCGAGAAGATTGCAAAAGAGCTCAAGGAAGCTGGTGCTGAAGTCGAGCTGAAGTGATCCTTGCCAAGGCAAAAAAAGCTGACAAGCTCCGTCTCGATCCGGGACGGAGCTTTGTCCGTTTGTGATACAAACTCCCATATCGTCCGGTCCGGCCGTATGGCCGAAGTCCGGAAGTCCGCTCCGGTAAAGGGTATTTACGGATCCATGTAAAGACGTAAACTGTTAAGTACTCCCTGCAATTGACTAAAAGCGAGGTGCATGTGAAAGTGGCTGATGCAACACCAACACCCTGTATTGACTTCTCAAAGATCCAGAGTATCATAGAACCACCAGACCTTCTCAAGGTCCAGTTAGATTCGTTCCATAATTTCATCCAGGACAGCGTCCCGCTTGCCAAGCGCAGGGACCAGGGGCTCGAGAAAGTGCTGAGGAGCGCCTTCCCGATCACCGACACCCGTGGGCTCTACCTTCTGGAATATATCTCCTACAGCTTCGACCGCCCGAAATACACCGTAGAAGAGTGCATCGAGCGCGGCCTGACCTACGACGTTTCGCTGAAGATCAAGCTGAAGCTCTCCTACAAGGACGAGGCCGACGAGGCCGACTGGAAGGAGACCATCCAGCAGGAGGTCTACCTCGGCAGGATTCCCTACATGACCGAGCGGGGTACCTTTATCGTCAACGGCGCCGAGCGCGTCGTGGTCGCCCAGCTGCACCGCTCACCTGGCGTCGTGTTCAGCGAGGCTGTGCACCCGAACGGTAAAAAGATGTATTCGGCAAAGATCGTGCCGACCCGCGGTTCCTGGATCGAATTCCAGACCGACATCAACAACCAGATTTTCGTTTATATCGACCAGAAGAAGAATTTCCTGGTCACCGCCCTGCTCCGGGCCATCGGTTTCGCGAAGGACGAGGACATCCTCGGCCTGTTCGACATGGTCGAAGAGGTCGAAGTCTCCTCGAAGAGCGCCAAGCGTGAACAGTTGATCGGCCAGTACCTGGCTTCCGACATCATCGACATGCAGACCGGTGAGGTCGTCAGCGCGAGGTCAGCCATCACCGAGGAGATCATGGAGCAGATCGTCGCGGCAGGCTACAAGAAGATCAAGGTGATGAAGACCACCAACCCCGAAAAGGGTGTCGACAAGTCGGTCATCATCAACACGATCCTCAACGACAGCTCCGCCACCGAAGAGGAAGCGCTCGAAATCGTCTACGAAGAGCTCCGTGCCAACGAAGCCCCGGACATCGATGCTGCGCGCAGCTTCCTTGAGAGGACCTTCTTCAACCAGAAGAAATATGATCTCGGCGACGTGGGTCGCTACCGCATCAACAAGAAGCTGCATAATGAACTGAGCGAGCTGGATTCCTACCTGGGCGAAACCCCAGGGCTCAAGGAGCTTTCGGACACCATCTACGAGCGCATCCTGCAGACGATCCGCACATACTCCGAGGAGCCGATCGGCGAAGATATCCTCGTGCTGACCCATTACGACATCATCGCGGTCATCAACTACCTGATCAAGCTGGTCAACGGCATGGCTGAAGTCGACGACGTCGACCACCTGGCCAACCGCCGCGTCCGCTCGGTGGGCGAGCAGCTTGCCGCGCAGTTCGTGATCGGCCTGGCAAGGATGGGCAAAAACGTCAGGGAGAAGCTCAACTCGCGCGACTCCGACAAGATCGCTCCGGCCGACCTGATCAACGCCAGGACCGTGTCGAGCGTGGTTTCGAGCTTCTTCGCCACGAGCCAGCTCTCGCAGTTCATGGACCAGACCAACCCGCTTGCGGAAATGACCAACAAGCGCAGGGTTTCGGCCCTCGGCCCTGGCGGTTTGACCCGCGAACGTGCAGGCTTCGAGGTTCGCGACGTCCACTATACCCACTACGGCCGCCTCTGCCCGATCGAGACCCCTGAAGGTCCGAACATCGGCTTGATCTCGTCGCTTTCCGTCTATGCGGAGATCAACGACAAGGGATTCATCCAGACCCCGTACCGCGTGGTCGACAAGGGCCAGGTCACCGACCAGGTGCTCATGCTCTCGGCCGAGGATGAAGAGAACAAGATCACGGTGCCGGTGAGCATCCCGCTCGACAGCAAGAACAGGATCGCCGTCGAGTCGGTGCAGGCCAGGACCAAAGGCGACTATCCGCTTGTTCCCGCCGAGGAGGTCAACTACATGGACGTCTCCCCGGTGCAGATCGTCAGCGCGGCTGCGGCGCTCATCCCGTTCCTGGAGCACGATGACGGTAACCGTGCACTTATGGGCGCGAACATGCAGCGCCAGGCTGTGCCGTTGCTCATCTCAGACGCCCCGGTTGTCGGGACCGGCATGGAGGCCATGGTCGCCCGCGACTCCCGCGCGGTAATCCTCGCCGAAGGCCCGGGTGTGGTGCAGAACGTCACCGCCGAGCGCATCGAGGTGCGTTACGACCTCGATCCGGAAAACAACACCGTGTCGCTGCTTGACCCCGACGAAGGCGTCAAGGCATACAAACTCATCAAATTCAAGCGCTCCAACCAGGATACCTGCATTTCGCAGCGTCCGCTGGTGCACAACGGCCAGAGGGTCGACAAGGGCGACGTGCTCGCCGACAGCTCCTCGACCGACAAGGGCGAACTCGCCCTCGGCAAGAACGTGCTGGTGGCCTTCATGCCCTGGCGCGGATACAACTTCGAGGATGCCATCGTGCTGAGCGAAAGGCTCGTCTACGACGACGTCTTCACCTCCATCCACGTGCACGAGTTCGAATCCAACGTTCGCGACACCAAGCGTGGCGAGGAGCAGTTCACCCGCGACATCTACAACGTCAGCGAGGATGCCCTGCGCAACCTCGACGAGAACGGCATCGTGCGCATCGGCGCCGAGGTCAAGGAGCGAGACATCCTGGTCGGCAAGATCACCCCGAAAGGCGAGAGCGATCCGACACCGGAAGAGAAGCTGCTCCGCGCCATCTTCGGCGACAAGTCGAGCGACGTCAAGGACGCCTCGATGCACGTGCCGGCAGGCATGAAAGGCATCGTCATCAAGACCAAGCTCTTCAGCCGCAAGAAAAAGATCGGCATGGACGTCAAGGAGAAGATCGAGGCGGTCGAAAAGCAGTTCGAACTCAAGGAGGCCGACCTCCGCAAGCGCTTCGCCCGCTGGATGAAGCAGCACCTCGACGGAAAGAAGACGGTGGCCATCATGACCGACAAGGGCAAGCTCCTGGTCAATGAGGCAACGATCGTCGACGACGCCCTGCTCGCGAAGTTCAACGGCCTGCCGTTCCTCGAGTCGATCGATGTCACCAAAGGCATCGTCACCGGGGCCAAGACCAACGAAAACGTCGTCCGCCTCATCAGGGAGTACCGCCTGAAGCTGAAGGACCTTTCTGACGAGCGCGAAAACGAGAAGTACAAAATCAACGTCGGCGACGAGCTGCCTCCGGGCATCGAGGAACTGGCCAAGGTCTATATCGCCCAGAAGAGGAAAATCCAGGTCGGCGACAAGATGGCCGGCCGCCACGGCAACAAGGGCGTCGTCGGCAAGATTCTGCCGATCGAGGACATGCCTTTCATGGCTGACGGCACCCCGGTGGACATCGTGCTCAACCCGCTCGGTGTGCCGAGCCGTATGAACATCGGCCAGCTTTACGAAACCTCGCTCGGATGGGCAGGCAAGAAGCTCGGCGTCAAGTTCAAGACCCCGATCTTCAACGGCGCGACCTATCCTGAGGTGCAGGAGTATCTCGAAAAGGCCGGCCTGCCTGGCCACGGCAAGGTAAGGCTGTTCGACGGACGTACCGGCGAGCGGCTCCACGACGAGGTCACGGTCGGCTACATCTACATGCTGAAGCTGAGCCACCTTGTCGACGACAAGATCCACGCACGGTCTATCGGCCCATACTCGCTCATCACCCAGCAGCCGCTGGGCGGCAAGGCGCAGTTCGGTGGCCAGAGGTTCGGTGAAATGGAGGTCTGGGCGCTCGAAGCATACGGCGCGGCCAACATCCTGCGTGAAATGCTCACCGTCAAGTCTGACGATGTCATCGGCAGGAACAAGACCTACGAAGCCATCGTGAAGGGGCAGAACTTGCCCGAACCGGGCACTCCTGAGTCATTCAACGTGCTTGTCCGTGAGTTGCAGGGACTCGGCCTCGAGATCCGTATCGACGACAAAGTGCCATGAGTATGACGGTGACCGGAGTGTGACAATATTTATCCAGGCTTTTTCACAGCTGTTTTAACTGAGATAACGACTATGATTTTTCCACAGGGATCATCACCGCTCAAGGGTGATTTTTCGAAGATCAAGTTCAGCATCGCTTCACCGGAGAGCATCCTCGCCCATTCGCGTGGCGAGGTGCTCAAGCCGGAAACCATCAACTACCGTACCTTCAAGCCGGAACGCGACGGCCTGATGTGCGAGAAGATATTCGGTCCGACCAAGGACTGGGAGTGCTACTGCGGCAAATACAAGCGGGTCCGATACAAAGGCATCATCTGCGACCGTTGCGGCGTCGAGGTGACCACCAAGAGCGTCCGCCGCGAGCGCATGGGCCACATAGCCCTGGCCGTTCCGGTCGTGCACACCTGGTTCTTCCGCTCGGTGCCGAGCAAGATCGGCGCCCTGCTCGACCTGTCGACCAAGGAGCTCGAGCGCATCATCTACTACGAAGTCTATGTCGTCATCAACCCCGGTGAGCCCGGCGAAAAGCAGGGCATCAAGAAGTTTGACCGCCTGACCGAGGAGCAGTACTTCCAGATCGTCACCGAGTACGAAGAGAACCAGGACCTGGACGACACCGACTCCGCCAAGTTCGTCGCCAAGATGGGCGGCGAGGCGATCCATATGCTCCTGAAAGGCCTGAACCTCGACGAGATCGCCGTCCACCTGCGCAAGGTGCTCAAGGAGAGCGGTTCCGAACAGAAGCGGGCTGATGCGCTCAAGCGCCTGAAGGTCGTCGAGTCCTTCAGGAAGAGCTACGAGCCGCAGAAGCGGGTCAGGAAAAAATCGACCGGCCTGTTCATCGAGGACGAGTCGCCGGAGCCCTACATCTACGAAGGCAACAAGCCCGAGTACATGGTCATGGAGGTCGTGCCGGTCATCCCGCCGGAGCTGCGTCCGCTGGTGCCGCTCGAAGGCGGCCGGTTCGCCACCTCCGACCTGAACGACCTGTACCGTCGGGTCATCATCCGCAACAACAGGCTCAAGAAGCTCATCGATATCCGCGCCCCCGAGGTGATCCTGCGCAACGAGAAGCGTATGCTCCAGGAGGCCGTGGACGCCCTGTTCGACAACTCGCGCAAAGCCAACGCGGTCAAGACCGGCGAGTCCAACAGGCCGTTGAAATCCCTGTCAGACGCCCTCAAGGGCAAGCAGGGCCGCTTCCGCCAGAACCTGCTCGGAAAGCGCGTCGACTACTCCGGCCGTTCGGTCATCGTGGTCGGCCCCGAACTCCAGCTGCACCAGTGCGGCCTGCCGAAGAGCATGGCCATCGAGCTGTTCCAGCCGTTCGTCATTCGCCGCCTCGTCGAGCGAGGCATCGCCAAGTCGGTCAAGTCGGCCAAGAAGCTCATCGACAAGAAGGACCCTGTCGTCTGGGACGTCCTTGAAAAAGTCATCGACGGCCGCCCGGTCCTTTTGAACCGTGCCCCGACCCTGCACCGCCTCGGCATCCAGGCCTTCCAGCCGACGCTGATCGAAGGCAAGGCCATCCAGATCCACCCGCTCGTCTGTACGGCATTCAACGCCGACTTCGACGGTGACCAGATGGCGGTTCACGTGCCCCTTTCGCAGGAAGCGCAGCTTGAGGCCTCGCTCCTGATGCTTTCGTCGCACAACCTGATCCTGCCGCAGTCCGGCAAGCCGGTCACCGTTCCTTCCCAGGACATGGTGCTGGGCATGTACTACCTGACCAAGTCTCGCCAGGGCGAGAAGGGCGAAGGCCAGATTTTCTACGCTATGGAAGAGGTGATCATCGCCTACAACGAGGAGCGCATCGGCCTGCACGCCCAGGTATTCATCAAGTACGACGGCAAGATCGACCAGAAGTTCAACCCGGTGAGCGTGCTCGAGATGCTGCCGGAAGACCAGCAGGAGAAGAAAGCCTGGCTCAAGTCGCAGATCCAGCAGAAGAAGATCCTGGTGACCACGGTCGGCAGGGTGATCTTCAACATCCACGTCCCGAAGGAGATGGGCTTCATCAACAAGCTCATCAACAAGAAGGTTGCCAAGGAGCTTATCTCCGACCTCTCCAGCACGGTCGGCAACGTCGAGACCGCGAAGTTCCTCGACAACATCAAGGAGGTCGGCTTCAGCTACGCCATGAGGGGCGGATTGTCCATCGGCCTGTCCGATGCGATCGTCCCTGAGACCAAGGCCAGGCATATCAAGAACGCCCAGCGCGACAGCACCAAGGTCATCAAGGAGTACAACCGCGGTACGCTGACCGACAATGAACGCTACAACCAGATAGTGGACGTCTGGCAGAAGACATCGAACCTGGTCGCCGATGAGTCCTACATGAAGCTCCAGAAGGACCGCGACGGATTCAACCCGCTCTACATGATGCTTGATTCGGGTGCCCGAGGCTCCCGCGAGCAGGTGAGGCAGCTCACCGGCATGAGGGGTCTTATCGCCCGTCCGCAGAAATCAATGTCCGGCCAGCCGGGCGAGATCATCGAAAACCCGATCATCTCGAACCTGAAAGAGGGCCTCACGGTACTCGAGTACTTCATCTCGACGCACGGTGCACGTAAGGGTCTTTCCGATACCTCGCTCAAGACGGCCGACGCCGGTTACCTGACCAGGCGCCTGCATGACGTCGCCCAGGACGTGATCGTCACCATCGACGACTGCGGCACCACCCGCGGCCTGCATGTCGAGCGCAACATCGAGGAAGAGACCAGCGGCCAGATCAAGTTCCGCGAAAAGATCAAGGGCCGCGTCGCCGCCCGCGACATTGTCGACGTCGTCACCGACGCGGTAGTCGTCAATGCCGGTGACATCATCACCGAGGAGCTTGCCGAGCAGATCCAGGATACGCCCGGGGTCGAAGAGGCCGAGATCCGTTCGGTGCTCACCTGCGAATCCAAGCAGGGCATCTGCTCCAAGTGCTACGGCACCAACCTTTCGGTGCACAAACTGGTCGAGATGGGTGAGGCTGTCGGCGTCATCGCCGCCCAGTCCATCGGTGAACCGGGCACCCAGCTGACCCTTCGTACCTTCCACCAGGGCGGTGCGGCACAGGGCGGCATCTCTGAAACCGAGACCAAAGCCTTCCATGAAGGCCAGATCGAGCTCGAGGACGTCAAGAGCGTCGAGCACAGCATCATTACCGAGGACGGCGTCGAGGAGACCCGGCAGATCGTCATCCACAAGAACGGCAAGCTCAACATCATCGACCCGGATTCCGGCAAGGTGCTGAAGCGCTATGTCGTACCGCACGGCGCACACATCCATGTCGAGCACGGCCAGATGGTACGCAAGGAGCAGGTGATGTTCAGCAGCGAGCCCAACAGCACGCAGATCATCGCCGAAATGCCCGGTGTCGCCAGGTTCATCGATATCGAGAAAGGCGTCACCTACAAGGAGGAGGTCGACCCGCAGACCGGCTTTGCACAGCACACCATCATCAACTGGCGTTCGAAGCTGCGCGCGTCCGAGACCCGTGAGCCGAGGATTGCCATCGTGGGCGAAAACGGCGAAGTGAAGAAGACCTATCCGGTGCCGATCAAGTCCAACCTCTACGTCGAGGACGGACAGAAGCTCGTTCCCGGCGACATCATCGCCAAGGTGCCGAGGAACCTCGACCGCGTCGGCGGCGATATCACGGCCGGTCTTCCGAAGGTTACCGAACTGTTCGAAGCCCGCATCCCTACCGATCCGGCCATCGTGTCCGAGATCGACGGTTACGTGAGCTTCGGTTCGCAGCGCAGGAGCAGCAAGGAGATCAAGGTCAAGAACGACTTCGGTGAAGAAAAGGTATACTATGTCCAGGTCGGTAAGCACGTGCTTGCCACCGAGGGCGACGAGGTCAAGGCCGGCGATCCGCTGACCGACGGCGCGGTTTCCCCGCAGGACATCCTGCGTATCCAGGGCCCGAACGCCGTGCAGCAGTACCTGGTCAACGAGATCCAGAAGGTGTACCAGATCAACGCCGGTGTCGAAATCAACGACAAGCACCTCGAAGTGATCGTGCGCCAGATGCTGCAGAAGGTCCGCGTCGAAGAGCCGGGCGATACCGACCTGCTCCCGGGCGACCTGATCGACAGGAGCGCCTTTGTCGAGGCCAACGAGTCCGTCGCCGAGAAAGTCCGCGTGACCGACCGCGGTGACGCACCGGCAAGGATCCAGGAGAGCCAGCTCTACAAACTGCGTGACATCACCAAGCTGAACCGTGAACTCCGCCGTAACAGTAAAGTGCTCATCAGCTTTGAGCCAGCCCTGCAGGCGACGTCGCATCCCGTGCTGCTGGGTATCACCAGCGCCGCCCTCCAGACGGAGAGCGTGATCTCCGCGGCTTCCTTCCAGGAGACCACTAAAGTGCTGACCGATGCAGCCGTGGCCGGCAAGATCGACTACCTTGGCGGCCTCAAGGAGAACGTCATCGTCGGCAAGCTTATCCCTGCCGGCACAGGCCTCAGGAAGTACCGCTCCATCAGGGTGGTCAACACCGGGGTAGAAGATGTCGAGTCCGCGATCGAGGTCGAAGAGACCGAAGATTAACGCCTGAGCAAGAGCCAACAAAAAAACCGCCTCACGAGGGCGGTTTTTTTGTTGCTGAAGAAAGAAAAGGACAGCAGAGACCCAAAGGACGGAAGGGACAAACGGGTAAAGATCCGTTCAGCACCGTATCGTCCTTATCTTCTTCCCTGCGGTCCTTTCAGTCCCTTTCTTGAAACACAAAAGGCTGCCGACGGCAGCCTTTTGTGTTTTTGATGACTTCTTCCCTTACTTCTTCTCGAAGCGGAAGCTTTCGAGGAAGCTGGTGTCGAATTCGCCGCTGCGGAACACAGCATCGTGCATCACCTGCTTGTGGAAGGGGATGGTGGTCTTGATGCCGACGACGATGAACTCGTCCAGCGCACGCGACATGCGGGCGATGGCCTCATCCCTGGTGTGTGCCGTGACGATCAGCTTGCCGATCATCGAGTCGTAGTTCGACGGAACCACATAGCTCGCGTAGCAATGGGAATCGACGCGCACGCCGGGTCCTCCAGGGGTGTGGAATACCTGGACCTCGCCGGGCGAAGGCCTGAACAGGTGCTCGGGATCCTCGGCGTTGATACGGCACTCGATGGAGTGGCCCCTCGGCGTGAAGGTCTTGCCTTCGAGGCTGAAGCCAGCTGCTGCAAGTATCTGCTCCTTGATCAGGTCGACGTCGTAGCGCTGCTCGGTCACGGGATGCTCCACCTGGATACGGGTGTTCATCTCCATAAAGTAGAAGTTCCGGTGCTTGTCGACCAGGAACTCGATGGTGCCGGCACCCTCATAGTTGATCGCCTGGGCCGCCGCGACGGCCGCCGCGCCCATCTTCGCCCTCAGTTCCTCGCTGACCACCGGCGACGGGGTCTCCTCGATAAGCTTCTGGTGGCGGCGCTGCACGGTGCAGTCGCGTTCGCCGAGGTGGATGACGTTGCCATGCTGGTCGGCAAGGATCTGGATTTCGATGTGGCGCGGGTTCTCGAGGAACTTCTCGATGTAGACGCCGCTGTTGCCGAAGGCCATGGCGGCCTCGCTCTGGGCGGTCTTGATGTTCTTCTCGAGCTGGCTCTCCTCATGCACCACGCGCATCCCTTTGCCTCCGCCGCCGGCGGTCGGCTTGATGATGATCGGGTAGCCGACCTTTCTTGCACTTTCAATCCCGTGGGTGATATCCTCGACCAGGCCTGCGCTTCCTGGCACGACCGGAACTCCGGCAGCGATCATGGTCGCTTTGGCCGTGTTCTTGTCACCCATCTTGTTGATCATCTCGGCGGAAGGGCCGATGAACTTGATGTTGGACGAGTGGCAGACTTCCGAGAAATCAGCGTTTTCCGCCAGGAAGCCATACCCGGGATGGATGGCGTCTGCGTTGGTGACCTCCGCGGCGGCGATAATGCGGGGGATGTTCAGGTAACTCTCCCTGGAGAGCGGCGGACCGATGCAGACCGCTTCGTCCGCATATTTGACATGCAGGGAGTCTGCGTCTACCGTCGAGTAGACGGCCACCGTACTGATGCCCATCTCGCGACAGGTATGCATGACACGCAATGCGATCTCACCGCGGTTCGCAATAAGTATTTTTTTGAACAAGGTATGTTGCGGTTGAGGTTATGGCTGGACTCTGAAAAGTACCTGATTGTACTCGACAGGCTGGCCGTTTTCGACGAGGACGTCCACGACGGTGCCGGAAATTTCGGACTCGATCTCATTCATCAGCTTCATGGCCTCGATGATGCAGAGGACATCGTGGGGCTTGATCTTGTCACCGGCGCTAACGAAGGGCGGGGAATCCGGGGACGGGGCAGAGTAGAAGGTGCCGACGATCGGCGAGCGGACCTCAAGAAGATCCGATGCCGGAGCAGATGCCGGCGCTGCGGCAGCCTGTGCCGGCGCCGCAGGGGCCGGGGCCGCCTGGACTGCCGGTGCTGCGGCTACAGGCTGTGCGATAACCTGCACTTTTCCGCTGTTCCTGCGCAGGGTGATTTCCGATTCACCCTCTTTGATGATCACTTCATCGAGATCCGATGCATTGATAATCTCGACAAGATGCTGGATTTCCTTGAGGTTCATGTTGGTTTTCTTAATTGTTAAACGCGCATTACTGATACCGAACGAACAAAAATAATCACTTTTTGACTCTCTCCATATATTCTCCGCTCCTGGTGTCGATGCGGACGATGCTGCCGGTCTGGATGAACATGGGGACATTGACTTCGGCGCCACCCTCGACAATCGCCGGCTTGGTTCCGCTCGTGGCGCGGTCGTCCTTGCTTGCAGGGCTGGTTTCGATGACCTCGAGCTCGACGAACGTCGGGAGTTCGACCTCGAGGATGGACCCGTCGTCAGCGAAGACGATGTCGACATTGATGCCGTCCTTGATGAAGCGCGCAGCCGCACCGAGGGCGACTTCCGGCACGTTGATCTGGTCGAAAGTGTCGTTGTCCATCATGACAAAGTCGCTGCCGTCACGGTAGAGGTACTGGTATTTTTTCCGCTCGGTGACGATGACGTCGACCTGTTCGCTGGCACTGAACCGATACTCGACGTTGCGGCCGGTCTTGAGGTTCTTCATGCTGGCCTGGTAGAAGGCCCGGAGGTTGCCCGGGGTACGGTGCACGAGGCTTTCGATGCTGTGCGGCACTCCATTCCAGCGGATGATGGCGCCTCTTGAAACGTTGCTGATTGAAACCATGGGTAGACTTGTCGGATGGGCGATAAAGAGGTGTGTGCCTTTTGATCGATATTGAAAAATAAACGAGAACAAATATACTACAGCCGTTTCTGAATAGCAACGAAGAGCTGTAACCCCGCAACAGGCTTGCGTAAAAACAAATTGGATGTTTGTGGCGCAGTCTTTAAATTGATTTCAGTAGTTCCAAGAAGCAGGAATTGTGTATTTCCTCCAATCAAATAAAATACTTCCTATGTCGAAAGCAGAGTTAGTAGAGAAAATCGCCTCGCAGGCAGGGTTGACGAAAGCCGACGCAGAACGCGCTGTCAATGCTTTCATCAATGTCGTGACCTCGACGCTGAAGGATGGAGACGATGTGACCCTCGTTGGTTTCGGTACCTTCACCACCGGTGACAGGGCTGAACGCCAGGGACGTAACCCCCAGACCGGCAAGACGATCACGATTGCCGCGAAGAAGGTGGTCAAGTTCAAGCCCGGCAAGGCACTCAAGGACGAGGTCGGCGGCTGAACATTCTTCGACGGGAATAGTATTCGAATGTCAAAGTCCATCTTCGCAGCCGCGTTGATGGACTTTTTCGTTATAATAGGTGGACCGCATTATCTGCGGCACTGATTCAGATCTACCCAAACAAACCCGAACATGTCTGGCAAAGTAGTCCTCGATTTTGAAAAACCCCTGGTCGAGCTTGAAGAGAAGCTCGCCGAAATGAGGGTGTATTTGAAAAGCGGCACCGCCGAATCTTCAAAAGAGGGCGCTGACGGATTGCGACGCGAGATCGAATCCCTCGAAGCCAAGGTCGAATCGCTCCGGAAAACCATCTACCGGAACCTCACCCGGTGGCAGAAGGTCCAGCTGGCCCGCCATCAGGAGCGCCCCTACACGCTCGACTACATCTATATGATGACCAAGGATTTCGTCGAGCTTTCAGGGGACCGCCATTTCAAGGACGACAAGGCCATCATCGGCGGGTTTGCCCGCATCGAGGATGACGCCTCCGGATTCTCGCAGAGCGTCATGGTGATCGGCCACCAGAAGGGGCGCGATACCAAATCGAACCTCTACCGCAACTTCGGCATGGCCCAGCCGGAAGGGTACCGCAAGGCCCTCAGGCTCATGAAGCTGGCCGAACGCTTCGGCAGGCCGGTCGTTACCCTCATCGACACGCCCGGCGCATTCCCCGGCCTTGAGGCCGAAGAGCGCGGCCAGGCCGAGGCTATCGCCAAGAACCTCTATGAAATGGCATCCCTGAACGTGCCGGTCGTCTGCGTCATCATCGGCGAGGGGGCCAGCGGCGGAGCCATCGGCATCGGCGTCGGAGACCGGATCCTCATGGCCGAGAACTCCTGGTATTCGGTCATCTCCCCCGAAAGCTGCTCATCCATCCTCTGGCGCAGCTGGAACTACAAGGAGCAGGCCGCCGAAGCGCTCAGGCTGACCGCCCAGGACCTGCTCGAACAGAAGATCATCGACCGTATCGTGCCCGAGCCGCTCGGTGGCGCGCATCGTGCCCCGGAAGCCATGGCCGGTACGCTCAAGTCGATCCTCATCGAAGAGTTGGGGACCCTGATGAAAAAGGATCCTTCCGTCCTGGTCGACGAACGTATCGACAAGTTCGCCTCCATGGGAGTGTTCACCGAAGAGGCCTGACGCTCCGATATCCTGAATAAAAAGAGGGCGCCTCCTGGACGCCCTCTTCTTGTTATTTCCCGTCACGTGTCACCCGTCACTTGATTATGTAGGAGTTGTCTCCGACGAGGAGTTCCTCCATGCTGCCTTCGCCCTGCTCCTGGGTAAGGGCGATCTGGGCTTCAAGGGCATCTTCGTAGGTGAGCCGGTCTTCTGCGTAGAAGATGCCGAACGGACGCGGCAGGAAGTTCTCGACCGTCAGCGGATCGTCGAAGAAGCGTGCAAGCAGGTTCGCCTTGAAGCTGTCTTTCTCGTCATGGATCCAGAGGTCGCTTTCCGACACATCCCCTTTGAAGAGGTCGACCACCACCGGCGTCGACCCGTCGAGCCGGATTCCCTTCTGGCGGAACTTGCCGAACACCAGCGGCATGTCGTGCTCGACATACACGGTCGACTCGTCCTTGTTCTCCTGGCCTGCGAATGCCTCGAATGCACTGTTGTTGAAGATCGGGCAGTGCTGGTAGATCTCGACCAGCGAAGTGCCCCGGTGCGTCGCGGCACGGTGCAGGATTGCGCGCAGGACTTTGCCGTCGCGGTCCATGGCGCGGGCGAAGAAGCTGCCGCCCGCCCCGAGGGTCAGGGTCGCCGTGTTGAACGGGTGGTCGATGACGCCCAACGGCGAAGTCACGGTCTTCAGGCCGACCTTGGTCGTCGGTGAGTACTGCCCCTTGGTCAGGCCGTAGATTTCGTTGTTGAAAAGCACCACGTTCAGGTCGATGTTCCTGCGCAGGGTATGGATGAAGTGGTTGCCGCCGATCGACAACGCGTCGCCGTCGCCGGTCGCCACCCAGACGCTGAGTTCCGGACGCGAGGTCTTCAGGCCGGAGGCCATCGGCAGTGCCCGGCCGTGGATGCCGTGCACGCCATAGGTCGCCAGGTAATAGGGCAGGCGCGATGAGCAGCCGATGCCGGAGATAAAGACGATGTCTTCCGGCGGGACGCCCAGGTCGGGCATGACGTTCTTGAGCTGCTGCAGAACGGCATGGTCACCGCATCCGGGGCACCATTTCGGTTCCTGGTCGGACGCGAAATGCTTTGCCGTAAGCGGTGGGCGTGAAGCAAGTGATGTATCGATATCAGGCATGGGTCAGTGCTCCTTGATGATGTCGGTGATTTTTTCCAGAATTTCCATTTCGTTGAACGGCAGGCCCTTGACCTTGGTGAAGCTGACGGGCGCGAACAGGTACTTGTCCCTGATGAGGTGGACGAGCTGACCGGAGTTGTTCTCCGGGATGAGCACCTGCCTGAAGTTGCCCATGAGCTCCCCGAGGTTCTTCGGGAAGGGGTTCAGGTAGCGCAGGTGGGCGTGGGCGACGCTGTGCCCCTTTTCGAGCGCCTGTTCGACCGCGGTTTTGATGGCGCCGTAGGAGGAGCCCCAGCCGAGGATCAAGAGGTCGCCCTTGTCGGGACCGTTGTCGATCGTCTGCAGCGGGATGCTGTCGGCGATCTTCTCGATCTTTTCGGCGCGCAGCCTGGTCATCAGTTCATGGTTGTCCGGGTCTGTCGAGACGTGGCCGGTTTCGTGCTGCTTCTCCAGGCCGCCGATGCGGTGCTCGAGCCCTTTCGTGCCGGGGATGGCCCACGGGCGCACATGGCGTTCGTCACGCTTGTAGGGCAAGAACGGAGGATCCTCAGGACTCCTTTCCGTCGAGAAGTGCGGGTTGATATCGCTGAGGTTTTCCGCCGACTCCACCTTCCATGGTTCGGAGCTGAGCGCGAGGTAGCCGTCGGTAAGGCAGATGACCGGGGTCATGTGCTCGATGGCGATCCTTGATGCCTCATACGTAGTGTAGAAACAATCCACCGGCGAGTGCGCGGCCAGGATGGGCATCGGCGCGTCGCCGTGACGCCCGTACATGGCCATCATCAGGTCTGACTGCTCGGGCTTGGTCGGCAGACCGGTCGACGGGCCGCCGCGCTGCACGTTGATGACCACGAGCGGAAGCTCGAGCATGACCGCCAGGCCGAGTGCCTCGGTCTTCAGGGCCAGGCCCGGGCCGGAGGTGTTGGTGGCGGCCAGGGCGCCTCCATAAGCGGCGCCGATCGAACTGACGATGCCGGCGATCTCGTCTTCCGCCTGGAAGGTTTTGACCCCGAACTTCTTCATCTTGGCGAGTGTCTGCAAGATCTCCGTGGCCGGAGTGATCGGGTAGGAGCCGAGGAACAGGTTGAGCCCCGCCTTCTTGGCGGCGGCGGTCAGGCCGATGGCACAGGCCTCGTTGCCCGTAACGCGGCGGTAGGTACCGTGCTGCTTGGAGGGCGAGATGTCAAAACGCCCGAGGTTGGCGAAGATTTCAGTTTCATCGCCGAAGAAGTAGCCCGCCTTGATGGCCCTGATGTTGGCCTCGGCGATCGTCGCGTTCTTGCCGAACTTGGCGTGCAGCATCTCGACCGTCACGTCGATCGGAAGGCTGTACAGCCAGTAAAGCAGGCCGAGGATGAACATGTTCTTGCAGCGGTCGATCTCCTTGTGGCTCAGGCCGCTGTCCTTGAGTGCCTCCCTGGTGAGCTGGAGCACCGGTACAGGAAAGACGATATAGTTGCTGAGCGTGCCGTCCTCGAGGGGGTTGGCCTCATCGGCCTTGTAGCCGGCAAGGCGCAGGTTCTTCTCGTCGAAACCGTCCGTGCAGGCGATGATGATGCCGCCCCGGTGCAGCTCCTTCAGCTTCGCCTTCAACGCCGCGGCATTCATGGCGACCATGACGTCGAAGCGGGCGCCCGGCGTATAGACCGGCTTGCTGCCGAACTGCAGCTGGAACCCCGACACGCCGGCAACGGTTCCGGCAGGAGCCCTGATCTCGGAAGGAAAGTTGGGGAATGTATTCAGGTCGGCACCGTAGACCGCCACCGTATTGGCAAACTGGGTGCCGGTCAACTGCATCCCGTCACCGGAATCTCCTGCAAACAGAACGGATACGCTGGTTTTTGGCGTGACCGTAAATTTGCTGGTCGAACTGATAGGTTCACTCATGGCAAGAATGTTATTTGCTTGACGAAATAGTGTGAGCGGCGATAAATCCCCCTGCCAAAGAATCTTCGCTTCTTGGGCTTGTCGTGTGGCAAATGGAGAGATCTACGGACCGGTGGGTATGAGAAGACAATAATGAACGCATGCAGTCTTCCGCATTAAAATCAATATAAATGGATCATCCTGACGATGCAAGGGATCGGGCCGGGCTGCTACGAATTTTTTTCTATGGTAATGTTGTTTTTCTGGAGGTACTCCTGCCACTCCTGCTCCTCGCGGACGGGGCACTGGTCGTTCAGGTCGCAGATGTCACAGCGCATCATGCCGTAGATCTGGTCCATCCAGCAGCCGTTGGTGCTCTTCTTCACCTCATTGATATGGTTCGGGTTGGCCATGTTCAGCTTGACGCCGAGTTCCATCAGTGCGAGGATGTCCTTCCTCCTCTTTGCATCTTCGATTCCCCAGCTCATGGTGCGTTCCTCGTTGCTGTTAACAGTTGCTTTTCGCGGGCCGATGCACGTCGGCCGCGGACCGCAGGGCACTCTGCCAATATACGCCTTTTTCGGGAAGTCCAACGGCTCCCGCCGGCGCAGCACCCTTTCCGCCGCCTGTCGCCATGGGAAAAATCGATTGGTATCGGGAGGGAAAAAAGGTTAAATTCGTGGCCGTATTATTATATATCCAGGCCGCCAGACGGCCTTTATGCACCGTTTCAAACAAGGCGCCGCGCGAAATTCCCAACCGGTTTCCGCCGGCGGCCGCAAGCGCATCACGCCATGAATTCACGAGAGATACGCCAGTCCTTCCTGGACTTTTTCGCCAGCAAGGAGCATCGCATCGTCCGCTCGGCCTCGGTCATTCCCGCCGAAGACCCGACACTCCTGTTCACCAACGCCGGCATGAACCAGTTCAAGGATGTATTCCTCGGCAAGGGCACCAGGGAGTATGTGCGCGCTGCTGATACCCAGAAGTGCATCAGGGCCTCCGGCAAGCATAACGACCTTGAAGACGTGGGGCGCGACACCTACCACCACACCTTCTTCGAGATGCTGGGCAACTGGTCGTTCGGCGACTACTACAAGGCCGAAGCCATCGGCTGGGCATGGGAGCTGCTGACCTCCGTCTGGAAGCTGCCGAAAGAGCGACTGTACGCCACCGTCTACAAGGACGACGAAGAGAGCCTCGCACTCTGGCAGCAGGTGACCGACATCGACCATGCCCATATCCTCAAGTTCGGCGACAAGGACAACTTCTGGGAAATGGGCGAGACCGGCCCCTGCGGCCCCTGCTCTGAAATCCACATCGACCTTACCCCCGACGGCTCGGGTGGCCCGCTCGTCAACGTCGGTGACTACCGTGTCATCGAACTCTGGAACCTCGTGTTCATCCAGTATAACCGAAACAGCGACGGCTCACTTGATCCGCTGCCCCAGAAGCATGTCGACACCGGCATGGGCTTCGAACGCGTCACGGCCGTCATGCAGGGAAAGGGCTCGAACTACGACAGCGACGTCTTCACGCCTCTTTTCGACCGGATCACCGAACTGACCGGCGTGTCCTACACCGCCTCGCTTGACAGCCCGACCGACATCGCCATGCGCGTGCTCGCCGACCACTCACGCACCCTGACCTTCGCCCTCTCCGATGGCGCCGTCCCCGGCAACGAAGGGCGCGGCTACGTGCTTCGCCGCATCCTCCGCAGGGCGGTCCGTTACGCAGCCACCCTCGGCTGCAACGAGCCGATCATGTACCGGATGGTCGGCGTGCTCGCTGAAACCATGGGCGATGTCTTCCCTGAACTGCACAAGCAGCGCCAGACGGTCGAAAAGATCATCCGGGCCGAGGAGGTGAGCTTCCTCGCCACGCTCGGACGCGGCACCGAGATCTTCAACGAGGTGGTCGCCGGCATGAAGGCGGCAGGCACCCGGGTCATCTCCGGGGCCGACGCATTCAGGCTCTACGACACCTTCGGCTTTCCGCTCGACCTGACGCGCCTCATGGCGGCCGAGGTCGGCTTCGACGTCAACGAACAGGGCTTCGAGCACAGCATGCAGGAGCAGAAGGCCCGTGCCCGCATGGACCGCAAGGACAAGATGAGGACGAGTGACGACGGCGGTTCGTGGGCGTGGTTCATGGAGGAGCGCCCGACCGGATTTGTTGGGTATGAGACCCTCGAGACCCGGACGAGGCTTGCCGCCGCGAGGAAAAGCGGAGAGCGGTTGCTGCTGGTGCTCGACCGCACCCCCTTCTACGCCGAGAGCGGTGGCCAGGTCGGCGACCACGGCACCATTGAGACCGAAGCCTACCGCTTCGAGGTCGCCGAAACCCGCAAGGACGGCGAGCTCTTCGTGCATGTCGTCACCACCGCGTACGACAAGGTGCGCGACTGCGCCGTTGCCCCGTCCGACGTCGAGTTCGACGGCACGGCAGCCGCTGCCGAAGCCGCGGTCGACCGCGACTCGCGCGTCGACACCGAACGCAACCATACGGCTACGCACCTCCTGCATGCAGCCCTGCGCAAGGTGCTCGGCGAGCATGTGCAGCAGAAGGGCTCGCTGGTCACCCCGGAGCGCCTCCGCTTCGACTTCAGCCACTTCTCGCGCGTAAGCGCCGCAGAGCTCGAACAGGTCGAACATGAGGTCAACGCCCAGATACGGAAGGCCGAAGGGCTGAACCGCCATGTCGACGTGCCTTATGAAGAAGCCCTGTCGATGGGCGCGCTCGCCTTCTTCGGAGACAAGTACGCCGACCGGGTCCGCGTGGTCGAAGTTCCCGGCATCTCGATCGAGTTGTGCGGCGGCACCCACGTGGGCAACATCGGCCAGATCGGCATGGTCAAGATCCTCAGCGAGTCGTCGGTGGCCTCAGGAATCCGCCGCATCGAGGCCGTGACCGGCCGCGTAGCCGAAGCGCTGCTCTGGAAAGAGTACCATGACCTGCAGGAGATCCGCCAGCTGATGAAGCTCAAGTCCGACGAGGCTCCGCTGCCGAAGATCCAGGAATTGATGGAAGATCGCAAAGCCCTCGAAAAGCAGCTTCAGGAGACCCGCCTGGCCGGCCTGCTCGATACCCTCGCGGCGTCGCTTGCCGGCGGGGAGGAGGTGCGCGGCTGCAGGGTCATGGCCGAGCGGGTCGATGGCGTGGGCGGCGACGAACTCCGCCAGGCCGGCCTGGCCCTTCGTGAGCGCGTGCCGCTGGCTGTGGGCCTGCTGTGCAGCGTGGACGACGGCAAGGTATCGCTGGTCGGCTTCGCCTCCGACGAAGCGGTCCGGACGCTGAAGCTCGATGCCGGCAAGCTGGTCCGCGAGGCCGCAGCCTGCGTCAAGGGCGGCGGCGGCGGAAAGCCCGAACTGGCCACCGCCGGCGGCAAGGACCCGGACGGGATCGGAAAGGCCGTCGAGGTGTTCATGGCATCGGTGAAAGCCGCACTGGAAGGGTAGGCGCCATGCAGGTACTCGACTGTTTCTTCGGACGCTGCGAAAAACCCTCCTGCGACGGCTGCCTGCTTCGGCCGGTCCGCGCCCTGCGCATCGCGCGCAAGTCACGGGCGATGGAACGTTGTGAAGACCGTGCCGTCGACACCGCCGGTTCGTGGACGAAGCCCGAACCCGCGGCCACACCGGTCGCGAATGCGGCCCCGAAGCCCGGGACCGTGAAAAAACGCAAGCGCCTGCTGGCGCCGAGGGAGGAAATCGCCTGGTTCCCGACGATCAAGCCCGAGCTCTGCAACGGCTGTGGGGACTGCAAAGTGCTCTGCAAGCCGGGAGTCTTCGAGCTTGGAGAGCCCGACCCCACGGGCATCCACCGCCCGAAGCTCGTCGTCGCAAACCCCTACCAATGCCTGGTGCTCTGTACCCACTGCGTGCCCATCTGCACCTCCGGAGCCATCATCATGCCCGATCCACGGGAGTTCGAAAAGTTCGTGGAATACGTTGATGGTTGACAATGGATAATGGATAATGGACAATGGACAATGGATAATGGATAATGGACAATGGATAATGGATAATGGATAATGGATAATGGATAATTGATGGGAAAGAAAAGGCGGCTGCTGGTGGCGAGGGAGGAGATCGCGTGGTTTCCGGTGATCGACGCGGAGAGTTGCAACGGGTGCGAGGCGTGCGCCGATTTCTGCAGGCCAGGGGTGTTCGCCCCCGCAGCTCCGGAGCAGGACGCCGTTGTGGCGAGACGTTCGAAAATGCAGGTTGCCAACCCCTACGACTGCATCGTGCTTTGCACCCGCTGCGAGCCGGTCTGCCCCTCAGGGGCCATCACCCTGCCCGATCCTCGACAATTCGAACGGTACGTGGAAATACTAGACCATTGACTGTGGGCCGTCGACCATGCTCCATGGTCAATTAGAGCGCATCCCTGTCCCTGAACCCCATCAGGTAGAGGATGGCATCCAGGCCGAGCGTCGAGATTGCCTGCCTGGCGCTCTCCCGCACGATGGGTTTGGCCCTGAAGGCGATGCCGAGTCCGGCCCTGCCGAGCATGGGGAGGTCGTTGGCGCCGTCGCCGACCGCAACGGTCTGCTCCAGCCGGATGCCCTCCTTCCTCGCTATCTGTT
This sequence comes from Chlorobiaceae bacterium, assembly GCA_013335115.1. GTDB lineage: Bacteria > Bacteroidota > Chlorobiia > Chlorobiales > Chlorobiaceae > Chlorobaculum. The sequence goes on along the minus strand of JAAXWQ010000005.1, from coordinate 23,222 downwards.
CCAGCAGCTCCGCCTTGCGCTTCCCGTCCACCACCTGTCCAACCACCTTTCCGGTCATCCTGCCCTCGACGATCTCCAGCTCGTTGGCAAAGACGTAGTCGATGTTCAGCTTCTTCTGCAGGTATCGCCCGAACCAGGTGAATCCTCCCGACAGGATCGCGGTCTTGAATCCAAGCAGGTGCAGGTTGTGGAAGAGGTGTTCGGCGCCTTCGGTAAGCTGCAGCCGTTCGGCAACCTTCTGCAGGGTGCCCTCATCTAGCCCCTCGAGGGTCGCCACACGCTGCTTCAGGCTCTCGGTGAAGTCGAGCTCCCCGCGCATGGCCTGTTCCGTCAGCGCAGCGACCATCTTCCCCGAGCCGGCCTCCATGGCGAGCTCGTCGATCACCTCCGAGGTGATCAGGGTCGAGTCCATGTCGAACACGACCAGGCGCCGGGTCCTGCGGAAGATGTTGTCCTCCTGGAAGGCGATGTCCACGCCGAGGCTGTCGGTGACGGCGAGCAGCTCCGCACGGAACCGCTCCTCCTCCTGCGGCGAGCCGCGCAGGGAGAACTCGATGCAGGCCTTGCCCGATCCGTTGTCACGCTCGTCCTCAAGGGGCAGGCGGCCGGAAAGTCGGCTGATCGTGTCGATGTTCAGCCCGTGCTCCGTGACCACCTTCGTCACCCGTTCGAGGTGCTCCGAGGTGATCCTCCTGCCCAGCAGCGACAGCAGGAATCGCGGCTTACCCTGTTCGCCCACCCATTTGTGGTAGTCGCGTGTCGTGATCGGCGAAAAGTCGATCTCGATGCCGAGGGTATGGGCCGTGAAGAGCAGCTCCTTCAGGACCGGGGAGGAGGCCGACTCCTTCGGCACCTCGATGAGCATCCCGAGGGAGAGGTGGTTGTGGATGACCGACTGGCCGATATCGAGCACCGGGATTCGGTACCTGGCCAGCACTTCAGTGATGGTTGCCGTCAGGCCGGGCTTGTCGTCGCCCGAAATGGTGATGAGCAGAAGTTCTCTCACGCGTGGTCGAGGTTGTTTTCAGGGATCGCATTTCGTGCGGATCGCTCCGCAACATACCGGAAGGCAAGATAACCACAAATTACCACAATCGTTCGGGCGCGCCGTCCCACTGCCGGCAGCTTCTTTTTTACCGGCGGGATTGTTACGTTAGGGAAAGGGCTGGCTCGACGACAACGGCCTGGTACTCCCAACCAAAACCGATCTGCCGTGGACAAGAGAATCGCACAGCTGAGGGTCGCCGCATGCTTTATGGTCGTGTTCCTCCATGTCGCGGCCCAATCCTTCCTGACCCTTGATCACAACTGGTGGGCAGGCAATTTCTACGATTCGCTGGTCCGCTCGTGCGTGCCCCTGTTCCTGATGATCTCCGGCGCCACCCTGATACCCCGCGACGAGCCGTTGCAGCAGTTCTTCACCAAGCGCCTCGTCCGGATCATCCCCCCGCTGCTGTTCTGGTCCCTGTTCTACCTGTCATGGACGACCTGGATGGGCGAGGATCGTGGCAACTGGGCCCTGGCGATCCTCTCCGGACCGGTCAAGTTTCACCTCTGGTACTTCTACGAGCTCATCGGCCTCTACCTCTTCATGCCGGTGCTCCGCAAGTTCTTCAACGGCAGCTCCCGGGGGGAGCAGCTCTGGTTCATCGGCCTCTGGATCGTGGTTGTCTCGGTCTACCACCTGCTCGGTGACCTGCTCGGCCTGCTGGATGTCAGCTGGGCGGAATACTTCGACAAGTTCTTCGGCAACATCAATTTTTCGTTCTTCGACGGCCTGGTGGGCTACCTGATCCTCGGCGCCTACGCGTCGCGCTCGAAGGTCGACGGCAGGATCGGGCTGGCTGTCTTCGCCGTCGCGACGGCATGTACCATGGTCGGTACCTGGCTGCTCTCCTACCACCTCGGCGAGCCATCCGAGCTGTTCTACTCCTATACCTCCCCCTTCGTGATCGCGGCCGGCTGGGGCCTCTTCACCTTTTTCATGGACAGGGAGCAGGGCCCGCCGTCGAAGCTCGTCACGACCATCGGCGAATGCACCCTCGGCATCTACGGACTGCACATCTTCATCATCGACCCCGTGCTCAACAGGAACGGATTCTCCGTCTCCATCGGGAACCCGTGGTTGACCGTGCCGCTGGTCTCGTTCTCTGTTTTCCTGATCACCTTCGCCATCGTCTACCTTCTCCGGCTGGTCAGGCCCCTGCGACACGTCATCTGAACAGGCCTCGGGGAGCTCTATGCCTTCTGTTTCAGGATGGTGTTCACCAGGTTGACGAAACGGATAAGGCTGAACGGTTTCGAGATGAAATTGGTGTCGGGGTCGAACGTGCCGAATTCCCCCAGGGTCTCGGCGCTGTAGCCCGACATGAACAGGAACTTCATATCCGGCTTCGATGCCAGCAACTTCCTGCTCATCTGCACGCCGTTCATGCCCGGCAGCATGATGTCGGAGACTACCAGGCATGGATACCCTTCGATGGCGTTGGTGATAGAGAACGCCTCGGCGGCGTCCTTTGCAATAAACACGGTGAAGCCCTCGTTTTGAAGGACGATACGGATGATTTTGGCGATGTCGGGCTCGTCTTCGACCACGAGGATCGTCCCCCTGCTGCGTTCCGTGCAGATCGGTTCCAGAGTGTCCGGGGCGGAAGACGCCAGGGCGGTGTTGGAGGCAATCGGGAAAAAAACCTCGAAGGTCGTGCCTTTGCCGATTTTCGTCCGACAGGCGATGTGGCCGTTGTTCTGCTTGACCAGGCCGTAGACCGTCGACAGGCCGAGGCCGGTGCCGGCGCCGATCGCCTTGGTCGTGAAGAACGGTTCAAAGATATGCGGAACAACCTGCTTGTCGATTCCAGCACCGTTGTCTGAAATCGTAATCGTGGCATACTCCCCCGATGTTCCGGATGCGACACGCTGCAGATTGCCGGAATCCTTTGCTGCCACGACGCTGGTGTCGATGCTTATGCTTCCAGCCTCTGCAATTGCGTCACGAGCGTTTATGCAGAGATTCGTGACGATCTGGACGAGGTTTGATGGGTCGATTTTAACGAGGAGATGGGGGCACTGCAGATGCAAATGCAGGGAGATGTTCTGCCTGATCAGTTTGCCGAGCATCTGGTGTATCCGCTTCAGTTCTCCGTCCAGTTCGATGAATTGCGGGCTTATCGGCTGCTTTCGTGCAAAGGCCAGTAATTGCCCGACCATTTCGGTCGATCGTTTCACCGAGTTGGTGATACTGAAGAGGTTTTGGTGATGCGGGTTGGTTTCGGGCATGCCATCGAGGATCAGGTCGGTGTTCCCCTGAATCGTGGTCAGCACATTGTTGATGTCGTGGGCAATCCCGCCGGCGAGTTGCCCGAGCAGCTCCATCTTCTGTGACTGGTGGAGCTGCTGCTGCAACTCTTCGTGCCTGGTTTCAAGCTCCTTTTTTTCGGTAATGTCCTGGGTGACGCCGAACAGATGCGTCAGTTTGCCGTACCGGTCGAACTGGTGTTTCGCAAATACGGACAGCCATCTCGTTGAGCCGTCGCGCCGACGGATGCGACACTCGAAACGATCGTCGCTACGAGCGGTGAAACTGTTGCGGACGATGGACCCGACCTGCCGTCGATCTTCTGAAGCAATCATCTTGAAAAAAGATCTGGGAGTCCATTTGATCGAGTACGGCTCGACTCCGAAGATCCGGTCATGTTCGGCCGTCGTCATGATAGCCATTTTCTTCAGGTCCAGCTTCCATAGGCCCAGGCGGCAGGACTCGCTGGTGATATCCCAGTGCGACTCCTGCTCCCTGAATCGCTCCAGCAAATCGTACTGCTCCGAGATGTCCTGGGTCACGATGAAGCACTTGTCCACCGTGCCGTCCCGGGAAAGGGACGGATACATGCTTCTCAAAAAACACTTTCCGTCGATGATCTCCTGGATGGATGCGAACTGTCTCGAGGCGAAGACCATTTCGACGGCCGCTTTCCGTTTTTCATAAAAGGGTTGGGCAGATGGGCGCGAAGCCATGTCCCTGAATATGTTGGCACCGAGGATACTCGAATGCAGTTCAAGGTACTTGCCGGTAAATACGGCATTGGCGTCAGTTATCGTGCCATCCCGGTCGATGACGAATATCGGGACAGCAGCATGATAAAACGCAGCATAGACGGCCGACAGGCGCTTCATGTCGGGGCCCTTGTCAGCAGGTGTGGATGTCGAACAGGACGCCATGATACTACCAGGTTAATTACAGGACAGGATGTATGTACTGCTTTACAACTAGATCGAACTGCGCCTACTCGCTGGAATGATAAGATATGACCGAAACTTGAGCGTGGTTTTGATAATAAGTGTAGTAAAAAAGTGCTGATTTATCAAAATAAGATAGGACTTTGATCCGGCTGTTGGAATAAGATGTAAGATGTGTAAGATGGGACGTTGATCCGTAAGTGAAATAACCTGCTGCGATTCCCTGCACATAACGAAAAAGAGCTCAACCCTTATCTGTGGCGTTGAACTCTGTTTCGTTACATCCTGATCGTCTGATCGGTCGGCAAAGAGGGATGATGGCCTTATTTTCAACCACCACTTCACCGACCTTGTTCTCGTTTTCCAGTTTCGTCAAGCTGTTGCCTTCGTCATGATCAGCCAAACCCACCGTGCCAGAAACCTTGTCGAACAGGACAAGGTCGTAGTGATCGGTGTCGGCAGCGAAATGTTCGCCCTATTGCGGTAACGTGGAGACTCGATACGGTTTTTTCTAAGCGTTCTTTTTCAATACCTCATGGACCATAGTTAAGAATTGGGGGATTGCGAACGGTTTAGAGATAAAGTTTACATCCGTGCCGAGTTTGCCGTACTGATCCAGGATTTCAGCGCTGTAACCCGACATGAACAGAAACTTGATTTTTTGGTTCTGTTTGAGGATTTTCATGCGAAATTCGATGCCGTTCATGTTCGGCAACATGATGTCAGTGATAATCAGGTCGATGTCGGTGGCCTGGTGGCGAACTAAGTCAAGTGCCTCTTCTGCAGTGGTTGACAGCAAAACGGTGAACCCATGTGTTTCAAGAATCATCTTGATGATCTTACCGATATCAGGTTCATCCTCGACTACAAGAACAGTGCCTTTGCCTATCTTTTCAGGATGATGTACATCTTTTTGGTTATCAAGGGGAGATGATCCGTCTGAAGCGATCGGGAAGCACACGGTAAAGGTCGTCCCCTTGCCGACCTCTGTTTCACAGACGATATGCCCGTTGTTATTCTTGACCAATCCATAGACCGTCGATAATCCCAGACCCGTTCCTTTGCCGATTGCCTTGGTGGTGAAAAATGGCTCGAAGATATGCGGGAGCGCTTGGGGATCGATTCCAGTGCCCGTGTCAGAAACTGATATTTTTATACGTGTGTCATCGTCAAGGCAGCCCCGGTTGATTACAGGGCAGTGGATCGTATCAATCAGGTAGGTTTCAATGGTGATGGTCCCTTTTTCAGAGATCGCATCACGTGCATTGACGAAGAGGTTGGTGATGATCTGGACGAGGTTGGCAGGGTCGAGATCCACCAGGGTATCCGGGCATTGCAATTTCCAGCGAATCGTGATGTTTTCCCTGATCAATTTGCGGATTAACAGTTGCATCCTCTCCAACTCTTTGTCGACAGCCATCTTTATTGGGCATTGCGGTTGCTTTCGCGCAAAGGCCAGCAACTGGTTGACCATATCCGCTGAGCGGGTCACCGATTTTGTGATGGTTTCAAGGTATGGGTAATGCGGGTTTGTTGGTGAGATTTCACGTATGACCAACTCGGCGTTGCATTGGATCGATGTCAGGACATTGTTCACATCATGGGCAATACCTCCCGCTAACTGTCCAAGTAGTTCCATTTTTTGGGATTGCTGAAGATGAGCTTCCAACTCAGCTCTCGCTATCTCCACCAGCTTATGCTCGGTGATATCCTGTTTGGTTCCCATCAGGTAACGGGTTTTGCCTTCATCGTCGAGCAGGAATGTGCCATGGACCTTGACCCAGCGTATTTCACCATCATTTCGGAGAATGCGGCATTCAAGCTCATAGCTCTCTTGTTTGGCTAACGCATCCATTACGAGCTGTTTCACGTAATTGCGGTCATCAGGAACAACGTGACTGAAAAATTTCTGGAGTGACCACTCCTTACTGTCGACATCATCTCCGAAAATGCGGATATGCTCTCTGGTCCTGACCGATAAGGATGTTTTGAAGTCCAGTTTCCACATGCCTATATGGGCTTTTTCAAGGGTATAATCCCACTGGTGTTGAAGATCGTGTAACTCCAGGCGCATCATTTTCTGTTCGGTGATGTCAGTTGTCAGCGCCTGAATCCGTATGGCTTTGCCGTTTTCATCACGCATACATCCGCCGATGTCCAGCAGGTGGCGAACCTCTCCATCAGCTCTGCGGATTCGGTATTCTGAACTCCAATTTGTCAGACGTTCCATTATTTCATGGTGCGACTGCTCAACCATCGGACGGTCTTCTGGAAGGACATGATGAAGAAATATCTGGTAGTTCCAGACTGGCAGAAGGGATTCATAACCGAAAATACGGTCATGCTCCAGTGTGCGCAGGACCGAGTGATTCCGTAAATCCGCACTCCAGGCGGCTATATGATAGTTCTCGAAAATCAATTCGAACTGGGACTGGATGTCCCGATATGTCGCTTCTCTCAGTATTTGATGTGAAACGTCTTGTGCGATGACACAGAGTTCGTTTAAGCCGCCTTCAGAGGAAAAGACCGGTTTGACGACCCATCGCCAGACGCATTCAGCGTGCTCATCTTCAAAAGAGATGCCCGTTTTGTTGAGGACAATCTCCTGCACCATACGCTTCAGTTCAGGCAATATCTTCGTAAAAAACGGATGGGACTCCATGATGCCAAAGATATTGGCACCTATTTGGATCGGGGCATATTGGGATATCCATGCGACGGCGCTTTGATTGGCGTCAATAATAATGCCGTAAAGATCTATGAAGAAAATGGTTTCATCAACGGCCTCATACAGCGCCAGGAGCCGCTTTTCAATGGCGTTGGTGATTGAGCCTGTAGTGTTTCGAGGGGACATGGGAGATCAGTTTGCGTTTCAGGATCCAGATGTACTGCTTACAGCAGTTCATCGAACTGTAAGGGCAAACTGCACCCTAATGAAGCCGGGGAAAACGCATATCGTCATGTGGGACCAATAGGTATCACGTGTGCGGCGTTGTGAAATATAGTAATAAATCGGGTGATTATTTCGAGCAGTTGTGATCGGGTGATTCCTGTCACCCCCTCATGATGATGCCGTTATTGCATGTTTGGGGGCGTTGATCCGTAGGTGGAATGACCTGCTGCGATTTGCTGCGCATAAAGAAAAAAGAGCTCAACCCTATGTAGCGTTGAGCTCTTTTTCGTTACATCCTGATCGTCTGATCGGCCGGCAAAGGTGGATGATGGTCTTCTTGCATCATTCCCACTCGATCGTGGCCGGGGGTTTCGATGAGATGTCGTAGGCGACGCGGTTGACGCCGCGGACTTCGTTGATGATGCGGTTCGAGACCCTCCCGAGGAATTCGTGCGGAAGGTGGGCCCAGTCGGCGGTCATGCCGTCGGTGGATTCGACCGCGCGGAGGGCGAGGACGTTCTCATAGGTGCGTTTGTCACCCATGACGCCAACCGACTGGACGGGCAGGAGTACCGAGAATGCCTGCCAGACCTTCTGGTAGAGGCCGGTGGATTTCAACTCCTCGATGTAGATCTCATCGGCGTCACGCAGCACGTCGAGGCGCTCCCTGGTGAGCGAGCCGAGCACGCGCACGGCCAGGCCGGGGCCCGGGAAGGGGTGGCGCATGAGGATATCCTCGGCGATGCCGAGTTCCCGCCCGACGGCGCGCACCTCGTCCTTGAAAAGCTCGCGAAGCGGTTCGATGAGCTTGAGCTTCATGCGCTTGGGCAGGCCGCCGACGTTGTGGTGCGACTTGATGGTCTCGGAGGGGCCCTTGACGCTGACGCTCTCGATGACGTCGGGGTAGAGCGTGCCCTGGACGAGGAATTTCTCTTCGTGGATATTCTCTTCGAAGACCTTGATGAAGGTACGGCCGATGATCTTGCGCTTCTTTTCGGGTGAGGCGACCCCGTTCAGGCGGTTGAGGAAGAGGTCCGAGGCGTCAGCGAGGGTTACCTTGAGGCCGAGGGGCTTGAGGAACTCCATCACCTTCTCCGATTCGTTCTTGCGCAACAGGCCGTTGTCGACGAAGACGCAGTGGAGCTGCTTGCCGATGGCCCTGCTGACCAGCACGGCGGCCACGGTCGAGTCTACACCGCCACTGATGCCGCAGATGACGGTCGACTTGCCGGCCTGCTTCCTGATCTCCTCGATCTGGTGCTCGATGAAGCTTTTGGGCGACCAGTCGGGCTTGATGCCGGCGATGTCGATGAGGAAGTTCGAGAGGAGTTGCTTGCCATAAAGCGAGTGCTGTACTTCCGGGTGGAACTGGAGCCCGTAGACCTTCAGCGCGGCTTTGCTGCCGCAGCTTTCGATGGCGCACATTTCAGCGTTTTCCGAGCTTGCCGTCACGCGGAACCCTTCGGGCATCCGGGTGACCTTGTCACCGTGGCTCATCCAGACGTCGGAATCCGGGACGTCGCGGAACAGCTGGCTCTCGTTGCTGCCGTCATGGCTGACGAGCATCCTGGCGCGGCCGAACTCCTGCTTGGCCGAGCTCTCCACCTTGCCGCCGAAGTGCTTGGCGATGGCCTGCAGGCCGTAGCAGATGCCGAGTACCGGCACGCCGAGGTTGAACACTTCCGGATCGGGCATGAACGCCGCCTCGTCGTAGACGCTGTTCGGACCGCCGGACAGGATGATGGCCCTGGGCTGGTGTTCCCTGATGGCTGCGGCCGTCGTGTGGTACGGGACGATTTCGGAATAGATGCCGATCTCACGGATCCTGCGTGCGATGAGCTGGGTGTACTGCGATCCGAAATCGAGGACGATGACCGATTGGAGCGATGTTGCCATGGTGGTGCGATGATCGGGTAATGATTGGTTAATACTGTCCCTGTGGTTGCGATGACGGAGCCGGTCCTGGAAGGGTCATCGGCGCTGTTGCCGAAGTGTCTGGCAAGGCCGCACCGCTGCTGATCGACTGCAGGCGTCCGCCGAACTCCCCGGCCTGTATCCTCGCGTAGGCTTTCGGGGTGTAGTATTCGACGTACACGTTGTTGCTGAAGATGTCCGACGGAGCGCTCGAGCCTCCGGACATGGGCACGGCGACGATGTTGTCGGGCACCGGGAAGTAGCGGTTCTCGAGCCCGAGCGTCGGGTCCGAGTAGCAGCGCTTCATGAAGAGAGCCCAGATCGGCATGGAGGCGCGGGCGCCCTGGCCGTACTCCATCGAGGTGAAATGGATGCGTTCGTCGTCGAATCCCGTCCAGACGATGGCGACGAGCTGCGGAGTGAACCCGGCGAACCAGGCGTCCCGCATGCTTTGGGTGGTGCCGGTCTTGCCTGCCGCCTCGACGTCGAAGCCGTACCTTGCCCTGAGGGCGACGGCGGTGCCCCGGTCGACCACGCCCTTCAGCATGGAGACCATGACGTAGTTTGTCGTGGGATCGATGGCGAAATGGGTGTTCGGGGCGGTTTCGGAGATGACCCTGCCGTTCTTGTCCTGGACCTTGAGGATCGAAACCGGTTCGTTCCATACGCCGTTGTTGGCGAAGGTGGCGTAGGCTCCACACAGCTCGAGGGGCGAGACCTCCGAGGTGCCGAGGGCGATCGACAGGTTCGGCTGCATGGTCGAAGAGATGCCCATGCGCTTGGCGTAACTGATGATTTCGGACGGGCTCAGGAACTCGTAGGCGAGGCGGATCGTGACCTGGTTCAGCGAGCGGGCGATGGCGTCGCGCAGGGAAGTCATGCCGCCGGACGATCCGTCGGAGTTTCGCGGCGACCAGACGCCGCCGTTGGCGCTCTTCAGGGAGATCGGCTGGTTCAGGATCGTGAAGTTCGACGGGATGCCCTTGTCGATGGCCGCCGTGTAGACAAACGGCTTGAAGGTCGAACCCGGCTGGCGGCGAGCCTGCCAGACGTGGTCGAACTGGTAGCGGTAGTCGTCAGGCCCGATATTGCTGCCGCCCACCCAGGCTTTGACATGGCCGTTCGCGGGGTTGATGGCGACCAGCCCGACCTGGATCCTGGTTTTCTCCTTCAGCAGGTTGTTCACCCACGGGATGTCGGTCTTCAGGCGCGCCATCACCTGCTGTTCGGAATAGCCGTCTTCGATCATCTCCTTGAACCTCGCGCTCTCCTTGATCATCTGCAGCTTCAGTGGCTCCGGCCACTTCCAGCTGCGGTCGAAATCGGCCTGGATGGTGGCGATGTGCTGCGCGACCGCCTCCTGTGCATACTGCTGCATGCGGCTGTCGAGCGTGGTGTGGATGGTCAGGCCGTCGCGGTAGACGTTGACATCCTCAAGCATCGAGGTGGGCTTGATGGTCTGGCGGATGTACTCGGTGAAGTAAGGGGCGAGACCCTGGCGAGTCACCGCGGTGTAGTGCAGCACGACCGGGGTGCCCATCGACTTTACGGCCTGGGCGTGGGTGATGAAGCGCTCCTTCTCCATGAGAGAGATGATCAGGTTCCTTCGGCGAAGCGAGGATGCCGGGTCCTTCGACGGATCGTAAGCCGTAGGGTTCTTGAGGGTGGCGATGAGGGTCGCGCTCTCGGCGATGGTCAGCTGGCTTGCCGGCTTGCCGAAATAGGTTCGTGATGCAGCCTCGATGCCGTAGGCGCCGGAGCCGAAGTAGACCGTGTTTAGGTAGAGGGCGAGTATCTCGTCCTTGGTGTAGGTCTTTTCGAGCTGGATGGCCATGATGAGCTCTTTGGCCTTCCTGCTGACGGTCCGCTCCTGGGTGAGGAAGAGGTTCTTGGCCAACTGCTGCGTGATGGTGCTCGCGCCGTGCCAGCGGGTGCGTCCCTTGATGATGTTCTCGCCCATCGCGAGGAACAGGCGCCTTACGTCGACGCCCCAGTGGTCGTAGAACGCCACGTCCTCGGTGGCGATGAGGGCTGCGGTGGCTGCTTTCGAGATCGACTTGAGGGGGACGAAGGTCCTGTTCTTCAGGAAGAACTTGTGCAGGAGCACGCCGTCTTCCGAATAGACCAGGGATGCGAGTTCGGGGTTAGGGTTTTCGATGTCCTGCACGCTCGGCATGCCCCTGAACAGGCTGACGCCGAAAACGGCTCCGGCTCCGAGGAGCATGACGACGAGGATTCCGGCTGTTTTCAATAATTTTTTCTTGCTTTTCTGTATCACGGTGAGCGTCGTTCGTTAATGTTGGCCTTTCCAGTCCACTCGTTCTCATGGGTATCACGGGATCCTTACCACCTCCGGCAAGGGTTCGGGCGGCGAGTCCTTTTTATAAAATTGCAAGGCAAAATCAAAATGTTTTTTCAGCTCGGCGGCGAAACGCTCCGTGTCCTCGAGCATCGGCAGGTGTCCAAGGTGCATGAACTGTAAAAGCCGGGTGGGCGATCCGGCCGTTGCCTTGCGCTTTTTGAACAGCGTGACCGTGCCCTCCGGCGGAATGGTGTGGTCCGCCATGCCGACGCAGCAGAGCACCGGCGAGGTTATCCTGAGGACGTTGCGGGTGTACTCCCTCAGGGCGTCGGGATCGATGGAGAACTTGCCGACCGCGTTGGTGGCCTCCTTGTTCGACGTGGTGAAGTCCTCGATGATGATGTCCTGGTACTCCCGGTCGATACGGCCGGTAGCCGCACGTTTGATGAACATCGAGCGGAGCGGCTCGACCAGGAAGATGTTCCTGAAATTCATCGAGACGTCGATCAGTCCACCGAGGAACATCAGGCCGAGCGAGGTGAACGGGGTCTCCTCGAAGATGCCGCAGGCAAGGATCGTGGCCGACAGCAGCGAGCCGGAGTAGCGGATGCAGAGTTCAGTAGCGACCATGCCCCCCATCGAATGGCCGATGATGTGGAGGTTCCTCGACTGGTCAAGCCCGAGGTGCTCGATGAGTTTGCCGGCTTCATCGGCGAATCCGGAGATCGTGAAGTCCGGGGTGAATCCGTCGATGTCGGTCCTGCCGGTCCCGCTCTGGTCGTAGGTGATGCACCTGAAATGGGGTGAGAGCCGCTCCACGAGGGGTTTCCAGTAGCGAGCGGAGATCGCCCAGCCGTTGACGAAAAGGACTGCCGGTTTCTCCTTCGACGAGGGATCCCCTTCGGCAGAGTCGTTGTAGAAGAGGCGGCAGCGGGAGGTAGTCAGGTAACTCATGGCCCGGGTTTTTTTTCTCGATACCAAAAACATGAATATACATTATTATCGTCAATACCGGCCGGCCCCGCCCTGGCGGGCAGGTTCATGACCGGGGCGTTTTGACGCCTGCAGGGGAATGCGTACTTTTCCGTCCGTTTCCCCGATAATCCCGAACACCGATCCAGCAACACGATACCCGGACTCTACAGCCATGGAACTTCTTGCCGCATTCGCCGACCTCATCCTGAATGTCGACAAACACCTGCAGGTGCTCGCCTCCGAGTACGGGCCATGGCTCTACGGTATCCTCTTTTCGGTCGTTTTCTGTGAGACCGGCCTGGTGGTCATGCCGCTCCTGCCGGGGGATTCGCTCTTGTTCGCCGCCGGATCGCTGGCCTCGATGCCCGGCTCCCAACTCAACCCGCACCTGCTCTTCCTGATGTTTTCGACGGCGGCCATCCTCGGCGACTCGGTCAACTACTGGATCGGCCGGAGCCTCGGCCCGAAGGTTTTCCAATATGAGAAGTCAAGGTTCTTCAACCCGGAGCATCTCGCCAAGACCCATGCGTTTTTCGAGAAGTACGGCGGCAAGACCGTCATCATCGCGCGCTTCATCCCGATCATTCGCACCTTTTCCCCTTTCGTCGCAGGGGTCGGCGCCATGCGTTACCCCTGGTTCCTCGCCTACAGCGTTTTCGGCACATTCCTCTGGGTCGGACTCTTCAACTACAGCGGCTTCTATTTCGGTCAACTGCCGTTCGTCCAGCACAATTTCAAGCTGATTATCGTGGCGATCCTCCTCATATCGATCATGCCGCCCTTCGTCGAGTACCTCAAGCACCGTCTGGGGCGGAACTCCTCAGGAGGTCTTTAACCCTTCTGGCACGAGCCATCCAACATTCAGGAGTCCCGACAAGTCGGGACGACGGACATCCAACCGCCCACATTCCTTGCCCCCTGGCTTTAGCCTGGGGGAGACAAGCTCCCCCAAATAACTCTTGGGGGCTTGAGCCCCCGCAGTTTACCTCTTCAACTGGAGCGCGTAGTTTCCCGAAGACAAAATGACAAATCCGGAACTCCCAATACGCTTTACTTTAAATAACTAAGTTAACGTTTTCAGGAACGTCCCCGAAGTTTCGTGGAAAAAAATTATGGCAATTAGGCGATTCTTTTTATACTACGGTCCGTTTCAAGCATATCGGCGTATAGCGCAGCCTGGTAGCGCACTTCCTTGGGGTGGAAGGGGTCGTGGGTTCAAATCCCGCTACGCCGACTCTCGTTTCCCCGCTTTCCCTTCCCTGCAAAATCCCTGTTCCCGCGCCCTCGCATAATCAGGCGACGACTGGTTATATTGCCCTTATGGACATCCAGGAAAAACTCGGCATCCTTTCGGGAGCCGCCCGTTACGACGCATCCTGCGCTTCAAGCGGCTGCGGCCGGGAGGGGACCGCGATCCGTGTCGGCAACACTTCGCAGGGGGGCATCTGCCACTCCTGGTCCGACGACGGCCGTTGCATCTCGCTCCTGAAGGTACTGCTCTCCAACGACTGCCGGTACGACTGTGCCTACTGCGTCAACCGTTCGTCCAATCCGGTTCCCCGGGCATCCTTCACCGCGCGGGAGGTGGTCGACCTCACCATGGAGTTCTACCGCCGCAACTACATTGAAGGGCTTTTTCTCAGTTCGGCCGTCATGAAGGGGCCCGACCAGACCATGGAGGATATGGTCCGGGTGGCCGAAATCCTCAGGAACGAAGAGCGTTTCGGGGGATACATCCACCTCAAGGTAATTCCCGGCAGCAGCCCCGAACTGGTTCGCCGGGCGGGGCTGGCTGCCGACCGGATCAGCGTCAACATCGAGCTGCCATCCGCCGAATCACTGCACCGGCTCGCCCCGCAGAAGCGCAAGGAGTCGATCCTCGAACCCATGAAGCTCATCGGCACCGAGATCGGCTCCAGCCTCGTCGAGCGGACCCTCAGCCGCAAAGCGCCAAAGTTCGCACCGGCCGGCCAGAGCACCCAGATGATCATCGGCGCCAGCCCCGAGACCGACCTGCAGATCCTGCGGCTCTCGCAGGGGCTTTACCGCAAAATGAACCTGAAACGGGTCTACTACTCGGCCTTCGTCCCCGTCAACGACGACAACCGCCTGCCGGTGCTCGCCACCCCGCCGCTGCTGCGCGAGCACCGGCTCTACCAGGCCGACTGGCTCCTGCGATTCTACGGCTTTTCGGCAGAGGAGATCCTTTCGGACGACGCCCCCGACCTTGACGAATCATTCGACCCCAAGACCGCATGGGCCCTGCGTCATCCAGGGTTCTTCCCGGTCGAGGTCAATCGCGCCGACTACAACACCCTCTTGCGCGTGCCGGGCATCGGCCCCATATCGGCAAAACGCATTGTCGCCGCCCGGCGCTTCTCGGTCATCACCCCGGAAGGCATGAAGAAGATCGGCGTGGTCATGAAGCGGGCGAAGTATTTCATCACCTGTTCCGGACGCTCCTTCGAAAAACCCGACCGCGAACCGGCCCGCCTCCGCCAGCGCCTGCTGCTTGGAGACGGTGGCGAGCCGGCTGAACAACCCCGGCAACTCGTTCTTCCGGGACTCCTTGTCTAATCACCATGACTCGTTATCTCTACGATGGAACACCTGAAGGGCTCATGTCGGCAATCGCAGCCATCATCGCCGCTGAGCCGGAGTCGGAGGGCTCTGTACTTTCCATCCGTCAGGACACCCTTTTCGAGGAGGGGCTTTTCATTCGCACCGACCCGATAGCCGCCGAAGCCCTGTTCGCAAGAATCAAACAGCGGGCCCCCGATGTCGTGTACACCATCTGGTACTTCATGATGGCCGAAACCGAAGGGCTCGAGACGAGCCTCCTGCGGTATGTCGCCCTCGCCCTCGTGCACGGCGACCGCATCAACGGCCACCTCACCCATGACGACGTCAAGGCTGTCGTTTCGGTAGCCCGTAAAGCCGGTCGGGAAGCGCATCGCATGAAGGGATTGCTCCGCTTCGAGCAGCTTCGCGACGGGACATGGCTCGCGCGCATGGAGCCCGACAACAACGTCATCCAACCCCTTGCCAAGCACTTCAGCCGACGCCTGCGCGACCAGAAGTGGTTCATCCTCGACGTCGGCCGCCGAAGCGCCGCCCATTGGGACGGCCATGAGCTGCGGTTCGGTACGCTTGAACAGTTCGAGCGCCCGGATCTTTCGGACGAGGAGCAGCAGGTGCAGGCCATGTGGCGGACCTTCTTCAGCACCATCGCCATCCCCGAGCGCAGGAACCCGCGCCTCCAGAAGTCCAACATGCCCGCCAAATACTGGAAATACCTCACCGAGAAGCAGGGGGAGTGAGGATGTTCCTGTGGCATTGCTGATACTTCGTCCGCGTGTTTATATTCAGGTTTGATAAGAACCAATGACCCTTATCCCGGGAATCTCCATGGCAACCATAGAACAGCAGCTCAGCACGGTGCTCGAAAAGCACGGCGGGATCCGTTTCGCGATCCTGTTCGGTTCGCTTGCCAAAGGAACCGCCGGGTTTGAAAGCGACGTAGACCTTGCGGTTGATGCCGGAAGGCCTCTTGACGTCGAAGCCAAAATCGGGCTGATTGGCGAACTTGCGCTGGCTACCGGTCGTCCGGTAGACCTGATCGACCTGACCACGGTCGGCGAGCCACTGCTTGGACAGATCCTGGCAGGGGGCAAGCGAATCCTTGGATCAGCAGGCCGACAGGCCGATCTGCGACTTCGGCATCTTTACAATCTGCAGGATTTCGTGCCGTACCAGCAACGGTTGCTTGAACAAAGGAGGATCGCATGGATTGGCAAGTGATCGACCGAAAACTTGAATCCCTTGGGCGCTCGATACGGAGGATTCGGGAGAGATGTCCACGGAACATTGATGAACTGGTCAGTGATTTCGATACGCAGGATATCCTTACCCTTAACCTTTCAAGGGCGATTCAGATATGCGTCGATATCGGTATGCATCTACTTGCAGACACCGAATATCCCTCACCGGAAACGATGGGCAGCACGTTCGATATCCTTTGCCAGATGGGTGTCATCAGGAGCGATCTTGCGACCAGGATGAAAAAATCGGTCGGCTTCAGGAACCTCGCCGTACACAATTACGAGGCAATCAACTGGTCGATTGTGCTGGCTATTTCCACTGAGCATCTTCAGGATTTCGAGCAGTTTGCCAAGGCGGTAACAGCGTTTCGCGACCGTAAAGCCTGAACCCGGAAAACATCAAGCGATATCAATGGCCATCCTCGCCATCGACCAGGGCACGACCGGCACCACCTGCATGGTCTTCGATCGTTCGGGATCGGTGCTTGCGCGGGCATACCGGGAGCTTCCCCAGATCTATCCACAGCCGGGCTGGGTCGAACACGACCCGGAAGTGATCTGGCGCACGGTCGCGGAGTGCGTCGCGGAGGTTCGGGCGGCCGGTCCGGGGCCTGTCGAGTCCATAGGCATCACCAACCAGCGGGAGACCACGGTGGTCTGGGAACGTGGCACCGGGCGCCCGGTGCACAACGCCATCGTCTGGCAGTGCCGGCGCACCAGCGATATCTGCGCCCGATACACTGCGGATGCCGGGGTTATCCGTGAGAAGACCGGCCTTCCGGTCGATGCCTATTTCAGCGCCACCAAGATCCGCTGGATCCTCGATGCCTATCCGGAGGCCGAACCGGCAGGCCTCCTGTTCGGCACGATTGACAGCTGGCTGGTCTGGAAGCTGACCGGTGGCCGGGTGCACGCCACCGATTTCACCAATGCGTCGAGAACGTTGCTGTACGACATCCGGGCGCGACGGTGGGACCCGGAGCTGTGCGAACTTTTCGGGGTGCCGGAGTCGATGCTGCCCGATGTTCGCGCGTCGATGGGGGGATTCGGGAGCGTGAGCACCCTGCCGGGGCTTGACGGCGTACCCGTCGCTGCCGTCGCAGGGGACCAGCAGGCGGCCCTCTTCGGGCAGTGCTGCTTTGCACCGGGGAGCATCAAGAACACCTATGGCACCGGCTGCTTCATGATGATGAACACGGGCGGCGAGTTCGTCCGCTCCGGCAACGGGCTCCTGACCACCCTGGCCATCGATGCCTCGGGACGGCCGTGCTATGCCGTGGAGGGTTCGGTGTTCATCGGCGGCGCGGTGATGCAGTGGCTGCGGGACGGCCTGGGGCTGATCGGCGACGCCTCCGAATCGGAAGCCATCGCCCTGGCTGCGGGCACGAACGGCGGGGTCTACCTGGTGCCGGCTTTTGTCGGCCTCGGCGCCCCCCACTGGAACATGGAGGCACGCGGCACCATCACGGGGCTCACGCGCGGCAGCAGCCGGGAGCATCTCGTCAGGGCGGCGCTCGAGTCGATCGCCTTCCAGTCGCACGACGTGTTCCGCGCGATGGCCGCCGATACCGGCATCGAGCCCTCGTCGCTGACCGTGGACGGAGGGGCGGTCAGGAACGGCTTCCTCATGCAGTTCCAGGCGGACCTGCTCGGCGTGCCGGTACTGCGGCCGTGCAATATCGAATCGACCGCGCTCGGGGCAGCCAGCCTCGCCGGCCTGCACTCAGGCTTCTGGGCCTCGTCGGACGAGATTCGGAAGCTCAATGCGCCGAATGCGACCTTCCGCCCGTCCATGGACCTGGCCGAACGGACCCGGCTTCTCGAAGGGTGGAACAAAGCCCTGCGGCAGACGCTCCAGCCATAACCATAACCTGAAGGCGAAATCCATGGCCACAGCCGAGCCTCATGCCGGAACACCCCGCACCGCCACCTGCCCGATGTGCGGGCAGCAGTTCACCTGCGGCCTGTCAGCAACCTGCTGGTGCTCGACGAGGCGCGTGCCCGAGGAGGTCCGCTCCTGGCTTGCCGACCATTACGAAACCTGCGTCTGTAGCGCCTGCCTCGACCGGGTCGTCGAACAAGGTATTCCCGAGGCGTGACCCGGACCAAAAAAACTTGGCAACTCTGACATTCATCAAAACAAGTCTTATGCAGAAAGAACGTATCAGCATCCTCGGCTGCGGCTGGCTCGGTTTGCCGCTCGCACAGGAATTCATTGGCGCCGGCTACCGGGTCAAGGGCTCCACCACGAGGGCCGAAAAGCTCGAGGGCCTCAAGGCCGCCGGGATCGAACCCTTCAGGATCGTGCTTGGCGAGGCGGCAGAGGGCGACCTGGAAGGGTTTCTCGACAGCGAGGTGCTCATCGTCAATATCCCGCCGGGAAGGGGAGAGGAGGCCGTCGGAGTGCATGTCGAACAGATTTCCCGACTCATCGATGCCCTCGCCGGCTCGCCGGTGGAAAAGGTGCTGTTCGTCAGCTCCACATCGGTCTATCCCCCGCTGAACCGCGAAGTGTTCGAACAGGACGCGTCGGACCCGGATGCCGCAGAAGGCTTCGGCGGCCGGGCGCTGCTCTATGTCGAGGATATGCTCCGTTCCGAGACGGCGTTCAGGACAACGGTTGTCAGGTTCAGCGGCCTGATCGGCCATGACCGCAACCCGGCGCGTTACCTGCTGCGCATGAAAGAGCTGGCGGACCCGGAGCAGCCGATGAACCTGATCCATCGTGACGACTGCATCGGCATCATTTCTGCTATCATCTCGCAGGGCAAATGGGGTGAAGTGTACAATGCAAGCTGCGAACTCCACCCGAAACGGAAGGAGTTCTACGAGGTGGCGGCCGAAAGCCTTGGCGTGGAGCTGCCGTCCGCTGCCGCCCCCGCCCCGCCCAAGCCGTTCAAGACCGTCGGCAGCCGCAAACTCGTCGAGTCACTCGGCTACCGCTTCCTCCACCCCGACCCGTTGGATGTGGCCCGCGAGGGGAGATAGGCATTATGAATTGAACACCCGGGGTTCGCTTCGCTTCAGCCCGCGCTACCAACTTTGCGCCCCTAACGGGGCACGAAGACGTCAGCCTGTTTTTTTTGGATTGGGGTTCAAGTCCCGTTAGGGGCGGCATTTCGGTAGCGCGGGGTGCAACCCCCGGGGGAAGGGGCAGGTTAAATAACATTCATAAAATAAACTCCAGGTCATATCCAGCCCTGGCGGCATCTTCAGCGAAATCCCTGAGCCTGCCGAGGAACGCGGCCGCCTTGCCCGGATCGATCTCTCGCCAGTAGGCGATGCCGTGCGGGGCGCCATCGGGCGTGAGGCCGGTCTCTTCGGGAACGTCGTGCCAGCCGAGTAGCACCCGTTCCGGCGCCTTGCCCTCCATGCCGGTCAGGCACTCCCCGATAATCCCGAGCAGCGCCGGGATCTGCCCGGACGAAAGGAACGCCTCGTCCCAGCTGTCCAGTCCCTTGCCGGATTCAGAGACGAACCGGAGCGCGTTGAGCGATTCGACAACGCCGTAATGGAACAGTGCGGCAAGGTCGTGCGCGGAGACCTCGAGCGATGCGTAGGCCTGGTAGCCGCTGTCGGAGAGCCTGACGGCGTTGACCTCGCCGGAGCGGTAGATCGGCAGTTCCCGGTGCAGGGGGTTCGCGTCGTCGATGATGATATGCGAGAGGTTCATGAGGTGCTTGCGGGGAGGCCTGAAACGTTTAATTCCAGGAGGCTGTTTTAATTTGAACGAAATTGGTTTGAGAAGGCGTCTTTATTATAATTATTTTTTGCACAGGATATGATGGACCGGCTGACGGAGGTTTTTTTGCCGCGGTTTGCCGGAAGGTCCCAACAATTTTACACGTACAGGACGCATAATGGAAGGAAATTTCTCGAATAGAGTGCAGGATGTCATCAGGTTGAGCCGCGAAGAAGCGCTCAGGCTGGGGCATGACTACATCGGCACCGAACATCTCCTGCTCGGGCTGATCCGAGAGGGCGAGGGCATCGGCGCCAGGATCCTGAAGAACCTGAAGGTCGACCTGCTGAGCCTGAAGCAGAAGATCGAGGAGAGCACGCACCAGAAGGTGCCGGCAACGCAGATGGGCAACGTCCCGCTGACCAAGCAGGCCGAGAAGGTGCTGAAGATCACCTACCTGGAAGCCAAGATCTGCAAGTCGAGCGTCATCGGCACGGAGCATCTCCTGCTGTCGATCCTGAAGGGCGAGGACAACATAGCCGCGCAGATCCTCGAGCAGTTCGGCGTGACCTACGACCTGGTCCGCGAGGAGCTCTCGAGCATCACGACCGGCCACAGCGAGTCGGACGAACCGCCGATGGAGGGGTCATTCTCCACCGGCAGCACGGAGCGCGGGCAGAAGAAGCCCGAAGTCAAGCGCGGCGAGCGCACCAAGACCCCGGTGCTCGACAACTTCGGCCGCGACATCACCAGGCTCGCCATGGAGGACAAGCTCGACCCGATCATCGGGCGCGAGAAGGAGATCGAGCGCGTGGCCCAGGTGCTGAGCCGCCGCAAGAAGAACAACCCCGTGCTCATCGGCGAGCCGGGCGTGGGCAAGACGGCCATCGCTGAAGGTCTCGCCCTGAAGATCGTGCAGCGCAAGGTCTCCCGCGTGCTCTACGACAAGCGCGTCGTCGCCCTCGACCTCGCGGCCCTCGTGGCGGGCACGAAGTACCGCGGCCAGTTCGAGGAGCGCATGAAGGCGCTGATGAACGAGCTGGAGCGGTCGCGCGATGTGATCCTGTTCATCGACGAGCTGCACACCATCATCGGCGCCGGCGGCGCATCCGGTTCGCTCGACGCCAGCAACATCTTCAAGCCGGCACTCGCCCGCGGAGAACTCCAGTGCATCGGCGCGACCACCCTCGACGAGTACCGCCAGTACATCGAGAAGGACGGCGCGCTCGACCGCAGGTTCCAGAAGATCATGGTCGAACCGACCTCGGTAGAGGAGACCATCCAGATACTCAACAACATCAAGGGCAAATACGAAACGCACCACCACGTCCGTTACGCTGAAGACGCCATCGAGAAGGCCGTGAAGCTTTCGGAGCGCTACATCACCGACCGCTTCCTGCCGGACAAGGCGATCGACGTCATGGACGAAGCCGGCGCGAGGGTCCACCTGAGCAATATCCACGTGCCCAACGAGATCCTCGAGCTCGAGAAGTCCATCGAGGAGGTCAAAGCCGAGAAGAACAAGGTGGTCAAGATGCAGAACTTCGAGGAGGCCGCCAGGCTCCGCGACAAGGAGAAGAACCTGCTCGACGCGCTCGACCACGCAAAGCAGGAGTGGGAGGAGCGTTCGGCCGAGAGCGTCTACGACGTGACCGAAGCCGACATCACCTCGGTGATCGCCATGATGACCGGCATTCCGGTGGCCAAGGTGGCCCAGTCCGAGTCGAAGAAACTGCTGACCATGGAGGCCGACCTGAAGAAGGAGGTCATCGGCCAGGACGAGGCGATCCACAAGATCACCAAGGCCATCCAGCGCACCAGGGCAGGCCTCAAGGACCCGTCCCGCCCGATCGGTTCGTTCATTTTCCTCGGCCCGACCGGCGTCGGCAAGACCGAACTGGCCAAGGCGTTGACCCGCTTCATCTTCGACAGCGAGGATGCCATGATCAGGGTCGACATGAGCGAGTACATGGAGAAGTTCTCCGTGAGCCGCATGGTTGGGGCGCCTCCCGGCTACGTCGGCTACGAGGAGGGCGGCCAGCTGACCGAGAAGGTCCGCCGCAAGCCCTATTCGGTGGTGCTGATCGACGAAATTGAGAAGGCGCACCCGGACGTCTTCAACATCCTGCTTCAGGTGCTGGATGAAGGGGTGCTGACCGACGGCCTCGGCAGGAAGGTCGACTTCCGCAACACGATCATCATCATGACCTCGAACATCGGCGCCAAGGAGATCAAGAGCTTCAGCTCCGGCGCCGGCATGGGCTTTTCCGCCCCGGAGGATGCCTCAGGCGCCTACAAGTCGATGAAATCGACCATTGAGGACGCCTTGAAGCGGGTGTTCAATCCCGAGTTCCTGAACCGTATCGACGACACGATCGTGTTCCACCAGCTCGAGAAAGAGCATATCTTCAAGATCATCGACATCACGGCGGGCAAGCTCTTCAAGCGCCTGAAGGAGATGGGCATCGAGGTCGAGATCGACGAGAAGGCCAAGGAGTTCCTCGTCGACAAGGGCTACGACCAGAAGTATGGCGCACGACCCCTCAAGCGGGCGCTCCAAAAATATGTCGAGGACCCGTTCGCCGAAGAGATGCTCAAAGGCCGGTTCGCCGAAGGCAGCCATGTCCTGATCACCTTCGACGAGAAGGAGAAGGAGTTGCGGTTCACCGACAGCAACGCCGCCCCCTCCCCCAAGAAAGGCAAGCACGAAGAGAAGCTCGACAAGGAATAATCCTCCCCTGACCCCCCGATTACCGCTTCGCTCCATCCCTCCCTTCCAGCACCTGCCGGAAGGGAGGGGAGGAAACCGTAGCCGCTGAATGGGTTGCAGCAGATACGGTTTTTGCCAGCAACAACCCGAATCCAATGGGGGATCAACATGAAGAAAATGACTATTCTTGCCGTACCGCTGGTTGCCGGCTCGTTTCTGTACGCCGCCGGCAGCTCGTCGGCCGAACCTGCACCGCCGACCGCGGACCGGCCAGGCGCCGTGCAGCAGATGCAGCCGAAAGCACCACCACCTCCGCCCCCGCCACCCCAATCCGAATATCCCGGATGGATGCCGATGCACTACCAGATGCCGATGCATTACCGCCTGCTCGAGCCGGAGATGATCTATGGCTACCACCTGATGAGCCCCGGGGAGCGGGTCGGGTACATGCAGCGCCTCCACTCGGCCAGGAGCTTCGAGGAGCGCGACCGCCTGCGCCTCGAGCACCACCGGATCATGCAGGATCGGGCCCGCAGGCGCGGCGTCATCCTGCCCGACATGCCACCCCCCGGCCCCCGCGGCCGCTGGCAGTGAGCGGATTCGGGTTCGCCGAACATCCTAAATGAAAAAAGAGGGGACGTTGATGACTCCTGGCACAAACTCCAGAGTTTGTGCCAGGAGTCATCAACGTC
>JAAXWQ010000014.1 GCA_013335115.1 Chlorobiaceae bacterium | reverse complement strand
GAGGGCGAAGGTAATTTGCTCGTCACTGAATCGAGACTTTTTCATAGCAATGGTTCCTGTTTGATTCAAGATACTCATTGCCGGAATTCTCTACTTTACAAGTGTCTGGTTTTCGGGGAAGGGGTCACCTGTGAGCCTCATGGCTCGCCTGAATGCACGTGCTGCCGCAATGGCAAAACCATTCATCGGTAAACCTCTTTGCGATGACCCACGCGGATAACAAGAACAGATACCCTTTCATCGAAGAGTTCGCAAATCACGCGATAATCGCCGACTCGGTATCGCCAGAGTCCTGAATGATCCCCCTTCAACGCTTTGCCAGACGATCTGGGATCGATTGATACCCGCTCACGAAGGAACCTGATGATCCGCTTCGCGATGGTCTTATCCAATTTGGCCAGCTCTTTTTCGGCTGAACCGGTCAACTCAATCTGCCAGGCCAAGACGACGCTCCACTTCATCTATGCTGGACACCGGCTCCTCTCCACGCCTGACGTGCTCAAGCACCTGTTCAGCCAGATAGATATCCTCAAGATCATCGAGATGCTCCATGATAGCCTCACGGATGTAATAGGTTTTGCTTCGGCCCGTTCTTTTAGCCAAAATTTCAAGCCGTTGGCCAATACTTTTCGGAATGCGGATTCCGATCATCTGGTCTGCCTTTTCTTTTTCCATATCCCCTCGCAATACCTGTTATACATTGCAATACATGTTAAGCAATAACAACAGAATCACCAAAATCAATCCCGCTCCGTCCAGAATGGACTTTGCTGACGCGGCGGCACGGAGCATCCCAACGTGGACGAGGTGTCGTTCTATCTCAAGCCGCCGTCTATGCGGTGATGGCTCAAAAGAGGATTACTGCGCCCCCTCCTTCAACCCATCCAAATAATCCGCCCACGCCTGCATCATCCTTGTCCGTTCCTCGAGGTGCTGCGTCCGGTTGTAGGCGCCTCCGAGCCGATCAGGCACCGCATGGGCGAGTTGGGCTTCGATGGCGTCCGGAGAGAATCCCAGCGTCTCGTGCAACATCGTCCTGGCCGTCGCCCGGAATTCGTGACCGGTTACTTTCTCCGGGCCCCATCCCATCGCCCGCAGGGCCATATTGATCGTGTTGGGCGACATTGGTCTCGACGCCTGCCGTCCGGCGAAAACGTATTTCATGTGCCCGGTCAGGGGACGCAGCGCATCAAGTATCTGTCGAGCCTGCTTGGACAGCTGGACGACGTGCGAGACCTTCATCTTCATCTCGCCGGCAGGGATCGTCCACCGGCATACCGCCATATCGATATGCGCCCATTGCATCTGTCGCAGCTCACCGGGCCGAACGAAAAGCAGGGGAGCGAGTTGCAGCGCGCACCGAACCTGAAACGCCCCGGGATAGCCATCAGAATCCCGAAGCAGCCGGCCAAGTTCTACCGGGTCAAGTATGGCGGACATGTGGCGCTTCGCCGGGCTCCGGAGCGCCCGGCCGAGACCTGCCGCCGGGTTGCCTGTCACCCCATCAGTCCCGGAGGCCAGGGCAAACAGGAATATCTGCCCGATGATCGACCGCACCCGGTGCGCCGTCTCGTAGTACCCGATGGCCTCGATCGGCCGGAGGGCCTCAAGCACATCCTTGGTGGTGACCTCGGCGATCAGCCGAGATCCGAGGGCAGGAAGGACATACCGCTCCATCCGCGACCGGATCATCCGTGCATGGCCTTCCGCCCAGTCGCCCGAAGCGACGTCAATCCATTGGCGGGCCAGCTCCGCTACCGTCTCCCCGACAGGGTGCTCTGCTGGTGCATTCCTGATATCAACCGGGTCTATGCCCCGGGCCAGCAACTCACGAGCCTCCTGTCGCCGCTGCCGGGCCAGTTCAAGGCTCACGTCGGGATAGATGCCGAACGAGATCAAACGAGATCGGCCGTTGAATCGATACTTGAACCGCCAGCCCTTCGAGGCTGGAAACATCCTGCCATCCTCAGTATATGGCGCGGGACCCACCAGCAGGTAGAGGCCGCGGCCATCGAACAGGGTTTGCGGTTTGTCGGCCGGTCGTACAGATTCGACGCGGCGGGCCGAGAGTGGGAGCGTGTGTCTGGAATTCCAGACAAACTGCTGGGAACCTATGGGGGCGGGAAAAAGAAAAACCCCTGATTTTACAGGGGTTTTCGGGGTTCATGGTGGTTGTGGGAACCTACACATGGAGGCGAAGAGCGGACTCGAACCGCTGTACGAGGTTTTGCAGACCTCTGCCTAGCCACTCGGCCACTTCGCCAAACGGAAGCTCAAGGTAAGAAAAAAACGCAGTTTCACAAAACCGTTGCCGCCGATCCGGTTTTTTCCCATTAACCTTCGCACTTCCTTGAGCTTATCCTTCCGCCGGAAGCCTTTCGATGCATTCTGCGCTGCTGTTTGAAGGATTGTTGACCTTTGTGGAGACGGGATAGAAGTCGAGGATGTCGTCAGGGGAGGGGTGCAGCAGTTTCAGTGCCTCCGGGTTCCCGGATTCGAGCCAGCCCCGCCAGTCTGCGGGTTCCAGGATCACCGGCATGCGGGCGTGCACCGGCTGCATCTGCCGGTTCGCCCCGGTCGTGATGACGGTGCACGACACCACCGGAAGGTCGTTCGAGCCGGGCATTCTCCATTCGTCCCATAGTCCGGCCATCGCCATGGGTTTTCCATCCGCCCGATGGACGTACCACGGCTCTTTCCTTGCTCCGCCGGTAGCTTTCCATTCATAGAACCCGCTCGCGGGCACCAGGCAGTGCCGCCGATGCAGCATGTGGCGGAAAAAAGGCTTCGACGCAAGGCTGTCGGCCCTGGCGTTGATCGGCCTCACTTTCGGCAGTGATTCTGACCAGTGGGGGATCAGGCCCCATCGCGCAATCGAGAGCGTGTAACAGCCATGGTCTCCGAGCAGGGCCACGATGCCGCTTTCCGGCGCGATGTTCCAGTTCTGCCGGTAACTGAAGCCCGTAGCCTCCTCGAACGGCAGCTCAAGCTGTCGGAGCTGTTCGATGAAGAAGGCGAGCTCGAAGAATCCGAATCGTCCGCACATGATATGACCGGTTGTCTTTCAGGTAGAAAAAACCTTGGTGTGAATCCAGGGTTCCCGATTTTGGAATGGATCCCGGGTTTTTTCGTTCCCTTCCCGATTTTTCCCTACCTTCCCTTCAATACAGACCCGTGATAGAATCATGAAACTTACCAGAATCTGCAATACCCTGGCCATCGAATTCTTTAGCGCTGACCTGTCGACCGGACTCGAGCTTCCGCTGGCGTCGAGCTTCATTTCCGCGGGGTTTCCGTCGCCGGCCGACGATTACCTCGAACTGAAGCTCGACTTGAACCGCGCGTTGGTCCGCCATCCCAACGCGACCTTTTACGGACGGGTGAAGGGCTCCTCCATGATCGATGCGGGGATAGGGGAGGGGGACATCCTTGTCATCGACAAGTCGCTCGACCCGAAGGACGGCGACATCGCGGTCTGCTTCATCGACGGCGAGTTCACCGTCAAGCGAATTTCGAATCGTGAAGAAGGGCTTTGCCTCATGCCGGCCAATGAGGAGTTCAGGCCGATCCGGGTCTCCGGGGAGAGCGACTTCCAGGTTTGGGGTATTGTCACTTACGTCATCCATAAGTGTCGCGGCGGGGGCAAATGAACTTGCATGCCACGGTTGGCTATTCTCCGGTCCGTTTCCGGTTTTCTGACGTATTTCCTTTCTTTTTCGTCACCGCTCCCGTTAACTTTGATATATGGAGTACGGATCAGTCGGGAAGGTTCCCCCGCCTACCGACGCTGTGCGGCTGAAGGCCGGGACTAACGGTCAGGTGTGCCTCTCGCAACAACAAAACAGGATGGCCATGATTACCATCAAATCGATTCTCTGTCCAATTGACTTTTCCGATGCATCGAAGAATGCTTTCCGGTACGCTTGTGAGTTCGCCAAGGCGATGGGCTCGAAAATCTGTCTGTTGAACGTGGTCGAGCCTCGTCCGATGGCTGCCGACATGACCCTGACCTACATACCGGTCGAGGAGGATCTCGAAAAGGCCGCCATGGAAGACCTTCAGCCGCTGGTCGCGGAGGCGAAGTCGAAGGGCATCGACGTGCAGGCGGATGTCATGATCGGCATTCCCGTCGAGGTCATCCTCGAGCAGCTTGCCGGACTGGACGTGAGCATGCTCATCATGGGGTCGCACGGCAAGACAGGCCTGAGCCGGTTGCTGATGGGCAGCGTTGCCGAAGGCGTGGTCAGGAAGGCGAATGTCCCGGTGCTGATCGTGAAAGCCGGGGAGAAGGAGTTTATCAGCTAGCGGATCATGACACGTGACTCGTAACACGTCACGCATAAAGTGGAAAGAGGGAAAGGACGGGTAAGCGGTTTCAGTTATTTTTCCTGCCTGAACGCACCGAGCAGGGTCATGGCTCCGCTGAATGGGCTGATTGTGCTGGAAAGGACGTGACGCTCGACCAATTCTCGTTCGGCTGCAACGCGCGGGTTTCCGAAAAACTCCCGTTTCAGGCGGTCTTCGACGATGGTGTAGAGCAGGAGCCTGAGCTGCTCCTGACGGGTGCTGTCGAGCTGGCCGTTCGCTTGCATCTCGGCCATGAACTTCGAGACGTTCTGCCAGACCTCCGCGATGCCGGTGCCGTCAAGCGATGAGGTGAGTAGCACCTTGCGCTTCCATCCCGGATGTTTTTCGGGAAGCAGCCTGAGGGCGGCTTCGAAATCTGATTTCGAGACTTGCGCGATGCCTGTCCGCTCACCATCGGCCTTGGTGATGGCCACCGCGTCGGCGATCTCCATGATGCCCCGCTTGATGCCCTGCAGTTCGTCGCCCGATCCGGGCAGCATGAGCAGCAGGATGAAATCCACCATCGAGTTGACCACGATCTCCGATTGACCCACCCCGACCGTTTCGACGATGATGACGTCGTAGCCTGCGGCTTCGCAGAGCAGGATGGTTTCGTGCGTGCGGGGCGAGGTGCCGCCCAGGTAGCCTGATGATGCCGTTGGCCTGATGAAGACTTCGGGACGGGTAGAGAGCTGTTCCATGCGTGCCTTGTCCCCGAGGATGCTGCCGCCCGAGCGGGTGCTGCTCGGGTCGATGGCCAGCACGGCTACCCGCAGTCCGTGCCTGAGGAGTTCCAGGCCGAAGGATTCGATGAAGGTGCTTTTGCCGGCGCCGGGTGAGCCGGTGATGCCGATGCGGGTTGCCCGGCGGCCGGCTGCAAGGCAGCGGTCGAGGATGGTGTGGGCTTTGGCTTCGTGGTCGGGGCGGCTCGATTCGACCAGCGTAATGGCCCTGCTGAGCAGGTGGCGGCTGCCCCCGGTGATGCCGTCGACGAACTCGTCGACGCTCAGTTCATGCAGTGGTTTGTGGGACATGCCGCCGCCCTGGTTCAACCTTTGTGTCGTTCGAGCAGCTTGCCGAGCAGCTTGATGGCCGCTTCGGCGATTACCGTGCCTGGGCCGAACACGCCGGCCACGCCACGCTCATACAGATAGTCATAGTCGCGTTCGGGGATGACGCCGCCGGCAATGACGAGGATGTCGTCACGGTGTGCGGTCTTCAGCTCCTCGACGATGGTCGGGATCAACGTCTTGTGTCCGCCGGCAAGGCTTGAGATGCCGACGATGTGCACGTCGTTGTCCAGCGCCTGGCCGACCACCTCTTCCGGTGTCTGGAAGAGCGGGCTGATGTCCACGTCGAAGCCGATGTCGGCGAATGCGGCCGCGATCACCTTGGCGCCACGGTCGTGGCCGTCCTGGCCGACTTTGGCCACAAGGATCCTCGGACGGCGGCCTTCGGCTTCGGCGAAGGTGTCTGCCATGCGCTGTGCTTCCTGGAAGAGGCTGTTTTCCTGCATCTGCGACAGATAGATGGTGGTGTTGAGCTTGACCGAGGCCCGGTAGCGTCCGTAGACGGTTTCGAGGGCCGAGGAGATCTCGCCGAGGGTCGCGCGCTTGCGTGCGGCGTCGACCGAAAGGGCGAGCAGGTTTCCATCCCCGCCGGCAGCGCAGGCCTCGATGGCCTTGAGCGCAGCCTGCACGTCGGCTTCATTGCGGTTGTCGCGAATCTCCTTCAGGAGGGCAAGCTGCTGGTGCAGCACGACCGTGTTGTCGACTTCGAGCAGTTCGATGTCGGTCTTGCTCTCGGTCTTGAAGGCGTTGACGCCGACGATGATCTCCTTGCCGCTGTCGATGCCGGCCTGCTTGCGCGTAGCCGCCTCTTCGATCTGCATTTTGGGGATTCCCTGCTCGATCGCTTTGACCATGCCGCCGTTGGCTTCGATCTCTTCGATGATCCCCCACGCCTTTTCGGCAAGCTGGCGGGTGAGCTCCTCGACATAGTATGAGCCGCTCCACGGGTCGATCGCCCGGCAGATGTCGGTCTCTTCCTGCAGGTAGATCTGGGTGTTACGGGCGATGCGGGCCGAGAAGACCGACGGTAGGGCGATCGCCTCGTCGAGCGCATTGGTGTGCAGCGACTGCGTATGGCCAAGGGCTGCGGCCAGGGCTTCGATGCTGGTCCTGGTGACGTTGTTGAACGGGTCCTGCTCGGTCAGGCTCCAGCCGGATGTCTGGCAGTGCGAGCGGAGCATCAGCGATTTCGGGTTCTTCGGATTGAACCGGGCGACGATCTTCGACCAGAGCATCCTGGCGGCGCGCAGCTTGGCCACCTCCATGAAGTAGTTCATGCCGATGCCCCAGAAGAAGGAAAGCCGGGGAGCGAAGGCGTCGATGTCCAGCCCTGCCTTCAAACCGGTGCGGATGTACTCAAGGCCGTCGGCAAGCGTGAAGGCCAGCTCGAGGTCGGCCGTGGCGCCCGCCTCCTGCATGTGGTAGCCCGAGATGCTGATGGAGTTGAACTTCGGCATCTTCTCGCTGGTATACCTGAAGATGTCGGCGATGATCTTCATCGACGGCTCCGGCGGGTAGATGTAGGTGTTGCGCACCATGAACTCTTTCAGGATGTCGTTCTGGATGGTGCCGCTGAGCTTTTCGGGAGGCACGCCCTGCTCTTCGGCTGCCACGATGTAAAATGCCATGACGGGCAGTACGGCGCCGTTCATGGTCATCGAGACCGAGATGTCGCCGAGCGGGATCTGGTCGAACAGTATCTTCATGTCCTCGACCGTGTCGATGGCCACGCCGGCCTTGCCGACGTCTCCCACGACGCGCGGATGGTCGGAGTCATAGCCGCGATGGGTCGGAAGGTCGAAGGCGACCGAAAGTCCCTTCTGGCCGGCAGCAAGGTTCTGGCGATAGAAACGGTTGGACTCTTCGGCCGTGGAAAAGCCTGCGTACTGGCGGATGGTCCAGGGTTTGGTGGCGTACATGGTGGCGTAGGGGCCGGCCGTAAAGGGCGGGAAGCCTGGTGCAAAATCGAGATGAGCCATGCCTTCAAGCACGGAGCTATCGTATCTCGCCTGGACGGGAATCCCCTCCGGCGTCGACCATGCGGCTTCGCCGCCGTTGGCGGCCGTAGCGATGTTGCCTGCCCTGTAGGGTTCGATGGTGGAAAAATCGGGTCTCATAACACACCGGTTTTGTGTTGCAGTGAAAGCAGGCAGGCATAGGCGTCGCTGCCGAGGTGGATGAACCGGTCGAGGCCGGTCTTGAGGTAGGTGTCGGCGTTTTCCGGAGGCTTGGCTGCCATGACGACGATCGTCTCCTTGTGCAGCTCCTGCATCGTTTCGAGGATTGACGGCAATGATCCGAGGTCTTCGTCGCCCGTCCAGCAGAGCACCACGATTTCAGGTTCATCCTGCGTGATGGTCCGGCACGATTTGTTTTCAAGGGGTAGCGTCAGGGGCGGCATGATCTCGAACCCGCCGGTGCGCAGGAAGTCTTCGGCAAATGCCGAGACGCGGAGGCTCTTTACAGGATCTCCGTGCATCCAGACGGCGACGCGCGGTGTCGAGGCTGTTTTCGATACATGGGCAAGCATGCGGAGCCTGAGGTGTTCAAATTCCGGTGCTGCATCGGCAGCTGCCTGCGGCGCGGCCATCACCGCAGCGGCGACATCTGCTGACGGCGCTACCGTATAGCGGTTAATGCCGATCAGTGATCGTTTCCTTCCGCGGATATCCTTCTGACGGGCTTCGGCTGCAGGGGCGACCATGGCCGCAATCCTGCCGTCTGCTTCTGCCGATTTCAGGCCGCCGGACGCCTCGATCCCCTGGAAGATTTTCCAGGCTTCGCAGCAGAGTGATCCTGTCATGGTGTCGACATAGAACGAACCGGCCGCCGGGTCGATGACGCGGTCGAGGCCGGACTCCTCCCTGAGCAGGTGGTGGATGTTCCTGGTGATCCGGTCGGCCAGTTCATGCGAAACCGAGCTGGCAGGGTCGAAGGATGAGAGCTGGAGCGTATCGCATCCGCCGAGGATGGCAGAAACAGCCTGCGTCGAGAGGCGGAGGATGTTGGTATAGGGATCGAGCACCGAGGCTGTACGCCTGGATGAGCGCACGAAGAGCCTGGGCTCGGGCGCATGGTCCGGGGCAACGCCGTAGGCGGCGAGCACCTGTGGCCACATGGCCCTGAAGGCCCGCAGCTTCGCCAGTTCCGTGAAGTGGCTCGTGCCGGTGCAGAATACGACCTCGATCGAGGCCGCGGCCTTGGTGGCATCGATGCCCGAGTCGGTTGCCCGGTTGAGCAGGTCGCTCACTTCGGCGAGCGAGAATGCGAGTTCCTGTACGATACTCGCTCCGGCGTCATGGAATCGCTCGGTGTTCACGCTGAGGGTCCTGAACCCGGCTGGCCGGCGTTCAATGGCGACAAGGGAGGCCTTCGAACTGTCGTTCAGGATCGCCCCGCTGGCAGAGGAGAACCCGGGGATGGTCATCAGGTTGCCGAGCAGTGCGGAAGCGTCGCCGATGGCTCCCGAAAAGAAGACCTGTACCTTCGACAGGTCGAGTTGGCCCATCAGCACGGCAAGGTTGGCGGCGCTGACCAGTGACGGGTCGGCGAGCCTGAATTCGACGGCATCGGCGCCGCCGGCAATTGCGGCCCGGGACTCTTCAGCACCCTCTGCGGCGCTGCCGGCCTCGATCTGCTGGCAGACGCTCCAGCGGTTGGTTTTGCGGCCGGGCGGTACGGCAGGGAAGGGGACGGAGCTGCTGCGGTTGTACCATGGTTCCATGGTGAAGCCTTCCGGGGTCTTCCAGACGATTTTCGCGTAGTCGGCGCCTTTGAGTTCTTCGAGAACCCTCGACTTCCATGCGGCATGCGTTATCGCCGGGAAACCGGAAAAAAGTGGTTCAGGCTGGGACATTGATTGATGCTGTTCTTCTGGTTCATGCTTTCAGCCCCCGATACCGCGGACGGCGTCGGGGGCTGCCTGTTCAATTGGCCTTGCGGCTTTCGATGATCTCCCTGATCTTGTC
This sequence comes from Chlorobiaceae bacterium, assembly GCA_013335115.1. Classification (GTDB taxonomy): domain Bacteria; phylum Bacteroidota; class Chlorobiia; order Chlorobiales; family Chlorobiaceae; genus Chlorobaculum. Next base: position 32,207 of record JAAXWQ010000014.1, on the reverse strand, counting down.
CTTCATTTCGAGGGGACGGGCGATCATGTCGACGAATCCCTTGGTTTGCAGCCAGTTGGTGGTCTGGAAGTCTTTCGAGGTGTGGTGGCCGGTGTACTGCTCGATGACCCGCTTGCCGGAGAACCCGATGTTGCCTGCATTGTGCTCGAAGATCCTGATGCCCCTGGCACCGAAGCCGATGGCCACGCCGCCGAGGGTCGGGTCGGTGACGACCGTGATCAGTGGCAACCCGGCCTTTTCAACGCGGGAAAGCGCTACATGGATTTTCGGGAGGCTGACCATCGACGAACACCCTTCGTGCATTCGGGCGCCGCCTCCGGCAGCCTGGATGATGAGCGGGCATTTCCTGTCAATCGCTAACTGCGCGGCCTGCCAGATTTTCTCGCCGGTCGACATGCAGAACGAACCCCCGAGGAATCCGAAGCTGGTCACGCAAATTACGACGTCGTGGCCGCCTACCTTGCCGTCTCCGGTGATCATCGCTGAAGACATGCCGTTCTTTTTCCGGTCCTCGGCGATCTTGTCGCTGTAGTCCGGGAAGTTCAGGATGTCCCTGTCGATGATGTAGCGGGTCTGTTCATGCTCCTGGAAGGAGTCCTGGTCGATGAGCTTGTCGAGGTAATCATACGCCGTGAGCCTGACATAGCGGTGCCCGCAGGTTTCGCAGACGAAGTTGTCCGCCAGGAGCTTACTGTAGAGCACCGGGTCGGCGATATGTTTGTTGAGCTCGCTACGGCATCGCTTGTGGCGAGGGATGAAAAGGTTCTTCTCCGGTTTGGGGATGAATGCGTGTACCTGCTTTTCATAGGCTTTGATCGCCTCTTCGTTGGTCAGGTCCCACTGGCCGATCCTCTGCCAGCGGTCAACACGGCGGTTGAACACCGCGGTATCATGTTCGCTGGCGAGTTTGCCCGCCCAGCGGGAGACGACGTCGCGGAACGATTCAAGCGCCTCCTTCCGGAAGCGGTGGGCAGGGCCGGCATGTTCGGGGATGAGCTCGTCAACGATACCGTTCAGGAGGGCCTCCTTCGCGGTGATCTGCGATATCTCCGCAGCGAAGTTCGCCTTGTCCCTCGTCCTGAAGAGGATCGACGAACAGGCTTCGGGAGCGATAACCAGGTAGGTGGAATATTCCATGGCGAGCACGGCATCGCACCCTGTCAGTGCAATGGCACCGCCGCTACAGCCACGGTTGATGATCACCGAGATGGTCGGCACCTTCGATTCGGCAAGTGCCTGCATGCAGCGCCCGATTTTCCAGGCGATGCCGCCGGATTCTGAAGCTTCCGTCGGGTCGGCTCCGGCAGTGTCGATCATGGTGATGACGATGCGCTTCTCCTTCTCGGCAAGGGCGATGGCGTCGATGGCCTTCTGGAAAGCGGCAGGCGTCGGCATGCCCTGGTTCCATTTTACCACCTGGTGGTGGTCTTTCATGACGTGATGGAGTTCACCGAAGTCTGAGGTCGGGCCGGACTGCTGTCCGATGAGCATGACGGGGTGTCGGGAGTCGTTGTAGCAGATGTCGGCGCGGTGGGCCTGGATGAGGCAGCTTCCGTGGTGGTCGTTCTGGAGGCACTCTTCGACGTTTTCGAACACATCGAGGTAGTCGAGGTACTTGGGGCGTTCGGGGTGGAATGAGAGCTGGTATTTCTCATACTCCGTCAGTTGCTTGATGGAGTTTGCCGAATACTTGAACTGGTCGTTTTTTTCGAAAGGCAGGTAAAAATGTTTCACTGTTTTCGTTGTCAATTCTTTTAATGGTGATGTGGTTTTGGTTCCACCAATTCAAAAAGGACACGGTTTGTTTGCTTCGGGTGGAGGAAGACGATCTTTTTCCCTCCTGCACCAGTTGACGGTGGCCCCAGGGGGTTCAGGCCTGCCCCGGTAACGCGGTCCGTTTCCTTTGCGAGGTCGTCGGTCGCCAGCGCGATATGGTGCATGCCCTCGCCATTCTTTGCAATGAATTTCGATACGGCGCCCTCCTGGCCGATCGGCTCAAGCAGTTCGATGTGAGTCTGGCCGATCGGGATGAATGCCACGCGGACCTTCTCGGACGGCACCTCTTCGATCGTAACGGAACCCGGGTCGCACCCGAGGACGTCGAGAAACGTCCCGAGTGCGGCATCAAGGTCCTGAACCGCTATGGCTATGTGGTCGATCCTGTTGATCATGTTGTTGCGGTTCGGTCTGGTTTATGAACGTTTTTTCGCGTAGCCGATCGTCTGCAGGGCTTCGCTGATCTCGTCGAGGATCGCCGGGTCGTCGATGGTCGGCGGTATGGTGTACTCCTCGCCGTTGGCGATCTTGCGCATCGTGGCCCGCAGGATTTTTCCCGAACGGGTCTTCGGCAGGCGGTTGACGATGACTGCCGTCTTGAACGAAGCGACCGGCCCGATGTTCTCGCGGACGTACTCGATAACGTGCTTGATGATCATCTCCGGAGCCGTGTCCACACCATTCTTCAGCACCAGGAACCCGAGCGGGATCTCGCCCTTCAGGTCGTCCGCAGCACCGATGACGGCGCTTTCGGCAACGTCCGGGTGCTCGCACAGCTCGGCTTCGATGGCGCCGGTCGAGAGGCGGTGTCCGGCGACGTTGATGATGTCGTCAGTCCTGGACATGATGTAGATGTAGCCGTCCTCGTCGATGTAGCCGGCGTCGCTGGTCTGGTAGTAACCGGGATAGGTCTTCATGTAGCTCTCGTTGAAGCGGATGTCCTGCTTCCAGAGGGTCATCATGGTGCCCGGAGGCAGCGGCAGCTTGACGACGATGTCGCCCATCTGTCCGGCCGGCAGCTCTTCGAGCTCGGCGTTGACCACCTTGACGTCATAGCCCGGGACAGCCCTTGATGCAGAACCGTACTTGACCGGCCCTGGCTCGATACCCTGGCAGTTGGCTGCAATGGCCCATCCGGTCTCGGTCTGCCACCAGTGGTCGATGACCGGAACCTTGAGCTGGGTCTCGGCCCACCTGACCGTGTCGGGGTCGGCGCGCTCACCGGCAAGGAAGAGCGTCCTGAACTTCGAGAAGTTGTAGCGGCTGATATACTTGCCCTGCGGATCTTCCTTCTTGATGGCCCTGAAAGCGGTCGGGGCGGTGAAGAGCACCGAGACGTCGTGTTCGCTGATGATCCTCCAGAATGTACCGGGATCGGGGGTGCCGACCGGCTTGCCTTCGAAGATCACCGTCGTGCAACCATGGAGCAGGGGAGCGTAGGCGATATAGGAGTGACCCACGACCCAGCCCACATCGCTGGCAGCCCAGAAGACTTCGCCGGGCTTCACGTTGTAAACGTGCTCCATCGTCCATTTCAGCGCGGCCATGTGCCCGCCGTTGTCGCGGACGATGCCTTTCGGCTGGCCGGTGGTGCCGGAGGTGTAGAGGATGTAGAGGGGATCGGTCGATTCCACCGGAACGCACTGCGCCGGGGCGATGCCCAGCTGTGCTTGCTTCCAGCTCATGTCACGGTCCTCGTCGAGCTGCGCCTTCATCTGCTCACGCTGGTAGATGATGCAGATTTCCGGCTTGAAGTGTGCAAGTTCGACGGCGAAGTCGAGCAGTCGCTTGTAGTCGATGATCTTGCCGTGCTCGATGCCGCAGGAGGCGGAGACGATCACTTTCGGCTTGCAGTCGTCGATGCGGACGGCGAGTTCGTGCGAGGCGAATCCGCCGAACACGACCGAATGGATCGCGCCGAGCCTGGCGCAGGCGAGCATCGCGATGACCGCCTGGGGGATCATCGGCATGTAGATGATGACCCTGTCGCCTTTCCTGACGCCGCGGGCCTTCAATGCACCGGCGAACAGGGCGACCTTGTCGCGGAACTCGCGGTAGGTGTACTTCTCGATCGTGCCGGTCACCGGGCTGTCATAGATGACGGCGATGTCGTTGCCGCGGCCCTCGTCGACGTGGCGGTCGAGCGCGTTGTAACAGGTGTTGGTCACGCCACCGGGGAACCAGCGGTAGAAAGGAGGGTTCGAATCGTCAAGGACCTTGTCCCATTTCGAATACCAGTGGAGTTTTTCTCCAACTTCACCCCAGAACTGTTCCGGGTTCTCGATAGACTGCCGATGGACGGCGCTGTAAGATAGTGACATACTGGACAACCCCCTGTGGATATAAAGGTTAATGATAGGTAGGTAGAGACGGACTGATAGCTAACGGAGGAGCGGGGAAGGTATGGAGCCGAGGGTGCAACATACAGGCGAATTGACAGGAATTGTGAGCAAAAACCAATTTTACTAAAAATAACGGATTAAGCAATGAAGTGAATGTCAGCTGTCTGATTACGGCACACTCCGCGTCACGGTTGGCTGCAGGTCGGCCTCCGGTTTCTTCAGCGGCCGCATGAGGTTGAAGAGGGCGATGAGCTCACTGACGCTGAGGGCCTCGGCGCGGAGTTTAAGCGTGGCATCGGGTACCTCCGAGGTGTCGTACGCCTCTTTCAGGTTGTTCAGGAGCGTCTTGCGCCTCTGGTGGAACGCGCACCGTACGAAGCTCCTGAACCCTTCGCTGTCGGCGACCGGCTCCCCTGGCTTCGGCACCATCCTGATTACCGCGCTGTCCACTTCCGGGCGGGGCTTGAAGACCGCGCGGCCGACCTTGAACAGGTATTTTACCTCGCAGAACGCCTGCATCTGCACGGCAAGGATGCCATACTCCTTCGTGCCGGGTTCGGCGGCGAGGCGCAGCGCGACCTCATGCTGCATCATGAGCGTGGCCGAGGAGACGAGGCGCCGGTTGTCGAGCAGGCGAAACAGGATGGGGCTGGTGATGGAGTAGGGGATGTTGCCGAGCACCGCGATCCTGCCGTTGCCGGCGATCGGCTCGAGCGGGACCTTCAGGAAGTCCCCTTCGATCAGCTCGATTTCGGGGTGCTCGCGGCGGATGAACCCGGCCAGTTCACGGTCCTTCTCGATGGCCGTGAACGAGGGGACCGTTTCGAGGATTGCCGTGCTGAGCGCACCGAACCCCGGGCCGATCTCCAGCACCCGGTCCCCGGGGGCTATGCCCGATTCGCGGACGATCTTCCTCGGGATGTTCCTGTCGGTCAGGAAGTTTTGGCCCAGTTTTTTTTTTGCCGCTATATGCGTATGCTTATATTCAACTTTCGTCATCGGCCTGGGTGTGGGGATTGTGGCTGTACCGGCTGGAAATACTTTTTATAATTTAAGTTATTCTGTCATTAATGGGAGAGAAAAACACCGTCGAAGCGACCGACAAGTACACTTCCAGGGGGAACAAGGCTACCCGTACCGGATTCGGTGAGGCCCTGCTCGAAGCAGGCCGTGAGAACCCCTCGGTGGTGGCACTCTGCGCCGACCTTACCGGTTCGCTGAACATGAACCTCTTCCGCGACGAGTTTCCGGACCGCTTCATCCAGACCGGCATCGCTGAGGCCAACATGGTCTGTATGGCGGCAGGCCTGGCGACCACCGGCAAGATCCCTGTCGCGTCCAGCTTCGCCGTTTTCGCCACCGGCAGGGTCTACGACCAGATCCGCCAGTCGCTTTGCTACTCGAACCTCAACGTCAAGATCTGCGCCTCCCATGCAGGCCTCACGCTCGGCGAAGACGGCGCGACCCACCAGATCCTCGAGGATATCGGCCTGATGCGCGGCCTGCCTCGCATGACCGTCGTGGTGCCCTGCGACTACAGCGAGACCAGACGCGCCACCAAGGCCGTCATCGGGCACCAGGGGCCGGTCTACCTCCGGTTCGGTCGCCCGAACGTGCCCGATTTCAGCCGTGACGAGGATGGATTCGAGATCGGCAAATCCATCACGCTCCGTGACGGCAGGGATGTCACCGTGATTGCCTGCGGCATCATGGTCTGGAAGGCACTGGAAGCCGCCAGGATACTTGAAAAGGAGGGGGTCTCGGTGCGTGTGATCAATATGCACACCATAAAGCCGGTCGACACGCTCGCCATCGTCATGGCCGCCAATGAAACCGGGGCCATCGTCACAGCCGAGGAGCACCAGATGTACAACGGCCTCGGCGAAGCCGTCTCGAACGTCTGTGCCCGCAACATTCCCGTTCCGATCGAGATGGTCGCCGTCGAGGACACCTTCGGCGAATCGGGCAAGCCCGACGACCTGCTGACGAAGTACAAGCTGACCACAGAAGATATCCTCGAGAAGATCTACCTCGCCCTCCGCAGGAAGGATTGATCAGGATCTTGCTTTCGGGAGGGATTTATCCCGACGGACATTCAGATCTTACATTTTATCCTGTGTAGCTCCGGGCTTGAGCCCGGGGTGAAGGGAGAACACCACAGGAGAACACCACGATGTCGATGCCCAATTTCAATGACATGATGAAGCAGCTCAAGGAAGCTGGCGAGAAGATGCAGGACGTGCACAAGCAGCTTGAGACGGTCATCGCCGAAGGTGAAGCCGGTGGCGGCATGGTGCGCGTCAAGGTCAACGGTCGCCAGAAAGTGCTTGAACTCCGCATCGATCCAGAGATCATGGATGACGTCGAGATGGTCCAGGACCTGATCGTGGCCGCCATCAACAAGGCGCTCGAAGCCTCGATCCAGCTCGCACAGGGCGAGATCTCCAAGGCAGCCGGCGGCATCAACCCCGCCGACCTGCTCAAGAACCTCAACCTCGGCAAGTAACCCCTCGTTCATGCGCTACACCTCCAGCGCCGTCGAAGCGCTGATCGAAGAGTTTGCAAGACTGCCCGGCATCGGTCGCAAAACCGCCCAGCGCCTGGCGATGCACATCCTGCAAGTGCCTCGCCAGGAGGTCGAAAAGCTTGCCAACGCCCTTGTCGATGTCAAGGAGAAGGTCACCCGGTGCTCGGTATGCCAGAATATCACCGACCTTGGTACCGATCCCTGCCTGGTTTGCACCGCTACCGGCCGTGACCGTACGGTCATCTGCGTCGTCGAGTCCCCGACCGAAGTGCTCGCCCTTGAAAAGACCGGACACTATAAAGGCCTCTACCACGTGCTCCACGGGGTCATCTCGCCCCTCGACGGCATCGGCCCCGACGACATCAAGGTCCGGGAACTGATCGTGCGCATCGGCTCCGACGCATCGGGCATGGTCCGCGAAGTCGTGCTTGCCCTCAACCCGACGGTAGAAGGGGAGACTACGTCGCTCTACATCGGAAAACTGCTCAAACCGCTCGGCATCAGCGTCACCCGGATCGCCAGGGGCATACCCGTTGGTGCGGAACTCGAATTCATCGACGAAGCTACGCTTTCGCGTGCCATGGATGGCCGCTTGGCGCTGTGATTCCGCTCTTTCCGTACATAAACAAACCAGAATTTCACCCTCGACTGATGAACGGAGACAAGAAGAAAGTACTGATCATCGGCGGAGGCCTTGCCGGCCTGACCGCCGCAAAGCGCCTCGTCGACCGTGGTTTCCAGGTGAAGGTCCTCGAAAAGCGCCCCATATTCGGCGGAAAGGTCTCGGCCTGGAAAGACGAGGAGGGTGACTGGGTCGAGTCAGGCACGCATTGTTTCTTTGGCGCCTACGACGTCCTCTACGAACTCATGAAGGAGATCGGTACCTACCATGCCGTGCTCTGGAAGGAGCATCGCCTGACCTACACCCTCGACGGAGGAAGCAGTTTCACCTTTGACACCTGGCCCCTTCCCAGCCCGCTGCACCTGCTTCCGGCCATCGTCAAGAACGGCTATTTCACCTTCGGCGAGATGGCGGCATTCTCGAAATCCCTTGTCCCCCTTGCGCTCCGGAAGCAGCGGTACGCGCCGACGCAGGACCACCTCTCCTTCGCCGAGTGGGCCGAGCAGCGCAGGTTCGGCAAACGCCTGATGGCCAAGATGTTCCGGCCCATGGCCCTCGCGCTCAAGTTCATCCCGCCCGAAGAGATCTCCGCCAAGATCATCCTCGATGTCACCGAAACCTTCTACCGGATTCCCGAGGCTTCGCGCATGGGATTCCTGAAGGGCTCGCCGCAGGAGTACCTGCACCAGCCGCTCGTGGAGTACTCGACCAAACGCGGCGCACAGTTCCTGACCGCCGCAACGGTCGACGAACTGCTGTTCGACGGCCAGCGCATCCAGGGCGTTCAGCTCAGGAGCGGCGAGATCCTTGACGCGGACTTCTACCTGTCGGCCCTGCCGATTCACAACCTCCGCAAGGTCATGCCGGCCTCCCTCAGGAAGCACGACCGTTTCTTCGGCAACCTCGACATGCTCGAAGGCGTGCCGGTCGTCTCTGTGCAGATCTGGTACGACCGGGAGGTCACTGATGTCGACAACGTCCTGTTCAGTCCCGACGGCGTCATCCCGGTCTACGCGAACCTCTGCCGCACCACCCCGGACTACCGCACCCTGCGTGGTGAACCGTTCGAAGGCGGGACGCGCTTCGAGTTCTGCGTTGCCCCGGCAAAGGAGCTGATGGGCTTGACCAACGACGAGATCGTGCAGCGGGTCGACCGCAGCGTGCGGGCCAACTTCCCGGTGAATTCGCAGGGCGCGAAGATCCTGAAGTCGACTGTCGTCCGGATCCCGCAGTCGGTCTATGCGCCACTGCCCGGCATGGAGCAGTACCGCCCGACGCAGGTGACGCCGGTCAGCAACCTGTTCCTCGCCGGCGGATTCTCGCAGCAGCTCTATTACGATTCGATGGGCGGGGCGGTCATGAGCGCCAACCTGGCCGTCGAAGGAATCGTCAGGGAGTCGATGCAGGGGGGATAATGGATAATGGAGGGTGGGGAAACTTTTGGGGGGATACGAAAAATTGTTCTTTTTCTCGATGAGAATGTTATATTTGCAGACTTGATTGTATTACTGGCCTCAGGGCCGGCAGGCCCTTGTAGCTCAGTGGATAGAGCAGTAGTTTCCGGAACTGAAGGTCGGCAGTTCGAATCTGTCCAAGGGCACAAGTTCAAGTTCAAGGATATTCGGGGTGTGGCTCAGCTGGTAGAGTGCTGCGTTCGGGACGCAGAGGTCGTGGGTTCGAGTCCCGCCACCCCGACAGCAAAGGCGGATACGACACCTGTCGTATCCGCCTTTTTCATTTCCTCCCGCCATGTTGCCATTCGGGTTACGCATGTTCGCCCATGAATCCGGATTTTCGTCATGGGTGTCATTTTTTGCCATTTTTTAAACAATCGTTAATTGTTGTTTAATCCGGCAATGCATATCTTGGATACGTTGCATGTAAATATCACGGTTTACGTGTCCAACACCCGATCCCATTTTACTCAAGCAGCGTATCGACCTTTGTCAGGCTGACTGCCACGGCTCCCGGTCTTTGTTTCCGTCGGCGGTAGTTGCCTATCCTCGCATTTTTCGTACATGCTTTTCTTCGTTACGGCGCATTAACGATTGTTAATGCGCTCGTTTGCGAATGGGACTCTTCAACCTAAAATCATCTGCCATGAACATCGTACAGCGAAAAAACTGCTTGCGTCCTTTTCTCGCATTCCTGTTTTTCCTCGGTTCGTCAGGAAGTGCGTATGCACTCGACAAAGGGAGTAAGGCCCCTGATTTCGAGCTACCCGGTTCCAACGGCCAGGTTCGGCTTTCAGACGCTACCGGATCTGTCGTCTATCTCGACTTCTGGGCTTCCTGGTGCGGTCCTTGCCGCCAGTCTTTTTCCTGGATGAACCAGATGCAGGAAAAGTACCGCTCGAAAGGGCTGAGGATCATCGCGGTCAACCTTGATGCCAAAAGCGAGGAGGCAAGGAAATTCCTCGCCCTGAATCCCGGGAAATTCACGGTGGCGTTCGACTCCAAGGGGACGACTCCCGGTCAATACGGGGTGAAGGGGATGCCGACCAGTTTCCTTGTGGGCAAGAACGGCACGATCCTGCTGCAGCACCAGGGATTTCGTGAAAAGGACCGCGTAACACTTGAATCCGAGATTCAGAAAGCTCTGGAGGGGAAACAATGAAAAGAACCACCATCCGCCTCCTGTTCGGTGCGCCTGTTTTCCTCCTGACAGCGGCATCCATTTTCGGGTGTTCGGCCGCCACGACGGTCCAGCCATGGGAGAAGCAGAATCTTGCAAGGCCCGAAATGACCTTTGATTACGATCCGCTCGATACACGCTACACGGAGCACATCTACAGCAGCAAAGAGGCTGCTTCCGGGGGTGCCGGCGTGGGTGGCGGCGGTTGCGGCTGCAATTGACCAATTTCAAACCCCAAACGACATGAAACAAGCATCCATAAAGCACTCCAACATGATGGGCACGGCGCTCCTTACCGCGGCGATGGCTTTGCCTGCCGTGGATTTCGCCCTGGCAGAATCGGCTCCGGAGAAGACGAAGGTCAGTTTCAAATACCTGAATTACAGCGAATCGCAATACACCCCTGGTATCCACAGTTCAACTTCCGGTGGAAGTGACGATAATGAAACTCATCACCATGCCGTCATTGTCGACCTTGTTTCGGGGGCATCGACCACGACGACCAGCGGTTCGGGAACCGGCGCCGTCAGCTCCGACCGGATCAAGGTTAATGCCTATACGGTTTCGGCCCTCGTGCCGATCGAAGGGAAGTGGTCTGTCGGGCTGAACTATACCTACGACTCGGTGTCGGGCGCCTCACCCCAGTATCATACCTCTGCCCTGACTACCATGAGAGACCAGCGCAATGCCGGAGATATCTCGGTCACCCGCTACTTCTCGAGGAGTTCGCTGACCTTCGGGGGCAGTTACTCGACCGAATCGGACTACCTCTCCCGTGGGGCTTCTCTCATGGGCAGCTTTTCCTCTGAAGACAGGAATACGACCTGGTCATTCGGGGCGAGCCTGAGCGACGATTCGATCACGCCCCAGCTTGCCGGTATCGGCAACAAGTCGAAAAGTATCGTGGCAGGCCTGGTCGGGGTGACGAAGGTTCTCACAAAGAACGACATCGCCCAGTTCAATATCGGTTACTCGCACGGAACAGGCTACTATTCCGACCCTTACAAGGCGAATGACAACCGGCCGGATCGCAGGAACAGCGCCACGGCGCTTGCCCGCTGGAACCACCATTTCGAAGACAGTGATGGTACGGCGAGATTAGGTTACCGGTTCTACAGCGACACCTTCGGCATCAAGGCGCATACACTGGATGCCGAGTACATCCAGCCGGTGGGCAGCGGCTTTGACTTGGCCCCGCTCCTGCGGCTCTACACGCAGAACGAGGCTGAATTCTACATTGCAACGAATTCTCCGGCAGAGACCTCTCCCACGCCCGTGCCTGCCGGGCAGGCCTATTCGAGCGAGGACCAGCGCCTTTCGGCTTTTGGTGCGTTGACCGTCGGTTTGAAAATCACGAAAAAGGTGAGCGAAGACCTGCTTTTCGACGTTAAATATGAGAGTTATCACCAGCGGAGCGATTGGGCGCTTTCGGGAAAGAAAGACACCGGGCTTGCCCAATTCAACGTGCAGAGCATACAGGTGGGGATGACCTGCCTGTTCTGAACCGGGCAAGGTCGAATCGTCAAGCATGGTAGGTGACAAAAAGGGACGCCTGCGGTTTCTTATATGAGGTGAACCAGGTTTCTCAATCCCGGAGGTGGATTCATGGAGGTTTATCGTTTCGGTTTCAGGGCCATGGGCGGAATTGGCGAGGTGGTAATCGCCTGCCCGGTACGGACAAAAGCCAAAGATGCGGCAACCCTGGCCATCGAAGAGGTCGGCAGGATAGAGCGCAGCTATTCACGTTATCGTTCCGGCAGTATCGTCTCGCGGATCAACCTCGCCGCCGGCGGGGAATGGGTCGAATGCGACGACGAGACGCTTTCCCTGTTCGGGTATGCCGATTCCCTGTACGAGAGTAGCGGCGGCCTTTTCGACATCACCTCCGGTATTTTGCGGCAGGCGTGGGATTTCAGTGAGCCAGCCGTGCCGGACCGGGCCAGACTTGACGAACTCATCGGGAAGATCGGATGGGACAGGGTCGGGCGGCGGGGTAAGGAGGTCCGGCTGCCGGAAATCGGTATGGAACTTGATTTCGGAGGATTCGCCAAAGAGTATGCCGCCGATCGTGCGGCTGCGCTCCTGCATGCTCACGAAGTCGGTAACGGCTACGTGAACCTCTCCGGTGACATCCGGGTCATCGGTCCGAAGCCTGACGGTTCGCCGTGGGTCATCGGTATCCGGGACCCTCGGGATCGGGATAAGGCCATCGCCTCCATACCCCTCACTTCCGGCGCCCTGGCCACGAGCGGAGATTACGAGCGTTTTTTCGAACTCGACGGCCGGCGGTATTGCCATATCCTCAATCCCCGCACCGGCATGCCCGTAGACTATTGGCAGACGGTTTCTGTCATCTCCCCACTTGCGGTGCTTGCCGGCAGCTGCTCGACCATCGCCATGCTCATGGAGGGTGACGGCCTGCAATACCTGAACGATTCAGGCATGCCGTTTCTGGCGAAAGACAGTACAGGGCACCTGCATCGGAAAGACTGAATATTCAACCAAGACATTGGATAAAAAAACGATGATGCAACGATCATTCAGGCGAACCATTGCCCTTTTCGCGCTTCTTGCCCTCATGGCTTGCGCCAGTTCCCTGGCCTCGGCCTCGCAATTCATCGATCCGGAACAGGCATACAAGGTCACTGCCGAACTGGGCCGTGACAGCAGGATCACACTTCTCTGGCGGATAGCGGACGGTTGCAAGCTTTACCGGGAGCGCATAAGCATCAGCATCCAGGGTGGTGATGCGGAGCTTGGCCAAACGGTCCTTCCCAAAGGCATCGGGTTCGTCGATCCGGCGGGTGGTGAAAAGATGGAGATCTATCACGGAGAGCTGAAGGTTGTCGTGCCGGTCATGAAGGCCAACGGCCCGTTCCGGCTTGGCGTCCGGTACCAGGGATGTGCGGATGACGGACTTTGCTATCCTCCCATGGACAAAGTGTTTGTCGTCGATCCGTCAACACCCGGTCAACTCTCTATTGCTAATCCTGCCGATGCGGATGCAGCCGTTGCTCCACCAAAGCCTGTTCCAGATCCGGCATCGGCTCATGAGCGAAAGGACGACCTTTCACTGGCAAAGGAAACGCTCGCTGGCGGCAGTCTCTGGCAAGTGTCGCTTGCGTTCATCGCATTCGGATTGCTGCTCTCCTTTACCCCCTGTGTCCTGCCCATGGTGCCGATCCTTTCCTCGATTATCGTAGGAGAGGGGAGCGCGAGCCGCGCGAAAAGCTTCCTGTTGGCGGTCGCATACTGCCTCGGCATGGCGTTGGTCTACACTTCCCTAGGTGTGGCAGCAGGGCTTGCCGGTGAAGGACTTGCCGGTGCGCTTCAGAAGCCGTGGGTGCTGCTCATGTTCTCCCTGCTGCTTGTCGGGCTCGCGCTGTCCATGTTCGATGTCTACCAGCTCCAACTTCCAACAAGCTTGCAGAACCGCCTGAACAAGAGCTCCGGCAGGTTCAAGGGGGGGCGTTTTGTCGGCGTCTTCATGATGGGCTCGTTTTCGGCACTGATCGTCGGCCCGTGCGTGGCGGCTCCGTTGGCGGGAACCCTCGTGTACATCAGCCAGACAAAAAATGTGCTGATTGGTGGACTGGCCCTCTTTTCGATGGCAACGGGCATGAGCGTTCCGCTGCTGCTGATCGGCCTTTCTGCCGGAAGCCTGCTGCCGAAGGCGGGGGCATGGATGACCGGTGTGAAGTATGTGTTCGGATTCCTCCTGATCGGCGTCGCCATATGGATGGCCACTCCAGTCCTTCCTGTTCAGGCCGTGCTGCTCGCATGGGGTTCGCTTGCCATTATCGCTGCGGTCTTTTCAGGGGTTTTTTGCGCTATGCCGGAGGATGCGGGCATAGGGACGAAGTTCACCAGGAGCCTGGGAATCCTACTCCTTCTGATGGGCGTGATCGAGCTATTCGGGGCTGCTTCGGGTGCGACGAGCCCCCTTATGCCGCTTGCGGCCGCTCGTTCCCGGCTTGATGGTGCACTGCCGGTTGCGATAAATAGGCTTGCCTTCAAACGAATCCATTCTGCCGATGAGCTCGATAAAGAGCTCAGGGCGACATCAAGACCGGTCATGTTGGATTTTTACGCCGAATGGTGCGTGGCATGCAAAGAGCTGGAACAATCCACCTTCAGCGATCCGGAAGTGCTGAAGAAACTTGCAGGTGTCACGCTGCTTCAGGTCGATGTCAGCGATAACACCGCCGCCGACCGGGCGCTGATGAAGCGCTACGGGCTTTTCGGCCCTCCGGGCATCATTTTTTTCGACAGTTCGGGTAAAGAGGCGGAAGGAACCCGGATTGTCGGTTTTGTGGAGTCGGGCTATTTACTTCAAAACCTTGCAAGGATTGACTGATTGCCACGGCGCTTTTTTCTCGCTTCGCCGTCAAATCTGTTTTTTCTTCATCACGCATTGTTCATGGGAACGGCTTGCGGAATCGGTTCGTTTTGTGTATCGTATGAATAAGTATTCATGTGAAAAAGCACTGGATCAATGAACTGCAACGACAACGACGAAAACTGCCGGACAGCCTGCTTCCATCCGGACCTGGTAGAGCAGGTGCGGGATGCGATGCCGGGGGAGCCGTTGCAGCTCGATCTGGCAAAGCTTTTTAAAGTGCTCGGGGACCATACGCGAATCCGGATCCTGAACGCCCTGTATCGCTCGGAACTCTGTGTCTGCGACCTGACCTCTATCCTCGGCATGAACCAGTCTGCCGTCTCGCATCAGCTGAGGGTGTTGAGGGACGCCAAGATCGTACGTTCCAGGAAGCAGGGCAAGAATGTCCTCTACAGCCTGGACGACAGCCATATCTCCGACCTCATCAGGGTAGGATGCGAGCATGTCCAGGAAGGGACGTAGTCTTTTTTTTTGTGCTGGAAATATGAACACTTGTTCATATGATGATGAGTTGATAAGTAAACGGAGTGTCCCATGCCTGATGCAGTAACCCTCGTCTCCCGTATCCTTGAAGCCTCATGGGCGGTGCTCCTTGACGCGGCGCCGTTCGTCCTGGCCGGATTCTTTGTCGCCGGCCTGCTCAAGGCCTTCATGCCCGATGATTTCGTGGCCAGGCACCTCGGCGGGAACGGGTTCGGGAGCATCCTGAAGGCATCGGCCATCGGAGTGCCCATTCCGCTCTGCAGCTGCGGTGTGCTGCCGGCTGCCGCCGGGCTCAAGAAGCAGGGGGCAGGGAAGGGGGCGGTCGCTTCGTTCCTCATTTCCACTCCGGAAACCGGTGTCGACTCCATTGCGGTTTCCTACGCGCTGCTCGACCCGGTCATGGCGGTGGCGCGCCCCGTCGCCGGATTTTTCACGGCGCTTGCCGCCGGCGTCGCCGTATCTGCCGTCGAAAGGTTTGCCGGGCCGGATGTTCCCGAAGAACCGCAAAAGCAGGAACCGGCATGTACCTCTTCGTGCTGCTGCAGTCACAAGGCGCCGGTAAAGTTAGGCCCGGTTGACAAATTGAGGGCTGGAATGGAATTTGCCTTCGGCGAGCTGCTCAGGGATGTCGGTGCCTGGTTGTTTGTGGGGGTACTGCTTGCCGGGACGATTTCGGCGCTTATTTCGCCGGAAACCATCGAACGATTCTTCTCGAACGAGCTGCTTTCGA
This sequence comes from Chlorobiaceae bacterium, assembly GCA_013335115.1. Taxonomy (GTDB): domain Bacteria; phylum Bacteroidota; class Chlorobiia; order Chlorobiales; family Chlorobiaceae; genus Chlorobaculum. The sequence goes on along the minus strand of JAAXWQ010000014.1, from coordinate 16,691 downwards.
TGGCGTTCATGTTCGCCATATCGGTGCCGCTCTATGTGTGCGCGACTGCCTCGACCCCCATCGCGGCAGCCTTCGCCCTCAAAGGCATCTCGCCTGGCGCGGCGCTTGTCTTCCTGCTTGCTGGTCCGGCAACCAACATCGCCTCGCTGACCGTGACCGCGCGCCTGCTCGGCAGGCGTGCCACGACCGTGTACCTGCTCGCCATTGTCGTCATGTCATTCGCGGCAGGCATGGTCGTCAACCATCTCTACACCATGCTCGGCCTCGACATCCGCCACTGGGTGAGCCACGGTCCGCAAGAAGCTTCGGGCCCCATCGCCATCGCCTCGGCCGTTCTTCTCGCTGCGCTGGTGCTGAAAGCATACCTTCCCGTTCATCACAAGGCTCACCGTCACTGATTCCTCAAGGCCGGCGAGGCAAAGCCTCTTTTTTGACAGAAAGCGTTGTGGATTCATGGCGCTTTCGTCATTTTGACTATTTTCCCCCCATGAATGACTGCAAGTCAGTCGCGATACAAAAAGAAACGAATGAATCATGTTACAATTCCAGGTTAACCAACCGGCGTGCATACGATGCGGAGAGTGTGTGTTCGACTGTCCGTCGCGGATCATCGGGGTGGATGCTGGTTATCCGGCCATTCCTGCCGAAAAGCAGTCTTCTTGCATCCGGTGCGAACACTGCCTGACGGTCTGCCCGACCGGGGCCATTTCGATTCTGGGCTACCAGCCTGCCGACAGTATGCCGATAGAGGGGAACCTTCCCGATCCTGTCCAGCTCGAGACTCTCATCAAGGCACGCCGATCGGTAAGGCGGTATCGTGAAGAAAATGTGGAGCCGGAACTCGTGCAGCGGATGCTTAATGTGGCCTGGCACGCGCCGACCGGCGTGAACTCCCGCCAGGTACTGTTCACGGTGCTTGATGACCGGGAGAAGGTCGCCCGTCTGCGCGACGAGGTGATGGAGGGGCTCGTGCGCCTCTCGAAAGAGAACGCCATTCCGAAGAGCATGGCCTATTTCTCCCGTTTCGTCAGGGTCTGGGAGCGCCAGAAAGTCGACCTCATTTTCCGTGACGCGCCGCATTTGCTGATCGCCACGGCCCCGAAAGGTGTCGCATGCCCCAAAGAGGACTGCCTGATTGCACTCTCTTATTTCGAGCTGTTCGCGCAGGCGAACGGGGTGGGGACCGTGTGGAACGGCCTGGTGAAGTGGGCTTTCGACCTGCTGCCCGAAGCCAGGAAGAATCTCGGCATCCCGGAAGACCACCTTTTCGGTTATTCCATGACCTTCGGCATCCCTGCGGTTCGGTATGCCCGGACGGTCCAGCATTCGCCGGCACTGATCAATCGGCCGATGTGATTGCAAAACAGAGGGCGGGCACTCCTGTCCGCCTTTCTTTTTGTTTGTTTAGGCACAAAGAACTTTACATAGCAAAGTAAATTCCCTTTGTCGAAATAAATGCAGGCATTTATGTATCGATTGCATCAGGCCGTTTTCAACTCTGGCGGCGGTGCTGTATAATAGTGTTAGGCCATCCGTCCCGGTAAACACTAAACACGTATCGACTTGAGCATCTTACCGACTGCAGGCGGGCATTCCGAACCGGCTGATGGCCGAAAGCGCATATTCGTGGTGGGTGCGACCGGCTACATCGGCAAATTCGTCGTTCGGGAACTGGTGTCGAGGGGCTACGACGTGGTCAGCTTCGCCCGTGAGCGGTCCGGGGTCGACGCCTCGACGAACGCCGCGCAGACTTGTCGTGAGCTGCAAGGATCGGAAGTCCGTTTCGGCGATGTTTGCGACATGGTGTCGCTGATGACGAACGGGATCAGGACGGAGCGGTTTGATGTCGTCGTTTCGTGCCTTACGTCGCGCAACGGTGGCGTAAAGGATTCCTGGGAAATCGATTATCAGGCGACCAGCAATGCACTCGAGGCGGGAAAGTCGGCAGGCATCGGCCAGTTCATCCTGCTTTCAGCAATTTGTGTACAGAAGCCGATGCTTGAGTTCCAGCGTGCCAAGCTGAAGTTCGAAAAAGAGCTGATGGCTTCCGGGGTAGCCTACTCCATTGTCCGCCCGACGGCTTTCTTCAAGTCGATTGCCGGGCAGGTCGAGTCCGTCAGGAACGGAAAGCCATACCTGATGTTCGGTGATGGAAGGCTGACGGCATGCAAACCCATCAGCGAGGCGGACCTGGCCAGGTTCATGGTTGACTGCATCGCAGACCCTGCCAGACAGAACGCCATTCTTCCGATCGGCGGGCCCGGCAAGGCATTGACGAATCTGGACCAGGCAAACATGCTCTTCGAACTGCTCGGCCGTGAACCGAAGCTGAAGAAGGTGCCGATCAGGATTTTCGACGTGATCATACCGGTGCTGACCCTGCTGTCGAAGCTGTTTCCGACGTTCGTGGACAAGGCTGAATTCGCGCGGATAGGCAAGTATTACTGTTCCGAATCCATGCTGGTGCTCAACCCGGCGACGGGGAAGTACGACGCCGATGCGACGCCATCCTATGGCACCGAAACGTTGCGTGACTTCTACCGGCGGGTATTGAAAGACGGCCTCGCCGGCCAGGAACTCGGCTCCCATTCCATGTTCTGAAACCCGGAGGTCCCATGCCTGTCCAGATGGTCTATGCAACGGCGGCTTTGCTGTTTGCCGCGCTGTTTCCGCTCCCGGCGGGCTACCTCGAAATCATCCATGTGGTGGTGTTCGGCACGTTCGGGTGGGGTGCGTACCGGAACCTGCGCCCGGGCAGCCCGACGCTCCTGCTGGCGTTGGTGTACGCCGTGTTCGCCGTCCTTTTCAACCCACTCAGCCACGTGAGCCTCCCGGACCCTGCCCGGATCGGCCTTTGCATCGCCGGGGCAATCCTCCTTGTGGTGACCCGGCGTCATATTGCGCACGGCGCTTTGTAACATGGAGGAGTAACAGAAATGAACAGGGCAGAGGCTGAAAAGGGCGTTATTCCGGCAGGGTGAACCCTTTGAGGATGATGTCGAAATCCACCGGGAACGAGGGCTCCAGGTTGCCGAGTGTGTCTCGTCCTTCGGGCATGTCGTGGATGCCGGACGGGAAAGTCCCGTTGGCGGCAAGGTACTCAAGCAGGAAGTTCGTCAGCCTGAAGTAACCGCTCGGTTTTTTCGAGGTGGCGACGGGGGAGGGGTTCGGCGGCTTGCCGATTGCCCATTTTTCGACGATCAGTTCGACGGTCAGGCGGTACCGATCGATAATATTTTTACGTCCAGTTCCTGAATTCGTGTCCATGGTTTCCCTGTGTTTTGAGATGAAATGAGTCATGGGTATTCAGGCAAAAGGTAACAATTTCCGGGACCCTTTTACGCCATGATGCGCGCCGCATTACTCCATTGAAATCAAAGTCGATATCGATATCTCGGTCGAACGCGTATATTAGGTGAATTATGCAAAGCAAGCTTGAGTTAACGGCCTTATTGGTTACTGAAATATGCCCCACCCTCATGTCAAGGCATTCATGACAGCATGGGCGCTGTCACATGCCATCTATAAAAATGAAGAGCGCTACCTTCTCTGGAAAAACAGGATCCGTTTTTCACTTGTTTCCCTGTTGAGTGCTCCCGATTCGGCGGAATGGTTCGCCCAACTGGCGATATCTGCCTGGATACGGCCGGTCCTCGATAAAATCCCGGTGCTCGCGTTCAAGCCCATGCGGCCGTATCTTTCGACGAAATGGGACCTGGGACGTAAAAAGAAGGTTATCTGGGATACCTACGACCTGATCCGTCAATATCCGGTCTTATGGAAGACCATGCTCGCCAGCAATGGCAAGGAGCTTGCCTGCGTCGAGGCCGGAAAATCCGGGAAATTGAGCATCGTGTTTTGCGATTGCCATCATTCGACCAGCAAGGAGGGGGAGGTCATGGTCCTGCTGAGGAGCCAGGACCCGGACCGGGATGTCGTCAAAATGACCTTCTCGTTTGAAAAGGTGGCCGAAGGAAGGTTCAACTGCTATATCGGCTGCATCCAGGGTGCGGATATCGACAATCGGGAGGAGATCAAGGCAATCACCAAGGCAATGCATGGACTCCGGCCTACCTCGCTGATGATTTTCGTCGTCAGGGAGATTGTTGCCGCCATGGATATCGATATCGCCGGCCTCATGGGCCTGGGCAACCAGATCCATCCCTTCAGGAAGAAGCACCTTATCCACCTGCCGTTTGTCCATCAGATCAATTTCAACTACGATTCCTTGTGGGAAGATGCCGGTGCCGTGCCGGACGAAGATGGCTGGTTCCGCCTTCCGGTCAGGCAGGAGCGGCGGGAGAGCGGCGAGATCAAATCGAAAAAGAAGATGCTGTACCAGCGGCGTTATGCCATGATGGACGACCTTGCGAAACAGATTCACGATACGGTCAGGGGCGCTGCCTGATCAGAAGAAAAGACAAGGGGGATGACGTCCCCCTTGTGCGTTCAGGCGTTCTGTTGCCAGAAGGTGAACATCTTGACGATCGATTCGTCGAGCATGTCCGCCAGTTCGTCCCGCTCTTCCTGGCTCAGGGTGTCGTAATCCTCCGTGATCTTGCCAAGCACGAAGACCGGGCCGGCGAGCATGGCGCTCTCTTCGTTGCCGAACAGCGGTTGCCATGCCTCATGGCTGAGTTCCATGCCAAGGATGAAGCCGAGCGCCCACTCCTCGATGGCGAGCTCACGTTCCTCATCGGAGCCGTAGCTGAACATCTCGTAGATCGGCAGGAAGGCGTCAGGAGCATTGCCGAACTGGTTGGAGATGGCGCCGATGTGCCGTTCGAGCAGTGAAGAGATCTGCAGTGCCTGGGCTTCGTCCGCGAAAACATCTTTGCTCTGTTTTTCGGGATTGAGCAGGTAGGGAATCCAGGTGTCCGAGGAAACGGTTTCCGGACCGATGACCAGGGCCGTCATGAAGCCGTCGATCATTTCAAGCGAAGACATGCAGTCTTCCGGGGTCTCGTTCGAAGCGAGGAAGGTTTCGAGTTCGGTGAGTTCGTCCTGAGATAGTGGGAGCAGCGGCCTTTCGGAGTTGATCATACTGGGTTGTTGAACTTTGGATTGCTTGTCGGAAATACCGCCTAAAATAAGAAAGAAATATGAGTTGTCAGGCAGGATTTCTTCAGGTGCAGGATGGCATCCGGGAGGTGCAGGGCACGCCGGCATGGCATGCCCTGCAATGATTCAACCTCAGGCCTTCGGCTCCCAGTAGCAGCGCTTCGGGGAGACGATCAGCTCCTCGTCCTTGAGCGATTTCATCGCTTTGTCGACCTCTTTGCGGTCGAGCCCGCTTTTGTCGGCGACCTGGCCGGCGCTCATGGGCTGGCCCTCCTTCTTCAGGGTTTCCAGTACGATATCCTTGCTGTCCATGGTTGGGGTACCTCTTTATGGTTGAATGGTTTGGTACGAAACGCCTTCGACGGCGCTCCATGGGGCAAGGTAAGGTTTTTTATCTCCTCCGCCATGTGCCTGCCGGTCTCAAGCTTCCTTGTTGCTCCAAATGCCGGAATTCGTTAACCTGAGGACAAGGTGCCGGAGCACCCGGACCTAACCCCTGATTTTTGCCATGCCGCTCAAGCTCTACACAAGCAACAGGATGGAGGCGCTCGCCTCGGCCTTCGCCGACGTGGTGTCGAAGCGGCCGCCAGGTTCCCCATTCTCGAAGGAGGTTGTCGTCGTGCAGAGCCGGGGGATGCAGCGATGGCTTTCGATGCGCCTCGCATCCCGTTTCGGCGTCTGGGCCAACGGCTATTTTCCGTTTCCGAATACCTTCGTTTCCGAACTGTTCGGCATACTCGGCCTGGCGAAAGCCGACGCTTCGTCATTTTCGCGGGAGTCGATGCGCTGGTCACTCATGCGGCTCTTGCCCCTTATGGCAGATGGCTCCGGGTTCGAGCCCGTACGGTCATACCTGGTGGATGATCCCGATGGCCTGAAGCGTTTACAGCTCGCCGGCAAGATCGCCGATGCGTTCGACCAGTACACCATTTTCAGGCCGGAGCTCCTTGAGGCCTGGGAGCGGGGTGGCGACGACGGGGCGGGGGAGTGGCAACCCTCCCTGTGGCGGGAGCTGGTCGCACAGGCCAAAGGACGGCATCGTGGTAGCCTCAAGTCCGAATTCTGCGAAAGGCTTTCCTGTCTCGCCCGGCCGGAGGGGTTACCGGAAAGGATATCGCTGTTCGGCATTTCGTATTTGCCTCCGTTCCACCTCGACATGCTCTCGGCTATCGCCCGGTCGACCGAAGTGGATATTTTCCTGTTGAGCCCGACCAGGGAGTACTGGGGCGACATCGTTTCCCGGAAAACGCTGTCCGGCATGCCTGCCGCTGAACGGAAATTGCGGACCGAAGGCAACCCCCTGCTCGCATCGCTGGGCAGGAGCGGCCGCGATTTTTCCGAGATGGTGCTCGACATGCCCGAGGTTTCGGAGGGGGATGTGGATCTTTACGTTGATCCGGGGGACGATACGCTGCTCCATGCACTGCAGGGCGACATGCTCAATCTCGCCGGAACCGGTGGGGATGAGGGCTACAAGCCGTTCGATCCTGCTGACCGATCGGTGCAGGTCCACTCATGCCACAGCGCGCTTCGGGAAGTCGAGGTGCTGCACGACAACCTCCTCGATCTGCTCGAAACCGTGCCTGGCCTCGTGCCGCGGGAGATCGTCGTGATGACGCCCGACATCGAGACCTATGCGCCATACATTACGACGGTTTTTGGCTCGAGGGGCGACGGTGTGCCGCGCCTTCCCTTTTCGATCGCCGACCGTCGCCTGCTCAACGAGGGGAATGTCGCCTCGTCGTTGCTCAAGCTCCTGGGGCTCTACGGCAGCCGCTGCACGGCACCCGCCATGTTCGACCTGCTGTCGTCCCCACCCGTCAGGCGCCGGTTCGGGCTCGAAGAGCGGGAGCTCGAAGTTGTTCGCAACTGGATCGGCAATATCCGCATCAGGTGGGGTATCGATGAAGAGGATCGAAAGAAACTCCTGCTGCCCTCGTATCGGGAGAACTCCTGGCGGGCGGGGCTCGACCGCTTGTTGCTTGGGTACTCGATGCCCGACGAGGGGGTGCTGGTCGACGGTGTCCTGCCTTATGACGGCGTCGAGGGCGACCCTGCAGTTACCCTCGGCAAATTCGCCGTGTTCGTCGATGCGGTGGAATCTTTCCTCACGGCCTTCGACAAGCCGGCGAAACCCGAGGAGTGGGGAGAACGTCTCGCCGCGATGCTGGACGGATTCATCAAAGCCGACGATGAGTCCGAACGTGAACTGGGCAAGGTGCACGAAGCGGTCGATGCATTCGTGGAGGCCGTGGCAGGAAGCGGTCTCGACGAAGATCTCTCCGCCCAGGTGATGATCTCCTGGTTCCGTTCGAGGCTCGAGGAGGATGAGCGGGGGTTGGGGTTCATGACCGGCGGCATCACCTTCTGCGCCATGCTGCCGATGCGGAGCATCCCGTTCCGGGTCGTGGCCATGATCGGCATGAACGACGGTTCGTTTCCCCGGCAGCAGCAACCGCCCGGTTTCGACCTGATCACCAGGTTTCCGCGCCGTGGAGACCGTTCGGTGCGGGGCGACGACCGGTACCTGTTCCTCGAGTCGATCCTGTCGGCTCGCGACGTCCTCTACCTCAGCTACATCGGCCAGAGCGTGAAGGACAATAGCGAGATCCCCCCTTCCGTGCTCGTCAGTGAACTGCTGGATGCCGTACGCCGGAGGTTCGTGGTTTCCGGCCCGGAAGATCCCACGGCCTGCCTGTTGGTCAGACACCGGCTGCAAGGCTTCAATCCGGAATATTTCACTCCGGGCTCGAAACTGTTCAGCTATGCATCGGAGAATTTCGACGCCTTGTCGGGGAACCGGTCGGGCCAGCCCCGCCCGCCGTTCATCGTCAACCCGCTGGCTCAGCCTTCGGACGAACTGAAGCTGGTTTCCCTTGACCGGCTGGCCCGTTTCTTTGCGAATCCGTCGGCGTTCTTCCTCGAGGAGCGCCTGGGGATGCGGAGCGGTCCGGGAGTCGCGCCGCTGGAGGATCGGGAGCCCTTCGAGGCCTCAGGCCTGGATGCCTACCTGATGCGACAGGAGCTGCTTGAAACGATGCTTGCCGGAGTGGCGCCACAGGGCCTGTTGCCGTTGTTCAGGAGCAGGGGCCTGCTGCCGCCGGCATTGCACGGGGAGCGGATATTCGGGAGCCTCGTCGAGGAGGTCGCCAAATTCGTGGAGGAGGTGCGGAAGCACGATGCCGGAGGAGGCTCGCTCGAGAAGGTGGACCTTGACCTCGATATCGACGGCTTCCGCCTGACCGGCTCCGTCGAGAGCCGTCCTCCCGGCATCCAGCTTTTCTATCGTTGCGCTGCCATGAAGGAGAACGACCGTATCCGGGCATGGATCGCCCATCTGGCACTGAGCGTGTCACCGGGGGGCTCCGGCAGCCCGGAAACCCTCCTGGTGATGCGGGACCGGTCGCTTCGCTATCGGGCGGTCGGCGATGCAGCCGGGCTGCTCGGGGAGCTGCTTGACGCTTACCGGCAAGGACTTTCAGTGCCCCTGCCGTTTTTTCCCAAAGCTTCGACCGCATGGTCGGAGAAGCTCGGCAAGAGCGACGGGGAGCGGCTGTCGGCGGCCATGAAGGCCTGGGCCGACGGTTACGACAACCGGCCGGGAGAGGGTTCGGACCCGGCATATCGTCGATGTTTCGGTGACGGACTGCCGTTCGGCGAGGAGTTCAGGAGTACCGCCGACCGGCTGCTCAGGCCCATGATCGAGCATGGGGGGAAGCCATGACGCCGCAGGTGCTGGACCACGCCACCGTGCCGCTCGACGGCATGCACCTCATCGAGGCGAGCGCGGGGACAGGCAAGACCTGGGCCATCGCGGCGCTCTACCTTCGGATGCTGCTGGAAAAGGAGCTTTCGCCCGAACAGATCCTTGTCGTCACCTATACCGAAGCGGCCACTCAGGAGCTTCGTGCCCGGATCAGGGGACGGATACGAGAAGCGCTCGATGTGATGCAGGGCGCCGAGTCCTCCGACCCGTTCCTGGAAGGCCTCCGTCGCCGGGTGGCTGAAGCCGGTATGGTCGAAACTGCTGCAAGTCGTTTCGACGCTGCACTCGCGGCTTTCGATACGGCATCCATCTTCACGATCCACGGATTCTGCCTCCGGGCCCTTCAGGACAACGCCTTCGAGAGCGGTTCGCTGTACGATACCGAGCTGATTGCCGACCAGAAGCCCTTGCTCAGGGAGGTCGCCGACGATTTCTGGCGGCGACGGTTCTTCAGGGACGAGAGCCCGCTCTTGGGGTATGCCATGCAGCAGGGGTGTTCGCCGGATGCATTCATGAAGCTGCTCCGGGAGCTGCAGGCTTCGCCATGGACGGAGGTGGTACCGTCATTTACCGACGCAGAGGTCTCGGCGATCGAATCGGCATGCCGTGCGGCCTACGACGAGGCATGCCGGATCTGGATGGAAGAGCGCCAGGTGATCGTCGGGCTCCTCCGGACCGACAAGGGGCTGAGCCGAAGCGAAGACGGATACCGTAGCGACAGGATCGATGCGATCCTCGAACGCATGGAGGCGTTCGTCTCCGGGGGCAATCCGTTCGACCTGTTTAGCGGGTTTGGCCTGTTGACCGTTTCCGGGATCAGGAACGGCACGAAATCAAGCGGAGTATCGCCTGACCATCCGCTCTTCCATGCTTGTGAACAGCTCAAGGCGGCGGTCGACGACCGTATTACGGCCCTGAAGGCCGAGCTGGTCGCCTTCGGACGTGAGCGAATGCCCGAGCGGAAGCGTGAGGGCAATGTCCGGTTTTTCGACGACCTGCTTGAAGCGCTCTGGCGTGTCCTGGCCGAAGATGCCGGCGGCACCGGGCTTGCCGGAAGGCTCCGCCTCCGCTACCGGGCGGCACTGATTGACGAGTTCCAGGACACCGATCCCGTGCAGTATGCCATTTTCAGGAAGATCTACGCCGGCACCGGTGCGCCGCTGTTCCTGATCGGAGACCCGAAGCAGGCGATCTACAGCTTCCGGGGCGCCGATATCTTCGCCTACCTCAATGCCTCGTCGGAAATCGGAGATGACGGTCGGCATACCCTCGTTTCGAACTGGCGTTCCGATCCGGCGCTCCTCCGGGCATTCAACCTCCTGTTCGACGATGCCCGCCGGCCCTTTGTTTTCGAGGGTATCGACTACCACCCGCTCGTCCCGGGAAAGGTTGGGGACGCAACGGTCGACCCACCCGGGGATTGCGGGCCACTGGAGTTGTGCTTCATGGACCCCGGCACCGAGGATGGCAACCTGAACAGCGGCAGTGCGGAGCAGTTCGCCACAGCGGCATGTGCCGCAGGGGTCGAAGCCCTGCTCAAAGGCGGGGATGGGACGACGGCCGGTGATGTCGCGGTCATCGTCCGGACGCACCGGCAGGCCCGCACGATCCAGGATGCGCTCAATGCGCGGGGCATCGCGTCAGTCATGCGCAGCGAGGAGAGTGTGTTCGCTTCGAGGCAGGCAGCTGAGGTCAGCACCCTCGTCGCGGCGCTCGCCGATCCGGGCAGGGAGCCTCTCGTCAGGTCGGCCCTGGCCACTGACATCATGGGGCTTTCCAGCAACGAGATAGACCGGTTGAACAGCGACGAATCCGCCTGGGTTTCGCGCCTGCAGCAGTTCAGGGAGTATCATCGCCTGTGGCTCGAGGAGGGATTCATGGTCATGGTCCGTGAGCTGATGACCCGGGAAGCGGTCCGCCAGCGCCTGCTCGATTCCCCCGGCAACGAGGGGGCGAGGATCCTGACCAACCTGCTGCACTGTTTCGAGTTGCTGCACCGTGCGGCCCACGAGGGGAACCTCGGAGTCGAAGGGCTCGTCTCCTGGTTCGGCGAGCGGGTCGCCGCCGGGGAGCCCGGTGAAGAGTACCAGATCCGCCTTGAAAGCGACGAACCTGCCGTCAGGATCGTCACGGTCCACGTCAGCAAAGGCCTCGAGTACCCGGTGGTCTTCTGCCCCTTCCTTTACGGCGGCCTCAGGACGGGGGACGGAATCATCCGGTACCATGACGACAACGGGCGCCTGGTGAAGGATTTCGGCTCAAACCGCATTGCCGGACACCGCAAGTCTGCCGGGCGGGAAGAGCTGGCCGAAAACCTTCGCCTGCTCTACGTTGCCCTGACCCGGGCGAAGCATCGCTGCGTTTTCTTTACTGGCCGGGTTGTCGATGGGCGGCGCAAGGGCACGGCCCCGCTCCTCTCTCCGGCCGCCTGGCTGCTCCATGTCCCTGAGGCGGCCAAGCGGTCGCAGGATACTGTCGATGTTGCCTCCCGGGCGCTTGACGCGCTTTCGGCAGTGGAGATGGCGCAAGGACTCCGGGAGCTTGCCGAGGGGTCGGCCGGGGCCATCGGATATCGGAGGTTGCTGCCAGAAGATCTTGAGCTTGAGGCTTCGGGTCCGGTGACGGCCCCATCAAGGCTGCCTTCGGGATATGCCTGCAGGAGCTTCAGGGGGGAGATCGACACCGAGTGGCGGGTGGCCAGTTTCACCTCGTTCAGCCGTAACCGCAAAGAAGCTCCGGAACTTCCCGACCGCGATGAGCCTGAAACGACGAGCGTCCCTCCGATAGTTAGGACAGATGACGTCCTGAGCATCTTCACCTTCGATCGGGGTGCCCGTGCGGGAATCCTGATGCACTCGCTTTTTGAAAAACTCGATTTCCCTTCGGCTTCGGTATCGGGGATCGACGCGCTGGTCGGCAGGGAGCTTGACCGGCAGGGATATGACCGGAAATGGCTGCCCTGCCTCTCCGGGATGGTGCAGGAGGTGATCTCCGCTTCGATCTCCTCGCCTTCCGGTGCTTTCAGGCTTCGGGACCTGCAACCGGGAAGCTGGTCGACCGAGCTTGAGTTCCATATTCCACTGAAACGGATCACCTCGCCGGCCCTTGCCGCCTTACTGGCCCGTCACGGGGCAGCGCCTGATGGATCCGACCTTTTCCGGCTGGCCGAATCGCTCGATTTCCGGACCGCCAAGGGCGTGCTGATGGGGTTCATGGACATGGTGTTCGAGGCGGACGGGCGCTTCTGGCTGATCGATTGGAAATCGAACCACCTGGGTTACTCTGCCGAAGCGTATCGCGGCGAAGCCCTGCGAAATTCGATGGATGAGCACCTGTACACCCTGCAGTACCTCCTCTACACGGTCGCATTGGACCGTTACCTTGCCATCAGGGTTCCGGGTTACAGCTATTCCAGCCATTTTGGAGGGGTGGTCTACGTTTTCCTCAGGGGGGTCCAGGCCGGTGCCGGAGAGGCGACCGGGTTATTCCGGGATTTGCCGGACGAAGCACTGGTCAGGGAGCTCGGAAGCATCTTGATCGAAACAGGGGAGGCAAACGCATGAACATCGGGTTCAACGAGCGGCCGATCGACCGGCAGGCCTCGGCATTCCTCTGCCGTGGGAGCCGTGGGGCGGAAGCGGGCATCCTCCGGACGGCGGTGTCGCTGCTGAGCCAGGCAGTCGGGCAGGGGAGCATCTGCCTCGACCTTGAAGATATCGCAACGTGCACGGTCGTTGGGCCCGAGATGCGCGAAACCGAGCTTCCCGATGCCGACGGGCTCCGGCAGTTGCTCGAAAAGCTCCCGACGGTCGGCCGTCCCGGACAACGTCGCCCGATGGTCCTGGACGACTCCGGCCGGCTCTACTTCTACCGGTACTGGCGCTACGAGTCGATGGTTGCGGAAAGGCTCGACCGAATGGCGTCGGCTGTGCCGCCCTCGCTGGAGCGCGGGACTCTTGATGAGGGCTTGGGCCGCCTCTTTCCGGCCGACGATGCTGAACGTGAGGATCATCAGAAACTTGCCGCAAAAGTGGCCCTGCAACGCTGTTTTTCGGTCATCTCAGGTGGCCCTGGCACAGGAAAGACTTCGACCGTCGTGCGCATCCTCTGCCTGTTGCTGGAGCAACCGGGCGGGGCCCGCCAGAGGATCGCCATGGCCGCCCCCACGGGCAAGGCCGCCGCACGGCTGAAGTCGTCCATCTCGGCCATGCGCCACTCGCTGCCTTGTCCGGACGGGGTGAAAGATGCCATGCCTTCAGAGGTGGGCACCATCCATCGCCTGTTGGGGCCGCTGCCCGGCATCTCCGGATTCCGCCATTCCGCATCGAATCCACTGCCTTTCGATACGGTCATCGTCGACGAAGCCTCCATGATCGATCTGCCGCTCATGTCCGCCCTGCTGGATGCGGTGCCGCCCCATGCACGCCTGATTCTCCTCGGGGACCGCGACCAGCTTGCTTCGGTCGACCCCGGCGCCGTGCTCGGCGATATCTGCCGGGCAGGTGAAGAGCGCGGTTCCGCCGTCGAGGGCTGCATCACCCCGTTGACGAGGAACTTCAGGTTCGGTGCCGCGTCTGGCATCGGGGGGCTCGCCCGTGCCGTGAATGCCGGTGACGACGTGGAATCGATGAGGTTGCTGCTTGATGAACGCGTGACGGATGCCGGATGGCGCCCCCTGCCTGAACCCGGCGCCCTGCGGCACATGCTGGCCAAGGAGATCGTGGAGGGTTACCGCCCCTGGCTCGAAGCGGAGTCGCCGGCCGGATCGGTGCAGCTGTTCGACCGTTTCCGGGTGCTCTGTGCGCTGAGGGAAGGCCCCTTCGGCGTTTTCGGGATGAACCGGTCCATCGAGACCCTGCTTGCCGGTGCCGGCCTCATTTCGCCATCGGGGCTTTTCTGGCGGGGGCGTCCCGTACTCATTACCGAGAACGATCCTTCCTCCAGGCTTTTCAACGGGGATACCGGGATACTGCTTCCCGATCCCGACGCCGGCAAGGAGCTGCGGGCCTGGTTTCCGGCACATGACGGCACGATGAGGAGCCTGCCCCCCGAGCGGCTGCCGAAGCACGAGACGGCCTTTGCCATGACCGTGCACAAGAGCCAGGGATCGGAGTTCGACCGCGTGCTGCTGGTGCTTCCGCCGGAGGACGTCCCGCTTCTCACCAGGGAACTGGCCTACACTGCGATAACGAGGGCGAAGTCCTCGATCGGGATCATCGGAAACGAAACCGTGTTTTCAGCGGCAGTCCGGCGCCGGACCGGCCGGCGTTCAGGACTTCGGGACGCGTTGGTCGAGAAGGGGGTTCAGCGCTTGATATAGGCGTTGAGGCCTATGGTCACCGGCTTGCCGTCAACTTCCACACTGGTGACGACGTTGCCCTTGGTACTGGCGACGACGAGGGTTTTCCCCGATGACGACGGCTCGGGTTTCTGCATATCGATCTCGATGCACAACTTGTTGTCCCTGATCTCAACGGTCATGGCCATAGCCTGCTCCCTGTTTACTTTTTCCCTGCTCTCCGCAAAGTAAAAAAAGGGGGACGTTCATGAAAACATTAACTTACGATATATAAGCGACCAGTGTCAGATTTTCAATACCAAACAGAAACACTATGCCGAGAGGTCCGAGACTTGATTCCCCCGGTACGTTACACCATGTGATCATCAGGGGAATCGAAAAAAGGGAGATTATCATCGACGATCAGGATCGCGATCGTTTCGTGTCCGGAATGGGAGCGGTGGCATTGAAGACAGAAACGAATATTTATGCCTGGGCGCTGATGACCAACCATGCACATATCCTGCTCAAAAGCGGTCGATATGGGCTATCGGCGTTCATGAGGAAGTTCCTGACCGGATACTCGGTTTACTACAACCGACGTCATGAGCGGCATGGTCATCTTTTCCAGAACCGTTACAAGTCGATTGTCTGTGAAGAGGATACCTATTTTCTCAAACTGGTAAGTTACATCCACCTCAACCCGTTGCGGGCAGGACTGATAAGGTCGTTCGAAGATCTCGGTCAGTACCCATGGAGCGGACACCTGGTGGTCATGGGTTTAAAGGAGTCTGAATGGCAGGATTCTGACTATGTGCTTGCATATTTTGGGAATAAGGCCGGTGCAGCAAGAAGGGATTACCTGGAATTCATGTTGCAGGAGAGCAAGCTTGGCAGCCAGCCGGAGCTGACCGGTGGCGGATTGATCCGTTCGGCTGGTGGCTGGTCAGACGTGCTTTCGATGAGAAGCAGGGGAGAGCGCCAGTTCAGTGATGAACGGATACTGGGTAGCGGAGAATTTGCCCAGGAAGTGATTGATGAAGCCGATGCGTCGGTGAAGGAAAAGATGCCGTTGGCAAAAAGGGTGTCCGGGGTCAGAGAGATTGTCGAGCGGTGTTGTGAGGGCCATGGCATCAGCCATCAAGCCCTGGCGGGCGGTTGCCGTCGGAAAGCGTGCACGGAAGCCAGGCGGGATCTTGTGGTGAAGCTGGTTATCGAACTGGGGTTGACGTATGCGGAAACGGGGCCAATATTGGGGATATCTGCAGTGGCGGTCAGCAAGATCGTAAGTGGTTGTTCTCGGGCGTAAGTTAATGTTTTCAGGAACGTCCCCGAGGTTTTATATTGGCGATATGGTTATGTAGTAGTATGGTTTTTATTTTCAGATTCCTCGATCATGGCTTTTTGGACCCGGACCATTGTCGTCCTGCTACTGGCGGGCATGATGGCGCAGATCAGCTGCGTCCAGGTTTACCGTGCGCTGTTCGCCATGAACCGGAAGGCGATTGCCGAGCGCCTCTGCGAAAAGAGGACGAGGGATTGCTGCGGTAAGTGTTTCCTGCAAAAGAAGGTTGCATCGGCCCACGATGACCGCGAGGTGCCTGCCGAGAAGACTACCCCGCTGAAACCCGTTGCCGATTCCCAGGAGATGATGCCGGGTATGGAGCCAATCGCCCACGGTCTTGTCGCTCTGATCGAATCCATCACCCTTCTGCCGTCAACGGGAGGCATGGCGCTTGCCGAAGGCCATGGCCGACCTATCGACCACCCGCCGGACTCATTACTGTACATGAACGCCGCCTGACGTTCCGTCTCCGACGGAGTGTTTGGGCTTTGCCGTTGTGTTCGCCTCTTTGCCGATGCGAATGATGGCGGTTCGTACACCAGGAATTCCACGTTGTCCTTTCGCGCGATGGCACGACGCCACCGGCAAGGGACCGCGCAATCAACCATTTTTTACACCCATGCATACATCAAGGAAATTCACCAGGAACATGAAAACCCTGGCGTTGCTGATCGCGGTTGCCGGGGGGCATGTTCTTGCGTTCGCCGCAGAACCGGTTGCCGACGAGATTGTCGTCAAGGGAAAGGCGGATAGCGGAAAGGAGGCAAAAGAATCGAAAAAGGCCAGATCCAGCGATACGGCATCGCTGCTTGCCGACCAGCCCGGCGTGGCCCTCCAGGGTGCCGGCGGGGTATCGAGCCTGCCGGTGGTCGACGGGCTCGCCGACGACCGTCTTCGCATCAAGATCGACGGCATGGACCTGATCGCCTGTTGCCCCAACCACATGAATCCGGCACTCTCCTACCTTGACCCGTCACAGGTCGGAACCCTGAAGGTCTATGCCGGCGGGATTACCCCGGTCAGCCTCGGGGGGGACAGCATTGGCGCCACCATTATCGCCGAGACCCCCGCACCCGAGTTCGCGGAATCAGGACAAACGTTGAGCGGCGGTGAGGTGGGTTCATACTACCGCAGCAATGGCGACGCGAAGGGGGCGAACCTTTCGCTCGGTTTCGCAACCGACAGCGTGAACGTCACCTACCGCGGATCGATCGCCAATTCCGGCGACTACAAGGCGGGGG
>JAAXWQ010000004.1 GCA_013335115.1 Chlorobiaceae bacterium | reverse complement strand
ATGTTACAAATCCGTGCGGCGGGGGTGGCACACTTTACTCCAGAATTCCTGGCACACTTTGCTCCAGAACCGGTGGCCTACTTTACTCCAGAACAAGTGGCACAGTTTAGTCCAGTGTACTCAATTCCGGCAATTTGGCTTTGTTGCCGCTGAGGTATGCCGCACCATCGCTGACGATATCCATGTCATCCATAAGTAACAGTCGACGGAAGCCGGCGGCAAGAGATTTGCCATAACCGGGTATTTCGTCGCTCCTCAATGAACCCTGAGCTTCAGCCAAGAGCAGGTGGGGAAGCCCTTTCCTGTAGATTTCGTCTGGAGACTCCAGGTTCAAATATTCGAGCATCGCCTTGAGGCTGGTGGAACCTTGCATTTGCCGGAGTTCCTGCAGGAGTTGGTTGCTTCGAAGGGCGTTTGTGGCCGAAGTTATGTTTTTGAGCACATGCTCTTTAGCCTGCTTCTCGAGATGCACGAGGCAACCTGCTGGCAGGTAAGGCATGTCAGATTCAATCTGCGGCCGCAGTGCTCGTTCAGGATTGCTTGACAGTGCCCGGAATCGTTTGGCATAGCTGAAATTGCGGTGTTGGGGCGCAATGAAGTCCAGAACGGTGAGGTGCGATTTCTCTTCGTGGAGGCGCAAACCTCGGCCAAGTTGCTGGAGGAAGATAGTGAGGCTTTCGGTGGGGCGGAGGAACAGGACGGTGTCGACCGTCGGGATGTCAACGCCTTCGTTATAGAGGTCGACCGTGAAAATGATGTTGATCTCACGCTGTTCAAGCTGTTGCTGTGCTGTCTTGCGAAGTTCAGGGGAAGACTCTGCACTGAGCGATATGGCTTTAACATTATTGGCGTTGCAGATGTTGGCCATGAAGTTGGCATGTTCAACGCTGACGCAAAATCCGAGTGCCCGGATTTGCGTGATGTTGTTGACGTAACGGTCGAGTTGGCTCAGGACCCAATGGGCTCGGCTCTTGTTCGAGGCAATCAGGGCGTTTAACGCTGATTGGTCATAACTGCCTCTTTTCCAGTCAAGGCCTGAAAAGTCGAGGCCGTCAAGGTCAGGGATGCCGAAATAGTGGAACGGAACGAGCAATGCACGTTCGACCGCTTCAGGGAGGCGGATTTCGTGCGTGAAGACGCCGCCGAAATCGTTTCGGATGTCTTGGTTGTCTGCTCGCTCCGGTGTTGCGGTGAGCCCGAGCAGCGATGTTGGCTTGACATGATTGATCAACGTTTGGTAGGTGCCTGCTGCTGCGTGATGAGCCTCATCGAGGACAACATAATCGAAGTGTGCCGGGTCGAGTCTGTCGAAACCCTTGCTGTGCCAGCTTTGTACGGTGCAAAAGAGGTGGCGTTGGTCAGCGGGATTTGAGCCACCGACAACAATCTCCCCAAAGCTCCCATTGCGGAGCACTTGGCGAAATGCTCCGCGTGCCTGAATGAGAATCTCTTGGCGGTGGGCAACGTAAAGCAGTTTTGGGAGTGCTTTCGTGCTGCTGGCGAAGCGTTTATAGTCGAATGCGGCAACCATGGTTTTTCCGGTGCCAGTAGCGGCGATGACGAGATGCTTGTTTTTGCCGGCGTTTCGCTCATCCTGAATATCGTCGAGAATTATCTGCTGATAACCATAGGGTCTGAGGTCAAAGAAAGGAATTTCGTCAGGGTTCTCTGTACCGTTTACCTGTTCACGTTCATGCTGTAAGGCCTCCCTAAGGTGAGGCAGGTCGTCTTGGCGACATACGGTAAATTCAGCATCATCTTCCCAGTGGGATTCGAACGTGGCAATGGCATGTTGCCAGAGATGGTCGGTTTCGTACTGGCTGATTTTGGCGGTCCATTCAAGGCCATCGTCCAGCGCGGCTTTCGAGATGTTCGCCGAACCGATGTAGGCTGAACCGAAACCGGTGCTGCGGTGGAAGATGTATGCTTTGGCATGCAAGCGAGTGCGCTTCGTATCGTAAGAGATCCGGACTTCGGTATTGGGTAGCTTGAGTAGCTCAGCGATCGCTTTGTACTCGGTTGCACCCATGTATGAGGTGGTGGCGATGCGAAGCCTTGGCCCGCCATTCGGATGGGGAATCGCGGTGAAATCTTTTAATGCTGGCAGGATTGGCAACAGTCCGGAGTATCGGATGAAGGAAACCAGCCAGTCTGCCTGGTCGGCGCTTGACAGCTCTTTGATGATTTGCGTATGAAGCGCTGGGGAACGAGACGACCCGGTGAGAAGTGCCGAGATCGAAAGCGGGGTGTCCGGGCGAGTGGCATTCGATGGGAACAGCGCATCAGATTGAATCTCTTGGAGCGCCTGGATGGCTTGCGGGCGCAGTGCGTTGAGAACGGGGATAAGCTTTTCTGGCACATTGAAGAGTTGGCGTATCGCGTGAAGCAGGTCCTCTTCTTTAACGGTAGAGAACTCTTCGGCAAAGCGCATAGAGAGTTCCTTGGCAATTGCCTGCGCTAAGCGCTGCGGCAGCTCACTCGAGTCGACGTGAGCCCATTTGGCCTGATCAAAAAGTCCGTTTTGCCGAAGCCTTTTGTCGAGGTCAACCGTATGGAGAAGATCGTAAAACCCAGGAGGTAGGTTCGGGCTCATAAGACGAGGGCTGTAGTTATCTGCCTATTAGTTAATGCTTAACTCCCGTGAGCAGCGTTTGCCCTGAGTTCTGGCAACCGGTCGGCCGGGTTGAAGGCTCGCCAGCCGGCTTCAGCGGCTGAGCGTACGGCGGTCAGGAATTCGCTGATCGATTGTTTGGGCGCTACGGCCTCGGGTGTTTCGATCGCTTCGACGGAGTGGAATTCGTGGTAGCAGTGGTCGTCTTCGGTGATCGGGTCGGTGGCGTAGAAGAAGAGCTCGGGGAGGCCGACCTGATGGGCGATGAAGAGTTCGCCCTGCTCGAAATCGCTACGGAGCCTGCGTTCGACCTCTTTGATGGCCAGCTGGTCGGGATTGGTGAAGTCGACCGAGCCCCACGCTTTGTCGTTGCCGGCGTCGCGGTAGAGGTAGTTGAGCCTGACGATGTTGTGCATGAGGGACAGTCCGGTTGGTGATTGGTGACGCCGATAACCCGAAACTGCTGGATTATCACAGTATAGCGTTTGATCGACGGTTCGGCAAGTGCTTGCCCATTGACGAAGGCGCCAGCCTTTCCTGCTTGTCCGGGGCAGGCCGTAGAAGGAATGGCGTGGATCCGCATTTGTCAAAAGATACGACCGGGGGTAGGACAAATGCCGTCCCGGGTGGGCGGAGATTCGTCGACATTCTACTCCGACGAGGCCAGGTATTATGGGCACTGTCAGGAGCGGCATGCCTGATTTCCAGATGAAACCATCATTTGTGCCAAACCATCCATGACCATGTTCCTTCGGTATAATCACCTTGTTTTTTCCTGTGATTGGACCTTGGGCAGCAGCAGGTGGTCAGGCAGAGGTGTTTCCGGGTGTCTGTGGATGAATTGCCACCATTCATTCTTGCAGTGTGTGGTACAATTCTTATATAAATGAGGCACCCTTCGAACCTCAACCAACCAACCGCCATGGCTTTCGAATTCGAATATGACGAGCTTTCACTTGACGATGCTTCCGGTATCTGTATAAAGGTTGTCGGCATCGGCAGGTTCGGGTGTGAGGTCGTCAACCAGATGGCCGGCAAGGAGGTCGAGGGGGTTGATTACGTGGCCATCCATTCCGATCCGTTTGCCCTGCAGGAGTCGAAGGCTCCGGTCAGGTTGCGTATCGGCGCGGGTTCGGCCACGAGGGGGCAGGTGGGCGAAGAGGAGCGCCGGCATATCGCCACCCGGTTGCACGGAGCGAACGTGATCATCCTCGTCGCGGGCATGGGCAAGGGCACGGGGACCTGGCTGACGCCGGGGGTTGCCCTGGTAGCCAGGAACATGGGGATCCTGACGCTGGGGATCGTCACCACGCCGTTCGCCGGGGAGTGCAAGGCCAAGGCCCGGAGCGCGGAGGAGGGGGTCGCCTCGCTCAGGAAATATGTGGATACCCTGATCGTGGTCGATAACGAGAAGGTGCTGGCACAGTTTCCGGATGCGACCCTGGTCGATGAGGCATTCGCCCTGACCGGCGAGTTGGTCTGCGGGTCGGTGAAAAGCATCGCGGATGTCCTCACCTGCCGCGGCCATATCAATATCAGCTTCACGGATTTTTCTGAACTGCTGAAGAACGCCGGAGATGCGTCCATCGGGATGGCGACGGCATCGGGAGAGGGGAGCGCGCTGAAGGCGGTGATGGAGGCGTTCAAGGGCCTGCAGATCGGCAAGGAGGTGGTGGGCAGGGTCAAAGGGGTGATGGTCAGCATAACGGGGGAGGTGGCCATGAAGGACCTGACCCGGGCGATGAACTACCTGCAGGATCGTGTCGGCAACGATGCCGATATCATCAACGGCTATATCGAACAGTCGCCCGAACCCGGGGTGACCCTGGCGACGCTGATCGTCACGGGGGTCCAAAAGGAGCCGAAAACCGTTCCGCCGACCGAGCTGCCGACCAAACACCCGGGCTGGCCCATTGCACTGCCGGGGATCACGAACATGGGCATCAAGCCCCCGGCCTACATTCAGAGGGATATCCGCATCGACGTCCTGCAGGGGATCTCTTCCTTTCAGCCCTCCGCTGTTCCGCATAGGGACCGTATCAACAAAAGCAGGCCCGAAACCCCCGCATTCGAACGGCGCATCACGGAGTAAGTTGCGTGCTGGCTATGGATGAGCCAAAAAGTCGAGCACGGCACTGGATACATGAAGCCCCGGATCTCCCCGGGGCTTCGTGTTGGATGGTATCGGCAGAGTTTACGGTTCTGTGGAGGCGAAGAAGTCGTCGAGGACGAGGTCAAAGCCGTAGGCGAGGGGGAGGCCGGACAGTTCGCCCTTGCTGAACCAGCGGAGGCACTGGCCTTCGTGCAGGGGGATGTCGGCTGCGTTGCGGTCGAGGGGCATGAGGAAAATGTGCTCGAAGCGGTCGGGGAAGTCGTAGACCCTGAGGAGGGTGCAGGAGGCGACGTCGGTCTCGATCTCTTCCAGCATCTCTCGTACGATGCAGGATTCAGGGGTCTCGTCGGGTTCGACGTGGCCGCCGGGAAGGTCCCACATGTTCGGATAGGGGATCTCCGGGATGTCGTCGCGCAGGAGCAGGAGCACTTCGCTGCGCGGGTTGACGAGGATGATGCTGGCTCCGGATCGTTTCATGCGACACCGCCCTTTGGTGCTCCAGCAGCGGCGGGCTTAGCTTTCCAGGGTTTGAAAATCGAGATGAAGAGCAGGATTGCGAGTACGGAGACCTGCAGGCTGCCGAAGGCGAGGTTCAGGAACTGGCTGTCGAGGTACGTGGTGTCCTGCAGGGCGGCGAGGCCGAGTTTACCCGAGATATCCATCATGGCGGTTTCCCAGGGGCCAAGGAAGAATGTCCCGAAGAGGATGGCGGAGAGGGTCGCGATCCACTTGACCGTGAGCCACCGGTGCCTGAAGAATCCCCAGTGGCTGAAGATCGAGTAGCAAAGGCCGGTAAGCAGGCTCCCTATGGCTCCGGGCAAGACGACGATGTTCATATCGACATGGTGGATGCTTCGGTTGATGCCGTAGAGCTCTCCTCCGTCGGCTACACCCGATTTGAGGAAGTAGAGGGTGATCAGGCAGAGCGCCCCTCCGATCCAGCAGGATGCGGCGAGCAGGTGGAATCCTTTCAGCCAGCGGAGCCCATTCGGAGAAAGTATTTTCATCATTCCGCCGTTATGTTCATGTGTCCGCTTCAGTCAGGTCCTCCTGTTCGTAGCGGGCCGGGGTGACGACCATCCCGGGCGGGGGAGTGAATGCCCCGTCTTCGTCCAGCGGGGGATAGGGGTATCCCTTTTCGCGGAACTTCCTCGCAAGGCGGGGGTAGGTGTATTCGAAGAGCAGGCGGTCGAAGGTCTCCCGGGGGAAGCGGCTGGCGTTGTACATGCCGGCCTGCAGTCGCTGGCGCTGGGCTTCGAAGAGGATGAGGGCGGCGGCGACGGAGACGTTCAGGGACTCGACCATGCCCTGCATGGGGATGTAGATGGCCTTGTCCGCGATCGACAGGGCCTCTTCGGACGGGCCCTTGAGCTCTTCGCCAAGGATGATGGCCGTGGGAAGCGTATAGTCGACCGTCCTGAAATCGACCGAGTCCGATCGGTAGGTGGCGACGAGGAGCTGCATGCCCTGTCGGCGGAGTTCCTCGCCGATCGGCACGATGGATTCGGCTAGCCCCACCCTGAGCCACCGGTGGGCGCCGGCGGAGGTGTGCTGCTTCGTCCTGATGGATGACCGGTAGGAGACCGCATGCAGTTCCGGGATGCCGACCGCGTCGCAGCTCCGGATGATGGCCGCGAGGTTGTGCGTTTTGTTCACGTTGTCCATGACGAGCGTGAGGTCCGGTTGCCGCTGTTCGAGGAGCCGGCGGATCTTGTGGAAGCGTTCGGGAGCGATCACGGTCCGTGGTGTTTTTGTGACGGTATCTCCATGAAAATACAACACAAGAAAGCTTTTTTTTGCGTAATGTTCAATCGTTGCTCCGGCCCCGGGTCGGGCTTACGGGCGTTGCCGAACCTTGAGGCTTCCGTCCATGCTTTGTACTCAATGCGGGGAGTCCCGCCCGGGCGGATGGCCCGGCATGAAGGAACGCGATCGTGCATATGCGCCTGCATCAAAAGAAACACCCGAATCTCGAGCGGCTGCTCAATACCGCCAAACCGATAGCGCTCGGCCCCGGGTCGAAGGTGCTGATACTCAGCGACCTGCATATGGGCAACGGCGGGCGGCGCGACGAGTTCAAGCGCAATGCCGACCTGGTCCGCGCGATGCTTAAGGATTACTACCTACCCGAAAAGTACAGCCTTGCGCTCAACGGCGACGTCGAGGAGCTGTTCAAGTTTTCCGTGGAGAGCATTCAGGAGCAGTGGAAGGGGATCTACGACCTTTTTCTGCGGTTCGAACAGAACGGCTTTTTCTGGAAGACCTACGGGAACCACGACGCCGACCTGTTCGAGGAGCGGGATTACCGGCTTTCCGGGCATCTGGTCGAATCGGTCAGGTTCACCTGGGGCGACGAGGTGATGCTGCTGTTCCACGGCCACCAGGCCTCCATCCTGCTCTGGGAGACCTATCCGATGGTGAGCCGTGCGGTGGTGCTCTTCCTGCGCTATGTGGCCAAGCCGATGGGGATCAGGAACTTCTCGACTGCCTACAACAGTCGGCGTCGGTTCGCCATCGAGAAGTCGATCTACGATTTCTCGAACCAGGCGAAAATCGTCTCGATCATCGGCCATACGCACCGCCCGCTGTTCGAGTCGCTCTCCAAGGTCGACCACCTGAACTACCGCATCGAAGAACTTTGCCGCGCCTATCCGGCCGCTTCACCCGTGGAGCGCCTGCGGATCAAGGAGCGGATAGTCGAGCTGAAGACGATGCTCGACGCCTGCTTCACCGAGGGCAAGAAGATCGGCCTGCGCAGCGGACGGTATAACAACATCGTCATCCCCAGCGTATTCAATTCGGGTTGCGCCATCGGCAAGCGGGGGGTGACGGCGCTGGAGATCGACGGCGACCGGATCAGGCTGGTCTACTGGTTCAAGGGAAAGCAGGGGCGGCGGTTCGTCAGCGACAGAAACTCGGATCCGGAACCGCTCGGCGACACCGGCTACTTCCGCATCGTGCTGAACGAGGACCACCTCGACTACGTCTTCTCCCGCATCAACCTCCTGGCCTGAACAAAGGCATCCCACAGCTCTCCCCGACTGCCCCCGGAAAAGTTAACCTTGATTTGACAATGCGATACTCCGTATTGTCATACCTTGGGTTTGATCGAATCTGTCGATATGTCCTACTCTTTCCTTGAAAAAATGGGGAACCGCATGGAATGGCTCTATGGTGATTTTCATATACACTCGAAATGGAGTGACGGGCGACTGACCATCAACGAGATCGTCGAGATGTACGGCAAAACCGGGTTTGATGTCATCGCCATAACCGATCATGTGCTTGATACCAGGTCCGAAATCCAGCACACCAGGTTGGGCCGGAAGACCGGATGCATGCCGAAAGAACGTTTCAGCGAGTATCGGAGTGAACTTTGGGAGGTAGCAAGGAATGCTTGGGTGAATTGGGGGATGTTGGTGCTGCCGGGAATCGAACTGACAAACAATACCTCCAGGTACCATATTCTGGCCCTCGATGTCAAGGAGTACATCAGCCCTGACCTGGAAGTCGAAGCGATCATCGGTGAGATAAGGCGCCAAGGGGCGGTTTCCGTCGCCTGCCACCCTTATGTTCGCAACCATTCGGGAGATTCGCCTTCCGAATTCCTGTGGGAAAATCATGAACGCTTTGCTCCGATGTTTGACGCATGGGAGGTGGCGAATCGCGACGACCTGTTCAATGTTGTAGGCCTGAAAAAATTCAATTACATCGCCAATTCCGATTTCCACGAAGAGAAGCATCTCCGGTCGTGGAAAACCCTGTTGCGCTGTGAAAAGAATGTCGAGTCGGTCAAGGAAGCCATCAGGAAGAACGATAATGTTTCGCTCTTCCTGTACCGTGGCGGAAAAATCAGGCACTAATCGTGTTGAGCCTGATTTGATGCCATCTTCACGCCTTCGACCTCCCGAGAAGTTCACCTGAAGTTAACATTACGGTTTCCCGGTTTTACGTACCTTTGACCAGACCATATTCCTCCATTCCATACCATGAACGTTATGGAGAAAGGCTATTCCGGAACGTCCCGGGTTCTTGAACCGTTGCTTCGAAATGCGCCAGCGATATCGCTTGACGACTCTTCCCGTGTGGTCGTTTTCAGCGATCTGCATATCGGCGACGGTGGGAGGAACGATGACTTCCTTCATAACTCGCACCTCTTCGAGACGATGCTCGAGAAGTACTACCTTGAGCGATCTTTCAGCCTCGTCCTGAACGGCGACATAGAGGAGTTGATGAAGTTTTCATTCGCGAGTATTGCAAAAGCCTGGTCGGGCCTTTATGAACTTTTCCTGCGTTTCAGGGAGTCGGGTTTTTTCTGGAAAATCTACGGCAACCACGATCTCGGCCTCATCGATGAGCACCAATACCCGTTGTCTCCATGGCTGGTCGAATCATTGGCGTTACGTTACGGCAACGACACCATATTGCTTTTCCACGGGCATCAGGCTTCACCGTTCCTCAATAAGCCTTTTTCCATCATAAGCCGGTCGTTGTCCTACCTTCTCCGTTACATTGCCAAGCCCGCAGGAATCCGCAACTATTCTGTTTCACACAAGAGCAGGCGAAGATACACGATCGAAAAAGCGGTGTATGAGTTTTCAAAGCGCGCCGGGATTATTTCAATCATCGGCCATACCCACCGGCCGCTGTTCGAATCCCTCTCGAAGTTCGATTTCCTGAACTATCGCATCGAGGATCTTTGCCGGGGTTATTCTTCAGCATGCAGCGACAGGCGCTATGAGATCGAGCAGGAGATTGGCCAACTGAAGATTGAGCTCAACGAATGCTACCGGAAAGGATTCAGCAAAAGCCTCAGGAGCGGTCGCTACGGGAGCATCACGATTCCGAGTATTTTCAATTCCGGATGCGCCATCGGCAAGCGGGGGATCACCGCCATCGAAATCGAGGACGGCAAGATCAAGCTGGTCTACTGGCATAACGGCACGGGAGGTGCGTCGGTATGGCATGAGGGGCGGCCAGTGGAGGAACTCGGTTCGACCGGATATTCGCGGGTGGTCCTCAATGAAGACAGGCTCGATTACGTGTTTTCGCGCATCAGGTTGCTGGCAAACAACAAACAGGCATATGAACAGGATAGCCTCCGGAATGAGCCGGCGGGCTGCCCGACATTCACCTGAAATCTCGCCCTTGTGGCCCACGACGACAAAAAGCGGGATCAGCTATGATCTCATCGCTGCTGATGGAGGGTAAGTATGACCGGCTGGTACCGGATTACAAGGCTTACCGGATGATTTTGGATACGAACGACGGGGGTCACTTGCTTTCGATTTCAGCACGGAGTTCATCCCAGAGCCGACGATAGGCCATGGATGCCACCGAACCAGGCTTGCCGGCAATGACCGGGGCACGGTGGATACCCATTTTTTCGATTTCGGAATTGTATGGAATGGAGCCTGAGAGCACGCCGGGCACGCTCCTCAACTGTTCGATGATTTCACGGTGCATGGTTTTGCGTTTCTCCTCCATGGAGAAGAATGCGCGGATTTTCGAAGTATCAAGATGGTTATCTTCAAAAAATTCGACCAGCTGGTTGAATGTCCTGACCGAGAGGGTCGTCGGGATCATCGGGACCAGGACGATATCCGAAGCGGCAAAGACGCTTTCGGACAACAGGGTCAGGTTCGGTGGGCAGTCGAAGAAGAGGTACGAGTACTCTTCGCTGAGGTCGGCAATGTTCTTCCTGAGTTTTTTCTTCGGGTTTTTTTCTTCTGAAAGCTCGATGTCCAGGTTCCTGTAGGAGATGTCCGAAGGAAGGAGGTCAAGGTTCTCATAGTCGGTAGCCTTGATGTGCCGGTAGATCTTTTTGGAGCCTTTCAGGAATTTGTCGCTGTTATACTTGCCCGAAGCCGTAATCCTGAAATAGTAGGAGCTTGCGCCCTGTGGATCGAGATCGCAGATCAGCGTCGGTGAGGCATCGAGTGATGCGAGGTAGGAGAGGTTGACCGCTGCGGCCGTTTTGCCGACGCCGCCCTTGATGCTGTAAAGCGCTATGGTTTTCATGTACTGCCCGGTCTATTGCAGGGTGGTGAGTATTTCGTCGAACAGTTCACGTGTCTGTTCATCATCGAACCTGGCGAAGGATTCGGCAAATTGTTTCCGGGCCTCCTCCTGTCGCTGGTAAAGTGCTACGGAAAGTCCGCCAATGGAGGCAGCCTGGAGGATTTCGTCCTGTCGGGTGGCGAGGAGTTCGATCCGTTCAAGCATGAACGTCAGTTGTACGGAGACGTCAACGAAGTCCCCGAGGTTCTCCTGGAGTTCCTTAAGGTGGCCGATGAGGCGCGCCCCGGTTTTGTCCGGGAAAAGCGACGAGAAGAATTCAAGGATGTACCTCAGTCGTTTGCAGTCGATCCGAAGTTCGTGGAGCTCAGCGCTGTTCTCCTTGCAACCGATCCGCCGGCCATGGACGATCACTTTTTTCCATGCCCTCCTGACCGCTTTGCCGGCGACGATCCTGGTCGGAACTGCTGATTCAGGGGCGGTCTCCTGATCGGGCAACTGCTCACAGGAAATGAACCCCGCCCACTCTTGCATGAAGTTACGGTACTCGTTGCTGGCCAGGTACTCGCAAAACCTGCGGTGCTGCTCTCGGCGTTCATTGGCAAGGGTGCTGAAGAATCGCTTCAGGCCGGGCCTGAGCTCGGAGGGAAGGATATCCAGGTACTCTGCTTGTCGAAGGAGGTAGACGTCGCAATCCCTCAGTCGGTTGCTTCGCTTGCCAAGCTCGCGAAGACCCTGGAGGGCCCATGCGGTGCGGTGAGGCTCAAAAACACCCTTGACCTGCCTGAGGATCGAACGCGCCCGTCGTGTAGCCACCCGGTAATCGTGGAGGAATTCGGTGTCGATGTCCTTGCGTATGCCCGTTTCGTTGGCGAGCATGACCGAGGAGGTAAACTGAAGGAGACGCCGTATGTTCTCGTGGATCGTGGCTTCAGGGTCGAGTTGCAGCCTCAGTTTCGCTGAGTATTCCCCAAGCGGATGCCCGGTAGCCTCGAAGATCTGCATGAAGCGCTCCCTGAACCCGGTGAGGCGGTAGGCGTCGAGCGGCTCCGGGAGTGTCCTGAGCATTCGCGCAAGCTCCCTGTGGTAGCCTTTGAGCGGACTGAGGGAAAAGAACCGGACGAACGGATCTCTGGAACTCCCATCGGCAAGCTGCAACGATTCGCTGTTGATGATTGCTATTGTCTTCCTGTTGTCGTCCAGGACCTTCCATGACGAGATGTCCACATCGATCGAAAAGTTTTTCGTGAATGCACGGAGTCCACCGCATTCCAGAAGCAGATCTTTAACCTTGTCATCGTCCAGTGTTGTCGGGAAGAAGGTTGACGGGGTCTTCGAAAAGGGCATATCGGCAATGACTTTCCCGGTTTCGAGGCTCGTTACTTCAATGCTGCCTTTTTTCCTGACGACGAGCAGGCCTTTTTGCCAGGCCTGGTTTTCGAAGGTATCGTAAAAAGTCTGCCGCTCCGTTCGGGAAGCGGTCATCTCGAGCTTCCATTCGTCAGGCAGGTTATCCTTGTTCGGAACTGCCGGCGAGTCGGGCTCCATGACTCTGAAGTATAATGTGTCGATACTTCGATGCATCAGACGGCTTTCTGGAGGTTGCCGGATGTTGCTATTATCCTGGATGCCAGCATCGTGTTTCCGGAGCAGTCGAACATGCCGCCGACATGTTTCGGCGCATGCCTGAGTGTCGAAATATGGTTATCCGAACAGTCGTATCTCCCTGACACCTCGACCGGCCCATGCCTGAGCGTATCGAGGAGGTTGTTTGCACAGCAAAAATTCCCGTGTACGAAATCCGGTGTTCCGGCAAGTGACGTGATCAGGTTGGCAGAGCAGTCGAAGTCGCGATGGACTTCGTCAGGAGCCCCGTCCAGTGAGGTGAGTCGATTGCCGGAGCAATCGAAAGAACCGGTTTCGATTGGAGAACCTTCAAGCGTGACCAGGATGTTCCCGGAGCAGTCAAACGTGCCGCGGACCTTCTTTGGCCCTCCCCTGAGCGAGAGCAGGAGGTTGTCGGAGCAGTTGAATGAGCCTTTCGCTTTTCTGGGCGCCCATACCAGGCAAGTCAGGCGGTTCCCGGCACAATTGAAGTCGCCCGTTACTTTTATCGGGGCACCATCGAGTGAGGCAAGCAGGTTCCGGGAACAGTCGAAGCTCCCAGTTATAGCCGGCCCGCCTTCAAGCGAGGTGAGGTGGTTGCCGGAGCAGTTGAACGCTCCCTCAACTATTTCGGGGCACCCTTCCAGAGAGGTCAGCCCCATGTTCGAGCAATCGATATCCCCGGTCCCATCGTGTAGTCCCATTACATCCCTGAATGTTGGCATCTTTGCGGTAATTTGCTGTTGATCGATCGTGTATTGCCGTCTCCAAGAGGAGGACAGCCAATTCGCCGTGAGCGCCCCAAGGCTGGCATGAAAGGGCGCGTTATTGCAAGATAGCCTGCCGCATCAGTCGATCCCTGTGCGTGACACATTGTTCACCAAATTTTGACAAGGGCGTGACGTTACCCCCGTTTGATACCTTCCGTGCCCTTCCGGTGAGAACCTTTTCGCATCAGTCGTTCCTGACTGTTGATTTTCGGGGCGTCGTTGTTGATTTTCGATGAGGTCCCGTCGGGTTCGAACCGCCATGACTTCACGTTGTCCTTGAGCTGGAGCTCTATGTTGGCACGGACCCTCCGCACCAGTGAACTGTCGAATACCGGGAACAGGGTTTCAACCCGGTCGTCGAGGTTCCTTTGCATGATGTCCGCGCTGCCAAGATAGAGCTGCGGCTTGCCGCCGTTCGAGAAATAGTAGGCCCGGCTATGCTCGAGGTAGCGCCCGATGATGCTGACGACCGTTATGTTTTCGCTGACTCCCGGGATGCCAGGCTTCAGGCAGCAGATTCCACGAACAACCAGATCGATGACGACTCCCTCGCATGAAGCCCGGTAGAGTGCCTTGATGGTCTTGGGGTCGACCAGCGAGTTCATCTTCATGATGATTCGCCCGGGATGGCCTTTCTTTTTTAAGGCCACCTCTCGTTCGATCATGTTGATGAGCCTGTCCCTGGTGTTGAACGGTGATACCAGAAGGCTGTCGTAAGCGGTATGCTTCGAATAGCCTGTCAGGGAGTTGAACAGCTCGGAGACCTCGTCGGCAATGCTTTCGTTGCTGGTAAAGAGGCTGTAGTCGGTGTAAAGCTTTCCGGTCGACGGATTGTAATTGCCGGTCCCGAGATGCAGGTATCGTTTCAGCCGCTGATGTTCGCGCCTGACGACCATGGTGAGCTTTGCATGGGTTTTCAGGCCCGGGAGGCCGTAAACCACGTGAGCACCGACATCTTCGAGCGCCTTTGCCCAGATGATATTGTTCTCTTCGTCGAACCGTGCCTTGAGCTCGACGAGCACGGCGACCTGCTTGCCGAGTTCCGCCGCATTCATCAGCGCCCTGACGATGGGCGAATTGCTCCCCACCCTGTAGAGTGTCTGTTTAATGGACAGGACATCAGGGTCAACCGAGGCCCTGGTGATGAAATCGACAACCGGCTGGAAAGAGTCGTACGGATGGTAGAGAAGGCGGTCCTTTTCCCTGATGGCAGAGAACATATCGTATTCGAATTCCTTGCTGAAAGGATTTGCCGGAACATAAGGCTCGTCCTTCAGGTCAGGGCGTTCCGTGCCGAGCAGTTCGATCAGGCTTCCCAGTCCGAGCGCACCGTCGATGACATAGATGTTGCGCTCCTCGATTTCAAGGTTATGCATCAGGAGGTTCCTGACGAAGGGCGGCATCTCCGGGCCGACGTCAAGCCTGACGACCTGCCCGTAGCGTCTCGAACGAACCCCTTTTTCGATGGTTTTGAGGAGGTCGCCAGCTTCGTCCTCCTCGATTTCGATATCGGCATCACGGATGATCCTGAAGTGGTGTGCCTGGACGACCTTCATGCGCGGGAAGAGCTGGTCCAGGTTGTTCATGATCAGGTCTTCAATCCAGAGGTAGCGTATCGATTCCGTTTCGCCTTGCGTTCCCGGGATCCTGTCGAGCCGGACCAGCCTGGGCAGGATGTCGGGGACCTTCACCCTGGCGAATTTCATGGTGGCCGTGTTTTCGTCTTCCAGTTCGACCGCAAGGTTCAGTGAAAGGTTCGAAATGAAGGGGAACGGGTGGCCGGTATCAAATGCCAGTGGTGTCAGGACCGGAAAGATTTCGCTCCGAAAATATCCGTTCAATGCCTCTTGGCAATTTTTGCCAAGGTCGCAAAAATGGACCAGTTCAATGCCGGCTTCCTTTAGTTGCGGCAAGATATCCCCGTAGAGGGAGTCGTTCCTCTGCCGCAGTTGCCGCAGCACGACTGACCTGATGCTTTCTAGCTGTGCAGCAGGGGTGTAGCCGTCGATGGTCCGTTTCTGGAGGCCGGCCTCGACCTGGTGTTCGATACCGGCCACCCGTATCATGAAGAATTCGTCGAGGTTCGAGCTGAAGATGGAGATGAACTTCGCACGATCCAGAAGGGGATGCTGCGCTGCCACGACAGCCTCTTCAAGCACCCGCTGGTTGAAGTGCAGCCAACTTAGTTCGCGGTTGACGAACAGGGAAGGGTCGGAGAGGTCGCGTCCTTGATCCAGGCCGTTGGATTCTGTTGCAACAAGGACTACTTCTTCAGTAGCCTGTCCTTCCGGGGGAGGTGTTTCCATGTCCTGATGTTATTGCTGGTTACGTTTCCATCCTGTCGTGATGCTTTCCTGGTGGGCGGCACGGCCCTGTCGAACCGGGTCAGTTGCATGATTTTCCTCGCGATCAGGGTGTTGTCGTACATGCCGCTGAAAACACCGGAGCCTGCGCCCATGGCGAATACCTGCACCGGCGTCATCGTGTGTACATTGCTGGCCCATCCGATTCCCGCACGTTCATCGAGGATTCGGGTCACCGCGTCGGCAAACGACGCCGGCTTGCCCTCGGCATAACGGAGGCGGAGGGTTTCGAGGTTGGCCGGTGACAGTGCCATCAAGGTGTCTGCCGCATTCACCGAAAGGCCGAACCATACGCGGATGCTGTCGAGCGCCATGGCGTGGCTGACGTTCCCGGCGCGCTTCCATTCGGATACTTTTTCGGAAAGCTTTTGCGATGAGACCCGCTGCTGCTTCAGGAGCTCCGGCCTTATGGTGGTGTAGGCATTCAGGAGGTTGCCGAGCGAAAAGCCGCCGCATTCATGGTCGGCCGTTACGACGATAAGGGTTTCGGCAGGGTGCCTCCGGTAGAAAACCAGGGCTTCCCGGATGGCCGCATCGAATGCCTGCACGTCGCGGGCTGCGGCGGCGGCATCGTTGGCATGACAGGCCCAATCGATCTTTCCGCCCTCGACCATCATGAATAACCCTCCCTGGTTGTCGAGCAGCCTGATGCCCTCCCTGGTGAAAGCCGCCAGGTCAACTTCACCTGGCTTCCGATCCATGTCGAACAGTAGGGCCGCCTTGCTGTCATATGGGGCGTAGGCCCAGCAGCGTTTGCCAGGCGGGATCGAGGCGAGTTCTGTCAGGTTCCTGGCGATCCTGTATCCGGAACGCTCCATTATTTCAGGGATGCTCCCCCTGAACGTGGCGGTTTTTGCCCGTTTTGCGGGTAAATCACCCTCGGCGTAGCCACCGCCGAAATAATCGAACCTGCTGGTCGCCATCTGCAGGGCGATGTCGTAATAGTTGTCCCGGTTGCGGTTGTGGGCGTAAAAACATGCCGGGGTGGCGTTGTCGATTCCGACGCTCGTAACGATACCGGTACGCATGCCCCTGTCCCTGGCCATCTCCGCGATCGTTTTCAGGGTATCGAGCCCGTTTGATGCCAGGGAGATCATGCCATTGTCTGTCTTGAAGCCTGTCGCAAGGGCGGTTCCGGCTGCACCCGAGTCAGTAATGAGCCGGTTGGCTGAATTGGTTATGGCCATTCCGGTGACGGGAAACGAGGTCATCGCAAGACTGGCGCCTTCAGGCAGGAGCCGGCTCGCAAGTTCGACCTGGGCAGGGCCCATGCCGTCTCCGATGAAAAGGAAGATATATCGGGGCGCGTTCTTGCCTTCCGCTGTCGTTGCGAGCAGGAGCAGTGAGAGCAACGAAATCATTCCCCACAGAGCCCTGGCCCTGCGGGCAATCCGCCCGTCCGGCTTATCGGAAGGCTCCTGTTTCGAAGGGGTGCAAGCCATAACCGAACACTACGTTTGCATGAAATCCGGCGGTAACCATGCTGCGAGTCAAATCAGCATGGCTGGCCGTGTTCAAATTTCAAAATCAAAACTTAGGTAATCCGAAGATGTGTGTGTGTTACGGCTGTGTTAAATCTCGCCTGGCAGAGCGTTCAGGAGTGGTGATGAGGGCTGGCCGCGTTCAGAAGTCCAATCAGGTCGACAGGATTTTCCGCCAGGAAGCTTGCTCCGTCGGCGCGAAGCTCTGCAGCGTCGCGGTAGCCCCATACCGCCCCGGCCGGATACATCCCTGCCGAAACGGCGGTCTGCATGTCGATGCCGCTGTCGCCGACGTAGAGGATCGACGAGGGCTCAACGCCGAGCGTTTCCGCGATCATCAGCGCGCCCTGCGGGTCCGGCTTGTGGGCGATGCCTTCGTGATGGCCCATGACCACGTCGAAGCGCCATGGCTCGAGCAGGTGCTCAGCGCAAAGCTTGGTGAAGGCATCGGGCTTGTTCGAGAGGATGGCCTTTTTGAGTTTCAGGGAATCGATGGCGTCGAGCAGCAGGCCGATGCCGTCAAAGGGCCTTGATTTCAGCTTCCAGTATTCGGCGTAGGCCTGCCTCATCTCCTCCTGCATCCTCAGGAACGTCGTTCCGTCGCGCACATCGGCGGGCAAGGCGCTCCTGACCAGGTCCTGCATGCCGTAGCCGACCATGATCCGGCATTGGTCGACGGTGTGGGTCGGGTAACCGTGGCGGGCGAGGACGCTGTTCAGGCTGAAGGCGATGTCTTCGATGGTATCGAGCAGGGTGCCGTCGAGGTCGAAGAGCACGGCTTTGAACGGGCCCGGATGTTGATGGCTCATGGTGGTTCAGATATGGGGTTTGACGGCTGTGGCGAGGAATACCGGGTAGGAGGCGATTTGCCCTTCGCGGTTCTTCTTCTCAATGAGGTGGGCGGTAAGGAAGGAGACACTGCCGAATCCGGCCTGTTCCAGCAGTGCTTGCAGCGCCTGGCGGTCGAAACCGTGATGGACGTTTTCCGTGGCGTCGTCGTGGAACAGCCCGTCCTCGGCATCGAGGTCGGCGATGGCCAGGGTGCCCCCTGCAGACATGTGTGAATACAGCAGCCCGAGGAATGCTGCGGTATCGGGGATATGGTGCAGCGTCATGCTGCTGAAGACAAAGTCGAAGGAGCCGCCAAGGTTCGAGGCCGCCCCGGCCAGGGAGAGGTCGAGCAGCCGTGTCTCGACGTTCGGGACGTTTTCGGCGGTGATCTTTTCGTTCAGCATCCCGAGCATCCCTTCGGAGCTGTCTACTGCGGTCAGCCTGCCGCAACGGGGGGCGACCCTGAGGCTCACCAGTCCGGTGCCGCATCCGAATTCAAGGGCATTTTCCGGCCGGCTCACCGGCAGGTGCGCGATGATGGCCCTGGCAACGGCGTCGGCGAGGGCTGCACGCACGGCGTTGGCGTCCCATTGGGAAGCCTTGCTGTCGAAGCGTTGCGTATCGGTCCAGTTATTGTCTGCCATGAGTGAGTCTGGTCTTCTTGATTGCCGTGATGATGCGGTTAACGAAAAAACAAAAGTAACCCGGATTTCACAAACCAAAAGAGGCTGTTCACGGCTTCCGGAGTATTATACGGTAATCAAAGCATGATATGCCGTTACGGAAATCTAAAGTCCTTGTCCTTAATGCGAGTTACGAACCGCTGAGCGTCTACGACGCAAAAAATGCCGAGCTTCTCGTTTTCGGCGGCAAGGCCGTGGCGGTCGCGCACCATCCACACGGTCTCTGAAAACATTACCTACCGGTGGTTGATTCCTGGAGGCCTTACCTCTATCTCGCCTGAGAGCTTCCGGGGAGGCTTCGGTTGGCCATGCTTTTTTCTGATCCGAATGTTTACATGACTGTAACATAGGATCAGGAGCCGCCTGCCTATCTTTCGACCCGACGCCAAAAACAAATCGTAAAAAGAGATGTCAGAACAACGGATTGTCCGGGAGCAGATTGAACAATGTTACAATCTTCTGGGCGATATCGCCGATGAGGTGGTTGATTGCCTTGAATGCACCATGAAGGATGCCGGAAGCGGAATGTCAACGCATACCTCAGGGATCGGCGACAAATGGCAAGGAACCTCCATGAAGTTCCTTGAGCTGAACCAGCGATGCCTGAAGCTCGTCGCTTTGATAGATTCAATAACGGACGACCTGCTGAAGGTCTGCTCCATCATGAAGGCCTCAAGGGAACTCGAGCAGGTCGGCGACCTGGCCAGGCATATCGTCGAACTGCGGACCGGCATCGGTCCTGAACTGTTCGAATCGTTCGGATTCAACACCATCGGAAACCTTACGGTCCTGTTGGCTATCAGGTCGCTTGACGCCTTTATCATGAGCGATCCGAAGGCATTCGACGACGTCATCACGATCGAATGCGAACTCGACGACATGCACCGGCAGCTGCATGACAACGCCAAGGCTTTGCTCCAGGCATCCATGTATTCCCCGGGAGAGATGCTGGCTTCAAGGAGCTTGTCGTGGCATCTTGAGCGGGTCGCAGCCCATGCTTCGGGTATCTCGAAAAGCTCGATGATGGCATTCTTTGAGCTGTTCACCAGCGAGCCTGTCGACATCGGGCAAATGATGCCGATGACCGGATTCAGGAAAAACTGATCCTCCGCCTGACGTAAAAAAAGTAACCATAACCATATATAGGAAGTTCATCTTCATGTCGTTCGTACCCACCAAAGTGTTTTTCACCAAAGGCACCGGCAGGCATAAGGAGTACCTCGAATCCTTCGAGCTGGCGCTTCGGGACGCGAAAATCGAGCAGTGCAACATCGTGACGGTCTCGAGTATCCTCCCGCCCTATTGTGAGCGCATCGATATAGAACAGGGCCTAAAAATGCTCTCTCCCGGCCAGATAACCTTCGCCGTGCTTGCCCGCAACTCGACTAACGAGAACAACCGCCTTGTTTCCGCATCGGTCGGCGTTGCAATCCCGGCCGATGAA
Organism: Chlorobiaceae bacterium; assembly: GCA_013335115.1. Classification (GTDB taxonomy): domain Bacteria; phylum Bacteroidota; class Chlorobiia; order Chlorobiales; family Chlorobiaceae; genus Chlorobaculum. The sequence goes on along the minus strand of JAAXWQ010000004.1, from coordinate 134,839 downwards.
TCGCAATACGGTTATCTCTCCGAGCACCATCCCCATGGAGAAACCGCGGAGCATTCCGGCGAATACGCCGAAGACCTCGCCGCCACCATGCTGGCCACCACCCTTGGCATCGAGTTCGACTCGAACAAGGATTGGGACGAGCGTGAAGGAATCTACAAGATGAGCGGCAAAATCATCAAATCGTTCAATATCACCGAGTCTGCGGAAGGGGAGTCGGGTTTGTGGACGACCGTCGTTTCTTGCGCCGTCCTCCTGCCGTGACCGTATCATCTGGCAAAGAAAGGGATTGAAAGGCAAGTCGTCCTTTCAGTCCCTTTTTCCTGACTCCGGAGGTGCATTCGACAGTTTTCACAGAATCGTTGCCAGGCCTCAACAGAAGCCCAACACTCCCGGACCTACCTTATCCATGGTGACTTGTAGCACCATCGGCGAAATCACGATTTCAATTCTCATTCATGCGTATGACCCGGTTGTTCCGGACGCCGTTGCCCTTGCTATCGAAAGGCAAGGCGTTGCTGATCAGGCTGCTGATGCTGCCCAACATCGCACTTGCCGAGGTAGAAGGTGAAGAGCACCTTCGCGATGCTTCAGGTTCGCCCTGCATCTTCGTGCTGAACCACAACAACGCGTTCGAATCACTGTTCGTCCCTGTCCTTATCATCTTCCTGCTTGGCGGGCAGAACGTGAGTTTCGTCATCGACTGGATGTACGGCCATCTGCCCATTGTTGGTTGGTTCATGCGTCAGACCGACCCGGTGTTCGTCCACAACAAGCCTTCGCGTCTGGCGTTCCTGGAACGACGCCGGATCCGGGTACGACAGGATGTCGTCAAGAAGTGCCTTTTGCGTCTCTGCCAGGGAGGGAGCATAGGAATCTTTCCGGAAGGGACAATGAACCACGATCCCAAAGTCATGCTGAGGGCAAAGCCGGGGGTGGGCCATCTCGCATTAAGGTCCAGCGCCCCAGTCATTCCGGTCGGAATCCGGTTCCCTGCATCGGGGCGCCTCGGGCGGCCGCCTTATGCCGGCAGGATGACGGTGACGTTTGGCCAGCCGCTCCGTTTCGGCCAGCTGTCAGCGGCATACAGGAAAAACATCGACGAGGGATGCCGGACGGAAGCGGCCCGATTGGCTGCCGTTGCGGCAGGAGAGGTGATGCTCGCTGTCAGTGTCTTGTGCGGCAAGGAATATCCTCATCTAGAGCAAAAGCTGAATAAAGAAGCATCAACCAATCATACCCCGGAGGCAACATGTCCAGCATAGCTGTTTCGAAAGTCATCACGACGACCGACCGCTCCGATGCCATGTCGGTGATCGAGGCGGTGTTCGTCAGGGAGAAGCAGTGGATCGAAGGTGCCCAGGAGCAACTCCCTGAAAAAGCGGGTGCGACCGAAAGATGTTCGTGGTTCATCGCAAGGGTAGGCGGTAAGCCGGCTGGGGTGATGCGCCTGTTGTACGATCCTTCGTTCAATCTTCCCAAAGCCTTCGAGGTCAGTTTTGAACCGGGTGTCGATATCGAAAAGGTGCAGTCTTCAGGACACTATGCCGAGATCGGGAGGTTCATGATCCTGCCGGAGTACCGCAGGCAGTACCTCGTGGCACTCCGCCTCATGCGGTCCGCCACGGCCGAGGTCGTCGAACGCGGCTACACCCATTTCATTACCGACGTGTTCGAGGGCAAGGCGCATTCGCCCTTGAATTTTCATACCAGGATCCTCGGGTTTGAGGTGATTGGCCGCCACCTTTTCGGCGAACTCAACTGCAGTTCGACGAGGATCATCCTGACACTCGACATCCTTAAGCTCTACAACCGGATTAAGGACAGCCGCAGCCGCATCTACCAGGAGCTGCTGGAAGGGATCCGGACGCCGTTTGGGAAAAGGTTGAGCGTTTCGGGATGTATTGAGTGATTCGGATTCGCCGTAGCTCGATTTCAGGATGCTCGCACAGTTTGCGATTTCTTCACAAACCCGTAATGATTCCGCAATACTTCGCGGCGTAGATTTATCCCGACCAAAGGATGGCCCCGTAAAGGCCACCGTGTTCATGGGTTTTGATGACACACAACACAAACAACACCAAGACAACTTTATTTATCATGAAAAAAACCCTCTTCTTTCTCGCTCTCGCCGCAGCGATGGGTTTCAACTCCGCGGAAGCCGTGGAACTGACCCCGACCGGCGACGTCAGGTTCAGGTATGAGTCGCACCAGAACAAGTATGATGGAGCAAATGTTGATTACTCCAACGACCGCTGGCGTACAAGGGTCCGTTTCGGCGTTAATGCCTGGATCAACGAGGAGCTCTCCGCTGGTGTTTCGATTTCCACGGGTGACAAGACAAACTATGAGAGTTCGGTATCCAGGAACCAGAGCTACAGCACGCTGTTCAACGGAAAGTCCATCTGGTTGAACGAGGCCTACATCGACTACCACCCGATGAACTATGGATTCGACGGCCAGGTGAACGTGATCCTCGGCAAGCGTGATGTCGCCAAAACCCTCGTCCGGGTCGACGACATGCTGTATGACGGTGACCTTACCTTCGAAGGCGCAACCATGCAGTACGGCAAGGCTGCAGACGGCAAGGAGAAGGACGGATTGGTATTTATCGCAGGCTACTACTTCCTTGACCAGGTTAGTACCTCTTACGACACAGCCACAAAAATTAACGATCCGGCAAAGGAGAACGATCCGTTCATGACGGTCGTCCAGCTTGCCTACAAGGGCGAATTCAACGATATGAGCTACATGCTCGGAGTTTCCGACCACAACTTCAGGAACATCAAGCATATCGGTGCTGTTGATGCAAAAGCAGAAACGAAGAATGTCATGGTTGACGACCGTAACATTGTCGAGTTGTTCGGAACCGTTGGTGGTGACCTCACCGAGACGCTTCCCTGGCAGCTCCGTGGCCAGTATGCCCACAATACCGGTGAAAATGCTGTCAAGAACGAGAAGAATGCCTGGCTTGCAGGCCTGAGCATCGGCAACGCGAAGCAGCCTGGCCAATGGGCGCTCGACTTCAACTACAACAGGATCGAGAAGGATTCGGTGTTTCCGTTCTTCACTGACTCCGACAGGAAGGTCGGCAGCTACAATACCGGCACCCAGGGCTGGGAAGTCGGCGCCACCTACCACCTCGTCCAGAACATGACGGTTGGTGCCAAGTACTACAATTACTACCAGATCCATTCGCTTGAAGCAGGTAACCCGCGCCTGCATACGCTTCAGGCTGACATGGTCGTGAAGTTCTGATGAATGTAATGTCCTTTGTGTGTGTTGTTCTTTCTTCGTTAGGTGGGTGTGTGTGATGCCCATTACTGTTGCTGCCGGGTCGCCCGGTGTGTGTGCCGGGCGATCCTTTTATTCCACACGGGAACATCTGATTTTTCCTTTAAACAACAACCTGATAAAACAATCATGAAACTCTTCAAGAAAATCGTTTACTCCGCCGCGGTGTTCGGCCTCGTCGCTTCCGCCGATGCCATGGCTGCCGGCAACAAGATCGTGATGGACGGTTCGACCACGGTCGGCCCGATCGCCAAGGCGTTCGCCTCTCATTTCACCAAGACCACCGGCGTCCAGGTGACCGTCAGCGAGTCCGGCTCCGGCAACGGCGCCAAGAGCCTTATCAACAAGACCTGCGACATCGCCAACATGTCCCGCCCGATGAAGGACAACGAGATTGCAGCCGCCAAAGGCAAGGGTGTCAACCCGGTCGAGAACGTGGTCGCCCTCGACGGCCTGGCCATGGCCGTCCACCCGTCGAACCGCGTCAACAACCTCTCCAAGGCACAGATCCGCAGTATCTACATGGGTCGTTTCACCAACTGGAGCCAGGTCGGCGGCCCGAACGCACCGATCGTCATGATCCAGCGTGAGTCGAACAGCGGTACCCAGGATTCGTTCAAGGAGCTCGTCATGGGCAAGGACAACCCGATTTCCCAGCGTACCGAGACCCAGGCCAGCAACGGCGCCATCAAGAGCCGTGTCGCTTCGACCCCGAACGCGATTGGTTTCATCGGCCTCGGATTTGTTGACAATTCGGTCAAGGCCCTGCTGGTCGACGGCGTCGACCCGGATGTCCGCACGGTCAAGAACGGCACCTACCCGCTGCACCGCCCGCTGTTCATGTACACCAACGGACAGCCGACCGGCGTCGTCAAGCAGTTCATCGACCTGTCGAAGACTGCTGAAGGCAAGCGCATCATCAGCGAGATCGGTTTCGTGAACTACCACTGATTTTCCCTCATCGGTTTTTCAGGCCTGCGGGGTTGTTCCCGCAGGCTTTTTTTTTGTCCCCGCAGGCGGTTTTTTAAATCACAGGCTCATTCTTAACTTCATGAGCCGACTATTTAAACAAACCAGGAGAGGGCTATGATGGGAAGATTGGGTAAAACTATTGCGGTTATCGGATTCGGCGTGCTTGTGGCGTTTGGTCAGGCAGAGGCGAAAAACAATATCGTGATCGACGGTTCGACGACGGTCGGGCCACTGGCGAAGTCGTTCGCCGCCTATTTCACCAAGAAGTACAACGTGGCGATAACCGTCAGTGAATCTGGTTCGGGCAATGGGGCCAAGAGCCTGATCAACAAGACCTGCGACATCGCGAGCATGTCGCGGTCGATGAAGCCCCAGGAACTCGTCGCTGCAAAGTCGAAAGGCGTCAACCCGGTAAACAATGTCGCCGCCCTTGATGGCCTGGCCATCGTCGTGCACCCCTCGAACCCGGTGCGTTCGCTGACGACGGCTCAAATCGCCGATATTTACAAGGGCAAGATCAGCAACTGGCGTCAGGTCGGCGGCCCGAACGCCCCGATTGTCGTGATTCAGCGAGAGTCGAACAGCGGGACGCAGGAGAGTTTCAAGGAACTGGTCGTCGGAAAGGAGGTTCCGGTGACGAAAAACGCTGAAACCCAGGCAAGCAATGGCGCCGTCAAGAACAGGGTCTCCCTGACCAGGGGAGCGATCGGGTTCCTCGGACTCGGTTTCACGGATGCTTCGGTCAAGAAAATCGCGGTCAATGGCGTCATGCCGAACCCGGTGACGGTCAAGAACGGGACATATCCGCTTTCAAGGCCTTTGTTTTTTGTGACTAACGGCCAGCCGACGGGATCCGTGAAGCAGTTTGTCGAATTGCCGAAAACCGCTGAAGGGAAGCGGATCATCACTGAACTCGGCTTTGTCAACAAGTACTGAATCAACCAGTCCGTAAGTCCATGCGGCCGAAAATCAAAAATTCGGCCGCATGCTCGCCTCCATATCCGCAGCGTACTTTTTCATGCCGTTTTCGGTCGCCAGTATTAGTTTCCATATTTGTAACACAGTGGTCGTTGTTTTCCATTGCCAAAGAGCATAGATTTGTCTCGTCGATAAAGAAGCAGTAACCGCTATCCGAGCCAAACGGGCCGGCTAAAACAGCACTGATATGAATGGTGAAGATTCCGTGGCAACCGGCAGGTCATCTGCTTTTGTCGTCACCGCAAAGAAGCGCAAAATCCAACAAATCACCAGGAAAATCGGGGAATCGGCGTTGTTTTTGGTTGCTGCGACTGTAGCCATCATCGTCATCTTCATTTTCTTCTTCGTGGCACGCGATGCCGTGCCATTTTTCGAGATTCGCGGTTTCAGGGAGTTTTTCACCAGCAGTGACTGGTATCCGGCAGACGATCCGCCCAGGTTCGGCGCTTGGGCTATCATCTATGGAAGCCTCATGGTGACTGCAGGATCGGCGCTTATCGCTGTGCCGATGGGCATAGCTGCAGCGATCTGCCTTTCCGACGTAATTCCTTTCTCGGTCCGGCAGTATGTCAAGCCGGTCATCGAAATGCTTGCCGCGATTCCATCGGTCGCATTCGGTTTTTTTGCCCTCGTCATCCTTGCGCCGCTGCTCCAGAACTACGGTGGGCCCATCCTTATGTGGACGTGGTGGATAATCGCTTCACCCTTCCTGCTGCTCGCCGTCATTGTCCTGTCGGAACTGGTTTCCATGTCAATCCAGGACGACAAGCATCGTAAAATCGCCCAGCGCATGTATGTTTCATTTTTTGGCCTTATCGCGCTCATCCTCCTTTTCTTTGTCGGCAACAATCTGCAGAAGATAGAGATCATGACCGGCACCAACGCCCTGAACGTTTCGATCATCCTGAGTTTCATGGCGCTCCCGACCATCGTCAGCGTCTCCGAGGATGCCCTGCAGGCAGTCGGACGGGATCTGCGTGAAGGGAGCTACGCCCTTGGGGCCACCAGGGCCGAAACCATCATCAAGATCATTCTGCCTGCTGCCAGCAGTGGCATCCTTGCTGCCGTCATACTCGGCATCATGCGCTCGCTGGGCGAGACGATGGTGGTGTGGATGGCATCCGGCAACGCTTCACATATCCCGGACCCCTGGTTCAATTACCTCGAGTCGGTTCGTACCCTTACGGCTACCATCGCCGGCGACATGGGCGAGGCCGACCAGGTTACCGGTTCTGCGCGATTCCATGTGCTGTTCGCCATGGGCCTGCTGTTGCTGGTCATCAGCTTTATCAGCAACTTCATCAGTGAACGGATTGTGGTCCGCCAGCGCAAGATCCTTTCCGGTCAGTGAACTGCCGGTGATATTCGCCACTATCTCTCCCAACGAAACCTGTCAGTATGAATCTCGGAACCAGAAAACTGCTTGATCAATCGTTTACCGCACTCGGTATCGGTTCCATCGTGATCATGGGTATGATGTTGCTGGTGGTGCTCGTGCCGATCCTGACCAACGGCATATCCGCCAATGTGTTCAAGGGTACCATCGAACACCGCAGGATGCAGTACAACGAGTTTCACCGTGGTGACCGTGATGCCTTGCAGCGCGAGATTTCCGAGGCTGCTGCTACACGGAAAACAGCCTATGACATGATGTCGACCTTTGAGGCCGAACTGAATCAGATGGATGAGGTAAAGCAGGCTGAGTACCGTGATAAATACAATCAGGTCAAGGATGCGGTCAAGTCCCTGCTCGGCCCGAAGCCGGGCGACGAACTTCCCGAACTAACGAGGTTCAGGTATGGCCAGACGCGATGGGAGAAGGCACAAGAGCGGTTACGGGAGGTGCTTTATGAAAAGAAATGGGACTATTCGAATCCTGATATCGCAGCAAAGGAGTACCTGGTTAGCCGTGCGGAAAGCTTCCAGGGGACGTCGCTCGTAAAGCTTTTCCCTTATGTTGAAACGAACATCGACCGGATGCTTCTGCCCAAGTGGACGATCTATTGGGGATTCATTTTCGACAGTTCGATCGATTCACATATTTTTGGTGGTATTTGGCCCGAAATCCAGGGTACCATGTTCCTTGCCATCGGGGCTATGCTTTTCGCCTTCCCGCTCGGCGTGATCGCTGCGATCTATTTTACGGAATATGCACGCGAAGGTTTTTTCAACAGCCTTCTCAGGAGTGCGAACAGCACCCTTGCCGGTGTGCCGAGCATTGTCTTCGGTCTTTTTGGCCTTGCATTTTTCATCAATACGTTGAAAGTCTCTGAGTCCAAAAGCGTCATTGCAGGATCACTGACGCTTGCCATCATGATCCTGCCAACCATCATCCGTTCAGCAGAAGAGGCGATACTGGCTGTCCCAAAAACATACAGGGAGGCGTCGCTCGGGCTCGGTTCGACGAAGTGGAACACCATCGTCACCGTGATCCTTCCGGCAGCCCTGCCGGGCATCCTGACCGGTGGCGTGATCAGCCTCGGAAGGGCGGCTGGCGAGACGGCGCCGATCATCTTTACTGCGGCAGTCAGCGTCGGTTCAGCTATTGGACTCGCCGACGTCTTCAATTCGCCGACGCCGGCTCTTTCCTGGAATATCTACAATCTTGCCAGCGAACATGAGGCGGCAAGTGAAATCAGGCATGTCCAGTACGGCATGGTGCTCGCCCTGGTGACGATCGTACTTCTGCTCAACCTGACGGCCATTATCCTCAGGGCGCGTATTTCCAAAAAATTAAAGGGGTAAGCAATCATGCAACCGTCTGCTGAAGCAATAGAGACAAAAAGGGATGCCAGCAGCACCCAAACCACCGCGCGCGATATCTACCTGCCGCCTGAACGTAAACAGGTTTCCGGCGGAGGTGAAACGCATGTGTCTGCAAAAAATTTTTCCATTTACTACGGGGATTTCGAAGCGGTCAAGAAGGTCAATGCGGATATCCTTTCCAAGTATGTGACGGCCATCATCGGCCCGAGCGGTTGCGGCAAGAGCACTTTCCTCAGGGCAATCAACCGCATGAATGACCTGATCCCGAACTGCCATACCACTGGCGCGCTGATGTTTGACGGGGAGGACGTCTATGGAAGGTTTACCGATGAAGTCCTCCTTCGCAAGAAGATCGGCATGGTATTCCAGAAGCCCAACCCGTTCCCGAAATCGATCTTCGACAACATCGCCTATGGACCCCGACTCCACGGCATACGCGACCGCAAGACGCTTGAGGGAATCGTGGAGAAAAGCCTTCGAAAGGCTGCGCTATGGGATGAGGTTAGTGATCGCCTCGATAAGAATGCACTCGGACTGTCCGGTGGACAGCAACAGCGACTTTGCGTCGCCCGAACCCTTGCTGTCGAACCGGAGATCCTGCTTCTCGATGAACCGACTTCTGCACTCGACCCGAAAGCTACGGCCAAAATCGAGGACCTGATCCAGGAACTGCGGGGCAGCTACACGATCATGATCGTGACGCACAACATGCAGCAGGCATCAAGGGTATCCGATTACACGATGTTCTTTTACGAAGGTGTCCTGGTCGAACATGCTCCGACGGCACAGCTCTTCACCAAGCCGAAAGACCAGATGACCGAGGATTACATTACCGGAAGATTCAGTTAACGAAACCACTAGACCGCAATGTTGGAAAGACCGGTACACGAACTTATCAGGGAGTTGTCCAGAGAGCTTGTCATGCTTTCCGAGACGGTGTTGAGCAATTTCGACCAGGCACTGACGGCCGTCAGGATTCAGGACCTGCAGGCGGCACGAAGGGTCAAGGAGATGGACGAGGAGATCAACCTCGCCGAAGTTCGCCTCGAGGAGCGATGCCTGGCCTTCCTGGCACTTCAGCAGCCGGTTGCACGAGACCTCAGGACCATTGTGACCATCATCAAGATCAACGACGACCTCGAGCGCATCGGCGATCTGGCTGTGCATATCGCGGAACGCATGCCGGACCTCGGTGCCATAATAATGGATCAGTACGAGTTCGAAAAGATGGGGCGCGTCGCTTCGCAGATGGTCAGGACGTCTATCGAGGGTTTCGTGGACCGGGAAAGGCACCTGGCTGACGAGGTGTGCAAGTCGGATGAACAGGTTGATGCCATGCACCGGCTCGTTTTCAGGAAAGTTGCCGATGCCATGAAAATGGACAGCTCGAATACCTCGCAGCTTCTCGCTGTCCTGAGCGTGTCGCGCTACATCGAGCGCATGGCCGACCACGCGACAAGGATTGCCCTCGAGGTGATCTACCTGGTGACCGGGGAGATCGTACGCCACGGAGAGGACTCGTTCGAGAAGATGGTCCAGTCAATCAAGAACTGAGTACTGCGGAATGAGGGATTGAGAGCCGGAAGGCATCCACAAAACCCGTCGGGCTTATGACGTGGCCGGCGGGTCCTTTTTTTACCGGCCGCTTGGTATAACCCCGGCCGCGGCTTAAATTAACAGCTCTTTCAGGTATCTTATCAACCTCAGCAACGAGCATCATACACTATGGCACTGTTCGGCAAGAAAACGGGCGATTCTTCGAAATCCGGCGCAATCCCCAAGGCGTTCACCATCCAGATCGATCCTTCGAAGTTCAACCTCGCCACCAAGCCGTCAGGCCCTGTGAATGAGCAGCTCGAAACGCTGAAGCAGAAGCTCACCAAGCTTTCATCGAACGTCGAGAACAACCTCATGCTGGTAGTCAGGGCCGCAACCAAGAAGAACCGCGACCTCGCCGCATCGGCTTTCGAATTTGACGAGCAGTACATCCAGAAGGGCAAGTTCGAGGTCGAGTACATGACACTTGCCTACTCGAACTTCCAGCAGCTCGGCGAAGCTGACCAGAAGACCGTGCTCGATGCGCGCATGATCCAGAAGGAGCTGGAACGGATTGCCCAGTTCGCACTGAACATCGCCGACAAGACCGGCCACATTCAGCTCGCCAACATCCAGGAGCTGCACAAGGACGAGTACGGCCTGAAGCCGATGGGGGACATCACGGCCGAGATGATCAAAAAGGCCGTCGAAGCCTTCGTGAGCGGCAACTCAAAGCACGCTTCCGAAACCCTCGAGATGATGAAGGAGATCGAGGGGCTCTACGAAGCTGCCAAAAAGAAGCTGAAAGCCGAGGTGAACGACGGCAACATCACCAACTCCACCGGCATCCTTTCGGTCCTCGAGCACGTCAAGGCCTCTGCCGAAGTCTCCTGCACCATCGCCAGCCACTTCTGCTGACACCCATCATCGAATATCGTCAGGAAGGCGGGCACTGCCCGCCTTCTTTATGTCGCCTCTTGCCGGGAGCGCCTGGCCGGGAGCCTCTAGCATGGCGCTCCCGGGGTATTCTGCACTAGCCCAAGCCTATCCTTTTCTTTGCTCTTCGAATCGACAGCTTTTTCTTTTACGACATCATCACTTTGTGATATCATGATGATATTTTAGGTTACTGTTTCATACAAGGACGCGGCCTGCATGTCAGGGCCCGGAGATATCCCAACGAATACGAAGATGAAGCTACCTGCAGGACGTAGACGCACGGCGATGGTTATCGCACTGATTTTATGCTTTGCCGCTGCATTCTGGTTCTTCCAGCAACAGCCTCGCAAGCCGGTTGCCCAGGACCGGCAATTCACGACGAAGGTACCCGTTACCGTCGCTGTCGTCGGCAAGGGGGCGGTGCGCGACAGCTTTGCCATCGTCGGAATCAGCAAGGCTTGGCGTGACGTCGACATCCTGTCCGAAACCTCCGGCATCGTCCGGTCGGTCTCATCCGAAGTCGGCCAAAGGAAGTCGGCCGGTGCGGTGCTACTCAAGGTCGACGACGAGGTGGCGGCTTCCGCGCTCCGCAAGGCGACGGTGAACCGTGAACTGGCGAACCGGGACTTCGAACGCTACCGCAACCTGCAGCAGGAGGGCGCGGTCGCCCAGTCGAGTTACGAGGCAATGCGGCTCAAGCTTGAAGATGCGGAGGCGGACCTGGTGGCGGCGCGCCGCAGGGTCCGAGACACCGCCGTCAAGGCGCCATTCGAAGGTACGGTCACGTCACGGCTCGTGGAGATCGGCGACCTGGTCCAACCCGGCATGAAACTGGCCAACATGGTTGACCTCTCGCGGGTTAAAATCATGGTTTCTGTTCCCGAAAAGCAGGTTGCCCTGATCTCCGGGGGGATGCCGGTGCTGGTGACGACCGATGTCTGGCTCGGAAAGGCCTTCAGCGCCTCGGTCACGTCAGTCAGCGCCAAATCCTCGAAGGAGCATACCTACCAGGTCGAAGCTGCCATGGACAACCCGAAGCAGACGCCGTTCCGCTCCGGGATGTTCGCACGCGCAGCCTTCGTCGGCAAGGAGTCGAGACAATCCCTGCTGATCCCGAGGCAGGCCCTCGTCGGCAGCATCGGCACCCCCGAGGTGTTCGTCGTGCGGCAGGGGATCGCGAAGTTGACCCGCCTGGTGACGGGTGCCGAATCGGGTGGCAGCATCGAAGTCCTTGATGGACTTGCAGAGGGCGACCTGGTAGTCGTCAGCGGCCAGAACGAACTTGGTGACGGCACGGCGGTGACGGTCGTCAGGCAGGAAGGGGCGCCGGGGCGATGACTCTCACCGGCCTTGCCATCAAACGCCCGACGCTGGTCGTGGTGCTCTTCTCGGTCCTCGGCATCCTGGGCTTCTTCAGCTACCTTCAGCTGAAGTACGAGCTCCTGCCGAGGATGACGACGCCCTATGTCACCGTCTCCACGGCGTACCCCGGCGCCTCACCCTCCGAAATCGAGTCGTCGGTGACCAGGGAGGTCGAGGAGGCGGTGTCGGCCATCGAGAAGATCTCGTCCATCAGCTCCACCTCCCGCGAAGGGCTTTCGGTCGTCTCGATCGAGTTCTCCAACTCGGCAGACATCAACAAGGCCCTGCAGGATGTGCAGCGAAAGGTCAACGAGCGAAGGGACAAGCTGCCCGACGGCATCAAGGAGCCGGTGGTCTCCCGTTTCGCCCTCGACGAGTTGCCGGTGCTTCGGCTCGGCGCCACGGCCAACCTCTCCGACACCGGGTTCTACCAGCTGCTCAAGGATGAGGTCAAGCCGGCCCTGGCCAACATCGGCGGCGTCGGGCAGGTAGCCATCCTGGGCGGGCGTGAGCGTGAAATCAGGGTCAACCTCGACCTCGAACGCCTCGAAAGCCTCGGGCTTGCCGTCACGGACGTGCTCGATGCGGTCAGGAGGTCGAACATCGAAGCCCCGACCGGATCGGTCGAGGCCCCGGACCGGCAGTTCGTCGTCCGGCTGGCGGGCAAGTTCACGGAGACCGGACAGCTGAGGGACCTGGTCGTCAGGCCCGCAGGCAGCACCGGCGGAGCCGTCTACCTCAGGGATGTCGCCGAGGTCCAGGATACCTTCAGGAAGATCACGACCATCTCCAGGATCAACGGCCGGAACGCCGTCGGCATCGTGGTGATGAAGCAGAACGACGCCAATACGGTCGAGGTCAGCCGCCTGGTCAGGCTGAAGCTTGCCCAACTCGAGTCGACCTATCGCGACCGGGGGCTGAAGTTCGATATCGCCCAGGACGGCTCAACCTTCACCCTTGACGCCGTGACAGCCGTGCAGCACGACCTGTTCCTCGCCATCCTGCTGGTGGCGCTGGTCATGCTCCTGTTCCTGCATAGCCTTCGGAATTCGGTCATCGTGATGGTCTCGATCCCGACCTCGCTGGTGACCACCTTCATCGGCATGTACCTCTTCGGCTACACCCTCAACCTGATGACGCTGCTGGCGCTGTCGCTGGTGATCGGCGTGCTCGTCGACGATTCGATCGTGGTGCTCGAGAACATCTACCGGCACCTTGAACGGGGCGAACAGCCTCGCGATGCAGCCCTGGCCGGCAGGAACGAGATCGGCTTCACTGCCGTGTCGATCACCATGGTGGACGTGGTGGTCTTCCTGCCGCTCTCGCTCATCAGCGGGCTGGTGGGCGACATCATGCGCGAGTTCTCGATCGTCATGGTGATTTCGACCCTGGTCAGCCTCTTCGTTTCCTTCACGGTCACCCCGCTCCTGGCGTCGAGGTTCTCCCGCATCGAGCACCCTTCGCCCGAGCGCCTCTCCGGAAGGATTGCCATCGCCTTCGAAAAAAGGTATTCGCAGGCGCGTGACCTGTACCTTCGACTGCTCGACTGGAGCCTCCGCAACCCCTGGAAGGTGGTCCTGACCGCGATCCTGCTGCTGTTCTCCTCGTTCGCACTGGTCGTCTCGGGACGGATTGGCGGGGAGTTCATCGAGGTATCGGACCGGGGCGACTTTTCGGTCATCCTCGAACTCGAACCCGGCACGAGCCTCGAACAGACCAACCGCTTTGTCCGTCAGGCAGAGGGACGCCTGCATGCGTATCCGGAGGTGGAAAAGCTCCTCGTCACCGTCGGCGCTTCCAACGAGGGCATGGTCGGCCAGGCGTCCGACAACGTGGCCGAGATCAGCGTGCGCCTCACGCCGAAAGGGTCCCGCAGCCGTTCGACCGACCAGGTCATGCAGCTGGTCAGAAAGGAGTTCGCCGGGGTTCCCGGCCTCAGGGCCAGCATCAACCCGATCGGCATCTTCGGCACGGCCAACGAAACGCCCGTGACCGTCGTGCTGAGCGGTCCTGACCGGGCACAGGTGGAACGCGTCGCCGGAACGCTGCGCGATAGCCTGAAGGTCATCAGGGGCACCGCGGACGTCCGCCTGAGCTCGCAGGCCGGCATGCCGGAGATGCGCGTCGAGGTGGACCGGGAACAGATGTCCGCGTTTGGCCTGACCATGGCCGATGTCGGATCGGCCATGCGCATCGCTTACGCCGGCGACGATATCAGTAAATTCCGAGAGGGTGGCAACGAGTACGATATCCGGGTGATCCTCGACGAACGCTACCGGAAGTCTACCGACGGCATCACCGCGCTTTCGATGAGGACCCAGGGCGGACAGGTCGTGCGGCTCGGCCAGTTTTCGCAGGTCGAACAGGACCGGGGCTATTCGCTGCTGCAGCGACGGAACCGCAACAGCGCCGTCTGGGTGAAGGCCCAGGTGGTCGGGCGGGCAGTCGGCGAAGTAGGTGCGGAGGTCGAACGGGCCCTGGTGAACATGGAGAAGAAGGGTCTCCTGCCGAAAACCGTAAGCAGGGTCTACGAAGCCGACCTGAAACGGCAGGGGGAGTCGAATGTGAGCCTCCTGTACTCGTTCCTCGTGGCGATCATCTTCGTCTACCTGATCATGGTAGCGCTCTACGACTCCTGGCTGTGGCCGGCGGTGGTCATGTTCTCCATCCCGCTCGCCATTATCGGCGCCCTCTATGGCCTGGCGCTCCTGGGCAAGTCCTTGAGCATCTTCACGATCCTCGGCATCATCATGCTCGTCGGCCTGGTGGGCAAGAACGCCATCCTCCTGGTCGACTTCATCAACAACTTCAGGCAGGAGGGCATGGAGCTCGTCCCGGCGATCACCGAAGCGGGAAGGGAGCGGCTCCGACCGATCCTCATGACAACCCTGACCCTGATCTTCGGACTCCTGCCGATTGCACTCTCCACCAGTTCCGGTTCCGAATGGAAATCAGGCCTGGCCGTTTCGCTCGTCGGCGGCCTGTCGAGCTCGATGTTCCTGACGTTGCTGGTCATCCCCGTCGTCTACGTCTGGTTCGACAAGCTCCAAACCCGTATGAAGTCCCTGCTCAAACGCCTCGGCACCCGGGAGCGCTACAGATTCATATGAAGTCTTGGGCTAAAGGGATAATACCTCCCTGGAGCTCGGCGCTCCCGGCAAGACACTCCCGGCAAGAGGCTCCCTCATTTTCCAACCCATGCATTTGTTGTCATGGAAACACCTTCAGGGAATGGCTTCAAGGGTTGGTATTCTCGCGGTTACCTCCCGCATTTTGATGCCGGCCACACCATCCAGTCGGTGACGTTCCGGCTTGCCGATTGACTTCCACAGGAAAAACCTCAACGTCTTGAAGCGTCCCTTTCCCGCATGCCGAAAACAGATGCCGGGCGCGAGCGTCGGAAGTCAATCGAAGCGTGGCTCGATGCGGGTGCCGGCTCCTGTGTGTTGCGGTGCCCGGAGATTGCACGAATGGTTCAGGATTCCCTGCTCAGGTTCCATGGTGAGCGCTACCGATTGTTCGCCTGGTGCATCATGCCGAATCATGTCCATGTGCTGGTGGAGCCCATCATGCCACTGTCTTGCATCGTGAAGTCCTGGAAGTAGTATACTGCGCGGGAGGGGCGGAGGATAGCCGCCACACTCGGGATCGCCACGCCTGTCCATGCCTTCTGGATGCGGGAATCCTGGGACAGGTGCATCCGCAATGAAGAACAATTTCGACAGGTGATCGACTACATCCATGAGAATCCCGTAACAGCGGGTCTTGGTGAAACCCCCGGATCCTGGCCATGGTCAAGCGCCGGGAACGATGCGGACGTGTCGCCCTGACAGGCCAAGAGGTAAATACGTTATTATGCGGTATTAGGTGTTAATGACCGTTAACACTTATCTTGCAGAAAGAACCCTCAAGCCAGCCACCCTCATGAAGCAGTTTTTCCGGCAGTCGCCGGTCCTGTTGGTTTGCCGCCTTGCGCTCGCTTTTTCCTGGATCTACCAGGGGGCCGTGCCCAAGATCGTGTGCAAAAGCCCTGGCGAAGTCGGCCTGATCGCTCCGATTGCTCCGGCCTACCGGATCGCCTGCACCCTGATTACCTGGATGGGTTACGGCGAGATCGTTTTCGGGTTGCTGTTACTGGTGGCTGGTCGATGGTTGTTCGGGCTGAATGTGGCCGTGCTCCTGCTCCTGCTCGGATGGGTGGCCGTGGTGGATCCGGGGATGTTCACCCTGCCGTTCAATCCACTGACGCTGAACGTTTCGCTAATCGGCCTTTCGCTGATTGCCCTGTATGAATTGAATAGGCCCGACCCCGACGGGATGCGATAACCATTGCATGAGCCCATGATCAAGAACGATTCCGAATACACGCTGCGCGACATCTCAAGGCTCTTCCTCACGTTCTCCGTAACGGTTGTCGCCACGGCTGTTTTTTGCGGCGCATTCGGCGTGCTCTTCGGCAACGCCTTCCTGAAAAAAATCCATCCCTACATCTTCTTTATCGGGTTCGGTAACTCGGCGATCCTCCTGCTCAACCGTTACCTGACGGCCGCCATCTATCCGGAGCTGGTCATCCGGCCCGAACGCCAGCGCCGCTACCTGTACGCCGTCATGGCCTCGCTCGTGATGGTCACGGCGTCGGTGCTTTTCGTACAGCCGCTGCTCAAGGCGGCGGCGGGCCTGCTGATGCTCATGTTGGTCGTCCGCCTCCTGGTGGATATCCTCGTCGTCCTTCCGCCCAGAAGCATCTGGGAAAATGTTTCGGGGCGTTACTACTTTTTCGACGTCATCTTCCTGTTCGTGGCGAACCTCGGCCTGCTTACCCTCGGCATCAAGGAGGCATGGCCGTCGAACGGGATCATTCCGTTCTTCGTCACCCAGTCTTCCTATTTCCTCGGTTCGTCGTTCCCGCTGAGCATCAGTGTCATGGGATTCCTGTACACCTACGCCTGGCGGAACACGCCCAAGATGGAACTGGCGCGGCGGTTGTTCGGCATCTGGTTCTTCATCTTCGTGGGGGGGGTGCTCTTCTTCCTGGTGGTGATCCTGATCGGGCAGTACGTGAGCATGATGCTCATCAGCCACCTCCTGATGTTCGGCGTGCTGGTCCTGCTCGCCACGTTTGCCGTGTTCATGAACAACTATTTCCGCAGCAATTTCGCCCATCCTGCCCTGGCGTACCTGCTGGGCGGCCTTGCCTCCCTCCTGGCCACCAGCGCCTACGGCATCATGAACATTTACTACGGCAAGGGGATCCTGTTCGGTTCCTATCCGCCCATCAGGCCCGACAGGATGTGGATCTACCACTCCCATACCCATGCGGCCCTGCTGGGCTGGATTACCCTTTCGTTCACCGGCATGATCTACATCGTCATCCCGGCCATACAGAAAGCGGGCACGCTCGAACTGTTGCACTCCGGCAACCCGCTCGAACAGATACTTGACCGCTCCACCATGGCCAAGGCGTTCGTGCAGCTGACGGTGATGCTGATTACGGCTTCAATCATCATCCTGAGCTTCTCGACCGGAGAGGATGTTGCGCTCGGCATCAGTGGAGTCGTTTTCGGCACGGCGGTCTTTTTCCTGAGGAGGAACCTCTTGCGCGACCCGGCACTGGGGATGAGTGATGAATCCATCAACGGATGATACCTTTATGGCAACCGAAGCAAAACCGCTGGTGACCGTCGCGATTCCACTCTATAACAATGAGCGGTTCATCGCCGAGACCATCGAATCGGTGCTCTTGCAGAGCATGCCCGATTTCGAGCTCCTGGTGTACGACGACCATTCCACCGACCGCTCCCTCGAGATCGCCCGCTCCTACGAGGACCGGCGCATACGGATCATCACGAGCGACATGAACCTGGGCCCCGAGGGGAACTGGAACCGCGCAATCAGCGAGGTACGCGGCCGATTGGTGAAGCTGCTCTGCGCTGACGACATCCTGTTTCCCTGCTGCCTCGAAAAACAGGTCGGACTCTTCGACAGCCCCGAATCTTCAGGAGTCAGCCTGGTATCCTGCCAGAGGACCATCATCGATCCGGATGGCAAGACCCTGATCAGGAAGGTCAATTTCATGGACGGTGGGCGAAAGGAGTCTTCCGAACTGGTCAGGAAAATGGTGCGCATGGGAACCAACATCATCGGCGAACCGGTCTGCGGCTTGTATCCTGCGGCCCTGATCGGCAAGACACGTGGTTACCGCGCCCGTATCCCGTACACGGTCGACCTTGATTTCTGGGTGCAGCTGCTGAGGCTCGGAGACCTCTGGATGATTGACGAACCGCTTTGCGCGTTCCGGATCTCCAATGCGTCCTGGTCTTCAAGGATAGGGGAGATGCGGCATCAGCAGTTCCTCGACTTCATGCAGGAGGTGGCGGAGATTTCGCAGTTCAGGATCAATGACCTCGACCTTTTCATCGGCAGGTTCAATTCCGCGGTGCAGTCGATGACGAGCCTGATGGGATTCAGGCTGTTCGCCGGAAGCGCTGAACCCGGGAGCACCGAGCTCCCGGCAAGGGGCTTCCGGCAAGAGTATTGAACAATCGTAGAAAAAAACGGTAACCCAATGAGACTCAACCAGAAGATAGCCCTGGTGACCGGTTCGGCCGGGGGGATCGGCAGCGCCACGGCCAGGCGCTTCGCACGTGAAGGGGCCACGGTCATCCTCGCCGACAGGGACTTCGACGGGTGCCGACGGGTGCTCGACGGCATCGTCGCCGAAGGGGGGGCCGGCACAGCCCATGCCGCGGACCTCACCGACGAAACGCAGGTGGTCGCCCTTTTTTCGGCGATCCGCGAAAAGTACGGCCGCCTCGACATCCTGGTGAACGTCGCCGGCGGGGATGCCGAACCCTCGGCCACGGTCGAAGGGATCGACGTCGAGCTCATGTCGAGGAATTTCGACATGAACCTCAAGTCGTGCATCCTGTGCTGCCGGGAAGCCACCAAAATCATGAAGCCCCAGGCTTACGGGCGCATCGTGAACATGAGCTCCCTTGTCTACCGGGGCAGCCCCGGCCAGTTCAGCTACGCAGCGTCGAAAGGGGGCATCTTCTCCTTTACCCGTTCGATCGCCATGGCCCTTGGCGCCAGTAGCATTACGGCCAACGCCCTCGCACCGGCGATCATCGGGGTCGAGGCGTTTCCCCGCGCCCTCGGAGAGGAGCGATGGAAAGCCATGGCCGAAGCGACAGCGGCACGATACCCGCTCGGCAGGATAGGGACCCCGGAGGACGTAGCCTCGGCGGCACTGTTCCTCGCCTCCGACGAAGCATCGTTCATCACCGGCCAGGTCCTCGAGATCTCAGGCGGTGCGAGGCTGTAAGCAAAATCCCGGAGTTTTTTCATGGTTCCCGTTATTTCATGATATTGAGGAAAGGCTCCGTTCCGTCGGAGCATTGCAACCAACCTGAAAAAGGAGTCGATACATGTCACACACCTCCGCCCGCGCATTCCTTGCCAAGATCATCGACGAGGAGGGGTTCCGCAAGCACCTTGTCGCCGAACTGTCGAAAAAGAGGATGGAGCTGATCAGGGAGGCCGGTTACGAGTTCAGCGAACAGGAGCTCGACCAGGCCAAGGCAGACTTGCCGCCTGGCGCGTTCGGCCATCTCGCCGGCTGGTTCTGCTATACCGCTGATGAACAGCCCTCGAAAGGCGGACACTGTTGCAGCAGCGGCCTCTGGCACTGACCCCTACCCTCCGGTTCCGCAGCCGGCCTGCGGAACCCGTAAGCGCGAATACGGGTTGTATGGAGAGATGCGTTGACGACGACGAAGCCCTCGATGCAACCCGATTTTGGCAAGATGATTCCACAACCATGGCATTCGCTGCCTCCGGAACAGATTTTGACCCTTCTCGATACAGGCCCGGACGGCCTCGCACAGGACGAGGCTGAACGGAGGCTTGCTGCCTATGGCCCCAATCTGGTCATCGGCGCAAGTGCCTCCGGTCCGTGGAAGATCTTTTTTGCCCAATTCAGAAACGTGCTCATCCTGATGCTGCTCGCGGCGACCGTGCTCTCGGCCATCCTCGGGCATGAAGTCGAAGCCGCGGCCATTTCGGTAATCGTGCTCCTGGCCGTGTTGCTGGGGTTCGTCCAGGAGTATCGGGCCGAAAAGGCGATCGAGGCCCTGAAGGACATGGCTGCGCCAAACGCGAGGGTGCTCCGCGGCGGCGGTGAGCAACTGTTGCCGGTGAGCCTGATCGTGCCCGGAGACCTGCTCCTGATCGCCGCCGGGGACCGCGTTGCTGCCGATGGGCGCCTGATCGAATCGTCGAACCTGCGCATGGATGAGGCCTCGCTGACCGGTGAATCGCTGCCTTCGGAGAAGTCTGCCGTCGAGATGCTTGCCGCCACGACCGGCGTCGCCGATCGGGTCAACATGCTGTTCGCCGGCACCGCGGCCACATACGGTCGTGGCCGTCTCGTCGTGACCGCTACCGGCATGGAAACCGAATTCGGACGGATTGCCGGGTTGCTGCAGACGGTCGACACCGGTAAAACCCCCCTCCAGAAAAACCTCGACCGGGTAGGGACAATGCTCGCCAGGGTAGCGCTCGCCATCGTCCTGGTCATCGTCGCCTTCGGCATCATGCGAGGCCAGCCGCTCATCGATATCCTTGTTTTCGGCATCGCCCTGGCCGTGGCCGTCGTGCCTGAAGCCCTGCCGGCGGTGGTCACCATTTCGCTGGCCCTCGGCGTCCGGCGAATGGCTGGCCGGCATGCCCTCATGCGGCGCCTTCCGGCAGTCGAAACCCTTGGCAGCACCACGGTGGTCTGCACGGACAAGACCGGAACCCTTACCCGCGACGAGATGACGGTTCGCACCCTCTATGCGGACGGTATGACCGCCAGGGTGTCTGGTTCAGGATACTGCCCGGAAGGGTTGATTGAACGCCCTGATACCGGCAACGCGCTGCAGGAACCCTTCCGAAGGCTTCTTGAAGCCGGTGTGCTCTGCAATGATGCACGGCTGTTTCAGGAACCGGACGGCCGGTGCACCATGGCCGGCGACCCGACCGAAGCGGCGCTCATCGTGGCGGCAAGGAAGGCCGGTATCGATGAGGCGATGCTCGGTGCCCGCTATCCCCGCATCTCGGAACAGCCGTTCGATTCGGCGACGAAGCGCATGGCGACCCTGCATCGGGACGGTGGAGCGGTGATTGCCATCGTCAAGGGGGCGCCAGAGGTGATCCTGCCGGCGTGTACGTCGTTCGCCTCTGCGGAGGGGGAGGTTCCCTTCGACAGCAATGCCTTCCGGTCCACCATGTCGCAGGTGGACGCCATGGGCAGCGAAGCGCTCAGGGTGCTCGCCATCGCTTGCAAAACGGGAACAGTGGAGCCTGATATCGATGCCGGCCTGACGTTCCTCGGCCTTGCGGGCATGATCGATCCTCCGAGGGAGGAAGCCCGGCCGGCGGTAGCGCGATGCAGGGATGCCGGCATACGTCCGGTCATGATCACCGGGGACCATCCGCAGACCGCTACGGCCATTGCACGCGAGCTCGGCATCCTCCGCGACGGGCGGGTCCTGACCGGAAGCGACCTGGACAGGCTCGACGAAAATGCTCTCAGGAACCTTGCGGGTTCGGTCGAGGTCTTCGCCAGGGTGTCGCCGGAGCACAAGTTGCGGATTGTCGAGGCCCTTCAGGCGGCAGGGGAGGTGGTGGCCATGACCGGGGACGGAGTGAATGACGCCCCGGCCCTGAAAAAGGCCGATATCGGCATCTCCATGGGAATCGCCGGCACCGACGTGGCGCGGGAAGCATCGGCAATGACGCTTCTCGACGACAACTTTTCGTCCATCGTGGCGGCTATCGAGGAGGGGCGCGGGATCTATGACAATATCGCCAAATACCTGACCTACCTGCTCTCTTCGAACATCGGGGAACTCGGGCTCATGGCCGGGGCGACCGTTCTGGGCATGCCGCTCCCGCTGTCGGCAGTCCAGATACTCTACGTCAACCTTGCCACCGACGGCCTGCCGGCGCTGGCGCTCGCGGTGGATCCGGCAGAGGCGGGCATCATGAAACGACGCCCGAACAATCCGGGACAGGGGATTTTCACCAGCAAGCTCCTGGCGCTCATGCTTGCGGGCGGATTCTGGTCGACCATCGTCAACCTGGCGCTGTTCGAATGGGCGAGGAGTTCGGGCCGATCCCTTGGCGAAGCGATGACCATGACGTTCGTCTCGCTGGTGCTGATCCAGTTTTTCAAGGCCTACAATTTCCGGTCGCTCACCGTGTCGGTGTCGAACAAGCCGTTCGGGAACCGCTGGCTCAACATGGCGATACTCTGGGAACTCTGCATGCTGGCGGCAATCGTGACGGTTCCGGCCCTGAGGGGGTTTTCCGGAACCTTTCCGATACCTGCCGTCGACTGGCTGATCGTCTTCTGCTGCTCGATGACCGTCATCCCGGTAATCGAAGGGGTCAAATGGATGGCCCGGAAAGGAATCATTGGACCGAAAGCATAAAATTGTGATAAATTACGTGGTTCATGCCACATGGAGCCCGATTGCCTGCATAAGGCGCCCGACTTCATGCCGACGCCACGAGCGTCATTGTTTCCGTAACCATCCAACCCTCACCGGAACGTGAAAAACAGCTTCAGGAAAAAGCCGCTCTCCCTGCTGCTCGATGAGTTGAATGACGAGCACCGCCTGCGCCGGGTGCTCGGCCCGGTCGCCCTCACCAGCCTCGGGGTCGGCGCCATCATCGGTACCGGCATCTTCGTGCTCATCGGCGTCGCCGCCCACGACAAGGCGGGCCCGGCCGTCACCCTGTCGTTCGCGATTGCCGGCCTTGCCTGCGTCTTTGCCGCCCTCTGCTATGCCGAGTTCGCCTCCATGGCGCCGGTCGCCGGTTCTGCCTACACCTATGCCTACGCGACCCTCGGTGAACTGCTCGCCTGGATCATCGGCTGGGACCTGATCCTCGAATACGCCGTGGCATCGGCGACGGTCGCCCACGGATGGTCACACTACTTCCAGGATTTCATCGGCATATTCGGCTACCATATACCCGCACTGCTGGCCAAGGCGCCCGTTGATTTCGACCCTTCCAGCGGACTGCTCTCCGCTACCGGTGCGATGTTCGACCTGCCTGCGGTGTTGATCACCGGCGTGGTGACCGTGGTCCTCGTCAAAGGAATCCGCGAAAGCGCGAGCTTCAACACCGGCATGGTGATTGTCAAGCTGCTCATCGTCCTGTTCGTGATCGTGCTGGGCGCGATGTACGTCAAACCCGCGAACTGGCAGCCATTCGCCCCGTTCGGCTATTCCGGCCTGAGCATATTCGGCCAGACCGTGCTTGGCCAGACCGGCCCGTCCGGCGCCCCTGTTGGCGTCCTTGCAGGTGCTGCCATGATCTTTTTCGCCTACATCGGCTTTGATTCGGTTTCAACGCATGCCGAAGAGGCCCGAAACCCCCAGCGTGACGTACCCATCGGACTGATTGCTTCGCTCATCCTCTGCACGGTGCTTTACATCGCTGTGGCGGCGGTCATCACCGGCATGGTCCCGTACGGCAAGATCAACATCGATGCTCCGGTCTCCGATGCCTTCCGGCAAGTGGGACTGGGTTG
This sequence comes from Chlorobiaceae bacterium, assembly GCA_013335115.1. Classification (GTDB taxonomy): domain Bacteria; phylum Bacteroidota; class Chlorobiia; order Chlorobiales; family Chlorobiaceae; genus Chlorobaculum. The sequence continues at coordinate 111,408 of JAAXWQ010000004.1, read as the reverse complement.
GGCCCAGCTCCTCGTCTCGCTCGGCGCCATCACCGGAATCACCTCGGTGCTGCTGGTGATGATGCTCAGCCAGCCGAGGGTGTTCCTCGCCATGGCGCGCGACGGCCTGCTCCCGAAGAGCTTTTTCGGAGCCATCCACGAGCGGTATCGCACGCCGTGGAAATCGACCATCCTGACGGGACTGTTCGTGGCCGTCCTGGGGGCGCTCCTCCCGCTGCGCCTGCTGGCCGAACTGGTCAACATCGGCACCCTGTTCGCCTTCGTCATCGTCTGCGCATCGGTACTCATCATGCGGCGCACCCATCCCGAAGCTGAAAGGCCTTTCAGGGCCCCCCTGGTACCGTTCGTGCCGGTCGCCGGCATCCTCACCTGCCTGCTGCTCATGTTCTCCCTCCCTGCGGAAAACTGGCTCCGGCTGGTCGTCTGGCTCGCCATCGGCTTCTGTATCTACTTCTTCTACGGCCGCCACCACAGCATCCTTACGAAACACGAGTGTTGAGGATGTGAGCTCCGGGAGATCCGGAATAGTCTTTACCTGCTCCTCTGAAAAGCAGGTCTTGTGTAAAAAATCGCGGCATTTACGAGATGCTGTCCCGTTATGCTGTCATTAAATCGGGCGTAATACGTATATTCACCTTTCGCGATCAACAATCGCTGCGCAGGACAACAAGCAACCCCAACGGAGGAAAGAGATATGCAGACCATTTACGCGGACGGAATCGCCAACATGAGCCTGATCGACGGCGTCATCCGCATCGATCTCGTCAATATCACGCAGGTCGAGCAGGACAAGACAAACGTCGTCCCGGTCGGGACGGTCGCCATGTCGCTGCCGGGCCTTCTGCGTACCCACGACCAGCTTACGAAAATGATCAACAAAATGGTCGAAGACGGCATCCTTACCAGGAACGAACCAGAGTCCAACTGAATACGGCCGTTCCGGTGAGCCGGCAGGAACTGCCCCTCACCGTCAGGCAAAGAAATTGAAGCATATGACCCCTGCATTTTCGTAATTGCAGGGGTTTTGCTTTTTTATGGAATGGGGTCCCATCCACATTTCCGCATTTCAAATGAATCCAACGCTATGGGAACGGTCAACGTGCATGGATCGGACCAGCTTCCTGCCGGGCTGAGTTCGGCAGAGGCCCGGGAGCGGTTGCGCAACGAAGGGTGGAACGAGCTACCTGCCGCACGCCGGCGGTCGTTCTTCGCACTCCTTGCCGGCGTAGTGCGCGAACCCATGTTCCTCATGCTGATCGCGTGCGGCCTCATCTACCTGATGCTGGGCAGTATCGAGGATGCCCTCATGCTCCTGGGGTTCGTGGTGGTGATCATCGGCATTACCCTGGTGCAGGAGGGGAGGACCGAACACGCACTCGACGCCCTGCGCGACCTGTCGAGCCCGAGGGCGCTCGTGGTGCGTGACGGTAGCCAGGTGCGCATTGCAGGCAGGGAGGTGGTCAGAGGCGACGTCATCCTGGTTTCCGAAGGCGACCGTGTACCGGCAGACGCGGAACTGCTTTCGTGCAGTGGCCTCACCACGGACGAATCCCTCCTTACCGGAGAGTCTTTTCCTGTGCGTAAATCCTGTGGTGACGGCCGTCGGCTTCCCGTAGCCCCTGGGGGTGACGACCTGCCGTTCATCTATTCGGGTTCGCTCGTGGTCGGCGGGCGGGCCATAGCCCTGGTGACCAGTACTGGTCCACGCACCGAAATCGGGAAAATCGGCAAAGCCCTCGGTGCCCTGCACCCCGAATCGAGCCTGCTGCAACGCCAGATGGGCCTCCTGGTCCGAACCGTGGGCATATTCAGCGTCATCCTGTGCCTTATCGTCACGGTAGCGTACGGCCTGACCCGCCATGATTGGCTTAACGGCCTGCTTGCCGGGCTGACGCTCGCCATGGCGACCCTTCCCGAGGAGTTTCCCATGGTGCTGGTCGTCTTCCTCGCCCTCGGAGCATGGCGGCTTTCCCGATACCGGGTCTTGACCAGACGGATGCCTGCGGTAGAGATGCTCGGCGCGGCTTCGGTGCTTTGCGTCGACAAGACCGGCACCTTGACCGAGAACCGTATGACCGTGCGGCGGATCTTCGTCGAGGGACTTGAGTACGAGGTGGACGGTATGGGCGACAGCCTCCCCGAATCAGTGCACGAGGCGGTCGAATACAGCATCCTCGCCAGCCCTCCCGACCCGTTCGACCCGATGGAGAAAGCGATGCTCGAACTCGGGGAGAAGGCACTCTCCGACACGGAGCACCTGCACCGGGATTGGGTCCTCGAAAAGGAGTACCCGCTTTCGGAAGGCATGCTCGCCATTTCCCACGCATGGCGCTCGACCGCCGGCGAGGGATATGTGATCGCCGCAAAGGGGGCTCCGGAAGCGATCGCCGACCTCTGCCATTTCGACGCAGGGCGCACTGAACTGCTCCAGGCGTCCATCGATGCGATCGCTGCGGACGGCATGCGGGTGATCGGTGTGGCGAAGGCGTCGTTCGGCCCGGGTCCGCTTCCTGAGGAGCGGCACGATTACGCATTTTCCTTCATCGGCCTGCTCGGCCTCGAGGACCCGGTACGGCAGGGAGTCCCGGAGGCATTGAAGGAGTGCCGGGAGGCCGGTATCCGCATGATCATGATGACCGGAGACTATCCGGCAACGGCACGACGCATCGGGGAACAGATCGGGCTGCAGGGGAGGGAGCACCTGGTCACCGGAGGGCAGCTGGAACTGATGAGCCGCGACGAACTGCATGAGGCCATCGGGCGCACCGCGATATTCGCACGAATGCGGCCCGGCCAGAAGCTCGGGATCGTGGAGGCGCTCAAGGCGCGCCGCGAGGTCGTGGCCATGACCGGCGATGGGGTAAACGACGCTCCTGCCCTGAAAGCCGCCCACATCGGCATCGCCATGGGGGGACGGGGTACCGACGTAGCCCGCGAGGCGGCGGCGATCGTGCTCGTAGACGACCACTTCGAATCGATCGTCCGGGCCGTCAGGATGGGACGAAGGATCTACGACAACCTCCGGAAGGCGATGGTGTTCATCCTTTCGGTGCACCTGCCCATCGCCGGGATGTCGCTGTTTCCGGTGCTGCTGAACTGGCCGCTCGCCCTTTTGCCGGCGCACATCCTGTTCCTCGAACTGCTCATCGATCCCTCATGTAGCATCGTCTTCGAAATGGAACGCGACGAACCGGATATCATGCGCCGGCCGCCTCGCAGCCTCGACGAACCTCTCGTGGGCCGACAGGTGCTCTTGCGGTCCCTGTTCCAGGGATTTGCCATCTTCCTTGCCGTCTTCGGCGTCTACGCCCTGATGCTGTCCAACGGCTACGGCGCCGGAGAGGCCCGCATGATCGCCTTCGGAGGCATCGTCGCCGGCAATATCGGCCTCATCTTCGCCAACCGTTCGTGGGACCAGTCCATGATCCGCTCGCTCAGGATCCCCAACAGCGCCCTGTGGTGGGTAACCGCGGGCGCCATCCTCTTCTTCGTCCTGTCCACGGCCGTGCCGTTCATGCGCGGGCTTTTCAGGTTCGATCCCCCCGAGTGGCACCAGTTGCCGCCGGCCCTCTTCCTTTGCCTCGTGTGCTTCTTCATTCCCGACTTCGTCAAGTCCAGGATTTTCAGGCTCTGGTTCAAGTCCTGATCCTCCATGTTCCATGTCCGGGTCCCTGTTTTTTTCTTGGCTGATGTGTTCTATATTTATCCTGATTGTATCATGTTCGGTAAACATCCCACGCAACCACCCAGGCAACCCTCATGAAAAAAATCATTGCCACATTTCTTACGATCGTCACCATCGGATCATTGACAACCTCCGCCTTGGCCGCACAACCCTACATCAGCGGCGGCGCAGGTGCCACATGGTTCAACGAGATCAAGAGCACACCGCCACAGATGGTGGCTGCGGGCCTCAACCTGAATGCTGCTGTCGGCCTGGCTTCGGGCAACTATCGCGCAGAGGTGGAATATGGAGGACAAGGCAATATCGACTGGTTGGCCAGTTTCATGTTCGGGGAAATGAACCTCCTGACGACCTCATCCTGGATGCTCAACGGCTATTACGATTTTTCCCCGGACGAGGGGTGGCTGAGGCCCTATGTGACGGCCGGAGCCGGCCTTGCAAACGTGGGAATACACAACTGGAGCCTCTGGTCGAACGAAACCTATACGGCCGACCATACGGTGTTCGCCTATGAGGCAGGGGTCGGTGCACTGGTGCCCTTGGTCGCGAACTTCGACCTTGATCTCAGGTATCGCTACTTTGCGACCGACAAACTCCACGACACCAGGCTCGGAAGTTTCGATATCGCCTCCCAAAGCCTGATGTGCGGACTTCTCTACAGGTTCTGAAGAACCCTGCAGACAACATGATGGCTGACCCTACTCCTCCATGCCCTTTCGAACAGCACGTTCCGCTCTCAACGGTCGGGTACTATGGCATCGGCGGCACTGCCCGTTGGCTTGCCCGACCTGGCAGCGTCAGGGAACTGGCTGAACTGATCGGCTGGTGCCGTCGAAATGCAATTCCCATGATCGTGGCCGGCAAGGGGAGCAATATGCTCTTTTCGGACGACGATTTCCCTGGGTTGGTGGTCTCGACCGCATCCATGAAACGCATGGTCATGGTTTCCGGGGATGAACTTTTCTGCGAAACCGGGGTCGAGAACAGCGAGGTCGCCCTGAGGCTTATGGAGGAAGGCATCTCAGGAGGGGAGTGGCTCTACCGCCTGCCCGGCATGATCGGCTCGACGGTGCGCATGAACGGCCGCTGCTACGGGCTCGAAGCCTCGGCAGTGACGGCTGGCGTGGCGACGGTCGGACTGGACGGTACCGTGCGCTGGCGAACGAATGATGAGGTGTTCCAGGGGTACAAGCAAACCTGCCTGATGAACGGAAGCGAGGTCGTGGCCGGGGTGCTGCTCCGTCTCCCCGGCCGTAAAAGCCCTGCTGAGATCATGGCGACGATGGACCAATACGGGCTCGACCGAGAGGCAAAGCACCAGTTCGATTTCCCGAGCTGCGGATCCACCTTCAAGAACAGCTATGCCGCCGGACGGCCAAGCGGACGGATCTTCGAGTCGCTTGGCTTCAAGGGGCGCCGCGAGGGTGGTGCGATGGTCAGCGAACACCATGCGAACTTCATCTTCAATACGGGCAACGCCAGGGCCGAAGAGGTGCTGCGACTCGCCGCGGCGATGCGGACGGCCGCCAGGGAGCAGGCCGGCGCCGACCTGGAGCTCGAGGTGCAGTGCGCCGGATCGTTCGACGCCGCACTGCTTGAGGCCTGCGGCGTACCCTCGACGCCGGACGAGCGTCATCCCGGTAGGGCCTGGGCCGGACTCCTGCGTTTTCCGGATGCTGAGCCTGAAAACTTCCCACGCACGCTCATGCAAGGGCCGCTGTTTGATTATGCTTACGAGGACTTCGGATTTCCGGCCGGAGTGCGGGTCATGGTCGAACAGCTCATTCCGGTTTCCGAAGCACGTCTGGATCCCGGGCGTCCGTTCATCCGCTGGAGTACCGTCGATGAATCGGGCAAGGCGTTTCCTTTGCTTCCTGATGCACCATCTGGTGCATTCGTTGACCAGCTCTGGAAGTTCAGCGTTTCCGAGCTTTTCATCGGAGGCGAGGGCGTCTACGAGGAGTTCGAAGTGACTCCCGAAGGACACTGGGTGGCGATCAGGCTCGACGCCCCACGGCGCAGATCTGCCGGGCATGAGGCTCCATCGGAGGATGCCTGGAGGGACTCGGTGAAGCCGTTCATCAAGGGGGACGCGTTCGGCATGGAGCTTTCATACTCGCTGGTGAAGCCGTTCATTCACGATGGGGAACTCCGCATGCAGTGCTGCGCCAGCCTCGGAGGAAACCGCTATGGCCTCTTCCCCTGGTGGGACTCCCCAGAAACGCCCGACTTCCACCAGCCGGCAAGGTTCTGCCCATTGAGTGTGTGGTAAATACCTCATCCAGACTAGGGGATGTCCAGACTAGGGGACGTAAGTGAAGAAGGGAAGGCAATCCACAAACTAATTTCGATTCCTCATGATTTAGTCAGAATGTGGTGTCCAGACTAGGGGACGTAAGTGAAGAAGGGAAGGCAATCCACAAACTAATTTCGATTCCTCATGATTTAGTCAGAATGTGGTGCGATTTGCCCAGTGGATCATGCCTTATTCCCGGAATAACTGGCTGATGGCGGATCTCGACACGCCAAGAAGCCTTGCAGCATCCGCATGCCTGAGGCCAAGATCCAACACGAATTGCTTTGCCAACTTTCGTCTGGCTGTTGCGTAGTCTGTGGTTCTGCAGCCACCCTGCAGGGCTGTCAGGGAGATGCCGGAGGATTCGCAGAAATTATCCAGCAAAGAAGAGGCGTAATCCAGCTTGTTGGTGGTCGGGATCATGGCTTTGACTGCTGATTCCGCATCTCCGAGCATCGTTTCGGCGAACTCGCCGCTGCCGAGGATGCGCTCATCGCTGAACTGGCGCTCTCCGCGCTGCCGCATCGACAGTACCTCGGACCATCCTCCGGCCGACCGTATCAGGCCTCCACCGGTAAGTTCGGGCTGCCGACCAAGCAGGCACTGCTCCGTCATGAAGGCAAGATAAGCCTTTCGCGCTGAACCGACCGTGTTGCCGAAATTGCTGAGGGCGTAGTCGATATCCTGCCAAGGGCGTTCAATCCACCCCATCAGCGTCGCATGGCCGCTCCATGGATAGCGTTCGAGATCGGCGATCGAGCCGACAAGGCCTGCGCGCAATGGGTTAAGGTGGATATAGGAGACCAGCCTGGCCAGATAGGCGTCCGCTTCGCAGAGGATCGATTTATAGCGGTTCTGGAACAGGTGCCCGCATCGCTGATGGCGCTTGTTGAACGACACAGAATAACCGGTCAGCACCTTTCGCATGAACGTTGGTAGCCCCAGGTTGCCACTCCTGAGCAGCAGGTGGGCGTGGTTGTTCATCAGCGCCCATGCGGCGATCTTCGTACCAGTCGACAAAGCTGCCTTGCCGATCCTTTCGATGAAATCCTGACGGTCATGGTCTTCAATGACTATCGCGCCTCGTTCGATTCCGCGAACCATTACATGGTGCAGCGCTCCTGGTGAGTCAAGCCTTGGGCCTCTCGGCATGGTCGTGCTCCGGTTGGAGTGAATTGTAGTTCCTGTGCCGCTGTTCGTTTGCTTATAACATCAAGATAACTGTTTCTTGATGAAATAAATACCCTTATTCACTTACGTCCCCAAGAGGGGGATACCGAGGGGAACTCGGCGGGAGGGGGTTAGAGATCGTGCTGGGGCATGGCCTGGACCTCTTCGGCGGTAAAGACCGGGCCTTCCTTGCAGATGTAGGTCGAGCCGACGTTGCAGCGGCCGCATTTGCCGACGCCGCACTTCATGCGGTTTTCGAGCGTGGTATAGACGTTATTCGCGCTGAATCCGAGCTTTTCGAGCGCCGTCAGGGTGAACTTGATCATGATCGGCGGGCCGCAGAGCACGGCAACGGTGTTGTCGGGCGAGGGTGCCACCTTTTCGAGCACCGATGGCACGAAGCCTACGTGGTCCTGCCAGTCGGGGGTTTCGCCTCCCGGATCGACCGTGAGCACCAGGTTCACGTCACCACGCTGCTTCCACTCCTCCAGTTCATGCTTGTAGACGAGGTCCGCCACGGTCCTTGCGCCATAGACGATCGTGACGTCGCGGTACTTCTCGCGCTGGTCGAGGCATGACCAGATCACGCTCCTGGTGGGAGGCAGGGCGATGCCGCCAGCGATGAAGAGCAGGTTCTTGCCCTCGAACTCCTCGATGGGGAAGCGGTTCCCGTACGGGCCGCGGAAGGTGACGATGTCGCCGGAGTCCACATCGGCAAGGGTACTCGTCACGCGTCCCGACTGCCGGAACGTGCACTCGATGTAGTCCGTCCTGGTTTCGGGGCTGGCGACGCAGAAGGTGCTCTCACCCTCGCCGTAGATGCCGTAAAGCCCGAACATGCCGGTCCGGTAGTGGTTCTTGAAGAAATCGTGGTCCTCCTGCTTCAGGAACTCGATCTTGAGGGTCCTGACGCCGGGGGCTTCTTCGCGCTTGGAGACGACCCGCATCGGGAACGGATTGTAGATCATGGCGCTGCTGCTGTTGTATCGGTCTTGTGTCACCTTGGTAAATTTGAGATCTCGTGCAGTGTTTCGGTAATTCCCATGTCGACCGGGCATTGGCGGGTGCAACGGCCGCAACCGCTGCAGCTGTTGACGCCGAATTTTCCGCGGTAGTAGTTGAACTTGTGCATGATGCGCTGACGCCACCTCGTAGACTGCGTGTTCCTCGGGTTGTGGCCGGAGGTGTGCATGGTGAACAGGGCGAAGGAGCAGCTGTCCCAGTTCTTGCGCCTGATGCCGTTGTAGGTGTCGCCCTCGTCCTGGATGTCGAAGCAGTGACAGGTCGGGCAGAGGTAGGTGCAGCTGCCGCAACCGATGCAACGCTGCGAAATCTCCTTCCAGAAGTTGCTCTCGAAGTTGGCCGGGTCGGAGAGCCAGGAGCTCACCTTGTCCAGGTCGAACTTTACCGGAACGTCGGGCACCGGCGCCGTTTCGGCGACCTCCTCCTGAAGCATCGGTGCGACTGGTTCGAGCAGGGCCTTGCCCCGGTCGGTATGCGGCACCACCTGCCATCCCCGGCCGTCCCTGAGCGGGTGGAGCATGAGATCGGAGCCCTTCGTGCTGTCGGGCGCGAGGTGCACCGAAGTGCACATGCAGAAGTCGTCGGCCTGGCTACAGGCGATGGTGACGATAACCGAGCCTTCACGGCGCCGGAACCAGTACTCGTCCTTGTAGTCCCAACCGAAGAGAGGGTCGTCGATGTCGAGGCCTGCGGCGTCGCAGGGGCGCACGCCGAAAAAGACCCGTTTCCTTTCCGGGGGCAGCATCTCCTCCGTTTCGATCTGCTTTTTGCTGATCTGGTACTTGATCAGGGGTTCGGTCTGCAGGAAGAAGTGCTCTTTGATGGTGCGTTCCGTAATCACGATGTCCAGGGCGATTTCGGACGCTGCCTGCACTTCGTCAAATCGGGTCAGCTCGTTCCGCTTGACGGGTGCGAGCACCGAAAAACCGGCTGTCCGCCAGGCGCCCAGGCAATCGTCGAGCCTGCTTTTGAGGAGTATTCGGGTCATACGGGGCGATAAACTTATAAAATGAAAGTCTCGGGATCGTCCTGCCTGAAGGTAGCAAGCACGGGTTTCTGGTCGGCGCTTTCACCGGCGAAATGGCCGAAGGTGTCGAGCGCCTCTTTGGCCATGCGGTGGTTGATGAGCCGGAGCGGGATGTTCACCGGGCAGGAGCGGTCACAACCTCCGCAGGCCACGCAGCGGCCGGCAAGGTGGAAGGCCCGGATGATGTTCCATTCGAAGTTGCCGAGGGTGTGCGACGAGGTGTTGATCCACTGCGGCTGGTTGACATCGACGATGCAGCGGCGGCAGTAGCACATCGGGCAAACCTGACGGCAGGCGTAGCACTTGATGCACTTGGAGAACTGCGCCTTCCAGTACTCGAATCGATCGGCACTGCCCATGTGCTCAAGCCGGTCCGCCTCCTTCTGCAGTTCTGGCGAGAGGCCGGAAGCCTTGAGGGAGCCGATCAGCGCCGTGAAATCGGAGGCGTTGCGGCCAGAAAGGGAAGTCGCCTGCCCGGCCTCGATGTCGAAGCCGAGGATCACCACCTGTTCCGGGTCGAGCTGCGCCTCGGCGGCAAGGATGTTCATGCTCCTGATGCCTTCGGGCTTCAGGAAGGCGGCGACCTTCTTCCCGTCGCTCAGGAGGCCTTCCTGTACCAGGTACGCGGAGAGGTTGGCCACGCAGTTTGCGTCGAGCACGAGGCGGCCGACGTATTCGGCCGAACGGATGAACACGGGCCGTCGGCGATCGGCGGTCGTACCCTCCCCGTAGCCGATAACCAGTTTTACCGCTCCTGACGAGAGCAGCTCCGCAGCCTCTTTTCGATATTGTTCCTGTATTCCCATGAAAGCTTCCTTAATACGTAGACTGGGTTTCGATGACTGTCTGCAGCTCCTGGTACTGTTCGAACGGACCAAGGGCCCTGATTTGCCCGGTGATGCCGTTGATCAGTTCGGTGAATTTGGCTCCTTCTGCGGCACTGATCCAGGAGAACTTGATCCGCTCCTCGGGAATGCCCGTAAAAGCGAGCAGCGCGCGGAACACCGTCCAGCGGCGCCGGGCATGGTAATTGCCCTGGGCGAAGTGGCAGTCGCCAGGGTGGCATCCGCTGACCAACACGCCGTCTGCGCCCTTCTGGAGGGCCTTGAGGATGAACATCGGGCTGATGCGGCCGGTGCAGGGAAGCCGGACGATCCTGACGTTGGATGCGTATTTCATGCGGCTCGTGCCGGCAAGGTCGGCGCCCGCGTAGGTGCAGTAGGTGCAGACGAAGGCTACGATCTTGGGTTCGAATGATTCGCTCATCGGCGTTTACTCGTTCGCTTGTATTGTTACTGTTGTTTTCGCGGAGGTCGCGGCTCAGAGCGCCATCACTTCCGCAAAGATCTGCTTTTCGGTGAATCCCGCAAGGTCGATGCTGTTCGAGCGGCAGAAGGTGACACAGGTCCCGCATCCCTGGCAGAGGCCCGGATTGACGCTGGCCACCCGTTTGACGACGTTCCCGTTCCGGTCGGTGATATCCTTCCGGTCGATGGCGTTGTACGGGCAGGCGATCACGCAACCCCAGCAACCCGCGCAGGTCGCATCGGTGACCGAGGCGATGACGGGTTCGCGTTCGAGCTGCTCCTTGCTGAACAGGCCGAGCACCTTGGCCGCGGCGGCCGAAGCCTGGGCGACCGAGTCCGGGATGTCCTTCGGGGACTGGCATGCGCCACAGAGGTAGATGCCTGCAGTAGCCGTCTCGACCGGGCGGAGCTTCAGGTGGGCCTCGTTGTAGAAGCCGTACTCGTCGTAACCGATGCCGATACGCTTGGCGAAATCCTTCGCGTCTGATTGCGGCACCATGGCCGTTGCGAGCACCACCATATCGGCCACGACCTCTACGGGCCTTCCGAGAAGGGTGTCTGCACCGCGTACGATCAACTTGCCGTTCTCTTCGAAGACCTTGCTCACGCGGCCCCGGATGTAGCCGGCCTCGTCCTCTTCGATAGCGCGGCGGGTGAATTCGTCATATCCCTTGCCCGCGGCGCGGATGTCCATGTAGAAAATCTGTGATTTTCCGTGGTGGACCTTGTGCGCGTAAAGCATGGCGTGCTTGGCCGTGTACATGCAGCAGATCTTCGAGCAGTACTTCATTCCCTTCGACGCGTCGCGCGAACCTGCGCACTGGATAAACACCACCGTCTCTGGCTCCTTGCCGTCCGACGGACGGAGGATCTTGCCGGAGGTCGGACCGCTGGCCGAGGCGAGGCGCTCGAAGTGCAGGCCGGTGACGACGTCCTTGTAGCGTCCGTAGCCATACTCGCCGTACATGGCGGTGTCCTGCACCTGGAAGCCGGTAGCGACCACGATTGCCCCGACCTCGATGGTTTCGATCCTGTCCTGCTGGTCGAAGTCGATGCTGTCGATCTGGCAACTCTTCTCGCAGATCTTGCACTTGCCGGTCTTGAAATAGAGGCAGTGCTCACGGTCGATCACCGGCACGTTGGGCACCGCCTGGGCGAAGGGGGTGTAGATGGCCTTCCGGTTGCCAAGGCCGCACTCGAAATTGCTGGGGATCTTTTTGACCGGGCACTTCTGGATGCAGTCGCCGCAACCGGTACAGGTCTCCATCCTCACGTACCGGGCCTTCCTGCGGACCTTGACCGTGAAGTTGCCGATGTATCCGTCGACCTCCTCGACCTCGGAGTAGGTCATGACCGTGATGTTCGGATGCTGGACGGCCTCGACCATGCGCGGCGTCAGGATGCACTGCGAGCAGTCGAGGGTCGGAAATGTTTCCGAAAGCTGCGCCATGTGCCCGCCGATGGAGGGCTCGCGTTCGACCAGCACCACCTCGCGACCGGCAGCTGCGATGTCGAGTGCTGCCTGTATGCCGGCAACACCTCCGCCGATGACCATGGCGCGCCGGGTGACCGGCACCGAAATGGGCTTGAGGTCGTTGTTGCGCTTCACCTTCTCCACGAGCGAACGGGTGATCTCGATGGCTTTGCCGGTCGCCTCATCCTTGTCCGTATGGACCCAGGAGCACTGCTCCCTGATGTTGGCCAATTCCAGCATGTAGGGGTTCAGCCCGGCCTCGGCACACGCCTTGCGGAAGGTCTGTTCGTGCATCCTCGGCGAGCAGGCCGCAACCACGACGCCGGTCAGGCCGTTCTCGCGAATGGCTTTCTTGACGGTCTCCTGCCCGGGATCGGAGCAGAAGTACTTGTATTCCGATGCGACGGTGACCCCAGGATGTTCACCTATGGCGTGCACCAGTTTCGAGGTGTCGACCATGGAAGCGATGTTCTCGCCGCAATGGCAGACGAATACTCCTATTTTTGCCATCCTTATGCCTTCGAGTTTAAGGTGTTTCGGATACCCGGGCCAAAGTAGCTGCGGATACCGGCGAAATATGGTACAACGCGGACCTGGTTACCTGTTCCTTACCAGGTCGACAGCCGGGACGAAGTGCTTGTCGAGGGCCACCTCCTCCGGGCTCGCACCGCAGGCGATAGCGACCAGGTCGGAAATATAGTAGACCGGCATCGCCCCGGTGTCGCCGTAACGCTTGCGCATCCCCTCCTGACGCATATCGAGGTTGGTGTGGCAGAGCGGGCAGGCGACCACGAATGCCCCTGCGCCGTTGGCTGCCGCATTCTTTGCGATCTTGTGCGTCAGATCCTCGATCATCTCCTGGCGGGCCATGGTCAGTCCTGCGCCGCAGCACTCGACCTTGTAAGCCCAGTCGACCGGCTTTGCCCCGAGCGCCGTGAGGATGGCCTCCATCTTGGTCGGGTTCTCGGGATCGTCGTAGCCCATGGTTTCGAACGGCCTGACCAGCAGGCAGCCGTAGTAGCAGGCAAGCGGCAGCTCCTTCAGCGGGGTGACCGCCTTTTTTGCGAGCCGTTCCGGACCGATGCCTTCAAGGAGCTGCATGACCCCGATGAACTGCGCCCGACATGAGGTCTCTTTGCCCATGACGCCCTCCAGTTCTGCGCGGAGTTCCTCGGATTCCATGAGTGCCTTTTTGGCGGCGACCTGGCGGTTCAGGCATGCTGCGCACGGGGTCAGCACGTAATCAAGCCCCTGCAAGTCGGCAAGCGCCTGGTTCCTGGCCGGCAGCAGCACGGAGAGCTTGTGGTTCGTGGCGTGGGCCGAGCTGGCGCCGCAGCAGTTCCAGTCTTCAATCTCCCTGAGCCTGATGCCGATGCGTTCGCACATCCGCTTCACGGAGATGTCATAATCCTTCGCGGTGCCCGAAAGCGAGCAGCCGGGGTAGTAGCCGATGGTCATGCCCGGTTCGATCTTTACGTGCGGATCGGGATGGAAGATCCTCTTCACCGGCTTGCGGCGTTCAGTATGGGAGTGGTTCTCCTGTTCGGAGATTGTAAAAATCTTGTCGATCTGGTGCTTTGCGTGGACGCTCTCCTTCGAGGTCAGCGCCGACATCGGATTGATCTTCCCCTGCCTGATCATCTTGATACCGGCGCCTGCGTCCTGAAGGAATGTCCTGGTCTTGAGCTTGTAGCTGTTGACAAGGGCGAGTTCCTGGAGGCGACCGCTTTTACGCACCGTCTTGAGGAATGCCGAGTGGAATGCCGTGACCAGCATTTTCGAACGGTCCCCGGAATCCTGGCCGCTTTTTATCGCCATCTCCCGCAGGGCATCCATGGTGCCGGCTATCTCCAGGTTCTGCGGGCACCTGGAGGTACAGGTCATGCAGCCGACACAGTACCAGAGTGCTTCACTTTTCATCGCATCCTCGACGTGTCCGGCCTGGACAAGCCGCATGATCCTCGCCGGAGGATTGTCCATAAGGCCGCCGACGGGGCACCCCGCCGTGCACTTGCCGCACTGGTAACAGCAGGCATAGTTGTTGCCCGTAGCCTTCTCAAGTTGCTGCTTCAATGAATTTGGACGTATATATTGCTCCATCGTGACGATGTTTGCCGGATTATATTTTGGATGAGGTCGTGCGGGCGTCAAGCATGGGAATGAGGAATCATTTTACTAAAAATTACCTTAAAGTGCAATTAAGGGCCTTTATTATTTGTTGTTTGCGTGACTGTCCCCTCCAGGTTACTGCACCTCGGCACCCGTCCAGTTTGTTAATCCATATTACTAAACAGGAACAAGTCTTATGATGAAAGAGTTCAGGGAGTTCGCCCTTAAGGGAAATGTCGTCGACATGGCGGTCGGCATCATCATCGGCGGAGCCTTCGGCTCGGTGGTCAACACGCTGGTATCCGACATGCTGATGCCTCCGATCGGGCTGTTGCTGAACGGCGTCGACTTCTCGAACCTGTTCCTCGTGCTGCGGGATGGGGCCAAGGGCGCCCCGTATGCGACGCTTGCCGAAGCCAGGGCGGCCGGAGCGGTGACGCTCAATTACGGATTGTTCGCCAATGCGCTCATCGGGTTCCTCATCGTGAGCTTTTCGGTCTACCTGATGGTCAAGGCCGTCAACCGCCTGCGCCGCATCAAGCCCGAGCCTGCCCCGCCGGCAACACAGGCTGTCAAGGAGTGCCCGTTCTGCTGTACCATGGTGCCGACAGCCGCCGTCAGGTGCCCGGCATGCACTTCGCAGCTCTGAGCGGAGCCGGCTCCTTGCCCCGAACGATGAAAAAAAAGCCCCATGACATGGAGATAAGGCTCTTTTTGTTTATGATGTTCCTTACAAGTTTTTTCTGATGGTTTCCTGAGAAACCACTTCAACCAGTTTTCCCGGATAGTACCGCCATGTTCGATGAAATCGAGTTCGACAAGATTAAAAGGCTCCCCAAATATGTTTTCGCCGCTGTCAACGAACTGAAGATGGCCGAGCGCAGGGCCGGGGAGGATGTCATCGACTTTTCGATGGGCAATCCCGACGGCCCGACCCCGCAGCATATCATCGACAAGCTGGTAGAGAGCATCAACAAGCCGAAGACGCACGGGTATTCGGTCTCAAAAGGCATATACAAGCTTCGCGGGGCCGTCGGCAACTGGTACCGGAACAAGTACAACGTCGACCTCGACCTGGACAGGGAGGTGGTGGTTACCATGGGTTCGAAGGAGGGGTACGCGCACCTGGTGCAGGCGATCACCAATCCGGGTGACCTGGCCATTGTGCCCGACCCGTGCTACCCGATCCACTCGCAGGCGTTCATCCTGGCGGGTGGCAACGTGCACCGCATGAAACTTGAGATGAACGACGACTACACGCTCGACGAGGAGGCGTTCTTCAACAACATCGAGACTGCGCTGAGGGAGTCTTCGCCGAAGCCGAAGTACCTCGTCGTGAACTTCCCGAACAACCCGACGACGGCAACGGTCGAACTTCCGTTCTACGAACGCCTGGTTGAACTTGCCCGCAAGGAGCGGTTCTACGTCATCAGCGACATCGCCTACGCCGAGATTACCTTCGACGGCTACGTGACCCCGTCGATCCTGCAGGTACCTGGCGCCAAGGACGTCGCCGTCGAGAGCTATACCCTCTCGAAAACCTACAACATGGCCGGTTGGCGTGTCGGCTTCATGGTCGGCAACGCGAAGCTGATTGGCGCCCTCGAGAAAATCAAGAGCTGGCTCGACTACGGCATGTTCACCCCGATCCAGGTCGCCTCGACCATCGCGCTGACCGAAGACCAGGGCTGCGTCCGCGAGATCAGCGAGGTCTACCGCAAGCGTCGAGATGTGCTTATTTCAAGCTTTGCCAACGCCGGTTGGGGCATCGTGGTCCCGCGTGCATCGATGTTCGTGTGGGCAAAGATCCCGGAGCCGTTGCGCGAAATGGGCAGCCTCGAGTTCAGCAAGAAGCTCCTGGTTGAAGGCAAGGTCGCCGTCAGCCCGGGGATAGGATTCGGCGCTTACGGCGACGAGTTCGTCAGGGTAGCCATGATCGAAAACGAGGAGCGAATCCGTCAGGCTGCAAGGAATATCAAGAAATTCCTGAAAGCAAACGGCAGCTGAAGAAAGACAGGGACATCAGGGACCTTTCAGTCCTTTTTCCTTACTCTTCCTCTTCGAACAATTCCATTACGGCATGGCGTATCGATTCGACCACATCGGTCGAACTGACCAGGCTGGAGACGTCGCAGGCGAGGTCCCCGGCGCGGCCATGGAGCCATGCTGCGGCACCGGCGGCGGCAAAAGTATCGAGCCCCTTGGAGGCAAGCGTGGCGATCATCCCTGAAAGCACGTCCCCGGTGCCGGCCGTCGCGAGCGCCTCGGTGCCGCTGTCCGAGATGAGCACCGTGCCCGCAGGCGAGGCGACAAAGGTCGGCCGCCCTTTCAGCAGCAGGTTCACGTTCCAGTTCGAGGCGAGGTTCCTCGAAAGGGCGATAGGGGAGGCGGCAACCTCCTCGGCGGTGAGGCCCGACAGGCGACTGCATTCTCCGGCATGGGGGGTGACGACGGCGTCTTCAAGGCTGTGCGGTTCGTCGAAAAGGCCGCGTTCGGCAATCGCGAAGAGCGCGTCGGCGTCGAGCACCAGCTTTTTGGCGGTGATTTCGGGATGCCGGAAGAGCTCTTCGACCAGGTCCTGTGAAGCCTGGCTCCTCCCGAGTCCGCACCCGATCACGATGGCGTCTGCCCAGCGTGCCTTTTCAAGCAGCAGCTCCCGTTCGCGCCCGATAACCACCACTTCAGGCGCAAAGCCGTGCATGGCGTCGGCGTGTCCTTGGGGCAGGGAGGCGCAGACGTAGCCGGCTCCGCTCCTGACGGCAGCCCGGGCACACAGCATGGCGGCGCCGAGCATCGAACCGCCCCCATCGGCCGAACCGCCGACAATGAGCACCTTGCCGTTCAGGTGCTTGGCACTGGAAGGGTCGCGCAGCAGGTAGCTCTCCGCGACGAAGGTTTCGTCGACGAGCATGCAGGAGAAAGGTTCAACAAGGAACTGCGGGATGGAGATTTCGGCTACCTGGATTTCACCGCACATGGCCGGGCCGTCGTTCTGGAAAAAGCCGGTCTTCATGAAGGCCATGGTGATGGTCTGGTCGGCCTTGACGCAGGGAACCGAGGCGATGCCGCTGGTGGCGTCGAGGCCGGAAGGGAGGTCAATCGAGATCGTGACGGCGTCTGATGCGTCATTCATGTTGTTGATCAGCTCGATGGCGCTGCGAGCCGCTTCGTCAATGCCACGACTCTCAGGGACTGGTCGAAAGCCGGTGCCGAACAGGGCGTCAAGCACGGCATCGTAGGAGTGTTCGCGAACCAGGGGAAGGGCTTCGTCGAGGCCGGAGAATATCCGCAGCCCTTCATGGTAGCGGCGGTACGCTTTCAGGATATTCAACCCTTCGAGGTTGACGCCGGAGAGCTCCGATTCTGGCCAAACGGGGATGACGTCCACTTCCGCGCCACGGTTCAGGAGGTGCCTGGCGGCCACGAACCCGTCGCCCCCGTTGCTCCCTTTACCGCAGACCACCAGGAAGGAGTGCCCATCGAGGTTCCCTGCGGCGTTGAACTGCTCCGCGACGATGCGGGCACACGCACGGCCCGCCAGTTCCATCAGCCGCGTTTCTCCAGTGCGCAATTCTTCGATGGCTGCCCGGTCGGCCACGGCCATTTCACGTGCGGTAAGTACCGGTTTCATAAACGTGTCCCTGTTTGATCAACCGACATGTACTCGCTGGCGCCTCCGGCACCAGTGCCGAGCTGGAGCTCGGCGCTCCCAGGTAGTGCCCGGCAAGAATATCCCGGATTCAGATTTCGTCCAGATGCAGGGAGTGCTCGAGCGCATGCTCGTAGGCATGGAGAAGCTCTCCGGTGGTGAATTCGGCAACCGTGCGTCCGTTGACGGCGATGCGGCAGCCCTGGTCCAGGACCTTGCCGATCACACGAACCGGTACGTCCAGGCGTCCTGCCTCGGCGATGACGGCTTGTACCTTCGCCGGATCGAGGGAGACGATGACGCGACCCTGCGCCTCGGAAAAGAGCTGGTGCTGGATGTGCGCCATGCCACGGCCGTCGTCCTCCAGCTCGACGTCGAAGCCGAGCAGGTTGTCGCGATCCATGATCGCTTTTTCGGCGACGGCGACGAAGAAGCCGCCGTCCGATATGTCGTGCGCCGAGTTGATGAGCCTGCCGGCGGCGAGCGAAACGAGGAGATCCTGCAGGTTCTTCTCGTGCTGCAGGTCGATCGATGGGGAGTCGGAGCCGGGGGTGCCGTACTGCATCACCAGGTACTCGGAGCCATCGAGCGTCAGTTCCGGGGCGCCGAGGAGCATGATGGCGTCGCCCGCCTGGCGGAAGGTCGAAAGCACCAGGTTGTCGATGTCGTCGATCAGGCCGATCATGCCGATGGTCGGGGTAGGGTAGATGGCCTTGCGAGCGCCGCCGAAGGTCGATTCGTTGTAAAAGCTGACGTTGCCGCCGGTCACCGGGGTACTGAACATCCGGCAGGCATCGCCCATGCCCTGGACGGCTGATTTGAACTGGAAGTAGACCTCGGGCTTGTAGGGGTTACCGAAATTCAGGCAATTGGTCACGGCCAACGGCCTGGCGCCCGAGCAGGCGATGTTGCGCGCGCACTCGGCCACGGCGATCGAGCCGCCGGCCTTCGGGTTCAGGTAGACGTAGCGGGAGTTGCAGTCGGTCTTCATGGCGAGCCCCTTTCGGGTACCCTTGATGCGGATGACCGCCGAGTCGGTGTTTCCTGTCGGGGTCACGGTGTTGGTCTGCACCATGGAGTCGTATTGCCGGTAAACCCACTGTTTGCTCGCGATGTTCGGTCGGGAGAGCAGTTGGAGCGACAGGGCCCTGAAGTCGAGCGATGCGTCCGGGATGATTTCGGCTGCGGGAGTATCCGGCTTGCTTTCCACGGCTTCGCGGGTGTAGACCGGGGCACCACCACCGAGCACGAGCGACATGGCCGGAATTTCAGCCACCACTTTGCCGTGCTGGCTGACGCGCAACAGGTTGTCGTCGGTCACCTGCCCGATCACCACGGCACTGACATCCCATTTCTTGTAGACGTCGATGATCTCCTGTGCACGCCCCATCTCGGCCACGATGAGCATGCGTTCCTGGGACTCCGAAAGCATGAGCTCGTAAGCCGTCATGCCGTTCTCGCGTGCGGGTACGAGGTCGAGGTCGATTTCGATGCCGCCGCTACCGGTTTTTTCGATGCCGCGGGCGCTCATTTCGGAGGTCGAACTGGTCAGTCCCGCCGCACCCATGTCCTGCAAGCCTGAAACCGCGCCGGTTGCAATCGCTTCCAGGGTCGCCTCGAGCAGCAGCTTCTCGGCGAAGGGGTCGCCGACCTGGACGCTCGGACGCTTGTCTTCGGAGGCTTCGCTGAGGTCTTCGGAGGCGAAGGTAGCACCGTGGATGCCGTCGCGGCCGGTCGAGGAGCCGACGATCAGTACCGGGTTGCCGTTGCCTTTGGCCGTGGCGCTCACGGTCATGTGGTGCTCGACGAGGCCGACCGACATGGCGTTGACCAGCGGATTGCCCGTGTAGCACTCTTCGAAGTAGATCTCACCGCCGACGGTCGGGACGCCGAACGAGTTGCCGTAATCGCCGATGCCGCGGACCACGCCGTCGACGAGGTAACGGACCCTCGGGTCACGGGGCGAACCGAAGCGCAGGGAGTTGAGCGAGGCTACGGGACGTGCACCCATGGTGAAGATGTCGCGGTGGATGCCGCCGACTCCGGTCGCAGCACCCTGGTATGGCTCGACGGCAGACGGATGGTTGTGCGACTCGATCTTGAAAGCCACGGCCAGACCGTCCCCGATGTCCACCAGGCCTGCGTTCTCCTCGCCGGCCTGTGTCAAGAGCGACTCGCCGTCGCGCGGCAGGGTCTTGAGCACGGCAATCGAGTTCTTGTAGCTGCAGTGCTCCGACCACATGACGGAATAAATGCCGAGTTCGGTGAAGGTCGGGATCCGGCCGAGTACGGAGACGATCCTGTCATACTCTTCGGCGTTCAGTCCGTGCTCCCTGGCCAGATTGAGGTTCACTTCGGGTTCGATACTCATGGTGCTGGTTTGATAATTCAACTTTACTAAAAGGACATCAAGGACTGCCGGGACAGCAAGGACGAAGAAGTCAAGAGCGCAACGATTTTGGTTTCCAACCCTTAACTCATCACCTGTCACGCGTTACGTGTCACGCTATCAATCATTCACTCCATGGCAGTTCTTGTACTTCTTGCCGCTGCCGCAGGGGCAGGACTCGTTGCGGCCAGGCTTCTCTTCGACCCGCACAGGCTGCTGCGTCACGATATCGTCCACGCCGGGCAGGCCGTCTTCGACTTCCGACTCGATGATGTCGTAGGCGCTTTCGATTTCGGCATGCTGCGCCACCAGTCGCTCCTGCTTTACGGCAGCCTGGCGCTGGCGCTCTTCGATGGCCATGGACTCCTCTTCGGTGACGGGGAAGAGCTTGAATGCAAGCGAAAGGGTTTCGAGCTCGATCTCGCGCAACAGCTCGATGAAGAGCTTGAAGGCCTCCTGCTTGTACTCGAGCAGGGGATCCTTCTGGCCGTAGGCGCGAAGGTTGATGCCCTCGCGCAGCGAATCGATCTCGCGCAGGTGATCGCGCCATTTCTGGTCGATCACCGACAGCACGGCATACTTTTCGATCTGGCGCATGATGTCCGCGGGGATCGCGGCCTCCTTGCGTCGGTAGAAGTCGCTGGCGGCCTGGTAGAGCGCCTCGGCGGTCTTCTCCTCGGGGTCCTGTTCGAATGTGGCTGCTTCAGGCTTGAACTCGACGGAGAGCTCTCGCAGGATCTGTTCCTCAAGGCCGGCAGGGTCATTGTCTGCGTGAAACTTCCTGACCGCGTTTTTGCTGTAGTCGTGCAACAGGTCCATGATGTCCGCGGTGAGGCGGTCCATCTCGAGGGCCTTGCGGCGGCGGGTGTAGATCACCTCGCGCTGCTGGTTCATGACGTCGTCGTATTCGAGCAAGCGCTTACGGATGGCGAAGTTCTGCTCTTCGACCTTCTTCTGGGCGCGCTCGATGGATTTGGTGATCATCGAGTGCTCAATGACGTCGCCCTCCTCATGGCCGAGTTTGTCCATGACGGCGATGACGCGCTCCGAGCCGAACAGACGCATCAGTTCGTCCTCGAGCGATACGTAAAAGATCGTTTCACCAGGGTCGCCCTGGCGTCCGGCGCGGCCCCGGAGCTGACGGTCGATACGACGTGATTCGTGTCGTTCCGAACCGAGGATGAACAGGCCGCCCTTTTCGCGAATGCTGGCGCCGAGCTTGATGTCGGTGCCTCGTCCGGCCATGTTCGTGGCGATCGTGATCGCGCCCTGCTGGCCGGCCATGGCCACGATGTCCGCTTCGCGCTCATGTTGCTTGGCATTCAGGACGTTGTGTTCGATGCGCTTGGCGCGGAGCATCCTCGACAGGGTCTCGGAGACTTCGACGCTCGCCGTACCTACCAGCACCGGCTGGCCCTTCTCCTTCAGCTCGATCACCTTGCCCACGATGGCGTTGTACTTTTCGCGACGGGTCTTGAACACCAGGTCGTCCATGTCTTGCCGGGCAATCGGCCGGTTGGTCGGGATGACCACCACGTCGAGCTTGTAGATCTCGTAGAACTCGGAAGCTTCGGTTTCGGCCGTGCCGGTCATGCCGGCAAGCTTCTTGTAGAGTCGGAAGAAGTTCTGGATGGTGATGGTGGCCATCGTCTGGGTCTCGCCCTCGATCTTGACGTTCTCCTTGGCCTCGATCGCCTGGTGCAGGCCGTCGCTGTACCGGCGTCCCGGCAGCACGCGGCCGGTGAACTCGTCGACGATCATCACCATGCCGTCCTGCACCACGTACTCGTCGTCCTTGGCGAACAGCGAATATGCTTTCAGGAGCTGGCTGATATTGTGGAGCACTTCGGAGCGGTCGGCATAAAGGCGGTAGACCTCGTCTTTCTTCTGGATCTTGTCCGCCGTCGAGATCGACGGGTTCGCCTCGATGGTCGCGATTTCGGATCCGACGTCGGGCAGCAGGAACAGGTCGCGGTCACGATGGCTCAGGCGGCTCAGGAACTCCCGGCCCTTGTCGGTCAGGTCGATCGTGTTGGACTTCTCGTCCACCGCAAAGAAAAGCTCGTCGTCAACCTCGTGCATGCGGCTTGAATTGTCCTTCAGGTACTCGTTTTCGACCTGCTGGATGAGCTTGCCGACGCCGCCCTGCGACAGCATCTTGCTGAATCGGTTGTTCTTCGGCTGGCCGCGCTTGACCCTCAGCAGGGCCAGGCCGGCGTCAAAATCGTTCGGCTTGTCCTTCAGGGCCTTTTCGGCACCGGTCAGCAGCGATGCCACCAGGTTCTGCTGGGCGCGAACGAGCTGCTCGATCCAGGGCTTGATCTCCTGGAACTTGCTGTTGTCCGCGTTCGGCACCGGGCCGGAGATGATCAGCGGGGTCCTGGCCTCGTCGATCAGCACGCTGTCGACCTCGTCGACGATCGCGTAATAGAAGTCGCGCTGCACCATCTCCCCGGGCGTGCCGGCCATATTGTCGCGCAGGTAGTCGAAGCCGAGTTCGTTGTTCGTGCCCCAGGTGATGTCGCAAAGGTACTGCCCGCGGCGTTCCTCGGAATGGAGCCCGGTCAGGATGACGCCGACCGTGAGGCCGTGGTACTCGAACACGGGGCTCATCCACTCCTTGTCACGCTGGGCGAGATAGTCGTTCACGGTCACGACGTGCACGCCACGGCCGGTCAGGGCGTTCAGGAAAACGGGAAGGGTAGAGACGAGCGTCTTGCCCTCGCCGGTCGCCATCTCGGAGATCTTGCCCTGGTGCAGCACGATGCCGCCGATCAGCTGGACGTCGTAAGGAACCATGTCCCAGACCATCTCGCGGCCCATCACGATATACTTGTGGCCCTTCAGGCGGCGACAGGTCTCCTTGACGATGGCGAAAGCCTCCGGAAGCACCTCCTCGAGCACGCCGGCGGTCGCGGCTTCATAATCCTTGCGGACCTGGTCGAGCTGCCCGTTCAGCTGTTCGGTCTCCTCAAAACCGATGTCGGGGCGGTCGAGTTTCCCGATGAGTTCGGCAATAGTTGACTCGAAAGGCGTCAGTCGGTTGCGCACCAGCTCCCTGAGCTCGGCCCCCTTCTGACGGAAGGCCTCTTCGGACAACGACGGCATCGGCTCGTGGAGCTCGTTGATGCGTTCGACCAGAGGCTGGATTTTCTTGATATCCTTGTCGTGCTTGGATCCAAATATCTTTTCGAAAATTTTCAGCATTGATGCATGTATACTCGATGGTTCGTAACGTGAAAAAAGCCGTAAGGCATATTTCCACAGATAGTTCCGAGATGCTGCAATAGCTATCCGGCCCTATCCCCGGGTGATTCATAAGGTATGACTTTTACATCGTCTGAAAAAACCGAATGTCCGAAAAAATACCGGATGCCAGGACATCGGTCAATGCCCCTGCTGGCGGTTCATGTCGGTGAAAAAGTCCCTCAGCTTGTGGGTGCCGTGCGCGGGGGCCACCGAGTCCATCTTGCTGACCGAGGAAGCGAACATGGCGATATCCTGGATGTCGCGGTTGATGAAGCCGGTCACGGCGGCCACGCCGTCGGCCAGCCAGATGGGCACGGAGGCCACGAACGGCTGCTTTCCGACAACCTCCGCCGCCAGGTCCGCCACTTCGCGGTAGCTGAAGGTCTCGGGTCCGCCGGCTTCGATCACCGTATCGTTGCCCTCGATGGCGTCGACGCAAACCCTGGCGAGGTCGGCGCCGTGGATCGGGTTGGATCGTTTGTCGCCCTGGCCGAGCGTCATCATGATGCCGCTCCGGGCCATGTTCAGGAACTGCGCCATGTCGGAATAGTACCCCGTAGGCCTCACGACGGCGTAATCGATGCCAGAAGCCCTCAGTTCGTCCACGAACTTCTCGTGCGCCTGGATGTTCTGGATCTCCATCATCTTGTGGGCGTTGAACACCGAGACGTACACGAACTTCTTCACTCCGGCTTTCATGGCGAGGCGCAACAGGTTCAGGTTGGCCTTGTAGTCAACGTCGAAGCACGAGTGGACGAAATCGGGGCGGGTCATACCCAGCGAGGAAAACACGATATCAATGCCGGTACAGGCCTCTTCGATACTCGATGGCTGGGTAGCCTGGCCGACGAAGATCTCGTCGACCAGCGGAGCCAGCGCAGGCTCGAGGTGCGGGCCGGCCTGCTTGATCTTACCCGTGTCTCGGACCATGGCCCTGACCCAATAGCCACGGTGTTTCAGCTCCTGGACGACATAGCGCCCGATATAGCCGGTCGAACCTGCGACAAGTACTTTTTTCATTGAAGGTTACGGTTTGGGGTTGCCGGAATTCGCATCTGCGAACTGCCTGAAATAGTCTTTCAATCTATGGCTGCCGTACGGCGGCGCGTCATTGTCCATCTTGTTGACCTGCACAAAGAATGCCGCGGAGCCGGCAAGCTTGGGACTGAAAATGCGCAGGATGGCCAGGGCGGTTTCACCGATCCAGAGCGGTATAAAGGTGATCCTGGGCTCTTTGCCGACCGTTTCGAACGCAAGCTCGAACAGCGACCGGTAGGTGAACATCTCGGGTCCGCCGACCTCGATCTCCCGTGCGGCACCCTCTGCCGCGTTCACGCAGACCATGGCCAGGTCCTCGCCGTGGATCGGGTTGATCCTGCCGCTGCCGTCACCGAGCCAGAACATGTGGCCGGCACGGGCCAGCTTCAGGAACTGCGCCATGTCCGAAAAGTAGGCATTCGGCCGGATCACGGCAAAATCGATCCCGGAGGCCTGAAGATCATCAACGAAACCTTCGTGTGCCCTGACCACATCGCTTCCCGTCATCTCCCCGGGCCTGAAGACCGAAACGTACACGAACTTCCTTGCTTTTGCCCTCAAGGCGAGGTCAAGGATATTGCGGTTGCCGAGATGGTCGACATCCTCACAGGTGAGCCTTCGGTCCGGGTGGGTCAGCCCCATCGACGAGAAGACGATATCGACACCGTCGCACAGCCCGTGAAGCGCTTCCGGCCTGGTGGCATCGCCGACGAACAATTCGTGCACGACATCATCTATCGCCGGCGAAAGCCCGTTTCCCGGGTATTTCAGCTTTTGGGCATCCCGGACGAAGGCTCGCACGCGATAGCCGCGATTCCTGAACTCCACGGCAACATACCTTCCGAGATAGCCGGCAGCCCCGGCCACAAGCACGGTTTTCACAATGATCTCCGGAGATTGTTTCCACGAGCAGCATTTTTACCATTGAATACAGCAACACCCTGATGCATGAAGGGGTTCCCTGCTCAGTAGCTCGTCATCCCCCTGACCTCCTTTCGCCAGCAATGAAACAGGATGTGTCCGGCGTAACCGGCATACCGTTCGCCGAGGATGTTTTTCGCCTGATCCTGGAGATATCGATAATTCTTTTCCGTGAGCCCCTTGCGGGCCTCATCGATGCCGAACCACTCCAGGAGGTACTGTTTCACGTGGGTGTCGATGGGGAACGCATCGAACCGGCCAAAACCGAAAAGTGCGATGCAATCGGCGATCTTCATGCCGATACCGGCCTGGAGGCACAACGCATCCCTTAATGCATCAAGAGGACGATCCGCAGAGCGAAGTGTTGCCGGCGCAAGCGCCCCGGACTCAAACGCACGCGCCATCGAAATGATGTTCGCGGCGCGTATCCGGTTGTTGTTCGTGCAACGGGCAAGTTCGTGCGGATCTGCGGCCGCGAGCGCAGACGGGGCAGGGAAGGCGTGGAGCCTCAAGGTGCCGGCATCGGTTTCGACCGTGACCGCCCTGCCGAAACGCTCGGCGATCATCGAAACCTGCCGGCGGATCAAGGCCATCCCGATTCCCTGGGCGCACATGAACGTCACCATGGTTTCGAACGGATCCTGCCGCATGACCCGCAGTTTCATGTACGGCTGAAGCCGCATCCATAATTCAGGGTAGCGTCTCCGGAACTGTTCAGGAAAAATGGCGTTCCGGTCGATATCAAGCGAAAAATAGCGCCGGATAAACTCATTCGATTCAAGGCCGCCACACATGCTTTCCGTGCACGATAATTCAATTATCTGATGACGTATATTTTTAAGGATAACGGCCTCACCACCAATCACCGCCGCGAATGAACTGCCATCAAGACCAGCCACAGACCACATGAAAGACTGCCCGCTGAAGAGTGTTGAAATAAGGTCGAAGTCATATTTAATCCTGATTTTCATACCACGAAATATCCTCATGCGTCAGCGTTATACCTATTCATTATTAACCAAATGCGATGAGCATCACTCATGATAATAATTATACTATTTTCTTTTATTTGAACTAGTTAAACACACTTACCTCATAAAAACACGACCGCCAACAACCGGCAATTCATGCGATTCTTTTCCACATCACAACCTCTGTCAAAGTCATACTTTTTTTATTCATCTTCATAATTCATGACACCTCTTATAATTGCTCACGCCCACATTATACATACATTTATACCATCAATATGACATGGCAGCAGGCACTGCCATGCACTGTATTTTCATAATAATACCGATATTTAACGAGAAGGCTATTAGCTATCAATCCGATATAAAACACAAAAGCCACCCTTGACCATGGCCAGGGTGGCTTTTGTGTTTCTTGGGTAAAGCGTCGGCTTACTGCTTCGGGGCGACGGCCTTGGAGATACCATCGGCCACGCCCTGGACGAGCTGGGTGGCCGTGTTGACCGAATTGGTAAGAATGGTCGCGCACAGGTTGGTGCACGATTCGGCGACAGAAAGGAACGAAGCGGCCGTGTTGCCTGCAAAGTCGGCCACATTCTGGATAGGGGCGCCGACAGCATTGAAGAGGTCCGAGAAAACGCCGTTGTTGTTTGCCATGGTAGGTGATGTTTAGCGGTTGATGAATCGATGATCAAATATAATACATTTGATCGAAGGAACATGGCCCGGTATTGCCGATGTGCCTGGCACGGGGCGAGACGCCCGAGTATCCGAAACCATCCACCTGCCTTTCGAGGCAGGCTTTCCCGGGGAACAGCAGATGTTTGCGCTGGTCGACTGCAACAATTTCTATGTATCGTGCGAGCGGGTGTTCGATCCTTCGCTGAACGGAAGGCCCGTGGTCGTGCTGTCGAACAACGACGGCTGCTTCATCGCACGGTCGAACGAAGCCAAGGCCCTCGGCTTGCCGATGGGAGGCCCGGCATTCAGGTTCCGGGATATCCTCAGGAAGCACCGCGTAGCCGTCTACTCGGCAAACTTCCCACTCTACGGGGACATGTCCTCCCGTGTCATGAACATCCTTGCCGAACTGGCACCAGGCATCGAGGCCTATTCCATCGACGAGGCGTTCCTTGACCTTTCGGGATTCCGGCTGATCGGACTGGTGGGGCATTGCCGGGCGGTTCGACAGGCTGTGCGTCGCAGCACCGGCATTCCGGTCAGCGTCGGCATAGGCCCGAGCAAGACGCTCGCGAAGCTTGCCAACCGCATCGCCAAGAAAAAACCGGAATTCGACGGGGTCTGCCTACTCGAGGATGAGGCGGCGGCACGTGAAGCGATGGCGACGATGGCGGTGGGGGAG
The DNA here is from genome assembly GCA_013335115.1 of Chlorobiaceae bacterium. Classification (GTDB taxonomy): domain Bacteria; phylum Bacteroidota; class Chlorobiia; order Chlorobiales; family Chlorobiaceae; genus Chlorobaculum. Next base: position 83,737 of record JAAXWQ010000004.1, on the reverse strand, counting down.
GTCTGGGGCATCGGCAGGCGCCATAAGGAGTTCCTGGACCGGAACGGTATCAGGACGGCGCTCGACCTCGCCGACGCCCCGGAGGGATGGGTGCGCAGGCATCTGCACATCACTGGTGCACGCGTGCAGGCCGAACTGAACGGGCGCTCATGCCTGCCACTTGAACTGGTCAGGTCGCGAAAGCAGAGCATCTGCACCTCACGGTCCTTCGGTTCGGCCGTCACCGACCGCGAAGAGCTCGGTCAGGCCGTCGCGCACTTTGCCACGAAATGCGCCCTGAAGCTTCGGGGCGAAAAGGGCGTGGCCAGCCTCCTCACGGTGTTCGCCTGCACCAGCCCGTTCGAGGAGCCGGCAACGCGCTACTGGGCAACGCGCACCGTGTCTTTGCCATTGCCGACACAGGATACGCTGGCCGTGGTCAAAGCTGCCGAAACGGTACTGGAGGAGATCTTCCGACCGGGATTCCGGTATAAAAAAGCAGGGGTGATCCTCTCGGGGATCTCCTCGCATGTCGAAGCTCCGCCGCCCTTGACGCTCTTCGTGGAGGAAAATGCGCCTTGCGAGCCCTCGACTCGGCTTATGGCGGCGCTGGACGCCGTCAACTCCCGTTACGGGCAGGGCACCCTCAGGGTCGCATCCGATACCGCGGAATCCTGGAAACAGCAGCAGGAACACCTGTCGCCCCACTATACCACCGACTGGGACGACATCATCCCGATACGGCCCTGACCCTCCCCCCGATTCCCGCCCGATGCCTTGTGCGTGAACATCCTGCACTTTACCTTCAGGAAAGAAACCTAACCGCTGCCGACATGCCCGAATCCCTCGCCCTGCTCCTGTTGGCCTGTATTGCCGCCGTGCTCGGGCTCCTGCTCTATCGCGCCCTGGACGAGTCCCGGCAGCTCGCGCTCGACAACGCGCGACTCCAGGCCGACCTCGAACACGAACGTGCGTCCTCGAAGGCGACCGCGGAGAATGCACGTATGGCCGAAACTCGCCTGCAGGCCGCCTTCGAGAGCCTCGCCAACCGGATCGTCGAGGAGCGCGGGGCTGCGCTTTCCGAACAGCACCGGGAGCGCCTCGACGGCCTTCTCGAGCCTTTTCGCCGCCAGCTCGACTCGTTCCGGCAGCGGGTGGACGACGTGCACAGGAACGACACCGAGCGCTCGGCCCGGCTGCTGGAACAGGTGCGACAGCTCCAGGAGCTGAACAGCCGGGTGAGCAACGAAGCCAACAACCTCGCCAGGGCCATCAAGGGGGAGAGCAAGGCACAGGGGGACTGGGGAGAGCTGATCGTCGAGCGCATGTTCGAGGCGTCCGGACTGGAAAAAGGTCGTGAATACAGCGTCCAGGAGAGCTCGCGGACCGATGACGGCAGGATCGTCCGGCCGGATTTCATGGTGCACCTGCCCGGGGAAAAGACGGTCGTCGTGGATGCCAAGGTGTCGCTGACGGCCTATGAGCGATCCTGTTCAGAGGATGATCCGGGCCGCAAGGCCGAGGCCCTGCAGGAGCATGTGCGGTCGGTGTCGCGGCACGTGGTCGAACTTGAGTCGAAGGACTACGCTGCGCTGAAAGGCAACCGCACACTCGATTTCGTCATCATGTGCATTCCGCTCGAACCGGCCTTCCAGGCGGCCATGCAGGCTGATCCCGAGCTCTTCTACCGGTTGGCCGGCAGGAATGTCGTCGTGACCGGGCCGGCGACGCTCATGATCACGCTACGCCTCATCGCCCAGATCTGGCGCCGGGAGAACGAGAACCGCAATGCCGAGCTGATCGCCGACAGGGCGGGGAAGATCTACGACCAGGTCGCCCTGGTGGCCGAGGCCATGATCGACGCCCGGCGCAAGCTTTCCGGTGTGTCGGACGCCTTCGACCTCGCCATGAAGCGCCTCACCGAAGGCCGCGGCAACCTCGCCGGCCGGGCGGAGGAGATTCGAAAGCTCGGCGCCAAGGTTTCACGCCAGTTGCCAAATGAAATGACGGGGGAGGAGGGGAGCGTGACACGTGACATGTGACGCATGCATGGAGAGTGCATGGCTGTCCTTTTCATCCATAATGCCTATATTATCCAATCAGATACACTCCCCCTAAACACCGGAACCGTGAAGCTTCTCCACACCTCTGACTGGCACCTTGGCCGTCTGCTCTGCGGACACAGCCGCCAAGCGGAGTTCGAGGGCTTCCTCGCATGGCTCGCCGGCATCGTGGACTCCGAAGGGGTGGAACTGCTGGTCGTTTCGGGCGATGTCTTCGATACCACGACACCCTCCAACCGGGTGCAGGAGCTGTATTACGACTTCCTGCACAACATATCGCACGCTTCGTGTCGTCATGTCATCGTCACGGGAGGCAACCACGATTCCCCCTCCTTCCTCGACGCCCCGAAAACCCTGCTCCGCGCGCTCAACGTCCATGTGCTCGGCGCCGTGACCGGCGAACCCGGGGATGAGGTACTGGTGCTTCGAGACCAGTCTGGCTCACCCGAGGCGGTCGTCTGTGCGGTCCCGTACCTTCGTGACCGGGATATACGCTTGGTCGAGCCCGGGGAGAGCGCCGGGGACAAGAACCGCAAGCTCATCGAAGGTGTCGAGCGCCATTACGCCGGGGTATGCGCCCTGGCCGACGCACAGCGAAACGCGATCTCCCCGGATATCCCGCTCATCGCCACCGGGCACCTCTTCACGGCCGGCGGGGCCGTCGTCGACGGCGACGGGGTGCGGGAGATCTATGTCGGCTCACTGGCCCGTGTCGGCCCGTCGGCATTTCCCGACAGCATCGACTACCTCGCGCTCGGCCACCTGCACATCGCCCAGCAGGTAGGCGGTGCCGATCACCTTCGCTACAGCGGCTCGCCGATCCCTATGGGTTTCGGAGAGGCCACGCAGCAGAAACTGGTGCTGCTGGTCGAATTCGAAGGGCGCAAGCCCACCGTCACCGCCCTTCCCGTCCCCTGCTTCCGGCATCTCGAACGGCTTGCGGGCACACTGGGCGAACTTTCCGCCAGGATCCTCGAACTGCGGGCCGCCGGCAGCACGGCATGGCTCGAGGTCGACTATCGCGGAGACGAACCGGCGTCAGCCGTACAGGAGTCTCTGAAACAGGCCGTTTCCGGCAGCATGCTCGAAATCCTCCGGGTCCGCAGCTGCCGGCGGCCCGGTGTGATCCTCGAACCGGCCGGGGAAGTGGAGGCGCTTGAGGAGCTCGACCGCGAAGCGGTATTCTGTCGTTGCTTGGAGGCGCACGGGGTCGATGCGCCGCTCCGGCCGACCCTGCTCGACTGTTACCGGGAAGTGCTCCGTTCCATGGACGAGGATGACGCCCATGCCGGAGAAGGAGGGGCACCGTGAAAATCCTCGGCCTGCGCTTCGCCAACCTCAACTCGCTCGAAGGGGAGTGGGAGATCGACTTCAGCTCACCGGAGTTCGTTTCGGACGGGATCTTCGCGATCACGGGCCCTACCGGTTCCGGCAAGAGCACCATCCTCGACGCCCTTTGCCTGGCCCTGTACGGGCAGACACCGAGGCTTGGGAAGGTCACGAAGGGAGGGAACGAAATCATGTCGCGCCATGCTGGCGACTGTTTCGCCGAAGCGACTTTTTCGACCATCAACGGGAGCTTCCGCTGCCACTGGAGCCAGCACCGCGCACGCCGCCGCTCCGGTGGTGAGCTGCAGGCCCAGAAGCACGAGATTTCCGATGCCGCTTCCGGGCAGGTGCTCCACACGAAGCTCCAGGACACCCTCGCGGCCGTCGAGGCGGTCACCGGCATGGACTTCGAACGCTTCACCCGCTCGATGCTGCTGGCACAGGGCGGATTCGCCGCGTTCCTCCAGGCCGATCCCGACCGCCGATCCCCCGTGCTCGAACAGATCACCGGCACGGAGGTCTATTCCCGCATCTCGGTCAAGGTGCATGAGCGTCAGCGCGAAGAGCTGACGAAACTCGAGCGCCTCAGGGCAGATACCGGCAACCTCAAGCTGCTCGACGAAGAAAAACTGGACGCACTTCGATCGGACGTCGAAAGGCTGTTGACGGAGGCGTCGGATTCGGCAGGACGACTCGAAGCGGCAACCGCTGCCATACGGAGTCACGCAGAGGTCGACAGGTTACATGAAGAGCTGGCCGGCATCGAACAGGATATGGAGAAGCTGGCCGGGGCGAAGAAGGCGTTCGGTCCGGAGGCGGCCCGTCTCGAGAAGTCCAGGACTGCCGGCTCGTTGGAAAAGCCATATGCCGCGCTGCTGCATCAGCGGCAGGAGCTGCAGCGAGAATCCGAAAAACTGGCTGATCGGGAAAGGGAGCGTCCGGAAGTGGAAGCTACCGTGCAACGCGACCGGATGCGGCTCGACAAGGCGATCGTGGAGCACCGGACGTCAACGGAATCCGAGGCTATCGCTCGCCCGCTCCACGAGCAGGTCAGGATGCTTGACAAGGGCATTTCGGACAAGCGCAAGGAGCGGGACTCGAAGCAACTGGCGCTCGACGAGTCAATCCTGGGCTTTGAAACCCTTAAGTCCGAACGTGATCGGCTGGCCGCGTCCCTTGAACAGAAACAGCAGGAACTGGCATTGATCGGAGCCCGGCTCCTCGAAGCCAGCGCCGACGCGAGGCTTGTTTCAGAGCTTTCGGGCATACGCCTCGCCTTCGGTGAACTCCAGGCAGCCGCCAGGCGTAGGGATTCATCCCGCTGTGCTCTTGACGATTCGGCCAACCTTGAGGATGCCGGCATTGCAACGAATGAGTCTTTCGAACTGGACGCCGCAAAAGCCAAGGAAGCGCTCGACGAGGCTGACGGTCTCGTCTCTTCGCTCCAGGCCGACCTCGCCATCCTGCTCGAAGGAAAGGGATTGCATACGTGGCGCATCGAACTCCAAAGCGCCAGGGATCGAAAGAAGCTGCTCGAAGAGATCTCGACGATGTACACCATCGGCAGGGAGTTCGTTCCGAAGATCCAGCAGGTATCAGCTGAAATCGCCAACCTCGAAGCCGCCCGTGTCGATACTGAAGGGCAGCTCGTCCATGCAAGGGAGCTCCTTGCCCGGGCTGAAAACGAAGTATCGCTGATCGAAGAGAACCTGCGGCTCTCGACGAGGCTGGAAAGCTACGAGGATGAGCGCCGGCGCCTTGCTGCAGGTGAACCCTGCCCACTGTGCGGATCGACGATCCACCCGTACGTTTCGGGACGGGAACCGGCGCATCCCGACGGCAAGGACCGCCTCGAGCAGTCGGACAAAGCCGTGAAACTGCATGCTGCGAGCGTCCGCGCCCTGGAAATTTCCATGGCGGAGTCAGGTGCCGGCATCGAGCAGCGGAAACTCAGGAGGTCCGAACTCGAAAGGGACAGGGAGGACTACGGCCGCAAATGCCTTACCCTCCTTCGTGATGCGGCTATCGTAGAGGCGCCGCGCGAAGCCGAACCAGCCGTGCTTGAAGCACTCGAGGCATCAACCAGAACCGTCGCCGGCCTTGCCACCATGGTCGAAAAGGGGGAGACGATCGAGCAGGATATCCTGAAAGCGGTGTATGCACAGGCCTTGCAGGGGTATCTCGCGAGGATGGCCGGGTTGCAGCAACGCATCCTTCCCTACGGCATCCGGCTTGGTCCGGATCACGACGGCCCGGCAATCGTTGAAGAACTGGAGTCAAGATCGGAACGCCACATTGCCGACGAAGCGAAAAAACGAACTTTCGATGCGGAGATCATGCAATACGAGGCGGCCATTGCCGGCATCGGGAAGCGGATCGTGTCGGATGGGAATGCGCTACAGGGCGATCACAAGACCCTGGAGAAGGCCGAAGGTGAGCTGCAGTCGCTTCTCGACAGGCGCAAGGAGCTGTTCGGCGACAAAGACCCGGTGGTTGAAGCCGCAAACATGACGAGCACAATCACCCTGGCAAGCAGGGAACTCGACGAAGCACGCGAAGCCCTTACTGTGTCCATGCAGTCGTCGGGCGTCCTGGAAACGGCCATGGGAGCCCTCACGGCAAGCATCGAAAAACGGAAAGGGGAGACTGACACCCTGGCGTCGACATTCCTCGAAGGGCTACGACGCAAAGGGTTCGAAAACGAGGCCGCATTTTCGGCAGCCAGCATTCCTGAAGAGGAGAGCCGGCACCTCGAGGCGATCGCCGACGAATTGCTCCGGAAGGGCCAGCAGCTGGAGGCTCGACGCCTGGACCGCAATGCCCGGTTGCAGGAGACGCTGGAGGGAATTGTCGATCCCCGTACCCCTGATGAACTCTCCTCCTTGATTCCCCCGCTTCAGGAAAACCTTCAGCAAACCAGGGAAAAGATAGGTGCCATCCGTCAGCAGCTTGCCGACAACGAGCGAATCGCCGTGAAGCACCGGAGGATGGCGGAAGCCATGGAGGCACAGTCCGCGGAGTGCCGTCGATGGGATAGCCTGCACGAACTCATCGGTTCGGCTGACGGGAAGAAGTTCCGTAATTTCGCCCAAGGGCTTACCTTCGAGATCATGGTAGGCCACGCCAACCGCCAACTTGCCTCGATGACCGACCGATACCAGCTGGTGCGCGACGAGTCCATACCGCTTGAACTCAACGTCGTCGACACCTGGCAGGCCGGGCAGGTGCGCTCGACGCGCAACCTCTCCGGCGGCGAGAGCTTCATCGTCAGCCTCTCGCTCGCCCTCGGCCTGTCGCAGATGTCGAGCCGCAACGTCCGGGTCGACTCGCTGTTCCTCGACGAAGGGTTCGGGACGCTGGACGAAGAGGCGCTGGAAACCGCCCTGGAGACACTTGCCGGCCTTCAGCACTCCGGCAAGCTCATCGGCGTCATCTCCCACGTACCGGCGCTCAAGGAACGGATTTCCACCCAAATCCAGGTGACGCAGCTGACCGGTGGCCGAAGCGCCATATCCGGTCCAGGGGTTGCAATGCGGTAACGGACGATCAGTAGTACATCACTGAATAGAAAAGGTTCTTTTTCACCTCGGTGATGACGAACTGGTAGCTTTTCCTGTTTTGCCACCAGAGCAGCGCGGTCCACCATTCGGGGTTTGTCGGCACGAGGATAAACTGTTTGCGCGAACCTTCGAAGGCTTTCGACCAGCTTTTGTGGAGGCGGAGCATGTGCGGGGGATCGCTGACGACGATAGCGCTTTTCCAACCGTTCCGGTCCATCGTCTCGGCGGCATTCTCAGCCTCTTCCCAGGTGGTCTCGGACCAGGTGTCGACGGTGATGGCATCCCTCGGGATTCCCTGGGCCATGAGCTTCCTCTCGCGCCAGTTCGGATGGCTCGGGCGGTAATACCTGCTGTCGATGCCGGTAAGGAGGATCTGTCGGGCATAACCTTCCTTGAACAGCTCGCCACCTTTGCGAACCCGTAATCCGTCGTCACCACCGAGCACCACGATCACATCGCATTTTCGCGGATCGGAGGCATGGGAAGAGACCATTAACCCGAGGGCGAGGTACAGCGACGCACTGAGCGAAACGGCGATGACGATGAACAACAGAAGGAGTTTGAACAGGGCTTTCATTGAACTGCTTGGAGGTTTTGAGGGTTTAACCACTGGTTATGATGCACACGATCGATTAAATATGCAACCGGAATCAACATCAATCATGTTTCTTTCAATCGCTCATTTTGAATAAATTAAGTATCAGGCTCAGTTTCCGGAATTAGTTGTGGCAAAAAACCGGTATATAGTTCAAAAAGCCAGAGCACGTCATCCCTTTTATACTTATGGGCCGCAAGGCAGCAAATCATCATCGTACGCCAGACTCCCCTGATATGAAGCATGTCGTGATCGTCGGCGGGGGTTTCGCCGGAATCAATGTAGCCAAGTCGCTGGGCAACAGGAAAGGGGTCCGGGTGACCCTGATCGACCGGAACAACTATCATTTGTTCCAGCCATTGCTGTACCAGGTCGCCATGGCGGCGCTGAACGGGGGAGAGATCTCCTATCCCCTTCGCAAGATGCTGTCAATGTATCGCAACATCACCATCTACAAGGGGGCTGTCGAGAACGTCGATGTCATCAACCGGAAGGTGCTGACCGATTTCGGCGAGATCCCCTACGATTACCTGGTACTCGCCTGTGGCGCCAAGCACCACTACTTCGACCATAACGAGTGGGAGACCTATGCCCCGGGGCTGAAGACCATCGGGCAGGCGTCTGAGATTCGCCGCCGCGTCATGGAGGCTTACGAGAGGGCTGAACGGACGCAGGATCCGGTGGAACAGAAGAAACTCCTTTCGTTCGTCATCGTTGGAGGCGGGCCGACCGGGGTCGAACTGGCCGGGTCGATCGGCGAGATGAGCCGTTACTACCTGTCGAAGTATTACAAGAACATTGATCCCCGTCAAACCAGGATATTCATCGTCCATTCGGGAAAGCGCATCCTCAACACCTTCTCACCGGAACTTTCGAGCCGTGCCGCGCGCGCCCTCGAGCGCCTCGGCGTGCAGATATGGACATCGAGCCGGGTCTCCGGGATAGACGATAGCGGAGTCAGGATCGGGCCGGAACACATTGAGGCCGGAACGGTGCTCTGGGCGGCCGGCGTGCGGGCCACCAGCATTGGCCGGACGATGGGTTTCGAGACCGATGCAAGCAATCGCATAGCGGTCACCGGGACGCTTTCGGTAAAGGGACATCCCGAAATTTTCTGCGGCGGCGACCAGGCTCGATTCGAGTCGACCGGAGGTGACGCCCTGCCAGGCCTCGCATCCGTGGCGCTCCAGCAGGGAAAGGCAATCGGCCGGAACATCCTGCTGGATATCGCCGGCAAGCCGCAGAAGCCATTCTCCTACCTCGACAAGGGGCAGATGGCGACTATCGGCAAGAACATGGCCATCGTCGAAAAAGGCCGGTTGCGGATATCGGGATTTTCAGCATGGCTCGTCTGGCTCCTGGTCCACATCTATTTCCTGAGCGGCTTCAAGCACCGTTTCTTCGTCCTTCTGCAATGGGGCTGGTCGTACTTCACCTTCGGACACGCGGCAAGGATCATCAACAGGGAGTGGCGCTTCTACCCGGACCCTCCCCAGGGTCCGACGCCACCTGACGAAACGCCAAAGGGCGATGGGGAGGGCAACCTGTTCCAGATCGACGGCGAGACCTTCCATTCGTTGGGACGGCGCTGAAAAGAGTGCATCGTGAGGGCAGGAAACGTAAAAAAGCCGATCGAAGTGTTCGATCGGCTTTTTACGTTTCCTGTTATTTGAGGGGAGCGCTGGCGGTACGGGTGGGTTCAGGAGGGATTGCCGTTCTCGCCCATGCTTTCGAATATCTGCACCGCTTTGCCGTCCGCGAAATCAATGACCCTGACTCCGGTGGCGAAGCGCTTGTCGTAGTAACTTTCGCTCAGGTTGGTGCGGGTGATGCCCCTGGAAAGCGAAGAGTGGATGAAGGTGTTGTTGCCGACGAAGATTCCGACATGGTTGATACGGTTCTTCCCGTTCTGGAAGAAGACAAGGTCGCCGGGCCTGAGTTCGTTGCGGGCCACCCTGATGCCGATGGCCGACATCTCCCTCGAAGAACGGGGAAGCTGCATGTTGAACACCTTGCTGAACATGAACTGCACGAATCCCGAGCAGTCGAAGCCTGCCGGAGTCGTCCCGCCGAAACGATAGCGGATGCCGAAATACTGCCTGACGTCCGAAAAGAGCGTACCGATCCTGTTTGCCGGTGCGTCCGACTGTAGGGTTACGGCCGTGGGGTCTCCGGTTTCCGAAGATGGTTCGGAAGCAAGTGCGGAGTTGTCGGTGAAAAGCAGGGAGGCGGAAAGTACGCCGTAAACGAAGAGCGGTTTGAGGAAACGGATTACAGCTCGGGAATGGTGCTGTCGTCGCATAGGCAAATTTTGTTTGTCTGCTTCAGTGCAGCATTGCTCTCGATGGTCATGCATCGGGGAATAAAATTAAAGTAACGACTCTTTACCCTGAATTCCAAACTCAGGAGCCAGAACGCCTGCTTTTTTTAATCTGCCTCTTCAAAGGAAGCGAACTTTTTTTAAGGAAACCACCAAGTTCCCTTCCGATTTTCTGCACGGCCGACTTGCTGAACGAAAACGGTATCGCCACGATATCGACATATCCCTCAGCCTGCTCCCGGGATTCGAACTGGGCAGGATAGAGCATGATCTTGCTGATGTTGTTGAACTGTGCTTCGAGCCGGTCGGGGATCTGCTCGAAAAAGCCTTTATAGGAGACCGATTCCGGACGTGATACGATGAACACGAGGAGGTCCTCCTCCCTGACATCCGCCTCCCGTGCCGAAATGGCATTCCACTCCCTGAAGTTCCGGTAGGACTCGAAGCTGATGGCCACTCCGGACCGGATCTCCCTCAGCATGTCTATGATGGCTGTCCGGCTCTTTTTCTCGCAGTGGCAGACGATGGGGATACTCAACTCCTGCGCCAGTCGGGAAACCTTCCCGACCCATTGGCCGAACCCTTTCTCCTTTTCGGCGAACGGCGGACAGACCACGACAATCCTCCGGTGCATGGCGAGCGGACGGCTGAAATGGCAGACCAGGGTGGTCTTGCTCGTGCAGCCGACGAGGCTTTCGGTCGTATCGTTGATCATCCGGCCGATGAATCCGCGCCGGTGGGGCCAACCGAAGATGATGATGTCAGACATGAGCTCCTTGGCGCTCCTGCCGACGCCGCTGCAGATGTTGTAGTCGATCGTGGCGATCACGTTCAGCGTGGCGTCGAACGATGCCGCGTGCCGCACCATCGGCTCCAGTTCGATGCGCGCCCTCTGGACATTCAGCTCAGCCTCTTCGTCGTTCGGCACGACCGTCAGCACCGTCAGGGGGTGGGGCGACTGCTTCTCTTTGATCATGATCGCCAGTTCCAACAGCTTTTCCGACGACTGCGCCTCGGTAACGGGAAGGAGGATCCGTTCGTTCGAAAGTTCGCGATCAGCGATATCGGCCGGCAACTCTGGCGCGCTCTCCTGCACGATACGCTTGGCCGCCCGCTCGGTGACGAAGGAGGCAACAACGCAGGTGACCAGGATCAGCACGATGGTGCCGTTCAGGATGTTCAGGTCGAGGATGCGGGCCTGGTATCCAACCAGGATGACCGCGATGGTCGCCGCGGCGTGCGAACTGCTCAGGCCGAAGATCAGCTGTCGCTGGTCGGACGAGTAACGGCAGAGCTGCTGGGTGAAGAATGCGGCGACCCACTTGCCGAGCAGGGCGACGATGGTCAGCGTGGCGGCGATCATTATGGCCATGGAGCCGTTGACGAGCACCCTGACGTCGACCAGCATGCCGACGCTGATCAGGAAGAACGGAATGAACAGGGCGTTGCCGATGAACTCGATCCGGTTCATCAACGCCGACGAGTTAGGGATCAGGGGGTTCAGGGCCAGCCCGGCGGCAAATGCCCCGACGATCGGTTCGATACCCGCCAGCTTGGCGAGGAATGCGGCGAAGAAGACCGCGGCCAGCACGAAAATGTAATGCGAATGCTTTTCGTTCTCGAGGTTGCTGAAGAACCAGCGTGCAACCGCTGGAATCAACAGGAAGATGACGGCGATGAAGACGGCGATGGAGACACCGAGCCGGATCAGGATATCCTGCTGGACCGAACCCTGGCTGTAACCGAGGATGACGGCCAGAATGACCAGGACGGCCGTATCGGTGAGGATGGTGCCGCCAACCGTGATGGCGACGGCCTGGTTTTTGGAAACGCCCATCCGGCTGACGATCGGATAGGCGACCAGCGTATGGGTCGCGAACATGCTTGCCGTCAGGAAACTCGCGCTGACGTCATAGTTGAGCAGGTAGCGGCAGACAGGGTAGCCGATGCTGATGGGAAGGGTGAAGGTCAACAAGCCGAACAGGATGCTTTTGTGGCGGTGTTTCCTGAACTCGTTCACATCGAGCTCAAGCCCGGCGATAAACATGATGTAGAGGAGGCCTATGGTAGAGAAAAGCTCGACTGCGGAACTCTTCTCGAGCAGGTTCAGGCTGTGTGGGCCGATGACCACCCCGGAGAGGATGAGCCCGACCGTGCCGGGGATATTGATTCGCTTGAGGAGGATGGGGGAGAGGAGCATAATGAACAGGACGAGCGAGAAGACCAGCACGGGATTGGTCAGCGGCAGGTGGAATTCCCGGAGTAACTGCTCGTAATATGTTCCCATATGCTTGAAATGGAGGCTACTGGTGATCATTTTCCCGGATAGCCCGGAAAAGGCCGGGGCGTTCCCGTGGATGAACTTGAGGCAAGTTACACATTTTGGGATAGCTCCGAAAACCACTCCTTCACGTTACGGGTGCAATTCCCGTGTCGATCGACTGAAGCCTTGCGTAACCATTTGATATTCAATATCATGAGGAGTACTATGGTTTTACCCTGCATACGGGCTGCCTGTGTGGAGGCGGGCAGGGTCAACAGGCTTTTTCATGATGAGGACACCCTTGGCGACAACCCGGATCGGCACCGGAAAGCACTCTCTCGGCGTCGTACTGACCGGCGGAAGTTCCGGGCTGGGCCTTGCCATGGCCAGGGAATTCCTGCGTTCCGGCGATCGTGTCGTGATCTGCGGCCGCGACCGCTCCCGGCTCGACACCGCCATGAAGCTGCTTGCGTCGCAGCTCCCCGGATGCGCGCTCTATGGCAGGGCCAGCGATGTCTCCATGCCCGATGAGGCCGCGGCCCTGGCGGCGTTCGCCGCAGAAAAGCTCGGCATCGTGGACCGCTGGATCAACAACGCTGGTACCGCCGGCCGCTTGAAACGCCCGATCTGGGAGCTCGAACTTTCCGACATCGACGAGGCCTGCCGGACAAATCTTTCGGGCACCATGATGCTCTGTGCCGAAGCGGTCAGGATCATGCGCAGCCAGCCCTGCGGGACAAACGACCCCCGTTACCATATCTACAACATGGGGTTTTCAGCTGCAGGCGCCCGCTCGTCGCCAACGGCACTGCCGCATCGGGCCTCAAAGCTTGCCGTCGCGCTGACGACCACCTTCGCCAGGCAGGAGCTGCAGCGTGGCGGGATCGACTCCATATCGATCCATGGGCTCAGCCCGGGACTGGTGCTGACTGACCTCCTCCTGAGGGATTCAGGGAAGCGTGAACGCCGGATTTTCAACGCACTGGCCGAGACGCCTGAAGATGTGGCCGCGGTACTCGTACCACGGATACGCTCCGCGAAAGGTGGCGGCAGGACGCTCAGGTTCAGGCCGATGCCCCTCCTTGTCGCCAGGGCGATCGCCTCCGTTTTCGGGTACGGCCGGGGACGTTTCTTCGATGCTGACGGTATGAGGGTGCATTAGGGGAACAGAATTTCATGCCATCCTGTTATTTGAATACACTTTTGCTGTACAACCATGGCACATGTAAACCTATCAGGAGAAGCAGATGAAAGGCAACCAGAAGATTATCGACAAACTCAACGGCTTGCTCACCGAGGAACTGACCGCGATCAACCAGTATATGGTCCACTCGGAGATGTGCGACAACTGGGGCTACGAGAAACTTCACAAGGCAGATGAAAAACGGGCGGTCGACGAGATGCGGCATGCCGAAAAACTGATAGCCCGCATCCTCTTCCTCGAAGGGATCCCCGTGGTGAGCCAGCTCAACAAGATCAGCATCGGCCCATCGGTCGAGGCCCAGCACAGGAACGACCATGCGGCCGAGAGCGATGCGATCACCTCCTACAACGAAGCCATCAGGCTGACCGTGGAACTTGGCGATAACGGAACCAGGGAGTTGCTGGAAAGCATCCTGAAGGAGGAGGAGGCACATATCGACTGGATCGAAGCCCAGATAGACCAGATCGGGCAGATGGGCGTGCAAAACTACCTTGTCGAGCAGATCGACTGAAACATGCCTCAGCCGGTGATGGCCATGCAACGAAAAAAACCGCCGGTAAGGGCGGTTTTTTCGTTGCATCTTTTCGGGCTTTCGATTCAGTAGATCATGGCCGTGGCGCGGGCGGCCTGGGCGATAAAGCGGTCCATCCAGTCCGGCCCGGAAAGCTTTTCGGCCAGTGCGATGGCGATATGTTGCGCCTCCACGCCCATGTCACGGTTTCGGCCGAGTCCCTGGACGCACGACGGGCAGTTCGTCAGGATCCTTGCGGACGGGGCGTTGCCCATCGACGCCTTCAGCGCTTCACGCTTGCGTTGCAGCATCGAATCGGTGATGTCCGGCCTCGACAGCGAGAGTGTGCCGGCTTCCGAACAGCAATGCGGGACTTCGACGACCGTTCCGAATCCCCCGATATCCCGCAAAAGGTCGCACGCCTTGCCCGAAAGCGAGTCGTGACATGGGGCATGGTAGAGGCTCTTCCCGTCGCCGCCATCGACCCGTAGCCCTTTCTCATAGACGTAACGGGAGACGTCGACGATCCTGTCACCGAACAGCTTTGCCGTCTCCATGCTTTCAAGGCCTTCGCGGCAGGTGCCGCACGAGATGACGCAGGCATCGATGTCAAGGTAGGAAAACATCTCCCTGATCTGGCTGAACATCACCGTGTTGCGCAGCACGATCGAAGTGTGCTGGTCGGTCTTGGCATTCACATGCGACGGGAATCCGCAGCAGAGGAATGGCGGCGGGAGGATTACCCTTGTGCCGGATTCGAGGAGGATGTGTATCGACGCCATCGAAATGGTCGAATGGAGGCGCTCCGATCCGCAACCGGGGAAATAGAAGGCGGTCGACTTCGACGCTCCTCCAGCAGGTTCGAATACCAGTACCTGGTCGGAGTCACAGGCCGGCAAGAGGTCACGAAGGGTCTTTTCGGGTACCGGAGGCACCGAAGAACGGAGCAGTCGAAGGGGAGGGAACGCCTGTGCCTCTTCCGACGACTGGAACGGAGCGGTCAGCTTCGTGCCGGCCCGCTGCGCGGCGCCGCCCATCCGAACCACGGTATTGCGGAACACCTTGTTGAAGAACGGGGACCGGTTCTCGAGGTAATCAAGGGTTATTTTCGTGATTATCGGAGAGTTCTTGTAGCCGCGTGCGGCAAGGATCTCGCGTTCGAGGATAGAGACTTCGCCCGTATCGATATCGACCGGGCAGGGCTTCAGGCACTTGTGGCAGATGGTGCAGTGGTCCGAAACCTCCTCAAGCCACTGCAGCAGCTCGAAATCGGTTGAACGCTCACGCTGCGCGTCGTAAAGCAGCGCCTCGATGAGCGAGCCGATCGCCAGGTTCTTGTTCCTCGGATGGTAGAACATCCCCCTGGCGGGGTAGTAGACGCAGCAGTCGGGCTTGCACTTGCCGCACCGGATGCAGTAGTCGACCTTTTTCGACAGCTCTTCGAGCTTGCCGCGCTTCAGGATGTGCGCCTCCAGCTCGAGGAGGTTGAACGACGGGGTGAAGATGTGGTTGAGCGCCTCATAGTCCTCCAGCTTGCCGGGGTTCATGATGCCGTCGGGATCGACCTCCCGGCGGTACGCCGAAAGTTCTTTAATCCGCTCGTGGTCCATGTACTTCAGTTTCGTGACGCCGATGCCGTGCTCGCCCGAAACCACGCCGCCGAGCGAGATCACCTTCTCCATCACCATATCGATCACATGGTCGGCTCGCTCGAGCATGGGACGGTCGTTGGAGAGCACCGGCACGTTGACATGCACGTTGCCGTCGCCGGCATGCATGTGGGTGGCGAGCACGATGCGCCGGTCGCGTACGTGCTGGTAGGCCTTCTCGAGGGTTTCGAGCGTTTTGGGATAGCCGCGGAACAGTTCGTTCAGCTCAGCGCGGAACTCCTGCATGAGCGTCAGTGAACGCAACAAGAGAGGATCCGCTCCGCCCAGGCGCTTCCGGATCAGGTCGCAGAGCCCAAGGCCGGCGGGAATCTTTGATTCGAACGGTGACAGGCTCTCCTTTTCGCTGCTCGCATGCAGGACCGAAGCCACCCGGTCGACATAGAGCTCCTGGGCGTATCGCTCCTCCTCGATGTTCAGCTCGTCGATGAAACGGGCGAACACGGCGAGCTGCTCGATCGGAATGACGATATCCTCGTTCAGCTTGAACGCGTTGGTTCGGCGGGCAATTGCCCCGAGCTTCTTGCGGTCAGCCCAGAAGAGGGTCGCCTCGGCCTTGTCCCTCGCCTCGAACATCAGGGTGTTCGGGTGTTTCCCGAGCAGCGACCGCACCCGTTCGAGCCCCGCCTCGACCTCTGCGGTACTGTGGCCGGCGATGTCGATCAGCAGGACGGCCTTTGGTGTCTGCGGCCTGGTCGCCTTCACCTTGTAGTCGATCGCCCGGATGTATTCGTCGTCGAAGTGCTCCAGCGCGAGCAGGGTCTCGTGCTCGACCTCCTGGTAGGGGAACGCCTTCGACAGCTCCACGATAACGCGGCTCGCCTCGTCCATGTCGGGACCGAAGAATTCGAGGCAGAGGGTGCGCTTCTGTTCATACTTCGGATAGAGCACGAAGACCGCCGAAGTGATCACGCCGTCGGTACCCTCCTTTTGCAGGCCCGGTACGCCGCCAAGCGCCTTGTTGGTGATATCCTTCCATAGCCCCGGCTTGCGGATTTCCGAGCCACGGAGCGAGATGCGCTTCAACGGGGCCCCATGCTGGTCCAGCACCTCGTAGGTCACGATATCCTCAGGCAGGATCTTGCGCAGCTGGTGGTCGGTGCGTCGCACGGTCCAGAGCTTCGCCCCCGGCATGGCAATGCGCCATTCGAGCAGGTTGTCGATACAGGTACCCCACCTGACGGCCATCTTGCCGCCGGCATTCTCGGAGATGTTGCCGCCGATCGTGCAGGCCCACTCGCTCGTCGGGTCGGTCGCAAACACCAGGCCGTGTTCGTCGGCATGGTGCATCGCCGCTTCGGTGATCACCCCCGATTCGACCTCGATGACCGAGGCCGATACCGACTGGCCGTCGCGAAGGTGGAATTTCCTCTGATGGATGCCCCTGACATGGTTCAACTTTTCCGTATTGATGATCACGCAGTCCGAGCGGAGCGGCACGGCGCCTCCGGTCAGGCCGGTGCCGGCCCCGCGGGGAATCACCCGCAGGCCGAGCCTGGCGATGGCCCCGATCAGCGGTGCGACCTGAGCCTCATCGTCCGGCGTCACCACGGCGACCGGGAGGTAAAGACGCCAGTCGGTCGCGTCGGTGGCGTGGGCGACCAGCGAAAAGGGGTCGAAAAGGATGTTCTTCGCGCCGACGACGGGGGCGAGTTCGCGACGCACCTTACGGCGGTACTCCGGGATCATTTCGATTTCGGCACGAAACTTGTCGAGCTTCGTCCTGAGCGTTTCGACAATAGCCATGACCCTCGGCTCGTCGTTGGCCGAGGCGACGATGGTCTCGAGGTCCTTGCGGGCATGGTCGAACACCCTTGTCCGGCGCGGAACCGAATCAATCAGCTCCTGGAAGAGGTAGGGATTGCGACCGTGGATCAGGATGTCCCCGAGGATCTGCATGAGGAGGCGTGCCGATCGGCCGGTCACCCGGACATCACGAAGTGCCTCGACTTTCCTGAGGATCTCCTCGCCCAGGATGAACGAAATCGCCTGCCGGTCGTCCGCCGAGGTGTAATTGTACGGGATCTCCCTCCGTGCGGCAGGAACAGCCCGCATGAGGTCAATCGCTTTATTGGTCGTCATAAGCCTGGTTTGGGTACTCTCGATTCTTGTGGCATACGGCGTCCGGAAGGTTCAATCCGCTTAACGCCGTCGGATACGGTAACATAATATAATGAAAGTCTTGGTAACCCGTTGCCTGCCATTAACCCTCTTAACGCAGGGGCACGGCTGAACATTCCCGGCAGGAAGCCGGTAATCACGAGGATGGGGATATATCGGACTGTCCGGGATGCCGGACAGGTGCGGTCTTGGCACAGGTCGGAGAGGTCGTGAAAAATGAGATTTTTCTTGCAGGCGCTTGGCGTTGATGCAGTTATGATCTATAATCAAAAAAGGCCCAGGCTCGCGCAAGCCGTTTGCCTGCCGCACGGGAACTTCCTCCCGGCACTCATCAAGACATTGCAGAACCGCAACCCGGACAGGAACCATGGACTCTGGAAAAAGTACGTATATCGCATTCGACGAGCTCTGCCAGACGGATCAGTCCCCATCGGATTTCAGGTTCTGCGCCACCATCCATCGCTGGGCTGCCGAGAAGGATTCGTTCGACGTCAGGTACGTCGATCGCCAGAACAAGCTCTATGCAGTCAGGAACTCGAGCCTTCGGACGACGCTCACCACCAGGATCAGGGAGCACCTTGCGGCATCCCGGAACATGCTGGTGATCCTGGGCAATGAAACCAGGAAAAGCGGCAGCCTGCTCTGCTTCGAAATCGAGGAAGCGGTCGACAACTTCAACCTGCCCCTCATCGTTGCCTACATCGACTACAAAGCCGTTGCCGATCCTTCGGAGCTGTCGGGATATTGGCCGGACCCCCTGCGGCAGAGGATCAACAGCGAAACAGCGAGGGCGATCCATATCCCGTTCAACAAACACGCCATCCTCGACGCGGCGAGCCAGTTCACCTCGTCGAACCGTCCACTGACGGGCCTGAACCACTACACCGAATACGCCCACCGCAAATTCAAATGCATCACGCCCGACGTGCCGTTCGGCAATTGCATCAGGCTGAAGCGGCTCGAACTCGGGAAGTAACTTACCGCTTTTCCATTGCGGTCACGGCTTGCCGCCACGCCGCCAGCTCCCGCTCCTGCCCTGGGGCTTCGGCCCGGGATGCCCTGCAGCGCTACGTCCTTTTGACGGGGCGGCCGGCTGGGAGGACGCCTTGCCGGTCATGGGGAACGGGTGGTTGGCCATGACCGGGATCGGTTTGGCGATGAGTTTTTCGATATCACGAAGGAGGGGTATCTCCTCGGCATTGCAGAAGGAGAAGGCGGTGCCTTCGGCTCCCGCGCGGCCGGTGCGGCCGATGCGGTGCACATAGGTTTCCGGGACTTCGGGCAGGTCGATATTGATCACATATTCGAGTTCGTCGACATCGATGCCGCGCGCGGCGATGTCGGTAGCTACCAGCACCCTCGTGTCGCGGGACTTGAAGTTGTTCAGGGCCCGCTGTCGGGCGTTCTGGGATTTGTTGCCATGGATCGCCTCGGCGCTGATCTCCTGTCTCTGCAGGAATTTGGCGACCTTGTCGGCGCCGTGCTTCGTCCTGGTGAAGACCAGCGCATGCCTGATCGCCTTGTCCTGCAGCAGGTGCTCGAGCAGGTTGTTCTTGTTCTCCTTGTCGACGAAAAGTATGTACTGGTCGATAATTTCGACCGTCGAGGAGACGGGCGTCACGCTCACCTTTTTCGGGTTATGCAGGATCGATGCCGCGAGCTTGACGATCTCGGGCGGCATGGTGGCCGAAAAGAAAAGCGACTGGCGCTTCTTCGGTAGTGCACCGATAATCTTCCTGACATCGTGCAGGAACCCCATGTCGAGCATGCGGTCGGCTTCGTCGAGCACGAAATGTTCAATGTCCCGGAGGTGCAGGTGCCCCTGTCCCATGAGGTCCAGCAGGCGGCCGGGCGTCGCGACGAGGATGTCCACGCCGCGAAGGAGGCGCGCGGTCTGGGGGTTCTGGTTCACGCCGCCGAAGATCACCGTGCCGGAAAGGCCGGTATGCCTTCCGTATGCTTCGAAACTTTCGGCGATCTGGACGGCAAGCTCCCTGGTCGGCGTCAGGATGAGTGCCCTGATCCGGCGTTTCTGTCCGTGGACATGGCTGTAGTGCAACTGCTGCAGGATGGGTAAGGCGAATGCGGCGGTCTTGCCGGTGCCTGTCTGGGCGCAGGCAAGAAGGTCGTCGCCGGCCAGTACCACCGGTATCGCAGCGGCCTGGACCGGCGTCGGGGTCGTATAGCCCTCTTCGGCAAGGGACTTGAGGAGGGGGTCGATAAGATCAAGGGAGGTGAATTGCATGGGTATGGGAGGGTGAAGAATAAATAAAGTGCAGGAATGTAGCATGTGGATACCGAAAAGCCGCCGGATATTTTTCAGGGCACCTTTAGGGCACCTCGTCGCGGCATTCCTGGCGGAGGGGATCGCGATACGGGCCAAGACAGGGAATCATGACGTACAGGGACTCTTTTTTATTATCTTTAGGGTCAATTTGAACCAGCACGCCGGACCGGCACCCGGCACGACCGAACAGGAAACGAATCCCCGTATGGCAGTCAGCGATCTGGTCAAGTGGGACGGAAGCCCCTGCCTGACGGCGCACCGGGCCAACCGTCCCGGGGGCCTCCGATCGAGCATGTGAGGATACCCGGGCTGCTCAGGGAGCTTGCCGGACTGAAGAACCAGGGAATCCTGACCGCGGCGGAGTTCGCCACGGAAAAACAGGAGATCCTGTCACGATAACAATGAAAGAAGCATGAAGAATTCGATCCTGTGGATGATGTTGCCGGTAACCGTCGTCCTGGCCGTGGCCGGTGTCTTTTACGTGCTCTTCCCGGAGCGCATCATGGGCGACCGGACGATGCTGGCCTCCGTGCTGCTCGTCTCCCTCTCGGCAGGAGCAATCGTCTACAGCCAGATCTCGGGCGGAGGCAGGACTGGCGATACCGGGGTGATCGGCTCAATCGGCATCGGGACCGTCATGTCGGCGCTGGTACTCCTGACGGCATCCGCAGGTGTGGCCCTGGCGATAGCCAGGATCGAAAAAGGGGCCATGGCGCTCAACATCGTGACACTCGCCGGTTTTGTCGCCACGTTCGTCATCGTCAGCACCTCGGCTTCGTCCATCTCAGGCATCGCCTCGAAGCATGAAACCCGTAGCAGCCATATCGTCTGGGCAGACCGCCTCGAAAAACTCGCCAGGGGATGCTCAATGCCCCAGCTCAAGACCCGCCTGCTCAAGCTTGCTGGGGAGACCCGGTTCCTTGCCCGAGACCAGGGAATGGCCGCCGGCGAGGTAAACCAACGCATCTCGGGCGTCCTCGATACGGTCGTCGAAGCGGTCCGCCAGGGCAACGAACAGGTCGCAACGCTCCAGCTCAAAAGGCTCCGCAACCTCTTTGCCGAAAGGGAGAGCGAGCTGATGAACCTGAGAAGCAAGGTGTAACTGCCCATGCACGCCGGTATCCGCAAGAGCCGTTAAGCCATGCTCAACGCGGGATGACCAGCGTGTAGATGCGGTAGCGGCTCAGGATGTTCCGGGTATAGCGAACAGGGATGGAGCCGTTGCAATAGCCGAGATCCGAGGCGGGGTCATTGTAGAACTTCGGTTCCGACTTGAGTTCAAGGTATTTCTCGACGTTTCCTTCCCAGAGGTTGGGGTCCGCCCCGTAACGGATGGCAAGCTTCTGCGCGTCGCGGACATGGCCCGGGCCCACGTTGTAGGATGCCAGGATGAACTTTATCCTGGTGCCCTCGTCCCTTATCTCCGTCCACTCCTTTTCAAGCGATGCGAGGTAGGCCGTCCCCGCCCTGATGTTTGCTACCGGGTCGGAGAGGTTGAACACCCCGAGCATCGCCCCCGTCGACGGCATGAGCTGCATCAGGCCGACGGCGCCGGCCCACGACACCACATCAGGGTCGAACTGCGACTCCTCGTAGATCAGCGAAGAGACCAGGCGCCAGTCCCATCCTGCCTTGTCGGCGTTCGCCCTGACGATCCTGTCGTAGGGTGAGATGGCGCCCGGCTTGCCGGAGTAAAAGTTATCGACGGCGACTTTCCTGAACTGGTACTGGCGCTCGTAGTACTTGTGGTGGATTGAACGGATGGTGCCCGATTGCTTCTCGTCTTCAAGCCAGGCGTCAAGCGCTTTCAGGAGCTTCGGGGAGTTCTTGCGGACGGCCCAGCCCAAAGGTTGCCTGGCGCTGAGCGGCATCCCGATGTCGAGGTCCGGATAGATCGAGCGGTGGGGGACCGCGATGTTGCTGTCGGCAACCGTCAACCTTATCCTGCCGTCGTTGACCTCCCTTATCAGCTCACCGGTCGTGAGCGAACCGCGAACCGGAACGATGTCAATGGTAATGCCGTAGCGGACCATGATCTCGCGCAGGTTGTTGTAGTAGGCGGATTGCTCACGCACAGAGACCGCCTGGCCGGCAAGCTGCCGGGGATCACGCAAGAGCCCGCCGTTTTCAGCAGCATCCCGTTTGCGCTGGACGAGGACCTGGCTCGTCGAGTCGAGCGGAATCGAAAAGTCTATGACCCTGGACCGCGTCGCCGTGACGGTCATGAAGTGCGCAAGCAGGTCGCCTTTGGCGTTCCTGAGCATGGGGATCTGGCTGTCCATGTCCCTGACGGGCACGACCTCGAGCTGGACCCCGAGATGCCTGGCGAACCGTTCGGCCAGTTCGTAACTGTAGCCCATCGGTGCGCCCTTGTAGATGAAATAGTTGATGGGGTCGTAGGCAAGCAGGACGCGCAGTTTCCCGGATTTCCGAATCTCGTCGAGGTCACGGACCGGGACCATCAGGTCACGGTTGTCGTAGCCGATCCTGAAGATGGCCAAAATGGCGGCGACAAGAACGGCAAAAGGAAGTACCCGGCGGAAGAGCGGGTGTTCATGAAATCGACGGATGGGGGCGCTGGATGCCATGGTACGGGATGTTGAATCCTTTTGACCGGAACTGGCGACATCTTTATGTCGTTCAATATATCAAATTCCCATCGCACAACCGACCGCCGGCCCGGATGCATGACGACGCGCCCTTTTGTGTCCGCTTCCGCTGTCAAAAGAGCCGCTTTTTTGTTAGCTTGCCTAACGTAAAATCCGTAACTCAACCAACCGGTCCTCATGTCCCTTCGGATTTCCTCCCCATCGATCTTCAAGGCATCTGCCTGCATGATGATGCTCATGCTGCTGTTTGGCGGATGTTCCGATAAATCACCAAAGAATCCAACTCCCGGAGCTTACAAGGTCGGCCTGGTGTTCGACGTCGGCGGCAGGGGTGACAAGTCGTTCAACGATGCCGCCTACAAGGGGCTCGAAACGGCAAAAAAAGAGCTCGGCATCGAGTTCGATTACATCGAGCCACAGGGGGAGGGCGCAGATCGTGAGGCCGCCCTCCGCCAGATGGCCGCCGATCCCGACGTAAAGATGGTCATCGGCGTCGGGCTGCTCTTCACCGACGACATCACGGCCATCGGCAGGGAGTTCCCCGACAAGAAGTTCGTCTGCATCGACTACACGCCGCAGCCCGGCACGAAGATTCCCGACAACCTGGGCGGCATCGTGTTCGAGGAGAAGAAGGGGTCGTTCCTCGTCGGAGCAATCGCCGCATTGGCGTCAAAAACCGGAACGGTCGGCTTCATCGGCGGCATGGATTCAAGCATCATCAGGAAGTTTGAGTCAGGCTTTGCCGAAGGCGCAAGGTACATCAATCCCGACATCAGGGTCATATCCGGCTTCATCGGCATGACCGGCAGCGCATTCAACGACCCGTCGAGGGGCAGGGAGCTTGCCCTCGGCCAGTACAGCCGCGGTGCGGACGTCGTCTACGAGGCAGCCGGCGCCAGCGGGCTCGGGGTGATCGAAGCCGCGCGCCAGACCGGCAAGTTCGTCATCTGCACCGATATGGACCAGGAGTACCTCGCCCCCGGCCGTGTACTTACCAGCATGACCAAGGCGGTCGACAAGGCAGTACTGACGATGGTCCGGGACGCCAGGGACAACCGGTTCCAGGGCGGATGCCAGCGGGTGTTCGGCCTCGACGGGCGATATACCGATTATGTCTTCAACGACAGGAACTCCGCACTGATCGGCAGCGCCTCGCATGACCGCGTCGAGAAAATCAGGAAAGGGATATTGTCGGGGGAGGTCAAGCTTGCTGAGTGAAATCATTACCGGGAATGCCATGAGGAAAAAAATATTGGTCACCGGGGGCACCGGATTCATCGGTTCGCGCCTGGCCGCAAAGCTGACTGAAGAGTCCTGCAACGAGGTACATGTCCTGGTGCGCGCCAGTTCGGAACTGACGTCGCTCGAGGACTGCATCGACCGAATCGTGCTGGTCCGCGGCGACGTGACGGATGCGGGGAGCCTGGAAGGACGGTTCGACGGCATCGAAGAGGTCTATCACTGCGCCGGCATCACCTATATGGGAAGCAGGCCGAACCCCATGCTCCCGAAAATAAATATCGACGGCACCAGGAATGTCCTCGCAGCTTCGAGGAAAGCAGGAGTGCGGCGGGTAGTGCACGTCAGCTCGGTCTCGGCTGTCGGCATTGGCAGCGAAACGCATCCGCTCAACGAACAGAGCGAGTGGAATTTCGAGCGCTTCATCGACCTCGAGTATCCCAAGACCAAGCATATCGCCGAACAGATCGTCGCCGAAGAGATCCGCAACGGCCTCGATTGCGTGATTGCCGTGCCGGCGTTCGTCTTCGGTGCCGGAGACATCAACTTCAATGCCGGAAGGATCATCAAGGATGTCTACAACCGCAAGATGCCGTTCTTCCCCCTGGGAGGGGTGTGCGTGGTCGATGTCGGCATCGTGGCCGAGGCGCTGATTGCCGCCATGAAGCAGGGGCGGACCGGCGAACGTTACATCATCGGGGGGGACAACGTCTCCTACAGGGAGCTCACCAAGACCATCATGAAGGTAACTGGCGTCCACCAGTTCGCGCTTCCATTGCCACTCTGGGCTGCCAAAGTGATCCATTCCTTCATCGGCGTCATGGGGATGCGTAAGAAAGTCTCGAAGCTGTTCAACATGAACCTCTACACTGTGGCATCACAGTTCCTGTACTTCGACTCTTCCAAAGCGAAACGGGAACTCGGCATGCGGTCGGAACCATACGAAGCGAGTATCCGCCGCACCTTCGAGTGGTACCGCGACCACAACATGCTGTGACGAGTGATGAGGGACGCGTGACAAGGAATCAGTGACACGTCACTTGTTACCGAATCTTCGAGAAGAGCAGCATCCTTGGGGATGCATCCACGTCGTATGCGGAGCCGTGGTAATCACCGGCAATCCGTACCACATCGAACCCTTCGCTCTCGAGCAGGGCAGATATCGTTTCCCTTGAAAAAAGCATCACCGACTCGGTAAACGAAAACCGGTGGCCCTCCACATCACGGATGTCGAGGCGTTTGACCACTTTCTCGCCGGTCAATGTGCGCTCTTCGATAATGGTGAGGCCGTCCACCTTTTTTTCGTTCCTCGGTACGAAACGGGCGGCGAGCCAGGAGGGGTTGAGCAGGTCGAGCACGTACCAGCCGCCCGGCCGGAGCATGGCATGGACATGACGCAATACCGCCCGGTCCTCGGCTTCGGTTTCGAAGTAGCCGAAGCTGGAAAAGAGTTGCACCACCAGGTCGAACTTACGGTCGAGCCTGAAATGGCGCATGTCGCTGTTGCTGAACGTGATATTGAGCCCTGCCGCTTCGGCTTCTGAACGGGCAGTACCAAGCAGGAATGCCGAGAGGTCGTTGGCCGTGACCTCGTGGCCCTTCCGGGAAAACGCGATGGCGTGCCGGCCGGCTCCGCAGGCGATATCGAGCACCGAAGCCGCTGAAGGATTGCGGTCGAGTCCGGTAAGGCGCAGGATCGCCTCGACGCAGAGGTCCGCCTCGGCATCGTCACGATGGCTGTAGACTTTGAGATAAAGGGGGTGGTTGAACCAGTCTTCGAACCATTCCCGGGCGCTGTGGTCCCGGGAAGGAGGTCGTTGTTCGGTCATGTTTCTCCTGTGCTCGAAAGGCGGCGGCGGGGAAGGGGTGCCCCGCAAGGATTACTTGCCCGTGGAGGAGATGGCCTTCTTGAGGATATCCACGTCGTTCTCACCGTTGGGAATGCGGACATTCTTCTCGACGAATTTCCATGCGTTGGTTTTTTCGGACTTCATCGAATAGACCAGCTTGGCGACCTTGAAGTCAGCCGTGCCTTTTTTCTGCTTGTCACCGAACGTTTGTTTCTTGGCCATGTTGCTTATCCGGAAATGCTTGATGTTGATTCACGGCATCAAGACCCGACCCGCAGCATCCGCCTTTGGACGGACTTGGCCGCGCGTGGAGCTCCATGCCTCCATATTTCGCTGTAAAAGAAATCGAAAGTAACAAATAAAGGGCAAAGAACCAACATCCCTGCCCTGTAATTTCATGCAGATAGAGGATTAATCCGTGAGATACCTGCCCTTATGGAAAATGCCCACGGCGCGCCCCTTGAGGGAACGGCCGATGAACGGAGTATTCCCGGATTTCGACCGGAAATCCTCCTCGTTGACCGTCCAGATGCACTCGGGATCGATGATGCAGAGGTTCGCTTTCTCACCAGCCTTGAAGAGGATGGTTTCAAGGCCGAGGATTCGCCTCGGGTTGGTCGAAAGAAGCCCGATCGCCCGGGAAAGGGTGATCAGTTTTTTGTCGACCAGTTCGGTGATGGTCAGTCCCACCGAAGTCTCCAGGCCGATGATGCCGAACGAAGCCTGGTCGGGAGGACACTCCTTTTCGTGCTTGGCATGGGGGGCATGGTCGGTGGCGATGGCATCGATAGTGCCGTCGACGATGCCGTCGATGAGGGCCTGACGGCTCTCTTTCGAGGCGAGCGGCGGCTTCATGATGAAATTGCCCTTGTCGACCGCATCGACGATATCCTCGTCGCAAAGGGTGAAGTGGTGAGGCGTAACTTCGCAGGAGACCTTCAGGCCGGCCGCCTTGGCCTTGCGCACCAGGTCGACCGATCCGGCGGTACTGATGTGGGCGACATGGTATCTCGGCTCGTGCATCGAGCCGCTGAGTTTGTGGCGCTTGAGCCAGTTCAGCATCTGGATGTCCCTTCCGATCATGATCGATTCGGCGACTTCGGGAATGCCCTTGAAACCGAGCGTGGCGGAGGTGGGGCCTTCGTTCATGATGCCTCCGGCACTGAGGAATCTGTCCTCTGCGTGCTGGATAAGGAGGAGGTCGAAGTTCGCCGCATACTCGATGGCCAGCCGCATGATCTGCGTGTCCTGGATAGCCGTACCGTCGTCAGAGACCGCCTTGACTCCGTAGGAGCTGTATTTGCCGAAAGGGGCGAGTGCCTCGCCCTTGCTTTCGGCGGTCATGGCCCCGATGACCTCGAGGTCGACCGGCAGGGTGGCGCTGTGGTGCCGGATGTATGCCACGCCGAGCGGACTGTCGATGACCGGCCGGGTGTTCGGCATGAGGGCGACCCCGGTAAAGCCCCCCCTGGCAGCGGCAGCCGCTCCGGATTCGAGGGTCTCCTTGTACTCCTGGCCGGGCTCGCGAAAGTGGCAGTGCATGTCGAACAGGCCCGGGGCAAGCACTTTGCCTTCGAGATCGATGACCAGGTCGCCCTCCAGTGGCGCGATGACGGAACCGATCGAAAGCTGATCGATGATCCCTGCGTCATCGATCCTCAACGACCCTTTCGCGTCGAGGTTTTCTGCGGGGTTAATAAGTCTGGCGTTCTGGAAAATGGTACCCATGGTCTCCTTGAAAGTGGTTCTGAGAACGGTTGGCGCGGCGAAGTCCGTAAATATACGACAAATTACGAACGAGGTAAGCCGGGGAAAATATCCGGAAGGCAAACTATTGCGGGATGAACAGTTGTTGAAGGTAATGGGCAGTATCGATGAACCGTCGCGCTATCGCGTGGCGTCCACAACGACAGGGTGAACATTCTAAGACAGGGGTAGCCATGATGAACATGGAGTTGCTTCTCAGGTCGGTTTCCGAGTGGAACCAGGAGAGGGCGGAGCATCCCGATGCGGCCGTGGAGCTTACCAAAGTCGACCTCAAGGGCGCCGACCTGCGAGGCGTCAACCTTGAAGGATCGAAGCTCAATGGTGCGAACCTGAGCAGGGCGCTGCTCGAGGGTGCGGATTTCCATGAAGCCCGTCTTTATGGCGTCAATCTTTCTGCGACCAACCTTCGGGAAGCGAACCTCCGGAGGGCGAAACTGTGTGGGGTTGTCCTGACTGGGGCCGACCTCAGCGGCGCCGACCTCGGCGAGGTCGACCTGAAGGATGCAAACCTCAGCGGCGCGATCCTGACGGGAGCCAACCTCAGTGAGGCGAAGCTCAACGGAGCGAACCTGAGCGAGGCCGACCTGAGGGATGCGAACCTCAACGGTGCCGACCTCAGCGGCGCGGGACTGAGCATGGCCGATCTCGGCGATGCCGACCTTCGCGACGCGAAACTGAGCTGGGCCGACCTCATCGGGGCCAACCTTCATGACACGAACCTCAGCATGGCGGACCTCAGCGACGCAGACCTGCGGGATGCGAACCTCTCCGATGCGGACCTGCACGACGCCAACCTCTCCGACACCGACCTGAGCATGGCTGAACTGGGCGATGCCGATCTCGAGGAGGCGGACCTCAGGGATGCCAAGCTCAAATGGACAAAGCTCAATGGCGCCAACCTGACGGGGGCGAACCTCTCCATGGCGAACCTGAGCGGATCGGAACTCAACGACGCACTGCTGACGCGGGCGAATCTCAGTGGAGCGAATCTTTGCGACGCCATCCTGGATGGAGCCAGTCTTGATGGCGCCATCTTCACCGGCGCCGACCTGAGCATGGCCAGTATTGCCGGTACCGAGATCAGCAACGCCGGTTTTATCAATGTCGACCTCAGCAACATCAGGGGTAGCGGGACGGCGAGATACACCGGACCTTCGGAAATCAGCATCAGCACCATTTTCAGGTCAAGGGGAAAAATACCGGATGCATTCCTTCGCGGATGCGGCGTGCCGGAAACCTTCATGCATTACGTGCACTCGCTTTCCGGGGCAGACCTCGACCATTACTCCTGCTTTATCGTCTACAGCCACAAGGACCGTGCCCTTGCCGAACGCCTCCATGCAGATCTCCAGTCAAAAGGGGTGCGTTGCTGGCTCTCCGTCAGGAACCGACCAAAAGGGGGGGGTAGCAAAGGAAATATGACGCAACAGGCATGGCATCACGAGAAGGTGGTACTGATCCTTTCGGAAAACAGCATAAACAATGCCTGGATCAGGGAGGAGGTCGTCATTGCCAGGAGACGGGAGGAGGATGAGGGGACGCGGATACTTTTCCCGGTAAGCCTTGTCCGGCAGGCACGGCTCGAACAGTGGCGCGCTGTAGACAAAGAGAGCGGATGCGACCTGGCAATGGAGGTAAGGCGTCATCTGGTGCCCTGCCTCGCCGGATGGGAAGGTGACACGGAACATTACAACCTCGAGGTCGAACGACTCGTCGATTCTTTCAGGTCCGAAAAGCACCAGTGAAAAGGGACGGCCCGGTTCAGCGGAGGAAAAAAAAAGACCCGGAACCTTCCGGCCCCGGGTCTTTTCTTACGATGTCGTCAGCGTCACTTCTTCGGCGCGCAGCAACCTGCGACGCCTTCGAAAAGCTGGGTGGCAGCACCAAGCACGGTGCTGAGGAAGGAGACACATGCCTTGCCGAGGGGATCGACCATCCCGGCAGCAGACTTTATGCCGCCGCAGAGGGTATCGGCAAGCTGTTGCGCGGTCTTCGATGCCACGTCAACCAGTTCGTTGACGGCGCCTACAGGGTTGTTTTCATTAGCCATAATGGTATGATTTGAAGGTTTAAGGAAAAATTGCTTCGATGAGTGAATATACAAAAATATTCCGAACCCTTTGCCGGGAAGGCACCACAGCCCACAGAGGCGTGCAACCAGGGGTTAACGGCACTTTTCGTATCTTGTCGTCTATGGCAACACATCAATACGGGGACGCCATGACGAAAGCTGGCGGAGAAAAGACGATGATCCGTCGGGAATTGTTGCGGCGCCGTCGCGCCCTCGGCATGGGGGAGTGGCGGCAGAAGAGCTCGGCCATCGAAGCGGTCGTGAAGGACCTGCCGGTTCTCCGGTCGACATCGAAGGTCCATTGCTATGTCTCGATGGAAGCTGAACGGGAGGTATCGACGACAGGATTGCTGGAATGGCTCGCTTCGGAAAGGAAAATGGTGTATATGCCTTATATTGACCATGGGCGCATGGTCGCGGCAAAGTACCTTCCAGGGCAACGTTTCTCCTTCCCCGGAAACGCCCCTCCGGTTCCCGACCCCCTCGTTACCTCAGATGAAGCCGGTTTCGACCTGGTGATCGTGCCGCTTGCAGGAACGGATCGACTGGGGCGGAGGATCGGATACGGCAAGGGTTGGTACGACCGTTTTTTCGAGCGGCTTGCCTCACTCGGCGAGCATCCCCTGAGGATCGGGCTGGCATTCGGGTTCCAGGTACTTGATGTCGTGCCTTGCGAACCGTGGGACCAGCATCTCGACATGGTGGTTACTGAAACTGGAATTATCAACTGCATCGACGGCAGCAGATGAAGAACGGCGAACAAATGACATCGGCGACAAAACGGTTCGAACGGGACCTGCACGACCCGTCGCTTTTCGTGAACCGTGAGCTGAGCTGGATGGACTTCAATCAGCGCGTGTTGCAGGAGGCCCTGGACCGTGACGCCCATCCGCTGCTCGAACGGGTCAAGTTCGTATCGATCTTCAGCTCCAACCTCGACGAGTTCTTCATGATCAGGGTTGCCGGCCTGGACGACCAGTGTGCAGCGGGCATCATCGATCGCACGATGGACGGGCTTACCCCCCAGGAGACGCTCGACATGATCCGCCACCGCGTGCTCGAACAGTTGCAGGTACGCAACGACTGCTTCTTCCAGGATATCTGCCCGGAACTCGAAACGCGCGGCATCGGGTTCGTGAGCTGTTCGCTCCTGCCGGAGCGCCAGCAGGCGGTGCTTCGACGCTATTTCAGGGAGGAGATCTACCCGGTCCTGACGCCGCTGGCGTTCGATACGGGACACCCCTTCCCGTTCATGTCCAACCTGTCGCTGAACCTGGCCATCGAGCTTGAAGACCAGGAAACCGGGACAGTCAGGTTCGCCAGGGTCAAGGTGCCCGGCACGCTACCGCGTATCCTGCGACTGGACGAGGTCAAGGGGCTCGAGTTCGGGGACGATACGGTGCGCCTGGTGTGGATGGAGAATTTCATCGAACACAACCTCGACCAGCTCTTTCCAAAGATGCGGATCATGCAGTGCCATCCGTTCCGGATCATCCGCGATGCCGACATCGAGATCGAAGAGGACGAGGCGGGCGACCTTCTCGAGAGTATCGAACAGGGGCTTCGTTCCCGCCGCTACGGGAAGGTGGTCCGGCTCGACATCACCCCCGATATGCCGATCTCCATCAGGAAGGTGCTGGTCAAGAACCTCGAGGTCGATGACCGGAACCTCTTCGAGATCGGCGGGGTGCTCGGCCTCAGCTCGGT
Organism: Chlorobiaceae bacterium; assembly: GCA_013335115.1. GTDB lineage: Bacteria > Bacteroidota > Chlorobiia > Chlorobiales > Chlorobiaceae > Chlorobaculum. The sequence continues at coordinate 52,595 of JAAXWQ010000004.1, read as the reverse complement.
GATGGAGTTGCTGAAAATCGAAAGGCCGGAGCTCAAGGACGAGCCATTCGTACCGAACAGCCCCCTCGAAAGCACCTCTGGTTCGGTGAACCTTTTCACCCTCATGAAAGCGGGGGACCTGCTGCTGCACCACCCGTATGATTCGTTTACCCCGGTGGAGGAGCTGATCTGGCAGGCGGCCAGGGATCCCGACGTCCTGTCGATCAAACAGACCCTGTATCGTGTCGGAAACAACTCCCCGATGGTCAAGGCGCTGATGTTCGCCGTCGAACAGGGGAAGCAGGTTGCCGTCCTGGTCGAACTGAAGGCGCGCTTCGACGAAGAAAACAACATCGTCTGGGCAAGGGCACTCGAAGATGTCGGGGCCCATGTCGTCTACGGCCTGCCGGGCCTCAAGACCCATGCCAAGCTGACCCTCATCGTCCGAAGGGAACAGGGGAGGCTTTGCCACTACCTGCACCTCGGTACCGGGAACTACAACCCGGCGACCGCGAAGGTCTACACCGACTACAGCTACTTCACGACCAACAGGCCGCTGGCAGACGACGTGTCTGAACTGTTCAACTCCCTGACCGGTTATTCGAAGAACAGGAACTACCAGTCGCTCATCGTCTCGCCGGTGAACACCCGGAAATGGATCATGTCGTTGATCGAACGGGAAACAGCATGGCAGCAGCGGGAGGGGAACGGACATATCATCCTCAAAATGAACGCCCTGGTCGACGAAGAGGTGATCAGCGCACTCTACCGGGCATCCTGCCAAGGGGTGCGGATCGACCTGCTCGTCAGGGGGATATGCTGCCTGAAACCGGGCATACCCGGCGTAAGCGTCAACATCCGCGTCTGCAGCATCATCGGACGATTCCTCGAGCACAGCCGGGCCTACTATTTCGGGAACGGCGGCAAAGGGGAGCTGTTCCTTGGTAGCGCGGATTTCATGCCCAGGAACCTCGACAAGCGGGTTGAAACCATCTTCCCGGTCGTCGACCAAAGTCTGGTCGACTCGGTGAGGTCGGATCTCGACCTCATGCTTGCCGACAACAGGAAATCATGGGAGATGCGTCCTGACGGAACCTATGGCCGAAAGCGTGAGGGGCGGCCAGTCAACAGCCAGAAGCTGTTCATGCGACAGTCCTCGAAAAGGAAAAAACACCTGAAAACCAAAGTCAACGGAATATGAAAATTGCAGTGGGAAGCGATCATGCCGGTTATGAAATGAAGAAATTCGTGCTTTCGTGGCTCGAGCGCCACGGCTACGATTTCGAGGACATGGGTCCCTATTCTGAAGAGTCGGTAGATTATCCGGATTACGCCAGGAAAGTCGCCGAGTCGGTCGCCCATGCCAAATTCGACCAGGGCATCCTGATGTGCGGCACGGGTATCGGCGTCTCCATCGCGGCCAACAAGGTGCCCGGAGTCAGGGCGGCGCTTGCCTGCAGCCCCGAGTTCGCAGCGCTCGCAAGGCAGCACAACAATGCGAATGTGCTCTGTTTCTCGGCACGGTTCAACGATTTCGAGACAGCAGGCCGGATCCTTGAAAGCTGGTTTGGATCAGAGTTCGAGGGTGGCCGCCACCAGCGCCGGGTCGACAAGATCGAGCCCTGCTGCTGAATGCCGACGACCTTCGCATCGATGATCGAGGCGGATTACCCGGCATTCAGCCTCGATGACGCCGCAGCCGACGCTGCAAAGCTGCTTGCCGAGGCAGGCATTTCGGCGGCGCCGGTGCTCGACGGGAAGCGTTATGTCGGCATGGCAACCCTTCCTGGCCTGCTCGCCGGAAGGAAGGCGTTCCCGGCACGGCAGACAACCCTGCGTTCCGTCACGCTCGATCCTGTGCCAGGCTTCTCGGGGGACGCCGTGATCATCGAGAGCCTTGAGGCTGTTTCGACGGTCGATGCCGAAGTGATTGCCGTGCTCGACGAGGAGAGGGAATACGCCGGTGCAGTCACGAAGCGCGCGATATTCATGATGATGGCCAGCTTGCTGCATGCAGAATCAGAAGCCTCGACAATCGAAATGGAGGTCCCACCACCGGGAGTCAGGCTTTCCGAGATCATTGCGGCCATCGAGAAAAACGACGCGTTCGTGTTGCATTGCTCGTCGAAACCTTATGGCACGATGGGAGAAGGGCAACTGCTGACCTTCAGGGTGGTAAGCCATGACTTTTTCCGGCTTGTCAGGAACCTTGAGAAATACGGCTATCTGATCACCTATAACACCGAGTATCCCGATTCCGGTTACGACGACATGCGCGAAAAGGCGCTTGAGTTCATCCGGTATATGGATATGTGATACAACCCCCATTATTCGAGCACGTTATGCAAGTCGAACCATTCAGTACGCTTGCCGCCACGATCCGACAGGCGGCAAGGGATATGCATCCGGAAGTCGTGAACCTGCGCCGGGAGATCCACCGGCATCCGGAACTCTCCTACCAGGAGTTCGGCACGACGAAGTTCATCAGGGAATACCTCGAAGCGCTCGGCATCACGCCTGAGCCGCAACTTATGGAAACCGGCGTCGTGGCCCTCATCAAGGGCCATGCAACACCCGGTTCCGGCATGAAACGGACCGTCGCGCTTCGCGCGGATATCGATGCGCTTCCGGTGCTTGAGGAGAACGCCCACGGCTTCTGTTCCGAAACCTCGGGATGCATGCACGCCTGCGGCCACGACATGCATTCGGCGATGCTGCTTGGCACCGCCAAACTGCTTGCGGGCATGAGGGACAAGATGGCCGGCGATGTGCTGCTCATCTTCCAGCCTGCCGAGGAGAAGGCGCCCGGAGGGGCGAAGCCGTTGATCGACGCGGGCCTCCTGGACAAGTACCGCCCCTCGGCCATTTTCGCCCAGCACTGCTTCCCGAGCGTTCCGACAGGAAGCGTCGCGCTCTGCAAGGGCAGTTTCATGGCTGCCGCCGACGAGCTCTACATCACCGTCCTCGGCCAGGGGGGCCATGCTTCCGCACCGCACCGGACACGAGACCCGATCCTTGCCTCCGCCCATATCGTCACGGCGCTCCAGCATCTGGTCAGCAGGCTTTCGCCCCCGCACGAACCGGCGGTACTGTCGATCTGCTCGATCAATGGAGGAAACGCTACGAACGTCATCCCCGGCAAAGTGAGCATGTCGGGTACGATGCGCACCATGAACGAGGAACTGCGGTCCAGGCTGCACGAACGGCTCGAACGGACGGTCCGGCAGGTGGCGGACGCCTTCGGCGTGGAAGCCACGGTGGAGATCCGTACCGGGTACCCGGTGCTGTACAATGATCCGGAGACGACCGATTTTGCCTGGGAGGCCGGAAAAGCCTATCTCGGCGAGGGAAAAGTCCTCCATTCAGAGCCGCTGATGACAGCCGAAGACTTCGCCTACTACCTCCGGGAGTGCCGCGGCACCTTCTGGCAGATCGGAACCGGCAGTGCGGACACCCAACCGGGCAATAACCTCCACTCGCCGACCTTCGACCCCGACGAATCGAGCCTCGAAACCGGCGTCGGCCTCATGAGCTTCCTGGCGATGAGGTACCTGGAATCCTGTACGTAAGCTGGAAGGAAGGAAAAGAAAAAAGGACCTAAAGGACAGAAGGGACAGCAAGGACAACAGGGTTTAAGAGATGCTTCCTTCTCTTTTCCCTGATGTCCTTTGAGTCCTTTGGGTCCTTTATGTCCTTTTCCTATTCCCCGAAAAGAGGTTTACGCCTTGCCGTTGGAGCCGAGTACATTCACGATTTTATGCATGTAGAGCTGCTTGAGGGAATCACGTGCCGGGCCGAGGTATTTGCGGGGGTCGAACTCTTCCGGCTTCTCGTCGAACACCTTCCGGATAGCTGCGGTCATGGCAAGCCTGCCGTCGGAGTCGATGTTGATCTTGCAAACGGCCGAGCGGGCTGCCTCCCTGAGCTGGTCCTCGCCGATACCGATGGCGTCCTTGAGCTTACCGCCGTGGGCGTTGATGGTCTGCACCAGCTCCTGAGGAACCGATGAAGCGCCGTGAAGCACGATCGGGAAGCCGGGGATGCGCTGTTCGATCTCGCGGAGGATGTCGAGCCTGATCTTGGGATCTTCGCCGGGCTTGAACTTGAAGGCGCCATGCGAGGTGCCGATCGCGATGGCGAGGCTGTCGACGCCGGTCTTGCCGACGAAGTCCTCGACCTGGTCGGGCTCCGTGTAGGTGTGGTGCGCGGCATGGACCTCGTCCTCGATGCCGGCAAGCACGCCAAGCTCGCCTTCGACCGTGACGTCGTGCTGGTGGGCGTATTCGACGACCTGGCGGGTAAGCTTCACGTTATCCTCATAGCTGAGGTGCGACCCATCGATCATCACCGAGGAGAACCCGGTCTCGATGCAGTCCTTGCAAAGCTCGAAGCTGTCGCCGTGATCGAGGTGCAGCACGATCGGGACCTGCTTGCCGAGTTCGGCGGCATATTCGACGGCACCGGCGGCCAGATGGCGCAGGAGGGTCTGGTTGGCATAGCTGCGCGCGCCCTTCGAGACCTGCAGGATGACCGGCGACGAGGTTTCGACGCAAGCCATGACGATTGCCTGGAGCTGCTCCAGGTTGTTGAAGTTATAAGCCGGGATCGCATATCCCCCCTTCACCGCCTGAGCGAATAAATCGCGGCTGTTGACCAGTCCAAGCTCTTTGTAACTGGTGGTTTTCTTTTCCATAAACAAGGCTCTCCTTTTGATGTTGTATGTAAGCAGGATCAGATTTTTTTCATACGATCCATAAAAAAAACGGGTGTAGCTGAAAGAGTCATCCGTAATGTAATATATTGGATTCTGCGATCAGTTACATGGCTATCCGTTCCATTCCACAGAATTCCTAACAAGCATCGTCGACGATGATGAAGAAGCTTCGTATCCCTGTTTTTTCGGTTTTGATATTCTCCCTGGCCCTGCTGGTGCCGGGATCGGGCGCCCGTGCCGTAGTCAACCGGCCGGCGTCGTCCGTCCTGAAGCCTACCTCGTCGGAGGAGGAGGCGTCCCGCTACATCGCCCAGTACCTGCTTCAGAACCACTATCGGAAGGTGCCGGCAAACGACTCGCTCTCGCAGCAGGTATTCAACCGCTTCCTTGAAAACCTCGACAACAACCGAAGCTATTTCATGGCTTCCGAAGTCGAGCGCCTCAGGAAGGATGTCGGCGCCAGGATCGACGACGACTTCGTTTCGGGAAACCCGTCCTCAGGCTTCACCATCTACAACATGTTCCTGCAGCGGGCCCGTGAAAAGATGGATTACATGATCACGATCCTGAAGGCCGGAGCGAAATTCAATTTCACGGTTCCCGAGTCACTCAGCATCGATCGGAAGAGTGCGCCGTGGCCGACTGACCGGAGCCAGCTCCAGGAGCTCTGGCGAAAAGAGCTGAAATACCAGTACCTGGGCATGAAGTATGCCGGGGACAGCAACAAGAACATCTCGTCGGCACTGATCAAGAGCTATACCAACCGCCTCAAGCTGCTCGACCGCCAGAAGCCGGAAGATGCATTCCTGGCATACACCTACGCGCTGACCACCTCGTTCGATCCCCATACGAGCTACTTCTCGCCTGAAGAGTTCGAGAACTTCCAGATCGACATGAGCCGTTCGCTCGAAGGAATCGGCGCCAAGCTCCAGACAGAGAACGAGTATACCGTAGTCAACGAAATCATCCCGGGTGGCCCGGCATTCAAGAGCAACCTCCTGAAGAAGGGCGACAGGATCACCGGCGTCGGGCAGGGCGCAACCGGCGAAATCGTGGACGTGATCGGCTGGCGGATCAACGACGTGGTCAAGCAGATCCGGGGCAAGAAAGGCACCGTAGTGCGGCTGAACATCCTCCCGGCAAGCCAGGCAGGCAAGGGACCATCGAAGACCATCCGGCTGGTAAGGGACCGGATCGACCTGCAGGAGCAGGCGGCGCAGAAAAGGATCATCACGGAGGACGGCCACAAGATCGGCGTCATCGTCATCCCGTCGTTCTACCTTGATTTCGACGGCGAGCGCCAGCACAAAAAGAACTACGCCAGCACCTCCCGGGACGTCGCAAGGATACTTGGTGAACTGAAACGTCAAAAGGTCGAAGGGATCATCATCGACCTCAGGGAAAACGGCGGAGGCTCGCTGGAAGAAGCGGTCAACGTCACCGGCCTGTTCATCCACGACGGCCCCGTCGTCCAGGTCAGCGATTCCAGGGGCGGCAAGACCGTACTTCGCGACGAAGACGCCCGCGAGCAGTACGACGGGCCCCTCGCCGTGCTGGTGAACCGTTACAGCGCATCGGCCTCGGAGATCTTCGCCGCGGCCATCCAGGACTACGGGCGAGGCCTGATCGTGGGGGAGAGGACCTTCGGCAAGGGCACGGTGCAGAGCATCGTCCGCCTCCAGCGTCCGTTCAGCATGTTCGGCAAGCAACCCGACCTCGGACAGCTCAAGTTGACGATCGCCAAATTCTATCGCATCTCGGGAGGCAGCACCCAGCACATAGGAGTACTCCCGGACATCCTCCTTCCTTCGATGATTGATTCCGGCAGCGTGGGCGAAGACACCTACACCAGCAGCCTTCCGTGGACAACCACCACGAAAGCGCCCTACACCCCCGAAAGCGATATCAACAAGGATGACATCGCTGCCGTGAAGCTGAAATTCCAGGACCAGGCATCGAGGGACCAGACCTACCAATCCTACCTGAGAGACCAGGCCACGCTGAGCAGGATCAGGAAACGAAAGGAGGTTTCGCTGCTTGAATCGGCATTCAAGACCGAAACCATCTCCCTGAAACGGATCCAGGAGCGGTGGGGCCAGGACAAGCCGGGCAAAAAGAAAACCGACATCATCCTCCAGGAGGCCGGATCTATCATGAACGACCTCGTGGTGCGCAAAACCGGTGCAAGCCAATAACCAGACCCCAATAAAAAAGGCGCCCCAAGGCGCCTTTTTTATTGATCAAGTGACATTGAGATAACTCTCGTTCCGCTATTTCGAGGACCTTGCTTTTTCAATCTGCTCCTTGACGGAGCGGAACGAGCAGCTTCCGGCGGTCTTTTTCGAATTGACGCTGGCGTCGGGCTTCAGGTCATCGTAGATCCCTTCATCGAAGGCATCCGAGAAGGTGCGGTACTCGTCGAGACTGATCGACGGGAGGCTCTTGCCGTTTTCGATCGCGTAGGCGACGATCTTGCCGGTGATGCGATGGGCGTCCCGGAAGGGGATATGCTTCTTGACGAGGTACTCGGCGATCTCGGTGGCCAGGCTCAGGTCATCCGCCGTCAGCGTCGCCAGGCGCTCTTCGTTGAGCCAGGTATTTTCAATCATCCTCCTGAAAATCGAGAGGCTCTGGGCCGTTGTCTCGGCGGTATCGAACAGCGGGGGCTTGTCTTCCTGCATGTCGCGGTTGTAGGAGAGCGGCAGCCCTTTCATGATGGTCAGGATGTTCATGAGGTTGCCGTAGACACGTCCGGTCTTGCCGCGAACCAGTTCGGCGATGTCGGCGTTCTTCTTCTGCGGCATGATGGATGATCCGGTGGCAAAAGCGTCGCTGATACCCAGGTAGTTGAATTCCGCCGAGCTCCAGAGGATCACGTCCTCCGAAAACCTTGACAGGTGCATCATGATCGTCGCACAGGACGAGATGAACTCGATCACCAGGTCACGGTCGCTGACAGCGTCGATGCTGTTGGAGAACACACCGTCGAAGCCGAGCAGTTCGGCAGAACGGGCTGTGTTCAGGGGCAAGGTGCTGCCAGCGAAGGCCGCAGCGCCGAGAGGGGAGATGTTGGCCCTTTTCCGGAGGTCGGCGAGCCTGCCCGCATCGCGGCCGAACATCGAATGCCAGGCCATGTAGTAGTGTCCGGCCGACATCGGCTGTGCTCGCTGCAGGTGGGTGTAGCCGAACATGATGGTGGTGCCGTAGCGCTCTGCCTTGTCGAGCAGGGTCGACTGCATTTGTCCGATGAGGCCGGTCAGGCGGTCGATGTTCCTGCGCAGGTAGAGGCGGGTGTCGGTGGCGACCTGGTCGTTCCGGCTCCTTCCCGAGTGGAGCTTTCCTGCGGCCGCTCCGATCAGCTCCTTGAGGCGGTTCTCGATGACCGTATGGATATCCTCGTCCTCCCACACCGGCACCAGGGCGCCGCTCTCGAGCTCCTTTTCGACCGCGTTGAGCCCGTCGACGATCTGCCCCGCCTCCTCTGTCGAAATGATGCCCTCTTCGGCAAGCATGGTCGCATGGGCGATAGAGCCCTGGATGTCTTCACGGTAGAGGAGTCCGTCGACGTGGACGGATGAGGAGAACTTCAGTGCCTCCTGGTCGAACGGCTGTGAAAACCGGCTTTGCCAGAGGAGCTCCTTCTGATTGGAATTGGACATGGCTTTGGAGAGAGGTTTCAGATACTTTTGCTGGAAAATACGGGGATAATGGATAATTGACAATGGATAATGGATAATTGAAGAGAACGGCAACAGGGAACGCCGCCGGAATAAATAAAAAAACAGGCACGGGTGTCCGTGCCTGCCTTGCAATCGATAACTGTCTCCAATTATCCATTATCAACTATCCATTATACATTGTCAGTGGCCTTTGTTCACCTCATGGAAGGTCTTCAATCCAAGGCCGTAGATCTTGATGAAGCCTTCGGCTGCCTTGTGGTCGTAAGTATCTGCTTCGGTGTATGTGGCAAGCGCCTCATTGTAGAGCGAGTAGGGCGAGGTCCTGCCGAGCAGGGAGATACCACCCTTGTAGAGCTTGACCCTCACCAGGCCGGTCACCGGCTTCTGGGTTTCGTCGACGAAACCGTCGAGCGCGTGACGCAGTGGCGAGAACCAGGTGCCGTTGTAGATGATGTTCGCGTAATCCTGGCTGATGTTCTTCTTGTACTGGAACACCGATTTTTCGAGCACGAGGCGTTCGAGTTCGCGGTGTGCGAAGTGCAGGATCGTTGCGGCCGGAGCCTCGTAGATCTCTCGCGACTTGATGCCGACAACGCGGTTCTCGACCATGTCGAGCCGGCCGACGCCGTTCTTCGCGCCGAGTTCGTTCAGCTTGACGATGAGGTCGAGGCCAGCCATCTGCTTGCCGTCGAGCGCTACCGGCACGCCCTGGACGAACTCGATGTCGACCACGGTCGGCTGGTCTGGAGCCTTCTCGGGAGCGGTCGTGATCTGGAAGGCATCGTCCGGTGGCGGAATCATCGGGTCTTCGAGCACGCCGCACTCGATGCTGATGCCCCAGATGTTCTCGTCGATCGAGTAGGGGTTCTTCTTGGTAGCCGAAACGGGGATGTTGTGCTCGAGCGCGTAGGCGATCTCCTGTTCGCGCGACGTAAACTCCCAGATGCGGAGCGGGGCGATCACCTTGAGGTGCGGGGCAAGCGAGGCGAAGGTCACTTCGAAGCGTACCTGGTCGTTGCCCTTGCCGGTGCAGCCGTGGGTGAGCATGGTGCAGCCCTCGGCGAGCGCGACGTCGACGAGCGCCTTGGCGAGCAGGGGACGGCCGAGGGCCGTGGCGAGCGGGTAGACGTCCTCATAGAGGGCGCCGGCCTTCAGGGCGCGCCAGATATACTCTTCGACGAACTGCTTGCGGAGGTCGACGAAGTGGAAGGATGAGGCGCCGGTGGCGATCGACTTGGACTCGAGGTTGTCGATCTCCATCTGCTGGCCGAGGTTGCCGGTGACGGCGACGATTTCGGCGTCATACTTGTCTTTCAGCCACTTGATCATGACTGACGTGTCAAGGCCGCCGGAATAGGCGACCGCAATTTTTTCCTTACTCATGCTGCGATACTGGTTTTCATGGTTGTGAAAGGCTTTTCTGAATATAGGATTTGACCGCTGATATTTTCGTGACCGATGCCGGAATCACGAGCACCGTATCGTCGCCGGCGATGGTGCCGAGGATCCCGGAGTCCCTGAGGCGGTCGAGGAACGATCCGACCCCGTGAGCGCGGCCGGGGAGGGTCCTGATGATGATCGAAGTTTCGTTCGAGGCGACCGAAAGCACCTCCATGCCGACGAGCCCCTTGATGATGTCTTCGCTGGAAGCTTCGGGAAGTTCGAGCCGATAGCCCTGACCGCCCCGTTTCCTGACGATGCCGAGTTCGGCGAAATCCCTCGACAGGGTGGCCTGGGCGACCATGATGCCTGCCTCTTTCAGCATGGCGAGCAGTTCGAGCTGCCCGCCGACCTTGCGGGTTTCGACCAGTTCCCTGATCTTCCTCTGCCGGTGCGTTTTACTCATCGCGAAGCCGGCTTCAGGCTTTCAGGCTGTTGGCGGCCCTCATGAGCCGATGGGTCAGGTGGAACTTCCGGTACTCGTCGTGGTTCATGAGCTTGACCATGAGCGCCTTCTGCACATGCAGGCGGTTTTCCGCCTCGTCGATGATGATCGAATGCGGCCCGTCCATCACCTCGGCGCTGATCTCCTGGCCGCGGTGCGCCGGCATGCAGTGCATGACGACAGCCGATGGCTTTGCCGCGGCAAGCAGGGCACTGTTGATCTGGTACTCCTTGAAGGTCTTCAACCGGTCGGCGGCCTCCTCCTCCTGGCCCATGCTCGTCCAGACGTCGGTGTAGAGCACGTCGGCGCCTTTCACGGCCTGGAAAGGGTCGTGGACGATCTCGATGGTTCCCTTCGCGTGGCTGCGGGCCTGCTGGAGCAGGTGCTCGTCCGGCATGTAGCCGGGCGGGCAGGTCAGCACGAAGTTGAAAGGGAGGATGCCGGCAAGCTCGATCCAGGAGTTGGCCACGTTGTTGCCGTCGCCGACAAAGACCACCTTGATGCCTTCGTGCCAGAGCCCCTTTTCGTAAAGGGTGAAGGCGTCGGCCAGCACCTGGCAAGGATGGGAGAGGTCGGTCAGGGCGTTAATGACCGGGATGTCAGCGTTGGCAGCAAGGGTTTCGATGATCTCGTGCTCATGCAGCCTCGCCACGATGGCGTCGTTGTAGCGGGAGAGCAACCTGGCGATATCTTCGACCGACTCTCGTTCGCCGACGCCGATCGCCTTGCCTTCAAGGCTGATGGCGTGGCCGCCGAGTTCGTAGACGCCGAGTTCGAAGGAGACCCTGGTGCGCAGGGAAGGCTTGCTGAAGATCATGGCCACTGTCTTGTGCCTGATCGGCCTGAATTCGTCGCTGTTGCGGTTCTGCTCGCGGTTCCGCTTGATGTGGAGCGAGTAGTCGAACAGTTCGATGATCTTGCCGGCGTCCAGTCCGGTGAATCCGAGGAAATCGCGTTTCCCGTTGCTCTGCCTGGCCTCGTGGTAGCTCATGTTCCGTGTCCCTGTGTTGAATATGTTACGATTCGATTTCGATGACGAACTGCGTACCGACGCCCTCGTTGGTGAAGATTTCGAGCAGCAGCGAGTGGAGCTGCTTGCCGTCGATGAGGTGGACCTTGCCCACACCGCCGTCGAGCGTGAGGTAGGCCGAGACCACCTTGGGGATCATGCCCCCCGAGATGATGCCTTTCTCGATGAAGTCGGCCGCGTCGGACTTGCAGACGGTCTTGAGGAAGCGGTTGCCGACCCTGACCCCTTCGACATCGCTGACGTAGATGAGCTTTTCGGCCTTCAGCGCCACGGCGATGGCCGCCGCCGCATCGTCGGCGTTGATATTGTAGATGTTGCTTTCAAGGTCGAAGCCGATGGGGGCAATCACCGGGATCAGCCCGGCGTTGCAGAGCAGGTCGATGTACTTGGTGTTGATTTCAGCCACATCGCCGACCAGTCCGAGCGTCTCGGCTTTCGGCGAAGGGACGGCCCTGATGGTGTCGGCGTCGAGTCCGCTGACGCCCACGGCGTTGCCCCCGTCTTCGTTGATGAGCTGGACGATGTCCTGGTTCACCTTGCCCGCCAGGGTCATCTGCACGACGTCGATCGTTTCGCGGTCGGTCACGCGCTTGCCGTGGACGAAGGTGGTCTTCAGCCCGAGCTTCCCGGATATCCTGGTGATGGCGTCGCCGCCGCCGTGCACGATCACGACATTGATGCCGACCTTCCTGAGCAGGGTGACGTTCTCGGCGAAGGTGTTCCTGAGCACTTCGTCCTTCATGGCGGCTCCACCGTACTTGATGACAAAGGTCTTGCCCTCGAACTTCCTGATGTAGGGCAACGCCTCGATGAGCACCTGGCCTATGGCCTGCCGGGGCTGGTTGCCTTCGGGGCGGAATTCGCTGCACATCTTTTCCATGGCAAAGTCGGGTGAATGGTGGAAGTGGCGGGTCAGCTGCGGTAGCTGCCGTTGATTTCGATGTAACGCATGCTCAGGTCGCAGGTCCATACGGCCGCGGTGCCTGGGCCACCGCCCAGGCTGACCCGGATGGCATAGGCATCCTTCGAGATGACCTTCTTGGCTTCTTCTTCGGAGAAGCCTGCATCTAGGCCCGGCTTCAGGATCTCGAGCCCGTCGAACCAGACCGCGAGTTCCTCCTGGACGAACGACGCTCCGGAGCGACCGACCGCGGCGATGATGCGGCCCCAGTTGGCATCCTCGCCGTGGATGGCCGTCTTGACGAGCGGAGAGTTGGCCACGGTCATGGCGGCCACCTGCGCCTCATCGTCGTTTGCCGCGCCTTCGATGCGGATCTCGACGAACTTCGTCGCCCCCTCGCCGTCGACCACGATGAGCTGCGCGAGCATGGTCATGACCGCCCTGAGCGCTTCACCGAACAATCTGCTGTCTTCGCTGCCCCTCTCAACGACAGGCCCCCTGCCACTGGCGAGGACCGCCGCCATGTCGTTGGTGCTGGTGTCGCCGTCGACCGTGATGGCGTTGAAGCTCACGGCGTTGGCAGCGGAAAGGTGCTCCTGGAGCAGCGAGGGCTCGATCGAAGCGTCGGTGCAGAGGAACGCAAGCATGGTGGCCATGTTCGGACAAATCATCCCGGAGCCCTTGGCGATGCCGGCGATCCTTGCCGTACCTGCCGAAAGCGCAACATCGACCGCAAAGAACTTCGGGAAGGTGTCGGTAGTCATGATCGCTTCGGCGGCGTCCTGCCACTGCTGCGCTCCTGCCGCAGCGCCAAGGGCGGGCAGGGCGGCTGCGATCCGGTCGACGGGAAGGAGTTGGCCGATGACGCCGGTCGAGGCCACGAGCACCTCTTCAGCCTTGAGGCCGAACTCGGCAGCCGTATCGGCAGCCATCCGTGTAGCATCCAGCAAACCCTTCGAGCCGGTGGCCGCATTGGCGTTGCCGCTGTTGCAGACCACCGCGCGCATCCTGCCGTTCGAAGCGGCAAGGTGCCTTTTCGAGAGTTCGACCGGAGCCGCGGAGCAGCGGTTGGTCGTGAATACCGAGGCGGCACTTGACGGAGCATCGCAAAGCAGCAGCATCAGGTCCTTGCGCTGCGGCTTGATGCCGGCGTTGATGCCGGAAAGGGTGAATCCTGCCGGCCAGTACGCCTCTACCGACCCGGGCACGACACGGGTCACCCCTGCGGGAAGGGAGCTCCTCGAAAAGAGGGAATCAATGGCCGATGCGGCTTTTTCAAATGGTTCCACGCTTGATCGGTTGGTTTCTGGTTATCATGAAAGACCTGTCGTTTCGTCGATGCCGAGCATGAGGTTCATGTTCTGCACCGCCTGGCCGGCGGCCCCCTTCACGAGGTTGTCGATGGCCGTAACGACCACCAGCGAGCAATCATCCTGCCAGGCAAGGCTGATGTCGCAGAAGTTCGTGTGGGCCACATGGCGCACCTCGGTCACCCCCTCCCGCAGCCGCACGAAGGGGGCTGCGGCGTAAAAGTCGCGGTACAGGCCGCCAATCGCCTCTTTCGGGAGGGGCGATGCCAGCTGCACGTTCAGCACCGAATAGATACCCCGGACGTAAGGGGCGATCATGGGGGTGAAGACGAACCCGAAGGCCGGGTCGACGGTCGAGCTGCCGAGGGCCTGCATGATCTCGGGAGTATGCTGGTGCATGCCGACCTTGTAGGCCCGGACATTGCCGCTCATCTCGGAGAAGGAGAGTTCGGTCTTCGAGCTCCTGCCGGCGCCGGAGATGCCCGACACGGCGGTAACGTTCACCGACTGCACCTTGACTCCTTCCATGCCGCCCCTGAACAGGGGAGCCAACCCCAGGATGATGCTGGTCGCGTAGCATCCCGGATTGCTGATGGCCGACGCGCCGGCAATCGCGCTGCGGAACAGCTCGGGCATGCCGTACGGGAGCACCGCATCGGCGCTTTTCTTGCCGCCGTAGAATTTCTCGTGCTCGATGACGTTCTTCAGCCTGAAATCGCCAGACAGGTCGACGACCGACTTGCCCGCAGCGATCAGTCCGGGCACGATCTGCAACGCCTCGCCATGCGGCAGGGCGAGGAAACAGATATCGCTCTCCGACTGGCCGGACCAGGACTCGAACACGCGGTCGCAACCGATCGCCGGGTAGAGTTCAGAAAAATTCCTGCCGGCCTGGGTATGGGCATAAAGCGCATCGATCTCGATGGCCGGGTGCCTCATGAGCAGGCCGGTCAGTTCGGCGCCTGAATATCCGGATGCGCCGATGATCGATGCCCTGTATTTCTTCTGAAGCTCCATTGGGTTCGTTCCGGTTTGTTTACCACCAGTCCCGGGCATGCCAATTCTTATGAATAAATATCCGGGAAAGCGGATATATTACAGAATTAGAACTGATTTCCAATAGCAGAAATCCGCCCGTGGGTCCTTTTTTTGCCTGGTCGCGACGACTAGCCACATGTTCTTTTTTTTTCTATATTTATGTGAATACTAAAAGACCAGGCGACCAGCCGCTCAACGAACCCGGAACCACATGGACAACAGGGCTCGGAACATAATTATCGCGACGGTACTCGCCACGGCCTTACTGGTACCGTTGTGGATGTGGATGCGCACTCCCGCCGAAGGCGTCCGCTACCGTGCGATCGTGCCGACCATATCCGCCACCAGGGGCGACGCTTCGGTGGCGGTGGACCGTTCACTCATGACGGTCATGCAGCTACAACTCAAGAGTTTTTCGGCCCACTACCCTGAAGCAAGGGTTTCCATCACCCCGGAACCATCGGGACGCACCGTCCTGCGACTGCTCGACCGTGAAGCCGGCGGAGCCGTGGTGGACGGAGCGCTCATCAGGGAGGAGGATTCGGTGGTCGCTTCGCTGAAGCGCCCGGTCAGGCGGGAGCCGATCGCCAGGAATGCCCTGGTCTTCATCGTCAACCGTGCAAATCCCGTCAAATCGGTCACCATCGGGAACCTCAGGGACATCTTCTCTGGCCGGTTGACCGAATGGAGACACCTCGGAGGTCTTTCCGGCCAGATCACCGCCTGCATCGACGGCAGCGATTTCCGTTCACGGGCCGTGCTCTCATCGTTACTTTTCGGCAAGTCCGGCAAGATATCGGCAACTGCGACAAAGGATATCGGCCAGCTGGTTGCACGTGTGGCAGAAGACGAACGGGCAGCAGCCATCGTGACCCTGCCCGAATATGCCGCTGCGCTCCGGGCCGGCAAAGGCGACAGGATCAAGGCGATGCCCGTTGGCAGGAGCGAGGCGACGACTCCGGTCGAGGCTTCCCCGGCAACCGTCTACTCGGGCGACTATCCGCTCGTTTCCGTCGTTTACTACCTCTACGACCCCTTCGATCCCACGGCTACCGGATTCGGGGCCTGGCTGGGCAAAGAGGGGCAGAAGCTGTTCGAACGGGGGGATATGGCGCCATACCGCCAGACGGTGAGAACGATCATCCTGAAATAGGCGTCGCATGATGCAGGATCCCCAAAGCTTGGCAAAAAGATCGCTCAGATGGGCGTTCGCTTCAGGTACGGCCATCCTGGCTGTTGCGATTGCCGTAACCGCATGGTTCGGGATTTTCCAGTCCGAGCAACTGCGTTGCATCGACGAAGAGCAGGCCTTTTACAGGGACCTCGTCCAGTGCAGGGTCACCTTGGCATCCCTCGACGACCGCCTGAGCCAACCCGACCTTTCAGCCGCCGACAGCAGCGACATCGAAGCGAGGCTGGTGCTCGAGCGCGCCCGTTTTGCCGAGAGCGGGCGAAGGGAGGCAATCCGGAGGGGCGGACAGGTCGAATCATGGCTGACGGAAGGCAAATCCGGCAAGGCGAAGATCAATCGGGAATCGATCGGGTTGATGCTCATCGAACTCGACACGATGATCTCGGCGAGCATCAGGAAAATCGCCGACAGCAGCAGCTCGATCGTTTCCGCACTCCACCTCTTCATGGTCTTCATCGGCGCCACGCTCTTCACGATCGTGTTTGCCACAGGACGGCTAATGCTCTCGAATTACCGGCACCTCCTGGTACCACTGAACCATCTTGCCAACCGGCTGACCCAGCTGAACCGCAACATCCCGGAAAGCATCCACGAAACCGCCGAGGCGACCTCGACGATCCTCTCCGACCCGGACCCCTCCCCGGACCTCCGCTACGTCACCGAGTCGGTCGCCGGGCTTTGCCGTGACATCGAAGAGAAAAACAAAAAGCTCGACGAACTCTATATCCGCGACGAGAAGACCAGCCTGTACAATTACCGGCATTTCAAGGAGCACCTGATCATCGATGTCGAGCGCTCCAAGCGGTTCGGGGACTGCATCTCCCTGGCCATGGTCGACATCGACCATTTCAAGCAGTACAACGACAGTTACGGGCATATCGCCGGTGACAGGGTCCTCGAAAAGATGGCGGAAATCATCAGGGGGCAGTGCCGTGTGACGGACATACCTTCGCGGTTCGGCGGCGAGGAGTTCGCCATCCTCTTCCCCAAGACGGACCGGCACATGAGCTTCGAAATCGCCGAAAGGCTTCGCCAGATCATCGAAGCCGAACCGTTCGACCACGAACACCGCCAGCCCGAAGGGCAGCTTACTGTGAGCATCGGCCTGGCCACCTGGCCGGACGACGCGGCAGACTGGTACTCCCTGATCAACAATGCGGACAGTGCCCTCTACAAAGCCAAGGAGCAGGGCCGGAACCGCGTGATCGCTTTCAGCAGGGAGCCGGGTGACCCGGAAGCGTAATGCGTACCGAGCTCTACATCGCCAGGCGGTTCGCCTTCAAACCGAGATCGCTCTCCAGGCCCACGTTCATCGTCGCAGCCTCCGTAGCCGGCATTGCCGTCGGCACGGCCGCCCTCATCCTCACCCTTTCCATTGTCAGCGGCTTCGCATCCATCATCGAGGGCAAGCTGATCACCTTCACCTCCCACCTGCAGGTCCGGCAACCCGACGACCGGCTGTTTCCCGAAACCCGACGCGACCTGGAGCTGCTCCGGCAGAACAGGGGCATCGTGTCGGCATCGTCGTTCCTCGAAATGAACGTCATGCTCAGGAGCCGTGGACCTGAAGGAAAGGGGAGCGACGTGGTGGCGCCAGCCGTCGTCAGGGGCATCACGGCTACAGCGTCGCACCGGTTTGCCGGAGGAACGGCCGGTGGATTCCCCTCGCTGCAACGCATCACCTCCGGACCACTCCCGGTCATAATCGGCAAATCGTTGGCTGAAACCCTGGGGGTGAAGGCGGGAGACCGGATCATGATCGTCGGCCTCGGCAAGGAGGGCGGCGCATCGTCAATCGAGGACCACGAATCGATGGTCGACCTGCTCTCGAACCTCGACCTGGAAGTAGCGACCGTGGCGGGCATCTATGAAACCGGCCTGACCGAAGGGTTCGACGACATCGTGGCATTCGCCGACCTTCGTGCGCTGCAGGCGCGCTACCATCCCGGCATGGTCACCGGCTACGAAGCCAATGTCGCCGACATCCGCCAGCTGCCTGCCATATCGGCAGCCGTCGCTGGCGACCTTGGCTACCCCTTCTACAGCTACACGGTCTACGAACGCTATGCGAACCTGTTCGAGTGGCTGAAGCTGCAGAAGAACGTCATGCCGATCCTCATCGTCACCATCACGATCGTTGCCGTCTTCAACATCGTCTCGACCCTCCTGGTGCTGATCATCGAGAAGACGAAGGAGATCGGCATGCTTTCGGCACTCGGCCTGGAGCCGGGAAGGATCAGCGCCATTTTCATGGGGCAGGCATTCATGATCTCGCTGGTAGGGATCGGAGCCGGCGACCTCTTTGCCCTCGCCATCTCCCTCTTTGAGCAGCGGTTCCACCTGATCTCCCTGCCGGAGAAGAGCTACTTCATCAAGCACGTCCCCATCCTGATCAATCCGGTCGACTACCTGGCCGTTTCGACAGGCGTGGCAATCCTGGTGCTGCTGTTCGCCTTCATCCCGTCGCGTCTCGCCGCTTCGCTCAAACCCGGAACGGCGCTGGCCGCATGAGGAGCCATCCACGATGAAGGCAGGTTTCTGGATCGCGGGCCGTTACAGCTTCGCACGCAAGAGGTTCCGGGTCATCAATATCATTTCGGGGATCAGCCTTGGGGGCATCATCGTCGGCGTGTCGACACTGCTGATCGTCATGAGCGTACTCAACGGCTTCCAGAAACTCTCGAGGGAGCTGTTCCTCACCATCGAAAGCCCCGTGCAGCTGGTGCCCTACCGGGGCCGTTCCGTTGCGGTTCCGGACGGGCTGCTCCGATCCCTGGAACGGGTGGAGGGGGTCGGCTGGGCCCAGCCGTTCGCCGAAGGGCAGGCGGTGATGACCAAAGGCGGCCGAAGCGAGCTGGTAATCGTCAAGGGGCTGACCGAAGAGGGGCAGAAGAGGCTCATGCGCCAGAAAAACCGAGGTGTACCCTATTTCGGAAAGGAGAGCATCTCGGCAGGGGAGGCGCTCGCCTGGCGTCTCGGGCTCATGCCTGGAGACAGGGTACGCCTCTTCAGCCCTGAACTGATCTCGGTGGGGCTCCAGTCGCTCTCCCAGCCATACCTGCTGCCGGCACTCTCGCTGACCGACGCGTCCATCGGCTCGCTCTTCTCACTGCAGAAGATATTCGACGACCGGTACCTGCTGGCCTCGGACTCAACGGCACGAGGTATCCTCATGCTCGGCGAAGGGTTGTATTCGGGAATCGACATCAGGGGCGGAACCGATATCTCAGACAGCGACCTTGAACGGAACCTCGAACGCTGGCTGCAAGGCAATCGACTCGACCACCGATTCAGGGTGCGGACGCTCGACGAGAAGTACCGAGACCTGTTCGTGGTCATGCAGCTCGAAAAATGGGCCAGCTTCAGCGTGCTGATGCTGGTGATCATGGTTGCGGTGCTCAGCCTCGCCGGCTCGCTCGCCATGACCGTCATCGACAAGCGCCGCGAACTGTTCTACCTGCGCTGCCTTGGGCTCGAACGACGCGAGTTCATGACGATCTTCATCGTCGAGGGCGGGCTGACGGGCCTGGCAGGGACCATGATCGGCTCGGCAGTCGCCTGGGGGATCTGCCGTGCACAGGAGGCCTGGGGCCTGGTCCAGCTCCCGTCGAAAAGCGCCTTCATCATCGACGCCTATCCGGTCAGCATGCATGCCGGCGACTTCCTTGTTGTCGGCATCTCCACGATCATCCTCTGCCTGCTCGTCAGCCTCTTCCCGGCGGGCAAAGCAGCAGCCATCGCCACCAGCCACACCCTCGACAGCAAGAGCGAGTAAATGGCGATGGGTTACTTACCGGCATGTTCAAGGCCACCCGGAACAACGCATTAGTTATGGCTCGATAGATTATTAATTAACCCCTAAGGTTAACTATACATCTCGCTTTCCCCCATTTTTCTTCTTACATTGCCCAATGAAACTCCGTTTCAGCACCCGCAAACTGGAGAAATCGGTAGAGAGCTTTTCGGCCATCCAGCGTCACTATGGCAACATGGCCAAAAAGGTGGATATCCGTCTTCAGCAGCTTTCAGCTGCCTCAAATCTGGAAAAGCTGATACATCTGAACGGGCTTAAATGTCATGAACTCCATGCTGAGAGGTCTGGAGAACTGTCCGTCCGCATCTCCCCGAATCATCGAATTGTCTTTAGGGCCGATCACGAGCCCCCTCCCGAGAAAGAGGATGGCGGGCTTGACTGGAAACTCGTAACAGCCATCGTTATTACAGCAATCGCCGTTGATTACCACTGATACCAAAGCAACCATGAAGAACGTTTACAGAACGACAGAGGATATCGCCATCGCACGTGAAGTCATCTCATGCCCAGGCGACACGCTTGCCGAGCAGCTTGATGCCTCAGGCATGACCCAGGTCGAACTTGCTGGTCGTATGGGCAGGCCGAAAAAAACGATCAACGAGATCATCAAGGGAAAGGCCGAGATCACCTCGGAAACAGCCATCCAGCTCGAACGGGTAGTCGGAATTCCCGCTGACTTCTGGATGAACCTCGAACGGAACTACCGATTGCGCCTTGCAGAGATTGATGCTGCAGAAGAACTGATGCAAAAAGAGTCGTGGGTCAGGCAGTTTCCGCTTCTGGCCATGAAAAGGCTCGGCTGGATCAGTTTCGAAGATGGTATCGTCAGTGCATCCCAGGCAGTTCTTGCCTTTTTCAATGTAGCTTCATCCGAAGCTTATGAGAATGTCTGTCACAAGCAGCTTTATGCCACAGCCTATCGCATGAGCGAGAAAAGCAGCAAGGATCCCTACGCCATGGCAGCATGGCTTAGGCAGGGAGAGCGGCAGGCCGAATCCTTGAACTCGGCTCCGTATGACAAACAAGCATTTGAAGAGACCCTGCTTGATATAAAAACTAGGTTTGTGGTAAAGGATGACGGATTTCTGGATGCGATGCAAAATCGTTGCCTTCAAGCCGGCGTCAAGGTGGTATTCACTCCATACCTGAAAAAGGCCCCGCTGAACGGATCTACCCGCTGGCTCAACGACACGCCGCTGATCCAGCTTTCCAACCGCTTCAAGCGCAACGACATCTTCTGGTTCACCTTTTTCCATGAAGCCGCCCATATCCTGAAGCACAACAAGAAAGATGTCTTCATTGAAGGAGTGGACTACTCATGTGACGGCAAGAAAAAGGAGGATGAGGCTGACGACTGGGCTGCCGGGTATCTCATCAGCAGAAAAGACGAAAAGCTGATGATTCAGAGCAAATCGTTCACCAAAGAGGATATTGAACGGTTTGCAAGACAATTCGATACCCATCCGGCAATCATTGCCGGCAGGCTGTCAAGGCGAGGCCTGATAGGACATGAGTTCGGCAACCGGTACGGTTTTTTCAGAAACGTCGAACTGAATGGCTGAACAGCATTAATGGAATAGCAACCCGATTCGGGTATTCGCATTGAGCAACCCCCTGACGGGACAAATGCATGGAAGATCAAGACTGCCCGAAAAAACTCATTGCCTTGCAAAACATAACCGGCTGAAGCATACCTGAACATGAACATCCCCCTGAACGGATTTGACGAGCACATCGATGAAACCATCCTGAAACGAGGGCTTTCGTACTTCAGGAAGGGAAACGTCTTGTCGTTCGAGGAAACCGGTCCCGGCGAGTACGAGGCGATTGTCGCCGGAACGGAAGACTATACGGTGCGACTCACCATCCAAAACAGAATGGTCACGGAGCATACATGTAATTGTCCTTACGACTTGGGGCCGTTCTGCAAGCATGAAGTTGCGGCGCTGTTCCACCTGCAACAGGATGATTTAGGGTTGAAGGTAAAAACGGCCTCATCGCAAGCGGCAAGGAATGCTAAAACAAAAAAGCCGAAGACCATCACGAATCGGGTCAACGAGTTGCTTGGGAAGGCGACGGCCGAAGAGCTCAGGAACTTCCTCCGGGAGCATGCCGCAGGTAGTGCATCGTTCCGGAACCTGCTTCTTGCGTCGTTCGCGCAGCATGATGCCGGGGAATCAAAGGCGGGGTATGCCAAGCAGGTGAAGTCGATCCTCCGAAGCGCATGCGACAGGCAGGGATTCGTGAACTGGTCTGCGGCCTCGCACGTCGGCCACGCCGTCATCAAGCTGCTGACGCTGGCACGGCAACGCCTACAGGCAGCACATTGGGAAAGCGCCTTTTTCATCTCCACCTCAGTCATGGAAGAGATGGTCGCGGCGCTGCAGTTCGCCGACGACAGCAACGGCGATATCGGTTCCTGCATCAGGGAGGCCTGCGAACTGATGTATGATCTTGCCCGGCAGCACGGCTCTGAAGAACGGCGTCGCGTCATCCTCGACTACTGCCTTACCTCCTTCGACAAGGGAATTTACTCGGGGTGGGACTGGGAGGTCGACATGCTGCGCATCTCCCTGATACTGCTTGTCGGGAAGGATGAGGCCGAACGACTGTCACTGCGTCTTGACCGGTGGAAGGGATCGGACTACCGAGCTGAGATCGGGCAGAAGCTGCGGTACGAGCTGGTTGCGAAAACGGAAGGGGAAGCGGCCGCCGACCGGTACCTGTTTGCCAATCTGGCAAACCCGACGTTTCGCAGGATTGCGATAACAAAGGCGTTTGATGTGCAGCAGTACGAAAAAGCCCGGCAGATCGCCCTCGAAGGTGTCGAATGCGACCAAAAAATGCACGGCCTGGTCATCGACTGGACGGAGTGGTTGCTGAAGATCGCCCAGGCGACTGAAGATCACGTCAAGGTCATCGAATATGCCAGATACCTGTTCATCAGGAGTTCCAGGCATGAACAGGACTATTACGAGGTGCTGAAGCGGCAGATCGGCACGGAAGCCTGGCCTCTTTATCTGGAAGAGTTGATCCGCGATATCGTAGAAAAGAACTGTTTCCTGGCCTTCGAGATGGTTGCAGGGATCTTCGTCAGGGAGTGCATGTGGAACCGACTCCTCGAACTGCTCGGGAAATCACCCTCGCTGGATCGAATCGCGCAACAGGAATCATTCCTGGCGAAAGAGTACGCCGCGGAATTGATCGGGCTGTATGGAGAAGGAGTCATCGAATACCTCCGGCAGCATACGGGGCGAAATCATTACCAGACCGCCTGCCGTTTCCTGCGCAGGATGAATAAGCTCGGAGGCCGGAAGCAGGTGCAGGCACTCATATCTTCGTTACGGCTGGAATATTCCAACCGCAGGGCGCTGCTGGAGGAGCTGGAGAAGGTCTGATGGAGATAGTGCCATATGGGCCAATTACAGCTGCGAGTCGAATAGCCGGAACTGGTCGCGCGGGGCGCTGCAGACCGGGCAGCACCATTCGGCAGGCATCCGCTCGAAGGGGACCCCTGGCCTGATGTTCCATTCGAGGTCTCCTTCAGAGGGATCATAGACATATCCGCACTCCTCGCATATCCATGCCGGCAAGACGCAGCCTGCCTGACCAATGGTGTGGGGAGGAGCCTCCGGAACCTCCGGCATCGGAAGCGGCTTCCTGAAAACCACCATCTCAGATCGCGCGAAGCCCTTGGCGGCATAGAAGCGGTGGGCCGCCTCATTGTCGCCGTCGGTCAGTAGGGTGATCCTGCCGAACCCCTGCCTCACCGCCCAGTCGCAGGCATGTTCGAGCAGGCGCGAGCCGATGCCCTGTCCACGATACTCGGGGGAAACGACCATGTCCTCGAGTAAGGCGGCCTTCTTTCCAAGAGCGGTGCTCACCGTGCTCAGCAGCATGACCATACCGACGATCAACCCCTCTTTTTCGCAGACGAAGATCGTCCCTGCGGAAGGGTGGCCGACGATCATGCCCAGCCCCTGCTCCTGATGTTTCTTATCCGGAGCAAATTCGTGCTCCTGGCTGAAGAGGAGGGCGAGCAGGCGGGCACATTGCGGGATGTCTTTTTCAGCGGCGATGCGGATGGGCTCCATGGCGACAGGCTCTTTATGAACGGACTATAGATGGTATGGTATTGAAAATACATGATTAAAGCAATGACGGCATGGGTTCCGATGAACTTCATGCCTTGCGCCGTCGTTCAAGGGTAAGAGAACGTAGAACCAAACCATCAGAAGCCATGTTCAGGAAACTGTTCAGAAAAATGCACCTGCTGCACGGTCCGGAAACGGTACCGCAGGTCGACGTCCGGAGATATTGCGGCACCTGGTACGAGATTGCGGCCGTACCGAGCCGGCAAGAGAACCGATGCACCAACACGAAAGCCGAATATACGCTCGCCCCGGGCGGCGGGAAGGTGCTGGTTCGAAATTCCTGCAAAAGGGGGAAGCGGGAAGCCTCGATACGGGCCACGGCGGTTCCGGTGCCCGGCAGCGGCAACGCGAAACTTGTCGTGACCTTTTTCAGGTGCATCAAAGCCGATTACTGGGTCGTCGGGCTTGCCGACGACTACTCGTGGGCGCTGGTCTCCAATCCCGACCGCTCCCGATGCTGGGTACTCTCCCGTACTCCATACCCCGGCGAGGTGGCCTATGCCGGGATGCTCGAGGTGCTGAAACAGAAGGGGATCGACACGACAAGGCTGGCAAGGACGCTGCATGGATGAAGGGAAGCTGTAGAGTAATGTTGGATATTGTCATGGATAGGGATATTTTCCGCCACGTAATATTCTATCACTGACCCACCAACCATGCACGCATTCTGGCTCTCCCTCGGCATGATCTTCATCGCGGAACTGGGCGACAAGACCCAACTCGTCGCGCTCGCCCTCGCCACCTGTTACAGCACCCGCGTGGTGATGTCGGGCATTTTCTGGGCGACGCTCGCCGTCCATATCTTTTCCGCCGGCATCGGCTGGCTCATGGGCTCCATGCTGCCGACAGACTGGATCACTTTCGTCGCCGGCATCTCCTTCATCGCCTTCGGATTCTGGACGATCAGGGGGGACAGCCTCGACGAGGACGAAAAAACCGAGTGCAAGACCGGTGTCAACCCGTTCTGGCTCGTCTTTACGACCTTCTTCATGGCGGAACTCGGAGACAAGACCATGCTTTCGACGATCAGCCTCGCCACGACGAACCCGTTCCTTCCCGTCTGGCTCGGCTCGACGGTAGGCATGGTGGTATCGGACGGACTGGCGGTGATCGTCGGCAAGATGCTGGGCAAAAACCTTCCGGAAAAGGCGATCGGTTATGGGGCATCGTTCATCTTCTTCGCGTTCGGCGCCTGGAACATGTACGAAGGGGGACGAGGGTTCGGCCTTCCGATCTGGGTAGGCGGCCTTTCCGTGGTGGCGTTGCTCGGCGTGCTGTTCCTCCGCCGGCGATCGACACTCTCCGAGGGCTGATTACTGCTTACCGGCGCTCTGCCGAGGGCCGGTTCGCCATGATGATCCATAGTCCCGCAGCAATCATGAGGAAGCAGAGCACCTGGCCCATCGAGAAGCTGAGGAACACGAAACCGAGCTGTGCGTCCGGCTCGCGGAAAAATTCGATGAAGAAACGGACGAATCCGTACCCCACGAGGTAGAGGCCCGAGAGGAACCCGGCATACGGGGCTTTCTTCCGCAGGGACCAAAGCAGTAAGAACAGCACGATACCCTCAAAAAATGCTTCATAGAGCTGCGATGCATGCCGCAGGCCGGTTCCCGGAGCGGCGGGGAAGTGCATTCCGATTGCCGCAGTCGTCACCCTGCCGTAAAGCTCCCCGTTGATGAAGTTGCCGAGCCTGCCGAACGTATAGCCGAGCGGCAGGGCGGGAATGAAGAGATCGAAAGTCTCAAGGAAGCCCCGGCCCCCTTTGCGGGTGAACAGGGCGATGGCGATGACCACACCGATGAGGGCTCCATGATACGACATCCCCGAAATGCCGGAGAAGCGGCATGCGCCGTTGGTGGTCACCAGGGGGATAAGGGAGCCGATCGGGTTCGAAAGAAAGTCGCTGAACCCGTAAAAAAGGATATAGCCGATACGGCCGCCCAGCAGCACTCCGCCCATCGCCCAGGTAAGTGCGTCACCGGGGAATTCCTTGTCGAACGGCAATTTTTCGGTTGCTATCCGATACCGGGAAAAGAGGTAGACAATCGCGAATGCAACGATATACATCATACCGTACCAGCGTATTGAAAACCCGCCAAAATTGAAAATTTCCGGATTCATCGACGAGGGAAGTTGCTGCCACCAGGCGAAAAAATCGTTCATTATGCGTGTTTTTGTGAGTTTTTCGGGGTTTTTATACCCTTAACAATCCTTAACGTCTTGGAGCGCAAGCGAATATAGTTATATATTGTTCCTGCACTCTTCTTTTTCCGCGCACTTACCCAAACATAAATTCAACAGGCATGGCTAAAATCCTTGAAGGGCCTGCCATGAAATTATTCAACAAATGGGGCATTCCTGTGCCCAATTATGTTGTGATCATGGACCCTAACCGTCTTTCTCAGCTTGGCGAAGCTAATAAATGGCTGCGAGAATCCAAACTGGTCGTCAAAGCCCATGAGGCGATCGGCGGCAGGTTCAAGCTCGGACTCGTCAAAATCGGACTCAACCTCGACGAGGCGATCGAAGCTTCACGCGAGATGCTCGGCACGAAAATCGGCACTGCCGAAGTGCGCCAGGTCATCGTCGCCGAGATGCTCGAACACGACGAGGAGTACTATTTCTCGATTATCGGCAACAGGGACGGAGCCGAACTCCTGCTCTCCACCAAGGGCGGCATCAATATCGAGGAGAATTGGGACACTGTCCGACGCATGTTCATCCCGCTCGACGAGAACCCGTCGATCGAACGGCTGACCGAACTGGCCGTCGAGGCCGGTTTCGAGGGCGAGATCGCCGAACGTGTCGGCAAGATCAGCTCGCGCCTCATCCTCTGTTTCGACAACGAGGACGCACAGTCCATCGAAATCAACCCGCTCGTCATCCGCAAGAGCGACATGCGCTTCGCGGCCCTCGACGCCGTCATGAACGTCGACTGGGACGCCCGGTTCCGGCATGCCGACTGGGATTTCAAGCCGGTCTCCGAAATCGGCCGCCCGTACACCGAGGCCGAACAGCAGATCATGGACATCGATTCAAGGATCAAGGGCTCGGTCAAGTTCGTTGAAGTGCCCGGCGGCGAAGTCGCCCTCCTAACGGCAGGAGGCGGAGCCTCCGTTTTCTATGCCGATGCCGTCGTGGCAAGGGGTGGGACCATCGCCAACTACGCCGAGTACTCCGGCGACCCGGCCGACTGGGCCGTGGAGGCGCTGACCGAAACCATCTGCCGCTTGCCGAACATCAAGCACATCATCGTCGGCGGCGCCATCGCCAACTTCACCGACGTGAAGGCGACCTTCAGCGGCATCATCAACGGCTTCCGCGAAAGCAAGTCGAAGGGTTACATGGAGAACGTCAAGATCTGGGTGCGCAGGGGAGGACCGAACGAAAACCAGGGCCTCGCCGCCATCAGGAAATTGCAGGAAGAAGGGTTCGACATCCATGTCTACGACCGCAGCATGCCCATGACCGACATCGTCGACATGGCCATGAAAGCATGATGCACCCTCGACGCATCGCCTTGAAATAAAAGATTACAGAAAATCATTAAACTGATTGAACCGTGAGCATTCTCGCTAATAAAGATACTCGGGCGGTCATCATCGGCGGAGTCGCCGGCGTCAATGCGGCAAAACGCATGGCCCAGTTCGACTTCCTGATCAACAGGCCCCTGACCGTACAGGCGTTCGTCTACCCGCCTGAAGCCGGCCAGCAGAAAGAGATTTTCCGCGGCGGCGAACTGAACAACATCACGGTATACGGCTCGCTCGCCCCTGCCTTGCAGGAGCATCCGCAGATCAACACTGCCCTGATCTACATCGGCGCTTCCCGTGGCTACCAGGCCGCCAGGGAGTGCATCGAATCATCGGGCATCAAGCTGATCTCCATGATCACCGAGGGCATTCCGGAAAAGGATGCCAAGCGCCTGCGCATGCTGGCCCTGCAGCACGGAAAGATCTTCAACGGCCCCTCTTCGATCGGCATCATGTCGGCAGGCGAGTGCCGCCTCGGCGTGATCGGCGGCGAGTTCAAGAACCTGAAGCTCTGCAACCTCTACAAGCCCGGCTCCTTTGGCGTCCTCACCAAGTCCGGCGGCCTGTCCAACGAGGCGATGTGGCTCTGTGCGCAAAACGGCGACGGAATCACTTCTGCGGTTGCCATCGGCGGCGACTCCTACCCGGGCACCGATTTCGTCACCTACCTCGAGATGTTCGAGAACGATCCGGAAACCAAGGCGGTCGTCATGATCGGCGAGGTCGGAGGAAGCCTTGAAGAAGAGGCCGCTGAGTGGCTCGGTGCACAGCAGCGCCGGATCAAGCTGATTGCCGCCATCGGCGGCACCTGCCAGGAGGTCCTGCCGCAGGGCATGAAGTTCGGCCACGCCGGAGCCAAGGAAGGCAAGAAAGGCGCAGGTTCAGCCCGCTCCAAAATGAACGCCCTCCGCGAAGCCGGTGCCTATGTGCCGGACACCTTCGGTGGCCTGAGCAAGGCGATCAAGCAGGTCTACCAGGAGCTCCTGGCCAGCGGCGTCATCAAACCCGAGGCAGGAATCGACGAGTCGCTGCTCCCGCAGCTGCCGCCGAGCGTCCAGGAAGTCATGAAGCAGGGCGAAGTGGTGGTCGAACCGCTCATCCGCACCACGATCGCCGACGACCGCGGCGAGGAACCGAGGTACAGCGGCTATGCGGCCTCGGAGCTCTGCGAAAAAGGCTATGGCATCGAGGATGTCATGGGCCTGCTGTGGAACAAAAAACTCCCGACCCGCGAGGAGTCCGAAATCATCAAGCGCATCGTCATGATCTCTGCGGACCATGGTCCAGCCGTTTCCGGAGCGTTCGGTTCGATCATTGCCGCCTGCGCCGGCATCGACATGCCCCAGGCCGTCTCGGCTGGCATGACCATGATCGGCCCCCGTTTCGGCGGCGCTGTCACCAATGCCGGCAAATACTTCAAGATGGGCGTCAAGGAGTTCCCGAACGACATTCCCGGATTCCTGTCCTGGATGAAGGATAATGTCGGCCCGGTCCCCGGCATCGGACACAGGGTCAAAAGCCTCAAGAATCCCGACAAGCGCGTCAAATACCTTGTGGGTTACGTGAAGAACGAGACCTCGTTGCACACGCCGTGCCTCGACTACGCCCTTGAAGTCGAGAAGATCACGACAGGCAAGAAGGACAACCTGATCCTGAACGTCGACGGCACAATCGGCTGCATCCTGATGGACCTGGATTTCCCGGAGCATTCGCTGAACGGGTTCTTCGTCCTGGCCCGCACGATCGGCATGATCGGCCACTGGATCGACCAGAACAACCAGAACGCACGCCTGATCAGGCTCTACGACTACCTGATCAACTACGCGGTCAAGCCGGAACGCCCGGTTCCCGAGAAGAAATGATTTCCGGCGTCTGCCGGTTGTTCTTTCATAACAGGAAAAGCAGGCCGTCCAGCCTGCTTTTCCTGTTTTTTCCAGGGATCTGCGAAACGGAATATCCTAAAAGCCCGGAATCCGGGGAATGCGCTTCATCTTCGAAAGCTTGTAGTAGAAGCCCCATCCTTTCTTGATCCAGTGGCCCACGACCGGCAATGGAATGAACATCTGCCGGTGGCCGTTCCGGAATACGAACCCGGCGCCGTCTCCGGTATCCATGACGCAGAGCACGTTCAGGTGCTCCTGGTAACCGCGCATCGGCTTGTCGAGCCCGAGATGCTCCGCGCTGCAGTTATTCGCCGCACATTCGGCCATGAACTCCGCGATGTGCCCCTGCTTGGCCTTCCAGTCAGGGCCCTCGAGTGCCGCCGCATCACCCACGGCATACCATCCCGACACCCCTGAAACCCTGCAGAAGTCATCGATCTTCACAAACCCGGCTTCGTTCAGCGGAAGGTCGGAGGCCTTGATGACGTCGAGGCCCTCGCCGGCCGGAATGAACATGGTCAGGTCACTCTCAAGGCGTGTCCCGTCGACAAAAAGCACCCCGTCCTTTTCAAACCTCTCGATCTTCTTGCCGAACTGCCGGTTGAAATGCTTTTTCGTGAACATGGCGTCCAGCATCCGTATGGCCTTTTCACCCATCTTTGCGCCAGGCGTCTCCATCGGGGCAAAGAATGTCATTTCGAACCTATCCCTGATGCCGAGCCTCGATAGCTTGTGGTGCAGGTTGAAAAGCAATTCGAACCCCGGTCCGCCACGAACGCCGCTCGGGTCTTTTGGATTGCCGCCAAAACCGAATGCAATCCGGCCATGCCCCTTTTCAATCAGGGCATCGATCCTTTTTGCCAGTTCGAGGGAGTGCCCTGGATGACCGCAGATCGAAAGGGTGTTTTCGATACCTTGATGCGCCACCTTGCCCGATCCGAGGGCGATGACGACGATATCAGCATCGCACCGGATGCCGCCCTTCTCAAGCGTCACAGAATCGCGCATCGCATCGATCTGCACGACACGGTCGACCGTCAGGCGGAAGCCGTGTTTATCGGCAAGCTTTGCAAGGGGAAAGGCGACATCGTCGAATTTCGCCGTGCCCACAGGGATCCAGATGGAGATGGGATAGATGAACAGGTAGTCCCTCTCGGAGACCAGTTCGACCGAAAAACCCCGTTTGCGGAAAGCGATCGCAGTAGCAACCCCGGAGATTCCCCCGCCAAGCACCTGGACGTTCTTCATAGCCAACCGTTGATTTCAAACGTTCATGAAACCAACAAAGATAAGAATTTACCGGCAATATATGAGCATATGCCAATAATTATCAAAATAATAAAAGGTAAGCCGGCTCGAAAACAGGGTAGGAAAGGATCACCGGCTCTTGGGGACCAGCGAAGCTATAAGCGATTCGTAACGGTCGATAATGCGGTGCAACTCGAATTTCTCCTTGACTGTCTTTTTAGCGTTCAAGCCGATTGTGCGATAATCTGCCCGAAGAAGGGCAACAACACCAGAGGCAAGCGCTTCCGGATTGTCCGGAGGCACGATCACCCCGTTGTGCATGTTCGTGATGATATCGACAAGACCTCCGCCAGACGTGGCGACGACCGGACCGCCGGATGCCATGGATTCAAGGGCGCTCATCGACATCCCCTCTTCGGGCGACGGGATCACCGTGATGTCCAGTTCGCCGTAGAGTTGAGGAATGTCGTGCCTGAACCCCGCAAAAACGACGCTATTTCCAAGGCCCAGTTCAATGACCCTACGACGAAGGTCGTTTTCCAAAGGCCCGCTCCCGGCAATCACAAAGCGGACTTCCGGAATCTCCCGGACAATCTTCGGCATTGCTTCGACGAAACACTCAAGGCCCTTTCCGAAAACCAGTCGGGATACGACTCCTACCGTAACGTTCGAATTGTCCTTGGGGGAACGACTCATCTCGAACCTCTCGGTGTCGAGTCCGTCATAGACGACATCGACGCTGCGTCCATCGATACGGTAATCCTCAAGAAGTTCACGCTTGATTTTGTCTGATATGGCGACCACCCGATCGGCCAATAAACCATAGAGCAGTTTGTTCAGCTTGCGCTTGAGGCCTTTCTTCCGGAACGGAACGTTCCTGGTAATCAGCACGGGCTTGCCTGACAGCCTGCCGGCCAACGCGCCGAGCCAGTAGAATTTCGGGGAATGGATGTCAATGATGTCGATATCGTGTTCCCGCATCTTCCTGAGGATTTCCGGAACGACAAGCAGGTTGACGTCAGACCTTGGCTCCAGGGTAAACATGGGAATTCCCTCCTGTGCCAGCCGTTTCGACATTTCATTGCCCGGAAGGCTGCAAACCACGACATGGTGTCCTCGCTTGACCAGTTCCCTGCAGCACAGGAATAAACGGTTCGCCCCACCTGACCATTCTCGGGTGGCGTCGAAAAACATGATGTTCATCTTGGCGGTTACTCCTTTGCTGAATGAATGGTGAATCCGTCGACGCAGGCGAGCCAGGTGCCCGAAGCCTGCTGGTGCGGATCGACGTTGTGCATGCCGTCACGGTTCCAGGACTCGTTGCCTGGCTCGAGGACCGGTTTATCCGAAGCCGCTGCTTCCCGGTATGCCGTCGGGGTGAGTTCGACAATGCGGAAAGCCCAGACCCGGCTTCCATAATGGGGTGTTTCGTCCTGGGCATACCTCAGGATGCAGCCCTCATGGGCAACCACCCTGCCTCCCGGCCTCGCGAATTGCGGAGTGCCCGAGATGACCGGGCTCTTCGGATGCTCGACCCATGGACCGGCAAGCGATTCGGAGACGAACAGGTGGAGGCTGCGATGTTTGCCGTAGCTGAACAGGTACCAGTGACCGCCGTGCCGGATAACCGAAGGGTCGACGACCGCCTTCCGCTCCCGGTCACCCCGGATGATCGTCGAAATGCGCTCCCACCGCTCGGGAAATTCCACGGCCCGGTAGAGGTGGATACCCCCTGACGCACCGCATTCAGGGATCATGTAATAGTGGCCATCCGATGAAAAGACATACGGATAGGAGAGGTGGAAGCGTTCGCGCAGGACGATGCTGCGGTACTGCCATTCCTTCCCGTCAGGACTGGACGCATAACCGATTTCGCCGAGGTTCCTCCGGTCGTTCAGCACCTCGAAGAACATATAATACCCGCTTTCGACCCTGATCATGAACGGATCGGCCACGAACCTTGCCCGTACATCACTGACATCGGATGCGGTAAGGACCGGATTGGCTATGTCGGAAGGGGAGTGGAGCTGGACAGGAGAGGTGCCCTCGTAAATACCTATCGCCCAGGTTTCAAAGCTTCGGCGGACAGCCTTCTTGCGCAGATGTTGACGATATCTTGTGACGAGCAAACCAATAAGCGCTACTGCCACAAAGAAGGCCAACAAGAGGATGAATTCATACATGAGCGACAGGAGGCATGGGGGAAATACCATGTAACTCCGCCCATATTTTTGAAATATACTCAATTTAACCAGCCGGGGCTTAACCAGCAAACGCCCATCCTGTGCTCATTTGCCGCCGACCTTTTTCTGCCGGCGGTTTCCGGGAACATATCGGGCAACGCTGGTGGTTAAAGCAATCGAATCCCTCCTGAAATCCCCAGCGATGTTGTCGGTTCATCTTCAACGGAAGTTCACGACCCAGGCGCCAATGCATGACGAGAGACGTGACATCACCCTGGTCTTCGAGGGCGAAGCAGGGCAGGGCATCCAGACGGTGGCAGCGACCATCCTGCCGATCCTGAAAAACAGCGGTTACCACCTCTTCTCCTGCACCGAATACATGTCGCGTATCCGCGGGGGAAGCAATTCGGTCGAGATCAGGGTGACGGGCAGGAAGCGGGAGGCATACACCTCGCGCATCGATGTGCTGTTCGCCATGTCACCTCTTGCATTCGATCGCTTGAACGGGCGGATTGTCAACGAAACGCTGATATTGGCAGAGCAGGAAAGCTTCGGTGGCCCATGGGGGCAAAACTGTTTTGATTTACCGCTGCACCAACTCGCCCGGCAAGCCGGGGGGGCCGTATTTGCCAATACCGTCGTGGCTGGGGCCGCCCTGGCGCTACTGGGCATTCCAGCCGAACGTTTTGCCATGTACCTGAAAGAAAAGTTCAGCCCCAAGGGGGAGCGGGTCGTCGAAGGGAATCTCCATGCTGCTGAACTTGGTTACGATTTCATCGCAAAGCTCTCATCTTCAAGCCTCCCGATCAAGCCACCATTGCCGATGACTTCGCCTGGAGGAGAGCGGCTCCTGCTGGACGGCACCACCGCGCTGGGTATAGGCGCATTACTGGCCGGGTGCAATTTCATCAGTTCCTATCCGATGTCACCCGGAACGGGTTTGCTCACCTTCCTTGCCGCACATGCGGCCGATTTCGGCATCGTGGTCGACCAGGCGGAAGATGAAATCGCTGCCGTCAATGCCGCATTGGGGGCATCCTACGCCGGCGCCAGGGCTATCGTCACGACATCGGGAGGTGGCTTCGACCTCATGCAGGAGGGGGTCAGCCTTGCAGGAATGATCGAAACGCCCATCGTCGTCCATATCGGCCAGCGTCCCGGACCGGCCACCGGCCTGCCGACCCGCACCGAACAGGGGGATCTCGCCTTGGCCCTGCATGCCGGCCACGGTGATTTCGCGAGGGCCATTTTCGCACCAGGCACCACCGGGGAGATCATCGAAACCATGCAGAGGGCCTTCAACCTTGCCCAGCAGTTACAGATGCCGGTCTTCATGCTGACCGACCAATACCTGCTCGACGCAACCTGTACCATCGACACCTCCGGACTTGCGCACTTGCCGCCGGAAACGTCGATCATCGAAACCAGCGAAGATTATCGGCGATACGCGTTGACCGATGACGGCCTGAGCCCTCGAGGAGTCCCCGGGCACGGCTCCGGGATCGTACGCATCGACTCCGACGAGCATGATGAACAGGGCGTGATCACCGAAAGCTTCGAGGTGCGGCGAAGGATGGTCGAGAAGCGAATGAAAAGAGTACGATCACTTGCCGAGAAAGCGCTCATGCCGACGCCGATTGGCCGGATAGCGGATGCAGACACGCTGGTCGTCTGCTGGGGATCGAACAGGGGAGTGGTCGAGGAGGTGCTGGATATGCCCGGTTCAGGAAGGATCGCCGGCCTGCACTTCGCACAGCCCTATCCCCTCAATCCATCCTGCTTTCCCCTTTTGGACAACCGGCGGATCGTCGTCATCGAAAACAACGCCACCGGGCAGTTCGCCGATATCCTGTCGCACGAAAGCGGATGTACCGTCGATCGAAGGATCCTGAAATCCACCGGCGAACCGTTTTCGGTTGAAGAGGTCATGGAGGCACTCAGGGAGGAAAGGTATGCATGAACCGCAACAGACGTTCGACATGCCTCCCGGCACCGACATCGCCTGGTGTCCCGGATGCGGCAACCATATGCTGCTCAATGCCGTCAAGGGGGCGTTCCGGGAGCTCGGCATCGACCGGAAGGAGCTCGTCATGGTATCGGGCATCGGACAGGCGGCAAAAGCGCCGCAATACCTCGATGTCAACATGTTCAACGGACTGCACGGTCGGGCGCTTCCCGCGGCTTTCGGCATCAAAATGGCCAACAGGAACCTCGTCGTCGTGGTCGAATCGGGGGACGGGGATATGTACGGCGAGGGCGGGAACCACCTGCTGCACGCCATCCGGAGGAACTTCGACACCACTGTCATCGTGCACGACAACATGGTCTACGGACTCACCAAGGGACAGGCGTCCCCGACATCGCGGCAACGAATGAAAACGCCCGTCCAGGTTGGCGGGGTAGTGCCCGAACCGTTCAACCCGATTGCCGTTGCCATCTCGCTCGACGCACCCTTTGTGGCGAGGGCATGGGCCGGAGATGTGGAGCAGGCGAAGGCCATCATCATGCAGGCGATATCCTTCAGGGGATTCTCGATCGTCGACGTGTTCCAGCCGTGCGTGGTGTTCAACAAACTCAACACCTGGCAGTGGTTCAGGGAACACACCTGCGCCCTGCCGGAAGGGTACGACCCCACCGACCGGGTCGAAGCATTCCGGCTCGCCTTGCAGGACGAAAAGCTTCCGCTCGGCGTATTCTACCGCAATGACCGGAGGGCGCTCTACGAGGATCTTGCCGGTGTACCCGACAAGCCGCTGTTTAGCCGACAGCCCCCTGAAGAAGGAATGTTGAAGCAGATGATCGACAGGTACCGGTAAACACCCGTGCAGAGTTCTGAACATCCAACACCGAAAGGCATGACCCACGCATTCGCACCGGACGAACCTCCAGAGGTACAGGTGCGCTCCCATGAGCGCTATCACCAGGTGATGGACGCCTGCGCCGCACTTCCTGCGCTCATGACGGCAGTGGTGCATCCGGTCGACGAGTTCGACATCGCCTCCATCCGGGAAGCCGTCGATGAAAACCTCATCAAGCCCGTCCTGGTCGGCCCTGCAGAACGGATCAGCTCTTCGGCATCGAAAGCCGGCATTGACCTGTCCGGGTGGAAGATCGTCGATGCCGCCCACAGCCACGATGCTGCCGGGAAGGCCGCAGGGATGGCGGCGGATGGCTCCGTCCAGGCCATCATGAAAGGGTCGCTGCACACCAACGAACTGCTGGGGCCGATCGTAGCCCACGGCTCCGGTCTCCGCACCGGGCGCCGCCTGTCACACGCTTATGCCATGGACACGGCAGGCTACCAAAAATGGCTCATCGTCACCGATGCCGTCGTCAACATCGCACCGGACCTCGCCGTCAAGGCGGACATCTGCCGCAACGCCATCGACGCATGGCATGCGCTGACCGGGGAGGCTCGCCCTCCCGGGATCGCCGTGCTTGCCGCCGTGGAAGTCGTCAATCCGGCCATGCAGGCCACGATCGACGCCGCGGCACTGTGCAAGATGGCGCAACGGGGCCAGATCGCCGGATGTGTCATCGACGGGCCGCTGGCATTCGACAACGCCATCAGCCTCGACGCCGCACGAAGGAAAGGCATCGATTCCGAAGTGGCCGGAAACGCGGACATCCTCCTCTTACCGGACATCGAGGCCGCTAACATCCTCGCCAAGCAATTGACCTTCATCAGCCACGCCGACGCTGCGGGCATCGTCATGGGAGCGCGCGTACCGATCATCCTCACGAGCCGTGCCGACAACCTTCGAGCGCGGCTCCTGTCATGCGCCCTTGCGGTACTCGTCGCAGAAGCACGCCGTCAAGGCCGGATCACATGAGCGGCCACGATTATTGCTCCGGAAACTGTAAATCGCAAAGCAGCAACGCAATGGATCCATGTAATTTGTTGTATAATATAAATTATGTAAAGTATCCGATAATAAAGCACCAGCTCTTGACTTATCGATATCGCTAGATGTTGCTATCGAAATCCAAATCGATTATTCCTGCTTTTGATGGAATTATGGATTCCCCTTGTCCCTCACGACGTTGTCCACCCCCTCGGCGCCGGTATAAAACACCAGGAGTGTCGTCGCCATCTTCCCGGTGTTCCTGCCGTTGTGTGAAAGATTCATGACCTCAAGGATCGGGGCTCCCTTTACAAACCGGTACCGGACTCCACCCTTGAGCTCGACCGACAGTTCGCCCTCAAGCACATAGGCGTACACCGGGACCTGATGCTGGTGCCAGCCGGTAACGCCACCGGGCGGGATGGTCACCGTCATCACCGTCACTTCCGGGTTTGTCCGGGAAAGGTAGGATAGCTTTTGTCCGTTATAGGCGGTTTTCGAAACCAGCAGACGCTCGGCTTTGATGTCCGGATAATCTTCTGCCGGTGCGACAACCGGCCATGTAAGGCAAAAAACCAGACATGCCAGAACTTTTTCAAACGACCTCATAATCGCCTTCAATTATTTAATAAAAACATACGGGGCGGTTTCGCAGGAATTGGATGTAACGAAATTAACAAATAAACCTCCGATGATCATCCTCCTTCAATAACGGCGAATAGCGTATATTCACGCATTCAATCAATCCAGTCCAGCACGCGAGAACTCATGCAAGCAGCACCAGGAAGGAAACCCGACTGGCTCAAGAAGAAGATCACCGCATCGGGGAGTTCGTTCGCCACGACGCGGCAACTGCTGAGCCGCCACAGCCTGCATACCGTCTGCCGGTCGGCGATGTGCCCGAACCTCCAGGAGTGCTGGTCGAAGGGCACGGCAACATTCCTCCTGCTCGGCGACGTGTGCACCCGAACCTGCCGGTTCTGCGCTGTCGGCACCGATTCGCATCCATCCCTTCCCGATCCCCGGGAGCCGGAAAAGATCGCCGAAGCCGTACGGTCAATGAAGCTTCGCCATGCCGTGCTCACCAGCGTCAACCGCGACGACCTTGCCGACGGAGGAGCCGCGCACTGGGCAGCGACCATACGCTCGGTGAGGGCCATGAATCCCGGCGTGAGCATCGAGTGCCTCATCCCGGATTTCAAGGGCGACAAAAATTCGCTCGAACTGGTCATGGCCGAAGCACCCGAGGTGTTGAACCACAACATCGAAACAGTCCCGTCGCTCTATGCCAGGGTCCGCCCCCAGGCCGATTACGCTGGTTCCCTGGCGGTCATCGAACTGGCCAAGCGGCAGTTCAAGCTGGCAACCAAGTCGGGCATGATGGTGGGCATGGGTGAAACGATCGCAGAGGTCGAAGCCTCGCTGCACGATCTCCGTCGCAACGGCTGCGACATGGTGACCATCGGGCAGTACCTCCAGCCGACGGCCTCGCACATCCCCGTCGCACGGTACGTCACCCCCGAAGAGTTCGAGCATCTCCGGTCGGTGGCCGGGCATGCCGGTTTCCGCCACATCCAGTCTGGCCCTTTCGTCAGAAGTTCGTATCATGCAGAAGCTTTCGAACCAGAAGAACCTCTCCCGTAACCCGAAATCCCGAGCGTACCCATGGCAGCACTTCCTGCTCCCCTGTTGATCTATGGCTACTGGGCCGTTGCGATCCTCATCGGCCTGGTCTTCTTCCGCAAGGACATTTTCTCGTTCAACCCGGAATTCGACGGGCGGCGAAAGGCCCTCGTCGCCCTTTCGGTCGTCATCCTTGCCGTCAACGCCTTCGTCTACTCCAATTCGACGACCGATGGAGGCCGGGTGATCGAACCGCTGAGCGTGCTCATCTTCAGCATAGGCAACGGCATCGCCGAGACCTTCATGTTCTTTGCGATGTTCCGGATGGGGCAGGCGCTTGCCGGCAGGTTCAGCCCGAACCAGTGGGCGCAGTTCGCCCTCGGGTTCCTGTTCTTCATGATTTACAGCGGCGTCATCCACGGCCTGTTCTGGCTGCCGATACTGCCGGATCACGTTGTCCAGACAAGCCCGTTCAAGCCCTTCTTCATGCCGATCCAGCTCATGATTGCCGCCAGTTGGGCGCTCAGCTTCTTCTGGTACCGCGACCTTCGCACCGTCATCTTCCTTCATGCCATCGTCGACCTGACCATGGCATGGAACGTGAAATTCTCGATGTTCTATTGACGCAGTTACAGAACCCTACACGCCACAAAATGCCCAAGAATCAGCCACAGTTCGAAGGAATCGTCCTCGTCGCCGGGGCCACCGGCAGGACCGGCCAGTGGATCGTCAGGCGCCTTCAGGCGCACGGCATCGAACACCGCCTGTTCGTCCGATCCAAAGCAAAGGCTATCGAGATGTTCGGCCCGGCATACACCGACCGGGTGGTAACGGGATCGATCGAAACCCCGCTGGAAATCGAAGCCGCTGTCACCGGCTGCAACGCCGTCATTTCAGCAATCGGCGCCTATGTCACCGAACCGGACGCACCGCCGCCTTCGGTCATCGACCGGGACGGCATGAAGTCGTTGGCGACCATCGCGAAGAACTGTGGAGTAAGGAAGTTCATCCAGGTGACATCACTGGCCGTTACCAAACCCGAACACCCGATGAACAAGTATGGTGGGGTACTGACCATGAAGCTCCAGGGGGAAAACGCCATCAGGTCGACCTATGCCGAATCCGGTTTTTCCCATACCATCATCCGCCCGGGAGGTCTTCAGGACGGGGAGCCCTTGCAGCACCTGCTGGAGTTCGGCACCGGCGACACCATCATCGGCGTCGTCGATCGAAGTGACGTAGCCGAAGCCGCCGTCGTGTCCCTCTGGCATCCGAAAGCCGTGAACAGGACCTTCGAGCTTATCAGGGGCGAAGCTGCCTGCCAGGCAAACCTCGACCCCTTTTTCGAACAGCTCACCTGAAGCTACCGGGCAAGGCGCTTCAGGAACCCAGCCGCATCGACGTAACCGACGATGCGGGTACCGGCGAGCTCATTGCCGTGCCGGTCGAAGAACAGGATGGCAGGGGGTCCGAAAAGGCCGTAGCGCTTCATCAGCTCCCGGTCCTGCTCCGTGTTCGCGGTCACATCCACCTTGAGGAGTTTCATACCCGAGAGTTTCGCAACGACACCCGGGTCACGGAACGTCGTATGCTCGAGTTCCTTGCAAGAGACGCACCATTCGGCAGAAAAATCGAGCATCACCGGCTTGTCCGTCCCCTGCAGCTCCCGGTCAAGCTCTTCGATGCTGCCGATCCTCTTGAAGGCGAGCACCTTGATATTTTCCTCCTTCCTGCCCGGGCCCTGCTGAAAAGCCGAAAAAGGCTTCAGCGGATCTTCCGACCCCGTTGCGGCCCCGATCATTTCGACGACACCGATACACGCCAGGACCACCCCGATCGCCATAAACGCCGGGGACTGTTTCCTGTTGCCGGAATGCAGTTTGAAACGTCCGATGAACACCGATGCGAACAGGGCAAGGGCGCCCCAGGCAACGGGAATGGCCAGCGGCGGCAGCACCGGCTTGATCATCCATATCGCGACGGCGATCAGCACAAAGCCGAACAGATGCTTCACCCCGGTCATCCACGAGCCGACCTTCGGCAGGAGGCTGCCTGCCGACAACCCGAGCAGCAGCAACGGCACGCTCATGCCCATCGCCATGGAAAACAGCGCCAGGCCGCCGAGCAGCACGTTGCGTGTCTGGCTGATGTACACCAAGGTTCCTGCCAATGGCGCCGCAACACACGGACCGACGATAAGGGCCGAGATCGAACCCATAAGGAAAACCCCGACGAAGCGCCCCCCTTTCAGTTTTCCGGAGCTTCTGGTCAGCCGGCTCTGCAACGAGGCCGGTACCTGCAACTGGTAGACGTCGAACATCGACAACGAAAGAAGCAGCAGCATCATGGAGAACGTCACCAGCACCCACGGCTTCTGCAGGGCCCCGGCCAGCCCCTCGCCGGCCAGGCCGGCTGCAACGCCGAGGGCCGTGTACACCAGCGCCATCCCGAGGCTGTAGAAAAGGGCAAGGAGAAACCCCTTTCCTTTGGTGACCTTCTGGCCTTCGCCGACGATGATCGACGAGAGGATCGGCAGCATCGGCAACACGCAAGGGGTGAACGAAAGCAAGAGGCCAAACAGGAGGAAAACCGCCGCGATTTTCCACAGGATCCCTCCCTTCAGGGTGTCATGGGCAAGGCACTGCCCCTCGCCACCACTCCCCTGCTGCGGATTGGCAGGAACCGTTGGCGATAAGCCTGCACTGGCGGGCGATGCCCCCGCAGCGTTTGCCAGGGCGAGTTCTCCTGGCTTGCCGGGCACCACGTCGAATAGCTTTTCGATCGGAGGATAGCACAGTCCGTCCTCGGCACACCCCTGGTAGGTGACCTTCAGCCGGAAAGGGGGACCGGATTTGCCGACGGGTACGACCGCATCCAACCGGCCATGGTACACCTCGTCCTTCACGCCGGTCGAAGGGTCGACATATGCTTCGCCTTTGGGCAAGGAGATAGCCCCGAGAACGGCATCCCCGCCCTCGGCGACTACCGAGATGCCGTTCCTGTAGAGTTTGTAACCGTCGGAGATGTCCCAATGCAACGCGACGCCCCCATCCTTACCGAGCTCAGCCCTGAGCCGGAACGCGTTTTCAGGCTGGAGGAAATCGGCAGCGGATGCAGTCACCCGGGCAAAGCACAGCGCCAGGCAACAAACAAGGATATGCTTGAAAAATGCTCGTTTCATCGGAAATGGTGTCGTCGTATTCTTTTCTTAAGGAATAGGGGCTCTGCCCGTAATTTTCATTTTTAACGTCGAAAAGCAAATCACTAACGGCATTTTTCATGATTTCATGCCATCGACAGGGCGGGAACTCCCCCTGCCTCCTGCGCCGGGAGCACTGAACAAAGAACCCGCCAGGAGGCGGGTTCTTTGTTCAGTTATGTCAACTGATGGTTACTTGGCAAGTTTCATGGCAATGGTTGCGGTGCCACCATCAGTGACGGTAACCATGGTCTTGGCTGCCGGTTTCAACTTTTCACTCCATGCGTCGACTTCGTAGGTACCTGCAGGAACACCGGTGATGGTGAACTTGCCACTGGCATCGCTGACAGCGTAGTAATTGCTATCGATGACGACGACATAGGAGGACATTTCGGAATGTACGTTGCAGAGCAGGTTCACGACGCAGGGCTTGTCAAAAGTGACCGCCTTGGACATGCCGGGGGTGTAGGTACCCAGGTTGAACTTCTTGCAGACGTCTGCCGAGAAGACGTTGTGGTTGACCTTGTCGGTGTTTTTGAACTCCACGGAAGAACCGCTCGGCACTGCGAGCACATGAGGTACGAAAACAAGGTTCTTCTGGTCCACGATGCCCTTCTTCGGAGTGATCGGGCCCTTCACGCCTTTCAGGTAGACGACGGTATCCTTCTTGTACTTCGCGTTGGCGGCATCGATCGTACCGGTGACGGTGCCGGCACAGAAGGCATTCGAGCTAAGCATGCCGAAACCGGCAGCAAGGATGGCGGTCTTGATGAACGTAGATTTCATTTTCATAATGAACTCCTTTGAGTGGTATGGTTGTGTTGTAACGAATCCTGTGCGATGAATAATCAATCGAAGAGTAGCAAGTTAACAATTATTAATCGCCATGAAAGAACAGGAAATAATTGACGATGCGTTTGTCCTCCGGTACCATGGGGCTGTCACCGGAAAATCCGGGGCAACCTGACCCTGGATGGCGGACCCTCTTGTCCGCCATCATTTTACCAACCGTGTCATTTAGGGACGAAGGTCTTCACATACTCCACCAGGCATTCGATCTCCTCCTTGTCGAGGGTCCTGCCCCACGGCGGGCACATGTTCGACTTGCCGACGGAGGCCGACCCCTCGCTGATGACCTTGGTGATCTTCTCGTCCGTAAGGCTCTTCATGAAGGCCTTGTCGGTGAAGTTGGCCGGTTGCGGCGTCAGTGAGACTCCATAATACTGGCCGCTGCCATCACCGGCATCCCCATGGCACTCGAAGCAGTAATGGTTGTACAGGCGCTTGCCCTCCTTCAGGGTGAATGGCATGGATGCTTCCCTGGCGGCCACGGCAACCGAATCGGCTGCCGCTTGTCCTGCCTTGTCGTTTTTTCCCGGCTTCTTGCCGCATCCGGTAATGGCGAATACCGAAAGCGCGGCAAGAAGAGCAGTTTTCCTGATATGTGTCTTTTTTTGCATCACTTGGCAGTAAGTTTCAGGGTCATCAGATAGTTGGTCAAGAAAATCCTCTCTCGCTCCGTGAAGCCGTAGTTCGGCTCGACGATATCAGGTTTGAACTTCCTCGAGTTTTCAAGGTGCTTGAAGATGAATCCCGGCTTCAGCCTGTTGCCGACGTTCGTCAGGTTCGGGCCAAGGGCTCCGCCATCAGTACCGATCTGGTGGCAGGAGACGCAGCCCTTCTGGTCATAGAGCTTCCTACCCTGGGCAATCTGCTCCGACATGGCCACATCGCCGACGGTCGGGATATCCTTCGGAATGTCCGGAGTGACCAGCTCCTGCTGGAAGTAGTTCATCACGACATCGACGTCCGACCTGTTGGTGTCTTCAACCTTCTGCTTGCCGAGGTTGAACCTGGGCATGGTAATCTTGGCCGGCTTCACCCCTCCGCTCAGCCCAAGCTTCGGCATCTGCTGCATGAGCGGCCTGATGACGTCGGGATTGGCCAGGAAGCCCCTGATCCAGCCCTCCTGGAGCTTGCTGCCGACTATGGAAAGGTCG
Organism: Chlorobiaceae bacterium; assembly: GCA_013335115.1. Lineage (GTDB taxonomy): Bacteria > Bacteroidota > Chlorobiia > Chlorobiales > Chlorobiaceae > Chlorobaculum. Next base: position 9,381 of record JAAXWQ010000004.1, on the reverse strand, counting down.
GGAGCGTAGTCCGCGCCGATCCCCTTGATGGAGTGGCAGTTGGTGCACTTGACATCGGCAATCACTTTGGCGAAATCACCGGTGAATTTGTAGCCGGGCACGCCTGCCATCCTGTCGAGTTCCTGCCTGGAAGGTACCAGGAAGCGGTTCGGAACGTTCGAGTCGGTGAAACCGTAGAGCACGGCGGCAAGTTCGTTGACCTCCTTCTCGGAGAGCCCGAAGTTGGGCATGCGCAGGCCGAGCCTGAAACCCCTCGGATCACGAAGCTTCTGCTTGATATAACTGAGTCGGTCGTTAGGTATCGCTTTCTTCAGTTTACCAAAATCGAGGAGATCGACCGGCTTGCTGCCGATAGACGAAAGCTCGGTACCTATCTTTTCCCGCATTTCATCATTTCTCAGGAAAGTGACCCCCTGGCTCTTGAGAGAAGGCGCAACCTGAACCATCTCCATGCCCTGGATCTTGTGGCAACCGTAGCAGCCGTACTGCTGGATCAGGTCCTTGCCTTTCTTGATTGAAGCAGCAGGGATGGTGGCCTGCGTGGTATAGCTATTTTCCGCATCGTCATCCTGGTACTCGCTGACGACATACTCGACCAGCGCGGTTATCTCCTCGTCGGTGAAGCGGAATCGGGGCATCTTGGTACCCGGGAAATATTTGTTCGGGTCCTTGATCCAGTTGAACAGCCAGGTCTTGTTGGCCTTGCTGCCCACCTTGCTGAGGTCGGGAGCATAGACCTTGATATGGTTGCCACCCTTGCCGTTGGTCATGTGGCAGAGGTTGCACCTCGCCTGGCTCCAGAGTGACCTTCCTTTTTCGACCAGCTTTTCATTCGGCGTATTGGCCGCATAGTCAACATCATGCCTGGTCGTACCGGACATGCTGAACAGGTAGTCGGCGATGGCTTCAGCCTGATCTTGCGTAAAGAAGAACTTCGGCATGCGGGCCGTGGAGAAGTACTTCTTGGGATCCATGAGCCACTTGACCGCCCAGGAGTAGTTCACCTTGGTACCGACGTTGGTCAGTTCTGGCCCCACGTCGCCCATGCCTTCGTAGCCTGGGATCTTGTGGCAGCTGTAGCAGCCGTACTTCTTGACCAGTTCGGTGTTGCCGGCGATTTTCTCGGCGCCGCGCAGGTTCTTGATGTCACCGTGGCAGTTGAGGCACGAAGTCTGCGTCATGTCGCCCTTGAGCATCGGCTCGGCGAAATGCTTGACGTTACCGTGCGCCTTTTCGATCGTGGTGGTCGCGCGTCCCTGTCCGCGATGGCAGAAGGTACAGCCGAACTTACCCGGATCGTGCTTGCCGAGGTAGACGAACCCGAGCGGGTGCTTCGTATAGGGCTGCTTCTTGGAGACCTGCGCGGAGCTTTCGATGCCCGCATGGCAGGATACGCAGCGATCGGCCTTGTCGGTATCCTTGATCATGTACTGCTTGATCTCGATGGGAGCCTTGTCGTTGTTGGCCATCTTCTCCTTCCGCTCCTCAAGGGCCTTCTTCATCGCCTCGATCTCGGCGCGGATCTCATCCATTCCACCCGTCAGCTTGCTGATTTGCTGCATCAGGGGCTCGTCCCTGGCGATCAGCGCCTTGTTGCTCCGGTCGATGGCGTCGATCTGGCGCTGCAGCTCGTCCATCTTCTTCTTGTACTCAGGCTTCTGGGTCTTGGTGAAGTAGTACTCGGTTTCGAGGTACTGGCCACGGACCATCTGCAGCTCCTTCTGGCTGAGTGCCATTTTCGCATGCAGGTCGTCGATCTGCGCATTGAGCTTGACGTACTGTTCATGGACGCCCTTCTGCTTGAACGCCTCCTCGGATTTCGCCAGCTGCTTCTCGAGCATTTCGAGCCTCCGGGCTCCCCCGCTCCTCTTGAAGTCACGCAGGGCGTCCTGGTACTCCTTATCGAGTTTCTCATGCTTGAGGGCCTTGTACTCTTTCTGGTAATGTTTCCAGGGCCTCAGGCCGAACTCGTCGTCCCAGATCACCCATGCGGACAACAGCAGCAGGGCGATGCTCAGGCCGGCAAAGATCTGGGCCCTCAACCTGGTCGTATTTTGATTCTCACTCGCCATGTTCAACAATTTTTAATATTTGGCTTCAGAATGACACCTTCTTTCTCTCATGGTCCGCCCGATGGGATCAGACGTTGAACCACGGCGTTATCCAGACATATTTCACGAGGAAGACGAGCCTGAGCACCATCTTGATCGGAACCGACATCATGGTGACAAACAGGAACATGATCAGGTTGTAACGAATCATGCCGAGTTGCGCCAGGAGTTCTGGATTGTTCTTCCTCCAGTGCCTCAGCGGCAGGAGCATGCCGGCGACATAATAACCGATCACCACGATGGCGCCGATGATGAAGCCGGGAATCGAACGTGACTCGATACCGATCACCTGGGTCAGGTCACGCGTCGGTTCGAAAACGACACGCTGATGGTCCCACTCCTCCCAGGGCCAGTACCAAAGCCAACCCGGTCCCCTGTCGAAGACACCGATGACGATCAGCAGCAGCCAGAGGATGAAGAAGCCGAAAGCGAAGATGATGACGGCATACTTCCTTTCAGCGAAAGTGTAATAGCCATTCCCTTTCGGATTGATGTCGATATAGGGAATCGCCATCAGGCCGACGACGATCAGGGTCGGCAGGACGACGCCGGCCAGCCACGGGTCGAAGTAGACAAGCAGTTCCTGGAGTCCAAGGAAGTACCATGGCGCCTTTGCCGGGTTCGGTGTGATCGTCGGGTTTGCGATCTCTTCGAGCGGAGCGTCGACCGCAATCGACCAGATAGACAGGAAGAGCACGACGACCAGCGAGATGATGAGCTCGATGCGTACCAGGGGCTTGAACGTGTCGACATCCTGGTCGAGTTCACCGTCCACAGCATAACCGGATGCCTTGAGCTTGTCGTTCTGGAAAGCCTGCTGAAAACCCCAGATCGTGAAGAACGTCACCATCACGATCATGATCACGATGGCGATGTTGTCCGGCTGGGTGATGATTTCGATAAATGGATTCATGGTTATCTATCGCCGGGGTTTAATGTTGAGGTCTTGAAATACCGCCGTCCTTCCTGACACGCCAGAAATGCACGAACATGAGGATGACCGAGATGAGCGGTATGGCGATGCAGTGCCAGATGTAGGACCGGAGCAGGGCATTGCCGCCCACCTGGGCGCCACCGAGAAGTGCAAACCTGATGTCGTTATACGGCGTGATGTGCAGGAATTCGCTGAACGGGCCCTGATAGCCGATCAATGGCGTGGCTGCACCCATGTTCGTTCCCACGGTGATTGCCCAGAATCCCAGCTGGTCCCAGGGCAGGAGGTAGCCCGTGAAGCTCAGGAGGAAGGTCAGCACCAGGAGGATTACCCCGATGCCCCAGTTGAACTGGCGGGGCGCCTTGTATGATCCGGTCATGAAGACCCTGAACATGTGGATCATCACCACAATGACCATGAAGTGGGCCGCCCAACGGTGCAGGTTCCTGCTGATGACCCCGTAGGGCGCCTGGAACTCCAGGTCCTTCATGTCGAGGTAGGCCAGGTCGACCGTCGGATGGTAATAGAACATCAGGACGACGCCCGTGATGGTCAGGATGATGAAGGCAAGGAAGGTGATGCCCCCCATGCCCCAGGTGTAGCGCAGCTTGACGGCGCTTTCACGCACCCGCACCGGGTGCAGGTGGAGGAACACGTTGCCGAAGATGGCCATAGCCCGGTTTCGGGCCGTGTCCCGGTAATCCCTCCGGAATACTGATTTCCATATCAGGTTTTTCTTGACCTTGTCGTAGAGACTGTTCATGTGCCTGTCGAATTTTATGTTACAAACCCCTTACTGGTATCCGCGAAGGCGCTTCGCCTGCTTTGCATATTCGGAGGGATCCCGTCGGGATCCGTCCGGATTGAACATCTCGATCGCAAGCCATGGACAGTCGACAGCACAGATGTTGCAAGCAGTGCAACGCTGGCTTTCGATGTGGGCGATGCCGTTGAAGTTCAACTCAGACTCGATTATGGTGATGCAGCTTGTCGGACAGCTCTTGACGCAGATTCCGCAACCGGTGCACAGGTCGGCAGTGACACGGGCCACCCCGCGCTTCTTCTGCCCCCCGGCTCCTTCCCGCGGCGTTGCGGTCATGGTTATTTCCCCTTGGTTATCCATCATATGGCCTTCCCGATTTCTATTGACTGATTACCACTATGCCTTCAGGAGGCTCTGCGGATAGACCTCGTTCGACTCCTTGCCCGGGACTCCCGGGAACTTGATCGTCTTGTCGACCTGCAACTGGCCGTCCTCGGCGATGCTGATCTTGAAGCGATCCATCGGCCTCGGGGCCGGGCCCTCGAAGTTCAGGCCGCTGATGTAGTAGCCGCTGCCGTGGCAGGGGCACTTGAACTTCTTCTGCGACTCGAGCCAGCTCGGCGTGCATCCCAGATGGGTGCATTTCGACTCCATCGCAAAAAACCTCCCGTCCTGCAGGCGGATGATCCAGGTACCGAACTCCCTCTGGTACTGCGAGTTCACCGTACCCGGGGGATAGTCGTTGGGAAAGCCAACCTTGAACTGCGACGGCGGTTCGAAAAGCACCCTCGGGTAGAAGAACCTGAGGAATGCGTAAGAGTTGATGGCCAGGAAGCCTGCGAGGCTGCCCCAACCGACTTTCGTCAGGAACTTGCGCCGGTCGGTGTCGATTTCCGCCGGACCGCCTGGCAAACCCTGCTGCTCGTCATGGAGCGTTTTTTCATCCTGCATTGAGTATCGCTTTAACTTTCATTAAGACCGTTTTCGAAATCGACAGCCTCATCGGAGAGGCAAAAAAGTATCGGGCGTAGAAAAAGGCATGCCCACAAAAGGTTGTTCCAACAAGGTCGGAATGCATCCCTCAGGTGAGCACACCCCCAACACAACCAACAACACAACCACACACGATTACAAAGAACCAATTTGCAGGCAACCCTTCCGGATTTCCCTCCACCCCGTCCCCGAGGCGGAAGAAAATCAGGAAATCGTCACTGCAAGATCATGGACGACGCAAGCGTCGAGGAAAGAAGCGCCGATCAAAGAACACTTTGGTGAACCGACATCGGACACCCCTTTCCAGACACTTGCAGAGTCAAGAACTGACTTGATCAGAAGGCAAAGGCACCTGCCAACGCAATGGTATTCTGGTTGGAGCCAGTCGTAACCGGGCTCTTCGTCGCCGACCACTGCCTGAGGTTCTGGGTATACGTTGCCGCCAGGGAAGCATTGGCGCGCACGTGGGTCGTCAGCGCATATGCAACCGTCGGGGTATCCTGCTGGTTGAGTCCAGTGTAGACGACCGATCCCTTCAGCCAGGGATAGAGGAAGTAGGCCGCTTCAGCCTTGATGTTGCTCTTCGAGATGTTGGTGCTCCTGCTGAAGCCAAGGCCTCCGAGGAAGTTACCATAGCTGCCGGTGACGTCAGCTTCCCAAATCAAGCGTTCGGTGACGCCGGTGGAAGACACGAAAGCACTTGCGGTAGCACCAGCTGCGGCAGCAGTTCCGGGAGCAGCGCTGTACACCATTGTCGCAAACGTGATATTGTTGTCGAGGCCGACGAATTCGTTCCCGTAAGTACCGCCAGCACCGCTCAGGAGGCCTGCGCCACCGACCTTGTACCTCGCGCGGAAGTATTTCAAGTCAGAAAAGCTGTTGGTGACGTTTGTTCCTGCCTGTCCGACACCAGCAGTGAACTTGAGGTAATCCTGCGGGATGTACACGAGTTCCGCTACGCTGCTGCCGGTGGCGTTACCAAAGGCGGGAACAAGCGCAGATGCGAAAGCGGTATTGTTTGTTGCGTTTCCAAAGCTGAGGTCGGTGAACCCGTTTCCGAACGCCAGCTTCAGGCCAGGCCTGAACGTCCATACCAGCTGGCCGGTAGTGCTGCCAGCCGTCGGGTTGTACTGGACTAGAGCCGAAAGGTTGTCACCCATGGTACCACCAAAGAAAATAGTCGCGTTGTTGAACACGCCATTACCCCACAGTGACCTCGACGGGGTAACCACCGTCCCATCCTGTTTTTCGGAACTTGTGGCATAATCGGCAAGGTTGCCGCGAACCCAAAGCGATATCGGCGCATACCCCGGAATCTCAGCCGGCCAAGGGCTTTCGGGGAAAGTCTTCTTCCATCCGTCGGCGCCCATCTTCAACTGATCCTGCTTGGTCTTGTCCTCGTCCTCCCCACCCGGCCAGCGGTAGCCGTTGTTCTTGAATGCCTCACCGAAGGCATTCCTTGCCGGGAAACCCGAGTGGCAGGTATAGCAAGAAGTACCATATTTCCTGGCAAATGCCGGGATGGCTGACGCGTCGTTCGAGGGCGTGACCAACGGTAGGGTGCACAGCGAAACGAGGGAGGCAATGGTGAGTTTTCTTTTCATGAATTGCTCCGAAGTATAGATTTTATTGAAAAATGCTGACTGAAAAGTTGCTGACCGAGAAATACAACCGACAAGACGATACGTAGCACCAGAGTGCATAAGGCTTTGCCCAACCAGACTTAGATCAGGCGTAAAAATTCCTATACCGTGCGTTATGACGTAGGCGGCACGAACAATCGTCAGGATTCAGACAAACGAATCAACAATTGTTTATGCGCATACGCGCAGTTGAACAGGGACCTGAGAGGCAGAGGATCTTATCGGCGAAGTGCCAATAAAGACGAACTATATGTCGATATGGTAAGTACTACGGGAAAACGCAAAATTCCTCTTCCTGTATCGAGCAGACTGCACCATTCCCTCCCGGGAATCGGACAGGTATCCGAGGTCAGGATCAGGATCCAGGAAAAACAGGCAGGAATAAAGATCCCTGCGAAATCATCCTGAAACCAATCAGATTTGCATGAAAAAGAGGTCGATCAAAAAATCAGGGAAGTAACAACATCGTATGTCAAAACCCCACATATCACGTGGGAACTCAAGCACGGGGGTAAGGCGGTCATCGGTATCAATCGGGCAAAAGGAAGGAGGGAATTCAAACCTGCTACGCTACCCTGCCGAACATTCTTAACAATTGTAATAAATATTTTTAATTCTTGCAAGAATCCGGACAGCCCGAGGAACTTTTTTTACAAAAAAACACCCCAACTACGGCAAAGAAGCAAAATCCAGCTCTTTTTTCAGTATATGGTAGCTTCGGCAACCGCACTTGCATCCGTTGTCACACGATTTTTTATACCACGCGAGGGCTTCCTGTTTGTCCAGCGGCACTCCCCGTCCATGCTCATAGGCATCCCCAAGGTTGAACTGCGCTTCGCCGTGCCCCTGGTCGGCAGCCTTGCGGAACCATCTTGCAGACTCGGCATCGTCCTGTCCGGCACTCAGCCCGAGCTGGTAATACACCCCGAGCATGTTCTGGGCTTTCGCATCGCCATTTTCCGCCTCCTCACTGATCATCAAGAAGCGCTCAGGATTCGCGTTGGCGGGAATGGAAAAAGCCAAAAGGCAGGACAGTGTTAATAATATTTTTTTCATCGGGCCGGATTTGGTAATGGAGTTGAATCGACGGAACCGGTATCATGTGTTCAGTCAACAAAGGCGCCGAAGAATCCTCCGGCGCCGTTATCATGCAATCACGCATGGCGTTCAGAACCGGTAGTTCATCCCGACATACACCGAACGACCCATGCCCGGAACGGCGATACCGAACGGCATATTGTACACGGGAGGATTCATTGTCGCCGGGTTCATGCTCATGGTCTGACCTTGGCCGGTATAGACCCCTCCGAGCGGCAGGGAGTAGAACCTGTCGAAGATGTTCTCGACACCGAAGTCGAAACGCAGTTTGTCGATGGTGTAGCTGCCTCGCCAGTTGAACAGGGTGTACCCTGCAGTCGAAAGCTCCTGACGAGGTACGGATGTGTCGTTCTTCCTCGCCACGGCAACCATCTCCAGCGTATTGCCGAGATTACCGACCTGCTGGTCAAGTGATACCTTCGCATTCAGCGGCATGATGTTGTAGAGCCCGCTTCCGGTATCGACGTTGCGCCCGTTCACATAGTTCACCAGGCCCTTCGCACGCCATTCACCGAGGCCGTTTTCACCGAGCGGCATGCGCCCGGAGACGTCCACGCCGAAAAGACGCCCAGTCTGGTTCATATACTTCAGGATACCGAATTGACCGGCCGCGTTCGTCGTAGCGACATTATTTGTGCGATCCCACTGAACGGCATCGATGTAGTCGGCCACCCAGGAAAAGAAAGGAGCAACCTTCAACTCCCAGGTCTTGTCACTGCTGTGCATGCTGGCGCTTGCGCTGATCGTGCGGGAAACTTCCGGTTTCAAGTCGAGGTTGCCGAGGTAGCCGTTGCCGTCCCCCACATAGTTGTTCATAACAAGGGCCATGGCATTGCGAGACCAGGAGTAACGCTCGTAGAGGTTCGGGGTGCGGGTCTTCTGCGCAACTCCAAACTCATAGGTCAGGTGCTCGTCAGGAGTGCAGCGGGTCAGCGCCGTCAGGTCGAGGTTGACATCGTTTCGTTTGCGGTCGAGGGCGTTGAAATCCGTCGCCGAACGCAGATACCCGGTATAATACATTCCAGAAGCATCGTTATTGTAACCCTGGACGGCCCCGGTGTCGGTACCGACCATTTCAACGCGGGCACCGAGAAGGGTCATCCATTCGGGGCACCACTTCGCTTCCCATTCGGAGAAAATCGCATAACGGTCACGCTTCCCGTCGTTGATGTTCCAGAAGGTGTTGGGAGCCATTCCCGCGGAGGAGGCCCCGAAGAGCACCGATGGTGACGGCGGCCACCAGTCGTCGAGGCGGTAGAGCTGCGCTTCGGCACCGATCCGCACCAGGTCCCGCTTCGACAGTTCGACCTCTGCCTTCAGCGACGCGCCTCCCGTCTTGCCCCTGGTGTACATCGGCATGCCTGGCGCTATGTTCGGGGCGCTTCCATAGAAGAACTTCTTGTCCTTCCCGAAATCCATGTAGTGGTCGACCAGTTCACCGTAAAGCCGGGCTTCGAGGCGGCCCCAGCTCTTCCTGCCGGTGTAATGGAGGTTGATACGGTACGCCTGGTTGTTGAGCATGTCCATCCTCTGGTTCGGATAGAGCTGGTATGGGACATGCTGGTATCCAAGGGCCGCATCATACAGGTCGTCGCCCTGCCTGTACGCCAGGTCGAGAAGGTGGTTCTGCGTCTCGTACGCCGTCGAGCCGACCACGTCGAGCGGGAGGGTCTCTCCGGGCCTGCCGGTATCGGCATACGTCTTGAAGGCTCCCCCCGCCTTGTAGTCGCCGGAATTGGCGATCGATCCGCGGTAGGTGACGTTCACGCTGTCGGTTGCGAAACCGAGCGAAAGGTTCGCCCCCTTCGCGTCGCCATTGCTGCGGTAGTATGAACCCAC
>JAAXWQ010000013.1 GCA_013335115.1 Chlorobiaceae bacterium | reverse complement strand
AAGAACCTCGCAAACCTCCCGTTCCTGCGCAATCACGTCGCCCTCATGCCTGACTGTCATCAGGGGTACGGGATGCCGATCGGCGGGGTCATCGCGACCGATAACGTGATCATCCCGAATGCTGTCGGGGTCGATATCGGGTGCGGAATGATTGCGATCAGAACCAGCATTACCGGGATCGAAACCGGCGCGCTGAAGGAGATCATGGGCCGTGTTCGCCAGTCCGTGCCGGTGGGGTTCAACCACCAGAATGAAGCCCAGGAGTGGACGGGGTTCGATCAGGCTCCGGATATTGCGATCATCCAGCAGGAGCTGGGCAGCGCGCGAAAGCAGCTCGGGACGCTTGGAAGTGGAAACCACTTCATCGAGTTTCAGGAGGATGAGGACCGCCGGTTATGGGTGATGATCCATTCCGGGAGCCGAAACTTTGGCCTGAAGGTCGCGTCGACGTACCATGAAATCGCAAAGCAGGAATGCGGAGAGGATAGTGAACTCGCTCATCTCTCAATGGACAGCCGGCCGGGGCGCGAGTATTTCGCGGCCATGAACTACTGCCTGGAATTTGCCAAGCAAAACAGAAAGATCATGTTGGACAGGGTATTCGACGCTATCTATGGGGAGGACGATATCGAATGCATTCTTGACGTCCACCACAATTACGCGGCGATCGAGCATATCAGGGACGAAGAGATCGCCGGGGACGGTGACGCATGAAGCTGAACAAAGCCGAATTCCTGATCGAACCGGTCTGCAAAGGCTCCCAAATCTTCAACGCCAGAATAAACGAATCTGGAAGCCACATGCACCCGGCATGGAAGCCGTTCAGAAACGGAGTGTTGTACGTGTTGCTTTTTGACATTTTCGCAAGATGGGAAACGATCCTGAAGGTCAAGATCGTGATCACCTACAAAGAAAAGGAGGACTGATGTTCAACTGGCCGATTTTCTCGTTCTGGTGTAACACGATTGAGCACTTCATCCTGCCTGGTCCATCAACGCCGTTCTACCTGACGATCAGGATGAAGCGGACAAAGCCGCGAAAGCGGAAGCGTGCTCGAAAATAGGGTACGCATTTGCGTACCTTTTGCACCGACTTGACCAAGAATGAAAAAGCCCGGCAGACTGTAACGTCCCGCCGGGCTTCGTTTTTCTGGTGGGCTGCCGCGGAATCGAACCGCGAACCTAATGATTAAGAGTAATTAGGTAAGTGTAGGCTGGGCGCGGGTTTCTTCTGAAGGGTACGCAAAGGGTACGCGTTTCAGCTCTTCGGCGAGGTGGGTTTCGGCCAGGTGCTCATAGATTTGAGTGGTCGAAAGTTGCTGATGCCCGAGCAGCCTGCGAAGGGCTTGGATGCTGCCGCCGTTCTCGAGGTACGCGGTTGCGAAGGTGTGCCGGAGGTCATGGAGCCTGGCCTTCGTCCCTGCCGCCTTGAGCAGCTTCCCGATGTAGTGGGTGACCGTGTCCGGGTGCAACCCGCCAAACACCGCCCCATCCCGATCCTCTTCCGGTCTTGCCTTCAAAATCTCTTCAAACGTGGACTGCATCGGGAACCACCCTGAGAGGTGCGCTTTCGTCTGCCGGACAAAGTACCGATGACCGGCCAGGTCAATATCCTCCCATGTCAACCGCAGGAGTTCCTGCCGTCTCCGGCCGGTGACCAAGTAAGCAAGTATCATTTCGCGAATACGGGGCTCAGCAGCCCGCAGGACAGCCTCGGACTTATCAACCGACACAACGGACGGGGTGCGGGCTGTGACGGGCAGGAACGTGATCTTTGGACGCTTGACGCCATGCCATTCGAACGCCTTTGTCATAGCGGCCTTCACCTGCCGGAGCATTGTATTCACACTGATCGCTGACACTCCGGCCTTCAGTTCCTTCGCGGCCAGTTTGTCGATCCGTTCCGTCGTCACCTTGTCGAGCGGGACATCCCCGATCGTCTCCAACTTTCGGAGTGACGTTCGGTATGATCGCCAGGTGTAGATGGATCGGGTTTCCTTCACCCAATCAAGATAGGCCGATGTAAATGTGTGCAGTGAGGGGATTTCTTCGGTGGGTGGTTCCATCTGCTGCAGGTGATACCGGCGCTTGAGGTCGCCGTACATCTTCATCGCTTCCCGGAAGTCTGCCGTCTTGAGCGACCGCCGCTTTCGATCAATGTCAACGTGCCAGTACGGCTTTCCCTCGACTCGGTACGGCTTACGGATGCCCATATCTCGCTCACCCTTCCGTCCGGCGACTTCCAGGCATCCAGCGATGAGACGTCAACCCGCCACTGACCGCCAGGGAGCCGGACTGCCTGGACGTGCCCCGCCGAAATCCATCGGATAACGGTAGAGCGCGACACGTCCCACTGTTTGCAAACTGTCCGGATGCTGGCGTACATGACCGCTCGATGTACGCCATACCGAGAAGCATGTCAACGATTATCCTTGTTCAGAATTCTCCGGCAGATCAACCTGGTCCGCTCGTATAGCTCCGCATCAGTCTCTTTCCCTACCAGATATGCTTCTATCAGCCCGTACGACCATATCTTGACCGCCGCGCTCACGAGAAACCGTACGTCACCGAGCCCCTCGTCCCGGCCAGCCCTCCGCATGATCCAATCTGCCCGATCCTCCGAGTGCGGGGTCAGCGCGGCCACATCCTTTATATACGGGAAGAACTGCCCGGTCTCGATGATGACCTGGCCAATCTGGAGAAGCTCGGACACAGAGAACCCGATACTCTGCGCGATCGAGTCCTTGTGCTCGTCCGGCCACATCTTCCGCCCGGCGATCATATCGTTGATGTACTGCGGGCTGATCCGAATCTTTTCGGCGAGCGTCCGTTGGCACCCTCTCGGGTAGCTCTTGATTATTCGCCCTACCGCGGCACTGAAGCAACGGGCAGAACTGATAACCATCGAAAAAACCTCCCCAGAAGTACTTTAGTATCTACTACCGAAAAAATTCGATTCTTTATGCTCAAAAAAAAGTTGACGCAATAGAAAAATTCGTTTAGAAAATTCCCTGAATTGCGTATTATTGTAATGCAAGTTCACCATATCGCGAATTTAACACGGAGTCAAGCAAATGATTATTGGACACGGAAAACAGAAGGAGCTTGCCGAAAAGGTCGGGGTTTCTCCTTCTTACATGAACGACATCCTGAAGGGGCGGCGTACCTGCACCCTTCGGCTTGCGGCGAGACTGGAAGCTGTCAGCGATGCCGTACTCGGCGAGAAGGTCGAGATGAACCGCTGGCTGGCTGGAATCGACTTTATTGTCGAAGAGGACGGGGGTGAGCAGTGAGCGTAGTCTTTTTCGTCGCCGGTATCCCGGTTCCGAAAGGCAGCGCTCGCGCCTTCCTTCACAACAAGACGGGGAAAGTCATCACCCGCCAGGACAACGCCGACAAGCAGAAGCCCTGGGCGTCCTCCATCGCCTACACGGCGCAGCAAAACGGTGTCCGGATTGTGAACGATGGGCCAGTGAGCATCAAGATGGAATTTGTGATGCCGCGCCTGAAGGGCCACTTCGGGACCGGGAAGAACGCCGGAGTGCTGCGAGACGTGGTCCCACTCTACCACACGAGCAAGCCGGACCTTGACAAGCTGCAACGCTGCGTCTTGGACGCCTTGACGGGGATTGCGTGGAAAGACGACTCACAGGTCTCACGGATCGTTGGGGCGCTGAAGGTCTACGGCGAGCAGCCTGGGGTATTGATCGAGATCAAACAACTTATCAACAACCAAACGGAGAACTGAACACATGAACCTGAAAGAATTACTGGCCAAGAAGGCCGAAACGCAGGCCGCGATGGATGAAGCCATTGCGCCGATCCGCGCGCATATGGAGGCGGTGATGCAGCCGTTCTGTGAGGCCGTCATGGATATCCAAAGGCAGATTGATCAGATGGTCAATCAGCGCCTGCATGAACTCCGGGCCATGCAGGGGAAAGAGTTTGGCGTGGTTCACATGAACGTCGACGGGGTGAAGGTTTCGGAGACGATCGCGAAAACCATTACGTGGGACCAGGAGAAGTTGGCCGCAATTTACGACCGGATCATGATCGCAGGAGACAACCCGCTGACCTATATGCGCCAGAAGTTCGACGTGCCCGAAAAGCAGTACTCCGAATTCCCGAAGCCGGTCCGCAACATCTTCGACGAGGCGCGCACCGTGAAGCCGGGCAAACCGTCGATCAAATTCGAGACCTTCGAATAACCAACCAAGGAGACAAACCAACATGCTCGACCAAATCAGACCCGCGAACGCGGTGTGGAAACCGATAAAGGCCCTCGTCTATGGCGTTCAGGGTATCGGCAAGAACACCTTCGCCGCGACATTCAAAAACCCGGTGATGATCCAGATTGAGGACGGCAGCGCTGCTCTCGATATCCCGGCGTTCCCGCTTTCGACCACTTACCTGGACGTCGTGAACGCCATCCAGGCGCTGCACGGAGATCACCAGTACAAAACACTAATTGTCGACACGCTCGACTGGCTTGAGCCGCTTCTGTGGCAGGCCTGCTGCGAACACCACGGCAAGGAGTCTATCGAGTCCTTCGGGTACGGCAAGGGCTATATCGAGGTAGATCGCTGGTGGCAGTACATCATGACCGGGCTCGATAGCCTGAGGCATAACAAGGGCATGGACGTTATCGTTCTGGCGCACAGCGAGGTAAAGACGATCACGCCGCCCGACAGCGACAGCTACGACACCTATCAGATCAAGATGCAGAAGCGGGCCTTCGCTCTCTGGCAGGAATGGGCCGACCTCGTGCTCTTCTTGAACTACAAGGTCAACATCGTCAAGACCAAGACAGGCATCAATGAGGAACGCACCCGCGGCGTTGGAACCGGCGACCGCATGATTTACACCGCCGAGCGTCCGGCATGGCGAGCGAAAAGCCGCTGGCCGCTGCCTGATGAGATCCTGATCGGGAAGGACAAAACTTTCGCCGCCTTCCACCAGCAGCTCGAGGCCGCGACCGGGGGCCGCTACATCTCGCCGATTCCAGTAACCACGACCGCAACCGCAACCAAAACCAAGGAGAAATAACCCATGTTGAATTTCAACGAAGCTGAACCGCAGAAAGAATTTTCTGGCGCATTCCCGCCTGATTCGATCATCGCTTTTAAGATGACCATCAGGCCGCCAAAGTCCGGGAAGGAAGGCACTCAAAGCCCGTGGATGACAAGGGCTACGTCCGGAAACGAATTTCTCGACTGCGAGTTTGAGCCTGTTAACCACTCGGGCCGGAAGATTTACGAGAACTTCACCATGACCGGGACAAACCGGAAAGGCCAGCCAAACTCGAACCAGAGCATGAGCACCCTGCGCGCCATCATCGAGAGCGCCCGGAACGTCAGGGCTGACGACGCAAGCCCGCAGGCTGCCGCAGGTCGCCAACTGTCAGACTGGGCGGATTTCAACGGAATGGTTTTTCTGGCGAAAGTGAAGTGTGTGGTCGAGCAGTCAAGCAAGGACGGAAACCATTACGTGAACAACTCGATCGCGAAGATTATCACTCCAGACATGCCCGAGTATGCCATCGGCGAGGTCATTACCGACAAGCCGCTCCCGGCGATTCCTGACCCGTCAACGAAGCCTGCGGGCCCAGGCGCCCCATCAGGAGCGCCCGGAGGGCTCCCGGTATTCGGCGCGCCAGCGACCGCGAAGCCGACAGCTACTCCTGCGGGGCCTGGCGGATTCGGCGGATTCGGCGCGCCCGCGGGGCAGCCGGCAGCAGCAGCGCAACCGGCCCAGGCGGCTCCGGTGACAGGCGTCGTCCCCGGATGGGCTGCGAAGTAACTTCATCAACTCAAAACAGAAACGATCATGCGGACAATGCAACTCCCGGTGAAGCTCACCGATGATGAACTCAGGTATAGGGGCGACGAGCTCGCCCGCCTGACTAAAGAGGTCGACGACCTTGAATTCGAAAAGAAGGAAAGCCAGGCGGACTACAAGGCGAAGATCGACGCGAGGCGTGTCGCGGCCCTGAAGCTTGCCGACGCGATCAAGGCAAAAACCGAGGTCCGCGACGTTGAGGTGTGCGACACCACCGACCACGACGCCCGCAAGGTCTACACTGTCAGGCAGGACACCGGCGAGGTCGTAAACTCTCGCCCGGCGACGACTGAAGACCTTCAGGAGGACATGTTCCCTGAGGGTGGAGATACGACGCTCAGGGCTGTGAAGTGACCGTCAGGCGTGGCCCCGGCCAGATACGGGGCAAAATTTTCAACCACCAAACCAGACCAGAAATGAAGGCTACACAGAAAATGATCAGGCCGTTCGTGTCAACGTGTTCCTTGCGGCCTGCGATGCACGGGGTGCGTTTTGATAAAAAACGTAAAGTGTTTGAGGCTACTAATGGACACACTTTGATCGAGTGGATCGATGAAGAGTTCAGCGTCGGAATCCGAAATGACTGTGTATTACCCATCGAGGTGTTCCCGGTCACAAGCAAAGACCGCAGGGCCTTGGTTGTCAAAGGGCGCATGGCGACTGTCACAATATTCGAACCGATCAAAAGAGGTGACGGAGTTGATGTTCGCGGAAAGACGATAAAAGACTGGTCTCCTAAGATGATCAGGCAGGAGATTTATCCGCTCACCACCGAAAAGTTCCCTAACACTCAGAAAGTATGGCCGGATGGAGATTCGAGTTCTCAAAACGTCATGTGCTTTGACCCGGGAATAGTCGCGGCATTTGATGGGTTCTGTCGGGCAAGTCATCGGTATGGCGGTATGATCATGACATTCTACGGACCCACAAGCCCGTGCGCGGTAAAGCCGGATGCGGAAAATGGAGAGTGGCGCGGTTTGATCATGCCAATGCGAATCGGGAGATAAGCATGATCCTCCGACCATACCAGAACCGAGCCGTTCAGCGAGGCAAGGCGGCGCTAAAGAAGAAGGGAAACACCATGATCGTCGCATCCACGGGTGCCGGGAAAACGATCATGCTTGCATCACTTGCCGGGGAGGTCGACGGGAAAACCCTGATCCTCCAGCACCGGCAGGAGCTCGTGCAGCAGAACGCTTCCAAGTTCCTGAAGGTCAACCCTGAATGGCGAATCTCGCAGTTCACCGCTGATGAGAAGAGCTTCGGCGGGAAG
Organism: Chlorobiaceae bacterium; assembly: GCA_013335115.1. Lineage (GTDB taxonomy): Bacteria > Bacteroidota > Chlorobiia > Chlorobiales > Chlorobiaceae > Chlorobaculum. The sequence goes on along the minus strand of JAAXWQ010000013.1, from coordinate 38,423 downwards.
GCCGTGTTTGCGATGCAACAGACCCTCACGCGAAATCTCGAGTATATCCCGGCTTTTGATCACGTCATCGTCGACGAAACACACCACATCGTCGCACCGACTTATCAGGCCATCATCGACGCTTGCAAGGATAGAAACCCCGACTTGATGCTTTCGGGCTTCACAGCGACCCCTGAGAGGGGCGACAGAAAGAGCCTGAGGAAGTACTTCGACAACGTCGCCGACAAGATCACAATCAGAGAGCTTGTCGGGCTCGGGTTCCTGGTCCCGCCGCGCGCCTTCGTGGTGAATGTCGGGGCGCAGCAAGAACTGGCCGCAATCAAGAACCTGTCTGCCTTCGGTGACCAGACGGAAGTCGCCAATATCCTCGACACCACGGCCATCAACGGCGAGGTTATCCGACACTGGCGCGAGAAGGCCTCTGGCCGCAAGACCATCGTTTTCTGCGCGACGATCCAACACGCCATCGACGTGTGCGACGCCTTCAAAGCCGCCGGCATTTCTTCCGGGGTGATCACCGGCGACATGAGTGACGGTGACCGCAAAAGCATGCTGTTCAGGTTCGACAAGGGCGACCTGCAAGTCATCGTGAACGTTGCCGTCCTCACTGAGGGGTACGACAGTCAGCCGGTTTCCTGCGTGATCCTGCTCCGGCAGTGCTCGGAAAAATCGCCCATGATCCAGATGGCCGGGCGCGGGCTTCGGACCGTGGATCCCGAGCTTTATCCTGGAGTGATCAAACGCGACTGCATCATCCTCGACTTCGGCACATCCCTTTTGACCCACGGCAACCTCGACCAAGAGGACGGACTGCACGAAGAGGCCGGCACCGATGCCAAGGGCAAGCCGGTGACAAAGATTTGTCCGGAATTCTATGCGCCCGGCATGGTCTACAAATTCCCGGACCGGAGCGGCAGCGAGGGGTGCGGAGCTGAGGTGCCGGCGCAGACGAAGCGTTGTCCGTTCTGCGGGTTCGAGTTCGAGCGGCTGGACGGGAAGGTCTCCGAGGTGACTGAGGTCAGCCTGACCGAGCTCGACATCCTGAACGCTTCGCCGTTCAGGTGGCTGGACCTTTTCGGAACTGACACATGCCTGATGGCGACGGGGTTCTCGGCATGGGCCGGGGTGTTCTCTCCGGACAAGGGTGAGACTTTTTATGCGATGGGGAAAAAGCAGGACGATAAAAGGGTCTACTGCCTGGCCGTGACCGGCCGGCTGCAGGCGATGAGTGCGGCAGATGACTTCTTAAGGCAGTACGAGACCGACAAGGCTGCACGGAAGTCAAAGCGATGGCTGGACGATCCGGCGACCGAGAAGCAGGTCGAGATACTGAACCGGTTCGGATACCAGGCGGAAGTCGATATGATGGGGAACAGCGGATTCACAAAGTACGGGGCCGCTTGTCATGCGTCGTTCCACTTCAACCGAGCCGCCATCGAGCGGGCGCTGGGGGTGGCTGGGTGATCCATTACCACGGCACACCCTGCGGAGGCGTGAGCGCAGACCTCCCGAGATTCTACCAAGCGCGGCACGCTCTCGTGTCATTCGCGCGCCCTGATGATATCGCGGTCGCCGCCGAGTGTTGCCAGTCCTTCTGTCTCGACAACGGGGCTTTCAGCGCCTGGAAACGCGGTCATACGCCAGACTGGGACGAATACCTTGAATGGGTGAGCGAGTGGGCAAGTCATCCGGGGTTCGACTTCTGGATCATCCCGGACGACATCGAGGGGGACGAGAGAGCAAACTGGAAGCTCATGTTCAAGTATGGGCTCCGTGTTCGCCATGCCATGCCTGTCTACCACATGCACGAATCACTCGACCACCTCGAGCGCGTCATCAAGGAGTTTCCGCGTATCGCAATCGGGAGCTCAGGACAGTGGCCAAACCCGGGAACCGCGTCATGGTGGACCCGTATGGAACAGATCATGGAGGTCTGCTGCATCAATGGCAAGCCACGAGTGAAGCTGCACGGGCTCCGAATGTTGGACCCTGAGATATTCGGACGTCTTCCGCTTGCTTCCGCCGACTCGACGAACGCCGTCATGAACTCAAAAAGCAATACCAGGTTCGGCATGTACAAGCCTCCGACCGCGGCACAATCTGCTTGCATCATCGCCGATCGGATCGAGTGCCATAACAGCGCCGCGACCTGGAAACCATCAACTCAAATGCAACTTTGGACATGATCAACTTACCACACCTTGCCGAGCGCCTTCAGGCCGACGGCCTCCTGAACAAGTCCTTTATGGACTGCACGAAAACCGAGATCCTTGCCGTCTGCCAGTCCGTCCTCTCGTCCATCGGCGACGAGGTTCCGGCCGACGGCTGGAAACTTCCCTACATCGCAAAGGGTGGGGAACTCGTGATCCCGCTCGACTGTCACCCTGATTACCGGTGGTGGCAACCAGGAGGGAAAACCCTGCGCGAGACGCTGCAGGACCTGAAAGCGCCCTGGTCCGTTGCCCGGCAGTACATCGAGACTGATGTCATCGGACGCCCGATGACGGAAGCACTCTGGAACGACTTGATGACCGCACCATTTTAACCAGGACACCAAACCATGATCGACTTCAATTCAAAGACGGCGTTCACCGACCGCATCAATTACCTGATTGACGGGCCGATTGCCGCCACGGCCGAGGAATCGCAACGACGGCACTACCTGGGCGCTTCGGTGGTCGGGCATGAATGCGAAAGGTACGTGCAGTTCCAACTGCTTGCTGCCCACGGCCTGATCGAGAGGAAGCGACCGGAAGCGCGAAACCTCCGGATATTTGACCGCGGCCACACATACGAAGCCAAGGCGCGCAAGTGGTTGAAGGATGCCGGGTTCTTATTCGGGACAACACGCACGGGCCGATCATTTCAGGACTTTGGCGGAGAGTACCGCGGGAGCGTGGATGACGTCGTCACGGGATGGCGGGAGATCCTGACGAGGAACGGGGTCATCTGCCCGATCGAACTCCCTGCCTTGTGGGAATGTAAGTGTCTCGGTTCAAAGTACTGGAAACAGGTCGTTGATAAGGGCCTGAAAGAGTACAGTTCGACCTACTGGGGGCAGATCCACCAGTACATGGCGTACCTCGAACTGCCGCGATGCCTCTACACCGTCATCAACGCCGACACGATGGAAATGCACCACACCATCTACAACTATGACGAGGTGGAGGCGCAGCTCGGGCGCGCGAGGGTTCACGGGGTGATCACCGCGACGAATGAAGGGCGGTGGTGTCAGAGGTGTTCGGGTGACCGCAATTTCTACAAATGCAAGTGGTGCGATTTCAGGGAGGCGTGCTGGTCAACATGATGCTTTTTATTAGGATGATATTAATAACTTTTTTACCTTTATATCAGAAGGCAACGGAGTGCCTGACCACCAAACGAAACGGGGCCAAACATGAAAACAGAAAAGCGAGAGATCCCTGTCTTTATTACTTCTGATGGCGAAGAGTTTTTCGTGAAATCGGAAGCACAGGGTCATGAGATAGACATCGCGATCAAAAACTTTTGTGACGGGACGTGCTGGTCTGGTATGACCGCGAGTGATGTTCAGTTCGTTTTGAAAGATAATTTCGATGAACTGAAAGATATGGTTAAGCTAATAGGCAAAATAAATGCGTCCTGAGTACTTACCACCAACAGGCCCCGGCGAGACCAGGGGCATTTTTATCCACCAAAAACCACAACCATGCCAGACTTTTCCAGTTACATTAATACCGGGGGGTGCCGGTGCCCCTATTGTGGGAGCTATGATATCTCCGGCAAGGCTTTCGATATCGACGAAACAGGAGTACGCCAGCAGGTGTTTTGCTCGGAATGCGACGCTGAATGGACCGATACGTATACTTTGTCGAGTGTCATCGAGGCCGATGGGTCGGAAATTGAAAAGGAATGATGATCACTCAACCACAAAACCACAACACAACCATGGGACGCAACGACTACAACAAAATCAAACAGAACCGCATCGACCGCTTGACTGGTCGGGCAGAGAAAAAGGCCGCAGCTTCAGATGCAGCTTACAACGCCAGCAAGCGCCTTGCCGATCAGATCCCGTTCGGTCAGCCGATCCTTGTCGGGCACCACTCGGAAAAACGGGCGCGCCGGGATGCTGACCGCATCGGCAACTATGCCACCAAATCCGTCGAGCTTGACCGGGAAGCGAAAAGCCTTGCCGCACGAGCGGCTGCCGCCGAAAGCAATTGCACCATTTCAAGCGACGATCCGGACGCGATCGAGGCTCTGCGTGAGAAGCTGGCGAAGCTCGAAGAGGTGCAGGAGATGATGAAGGCTGCGAATAAGATCATCCAGCGCAAGCCCAAAAACGAAGCGACGAGTGAGAAGATCGAAAAGCTGGTCGCACTTGGGTTCAAGGAAGCCACGGCGGTCAAACTCTTCGAAGGAGCTCGATGGGAAATCGGGTTCCAGGGGTTCCAGCTTTCGAACAACAACGCCAAGATCAACGCCACGAAAAAGCGTATCGAAGAACTGGAGCGCGCCGGATCCATCGAGTACAGCCGGAAAGAGTATGAGGGGTTTGCGGTGATCGTCGACCCTGACCTGAACCGCATCCAGATTGATTTCGAATCGGTCGCCATCTACCGTGAGTTATGCGAAAGAACTGGCCTGAACATGCGCCGATACGGGTTTGTGTTCAGCCGGCGCGATGGGAATTGCTGGCAACGGAAGATCACTGGTAATGCCTCATACGCTGCCCGCCAGGTCATAAGATTGCTGACGGGGAACGACGCGTGAGCGCTCAATTCAGCCAAAACAGAATCCGGCTGCCCTGGCGGCCGGAGTATTGTCGACCGGCACTCGAATTCACTCGGATGTGCCTGGTCCCGGTGTGGGGATTTCATTTTTACGTCGGCATGGTCTGCCGGTGGAGTTTAAACTGAGAAAATGATCATGACAATCACAATCGGATACCACGAATCGGTAGTCGCCCGAGAATCCGGGTACAACAAGCAATCACTCTGGACAATGCGGACCGGCCAGAAGGTCGGAAAATACACCTACGGGCCGAGACTTAAACAAGGAAGGCACTGGAACAAGGTCGGGTCCGCCGTCATTTACACCGAGGCCGGCCGAAAGTTGGTGATGGGGTGGGCGGAGAAGCGGAAAAACAGGAGCACAAATGCTTGACTTCAACAATTTTGGCGCGCCGAAAAAGGAAGTTGACTTCGCCACCATCAAGGCCGTCGCGCTTCTGAACATTGAATCCGTCCTTAACCATTGGATGCCAGGCGGGCGCGTGAAGGGTGGTGAATATCAGTGCGGGTGCATCGAGGGCGGGCGGGGCGAGTCATGCAGTACCAATATGACGACCGGCGTCGGGTCAGACTTCGCGGCTGGCGAGTCCTGGGGCGACCTGATCGACCTGGTCGCGCAACGCGAGCGCGTGACAATGACCGATGCCGCCATGATGATCGCCGACTTCCTCAACATCACCGAGGACACCCCAACACCTCCACCGATCCCGACCGTCACCGAAGAGGAAAAGCGCGCCCATGCTGCGAAGGTCTCTATGGCTCTCTGGATGGAGGGCGAGACCTGCCCGCCAGATCATCCGTACCTGGTCAAGAAGCAGGTCAACGCGGATCCCGGACTGAGGTTTCACCCGGAAACCGGCGCCATCCTCATCCCGCTGCGTGACGAAACCGAACTCTTGGCCGTACAACGGATTTTCGCTGATGGAACGAAGAAGGTGAACCACGGGGGCCGGTTCTCCGGTTGTTACCACACCATCCAAGGCGAGCGCGACGTCGTTTACATCTGCGAGGGCTACGCCACCGCGATGACCGTCCATATGGCGACCGGGAAAACGGCCGTCATGACCGTGAGCGCGTCAACCCTGCAGGAGATCGCCCGGAAAGTCTCCGTGATGTACCCGACCTCTGAAATCATCTTCGCGGCCGACAACGACAACGTGACGCCGAAGAACCCGCGGCAGATGAAAAACCCTGGCGTGACACTGGCCGAGAAGGCGCGCGAACTGATCGGACGCGGTACAGTCATTTATCCGCCCGCTGAGCCTGAGACAAAGGTCGACTGGAACGACTTCGCGCTCCAACAGGGTGGACAGGTCACCCGCGAGCTTTTATTGCGTCCAGCGGCCCGCAAGCGCCTTTTCGTCGATGCCAAAAGCATGACACTGAAGGAACCGTCGTTCCTCGTCGACGAGTCCATCGAGTCACCCTGCACCGGGATGATATTCGGGCCGTCCGGATCCGGCAAATCGTTCCTCGTGTTCGACCTGGCACTCTGTTGCGCTACCGGGAAGGAGTGGAACGGAAAGAAGGTAAAGGCCGGACCCGTCATCTACATCTGCGGCGAGGGCCGGCACGCAATCCCGAGGCGCGTGAAAGCCTGGGAGACACACCACAGCGTCACCGTTCCGTATAACCGCCTGATGGTATCGAGCACGGCTATCGATTTCGAGCCTGTGAACATCGTCGCCATGATCGCCGAGATCAACGAGATGGCCGCTCAGTTCGGGGAACCGCCGGTCATGATCATCATCGACACTATGGCGCGAGCCCTCCCGGGAAACGCCGACGAGAACAGCACGAAGGATACCGGACTGTTCATCAAGGAATGTGACCGCCTGCAGGAGACCTACAACTGCGCCGTAATCATCGTTCACCACACCGGCCACAACGAGACCAAGCGAGCACGTGGATCGTCAGCCCTGAAGGGCGCCATGGACGTCGAAATCATGGTGAGCGCCGACGGAATGATCGAGTGGACGAAAACCAAGGATATTGAACCGCCGCCGTCCATCTCCTTCAGCGTCAAACAGATCAGGTACGGTGAAGGGAAGCACGAGAATAGCTGTGTGCTGCTGTACGAGGCCACTGAGGGCAAAAAGGGACCGAAAATGACCGCCAATATGCGCGCGGCGCTGAAAGCCCTCAAAGAAGCGATTGAAGCCGACGGGATCGGTGCCGGTATATGCATGCTGGCGACGTGGCGAGATCGGTACAAGGTTTACCTCGAAGGCGTGAGTGATCGCAGGAAAAACCAGAGCTTCAAGGAACAGGTCGAGCAGCTTGAGGAAAAAGGCGACGTTCTGGTCACCGGCAGCAAAGTAACGGCCGCCAAAATCATGAACGACATGATCACTGAGAGCACGTTTTCAAAGCTGATGAAACACTAAACAAATATCGCTATGGAAAGGAAATTCACACCAAAAGAAAAGGCCGTTTTTCACCGAGACAACAAGACCAATAAGACGGGGTTTCTCGGTGTGAAGCACAATAAACGATCGGACCGGTACGATGCTTTTATCCGTGTCCCCGGAAGGAAAGAAAAAGTTTACTGCGGTGGCGGGAAAACTGCTGAGGATGCCGCCAGAAAATACGACAGAAAAGCCGTCGAGATGTTTGGGGTTGATGCCGTTGTGAACTTTCCGGAGTCGAAACGTGAACTCACTCCAATGTGATAAAAGGAAGGAAAGGAAGGACAGAAAAACACCCTTCCTTTACATTTCCTTCCAGGAAGGAAGAGCGAAAAAAGGAAATTTGTTCATTCGTTCCCGTGGGGAAATTTTTGCATGTGTCCCTTTAGGGACATGCAAATACTTCCCGAACGACAGCACGGGAAAAATGGGTTGAAAATCGTACATTGACCGAAACACTAAAACCGAGGACCTGATGCCAAGCATCCTGAAGCAGCTCAACGACGAACTTGGATTCGAACCAACATTTCGCCTGATGGCCGGATGGGGTGGGGCGTCTCTCTACGTCCCGGATAAGCACGACGACAACCACCTGCTTGCAATCGTGATCGGCGTACGTGCTGCCAGAATCCTGGTGGAGAAATTCGGTGGACGATCAATCAGACTGCCGAACCCTATTCGCAGGGTCGTTATCGAGGTGAACACGGTGAAGATGCTGGCTAGTGGTGTGAGCCCTATGGACGCTGCTCCGATCGTGGGCATCTCGTACGATAGGGTGATGCAGATCGCGAACGAGTACGGGCTGGCTGGCCAGGCTGAGACGAAGCGGGCCGACGGGGTGGCTGGGTGCGTGGTCTTGTCTCAATGTGAGACGGGGGCGGGGGTCCCTGGGGGAAAAGCCGCCCACGGGCCGGCAGACCCGCGGAAAACGCCTAGCTCCAGAACTCGACCGGTTTCCTACCGGCCAACAAAAAGGGAGGCTCGTTGACGATGATCAGGATCGACCAGATCAGACTGAACCAGGACAACCCGCGATTCATCACTGACGAAAAGTTCGCAAAGCTAGTGGAGTCGGTGAAGGATTTCCCGAAGATGATGGCGCTACGACCGATCGTTGTCGACAAGACCGGGACAATCATCGGCGGGAACATACGGTATCGCGCACTCGATCATCTCGGTTACACGGAGATCCCTGACGAGTGGGTGAAGGTTGCCGACGAGCTGACGGATGACGAGCGCCGGCGTTTTATCATCGAGGATAACCTCGCGTTCGGTGAGTGGGATTTCGACATCCTCGCGTCCGAGTACACCGAGGAAGAGCTAACCGAGTGGGGCGTTGAGTTGCAGCTATCCGGTCACGACTTTGGACCTATCGGCGGACCTGTCGGAGATGGAGACGGCGGTGATGATCAGTACATCGGGAAAGATGCCGGGTCAGTTACGAACACCATCCGCATCCGGATCCTCGGTTACGACATTGTCCTGACGGAAGAGGAGAGTGATCTCGTGAGAAAATCCATCGATCAGTACGTCCGGACAAACGGTTTCACTGCCGGATACTTTTACCACGTCTTGAGGGGTTGAGATGTTCGTCGAGGACTTTGACATCACCACGATACAGCCGGCGAGCTACAACCCTCGATACCTGAGCGCTGAGAAAATGTCGAAACTGGTCAGGTCGATTCGAGAGGTCGGCTTTCTGAAACCGATCATCGTCAACTCAACAGGGACGATCATCGCCGGGCACCAGCGAACGAAGTGCCTTCTGTCGATGGGGATCAAGACCGCGCCGGCCTATGTGATCGATAGCATCAGCGTGACGGACGAAGTGAGGTTCAACCAGCTCCACAATGGTAGCGACGTCGAGGTCGGACAAGTTGATCAGGTGGCTGTCGATGTCTCTCGACCCGGGTGGTCATGGGTTGATCACGATAAGGTCAGAGTTCTCAAGATCGGAAAGTCGGCCACTCAGAAGGCGGAACTCGTGAAGCTGTTGACCAGGTACGGCGAGTTCGGAGCATCGGTCGTCGGTTCTGATGGCCGCGTGATCGTGAGCGCTGACTATGCGAGCTGCTGCAAGGCGATCCGGAAGAATCTGCTGGTGTATAGATCCTCGAGCGCGAAAGAGGATGAACGGATTGTCCGGTATTTCTCGGACGAATATGGTGTGTTCAACTACGAGATGCTGGAAAAAAAGACCTACATCCAGAGCCTCGCGCAGATGCACCGCCTGAAGGGCGTGAAGAAACGGAAGATCGAATCGACGCTTTACAGGCTACTCGTCATCCCGGAGTTGCAGAAGGGTGTCCGGGTGCTCGACTTCGGCGCCGGTCGGATGGGTTACGTCGAAATGCTTCGCGCCAAGGGGTACGACATCCGCGGGATCGAGTTTTACCTGCTGAAGAGCGGCGGGGCAAGCATCGACACGAAAGCAGTGAACGCTCTGATCGATGACGTCCTGGACGACGTTTCTAAAAACGGGCTGTACGATGTGGTCGTTTGCGACTCTGTATTGAACTCGGTCGATTCGATGGCGGCGCATAATGCGGTCATCGACACAGTTCGAGCCTTCTGCCGGATCGGCGGGACGGTGTACTTTAGCGGACGGAGCTATGAGTTCACGTCGTCGGTAATGCGGAACGGGATCAAGTCTGACCTTCGGAACAACGTGTATTTCTGCGATGAGAACTTGTTCACGGCAAACCTTCGCCTGGGGAATTGGTTTTACCAGAAGTTCCACACCCGGGAGATGGTCGAGAATATCTGTCGGGAATTTTCGTTAACCTTTGAGGTTAACGGTTTCCCCCGAAGCTCATGGCAGGCGAAAGCGGTGAACGAGAAACCGCTCGACCGGGAAAGGTTCGTCGACGCGATCACCTTCGAGTTCTCGCTTCCGCTGCCGAAAGGGACGTACAACCGAGCCGACGATGTGCTGAACGTCCTGTCGAAGTGGAGGTCCGAGCATGCCGGCTGAGGTATCAACCGCTGACATCGCGCGGTTTCTCAATCTGACACAAAACCAACTCCGTAACCTGGAACATAACGGGATCATCACCCGAGCAGGGCATAACCAGTGGGACCCGACAAAGTGCGCAGCCGCTTATATCCGGTGGCTGCAGAAGGAAGTCGATGAAACAAAAAACTCTGAGGTCATGGCGAATGACAAGGTTCTGACACAATCACAGGCCGCAGCGATCCTCGGGGTATCAGCGCGCCGTCTTCGACAGCGAGATCAAGAGGACAACCCGCCACCGAAGAACAGTGAGGGACAGTACCCGTGTGAGGCATTTGGCCGGTGGCTGAAATCTGACCTCAGCCGCGGCCTCGGTGTTGCCGATGATGGTTCGGTTTACGTCTACGAGGTTGAGCGTGGCCGCTTGACTCATCACCAGGCGAACGCGGCAGCACTCGAAGAGGGCCGAAAAAAACGGGAGTTGATTCACGTCGACATGATTCGGTCGTTCTGGTCGAATGTCCTGGCGATTGTGCGTTCGAAACTACTCTCGCTGCCGTCTCGAATAGCTTCGGTATGCGCTGGAAAAACATCAGAAGAGATTGAGGCCGAAGCCCAGGCGATCATTTACGAGGCGCTTGGTGAACTTTCAAAGGGTGGCGATGGTGTTCCCTCAGACACTGATTGATGTCGGCCGACAGGCTCTGGCCATACTTGCACCGCCTCCTGACCTGACCGTCAGCGAGTGGGCGGACACGTACAGACAGCTATCTCCTGAGGCATCAGCTGAGCCTGGACAGTGGCGCACCAACAGGTTTCCTCCTTTGCGTGACATACTTGATGCCTTCTGCGAAAAGGGCATCGATACGGTTGTCGGTATGATGTGCACTCAGGTTTCAAAGACTGAGACGATCCTGAACGTCATGGGGTATTTTGCGCATCAGGACCCTTCGCCGATGCTCATTATTCAGCCGACCCTGGATCTTGCTGAGACCTTCTCCAAGGATCGAATCGCGCCTATGGTGCGTGACACAAAAGCTCTCTCGGAGATCATTGCCGATTCAAAATCCAGGGACAGCGGAAACACTCTCTTGCACAAGAAGTTCCCGGGTGGGCAGTGGGCTCTTGGTGGCGCGAACAGCCCAGTCGGATTGAGGTCGCGCCCGATTCGCGTGCTTCTTTGTGACGAGGTTGATGGTTACCCGGCAAGCGCCGGCACCGAAGGCGATCCCATTATGTTGGCAGATGAACGGACGAGCAACTTTCACAACCGGATCCGGGGATATTTCTCAACTCCCACCATAAAAGGGATGAGCCGGATTGAAAGCGAGTACGAGAAGTCTGACCAGAGGCACTGTTATCTCCCTTGTCCGCATTGTGGGTTTATGCAGATGCTCGAGTGGGAACGGATCGTCTACGACGACGACAAACCAGAAACGGCCTCTTACACCTGCGCGGGATGTGGAGCCCTGATCGACGAGTCGCATAAATCGTGGATGCTCGAAAGATACGATTGGCGGGCTCACTCAAAAAGCCGAGGCGTCGCCGGGTTTCATCTCAACAAGCTGTATTCACCCTGGGTGAAGTGGGCGACGGTTGTCGCAAAGTACCTCGACTCGAGGGGCAAGCCGGAAGAGGAAAAGGTTTGGCGTAATACGGCACTTGGGTTGCCGCACGAAGATCGAGACGGCGAGCTCCTTGTGGCGGATGTTCTGCAGTCGCGCAGGGAAAGCTGGCGCGAGAACCTGCTTCCGGCCGAGACGGTTATGCTCACTGCCGGGGTTGACTCCCAGGACGATAGACTTGAGGCCGTGCTGCTTGGGTGGGCCACAACCGGCCAGCTGATGATTTCGGCGCGCCGGGTGTTTGAAGGGTCGCCTTCGTTCCCGCAGGTGTGGGCAACGCTCGACGCTTGGCTACTGGAAGAACGTCAGACGGAAACCGGCGGGTATCTGAAGATCCGCGCGACCTGTGTGGACTCCGGCGGTCATCACACGCAGCAGGCGTACAATTTCTGTACGGCACGGGCCGGGCGCGACGTTTACGCGATCAAGGGTGCAGACGGCCCGATACCTGCCTGGCCGGACCGGTCGAGTACGTCGAGAAAGTACCGCGGCCACAAAGTGTGGCGGATCGGCGTCGACACAATCAAGGACATTCTGCGAGCACGGCTGTCGCTGACCGAGGGCGACGGAAGGATCCGGTTCGCTGCGGACCTGTCTCCGGAATTTTTTGCGCAGCTCACGGTCGAGCGTCGGGTGCTGAAGTATGACAACCGCGGGCGACCGAAGCGTGTTTGGGTAAAACCTCCGGGCGCGAGGAACGAGACATTTGACTGCACGGTCTACGGATGGGCTGCGCTTGAGGCCCTACGGAAGCTGAAACGCGTTAATCTCGCGAGGCTTTCGCCACCTACTCCGCGCGAACCAAAATCGGAAGCACCGCAACCGAGAGTAAGAAAAGTCGTGAAGCGGGTGTTCGGGAAAAGTGCGTAAAAAATTTTCTTACAGGAAAATGAATTTTGAAAATCGTATCATTTTCGGAAACAATAATCCGGACCGCCCGTGACCGATTCCGAACTCGCCACATTGAAGGACAACATCGAGGCCATCGAGACTGCGATCCGTGCATTCACTGCGGGCGATCGAGTTTCGGAAGTTCGCTTCGGTGACCGCACCATCAAGTACTCAGAGATCACCCTCCCGGAACTGAACGCAGAGCGCGCCCGCCTTATGTCTCAGGTCCCGAAAGCAGCTGGCCGAGTTCGCCAGATGAAATACGTGGGGCTCTGATGAACTGGCTGCAGCGAACTGTGGCGAAGGTCGCCAAGATCCCACTTCCGAAAGCTCACTATAAGGCTGGCCGCCCGAACCGTGCGTTTGGTACCACGGCCAACAGTACCGGCCCCAATCAGGCAACAATCCCATACCTCCCACTTCTCCGCGCCCGTGTCCGTGACCAGGTAAGGAACTCGGCGAGCGCTGATGGCGCTATTGAGACGCTGGTGTCGGAAACTATTGGTACGGGTATTATTCCGCTTCCGAGTGCAACCGGCAACCTGAAGGATGCTCTTACGTCGATGTGGGAAAAGTGGGGCGCAAAGGCTGATTTTGATGGCGTCCTGGACATCTACGGGATGCAGGCCCTTGTTGATAGAGCGTGGAAAGAATCGGGCGAGGTTTTCGCTCGCTTCATCGTTGTGCCGTATGACGGCGGCGACGTTGTCCCATTGAGGATACAACTGCTCGAAGCGGACATGGTCCCTTTGGCGAACGGGACCGCTCCAGGAAGTAGAAACGAAATCCGGAACGGAATTGAGTTTCATGGTGGCCGGCGTGTAGCTTACTGGGTGCATAAGACGCACCCGGGCGAGTATTTGCTTTTCTCGAAAACCGGTGGCGCGTTTGATGGAGTGTATAATGAGCAGACAATGATTCGTGTTCCGGATGATGAGATGCTGCACGTATACCGACCGACCAGGCCGGGGCAACTCCGTGGTGTCCCGAGGCTTTCCGGAGTACTTCCGACCATCGCCGAGCTTTCCGACTTTGACGAGGCGACGCTCGAGCGACAGAAGCTCGCTTCAGCCATCACCGCTTTTATTCGGCGCCCGGTCCCGATCGATGCCGGCACCGACCCAGTCACCGGTAAAGAAATCGACCCGGACCTGGTCACCGAGTCGGAGATCAACCCGGGATCAGCCTATACCCTGTTGCCCGGAGAGGAAATCGAGTTTCCGGACATGCCTGAGCTCGGGAAGGATTACGCCGAGTTTGTCAAGCATCACGAGCGGCAGGTCGCCTCTGGCGCGGGGATCCCGTATGAACTTCTGACTGGCGACTACAGCGGAACCAACGACCGCACCGTTCGCGTGGCGCTTGGGGTTTTCCGCCGGAAGCTACAGCAGGATCAGTGGCACATAATCGTCCCGCAGTTCTGCCAACCGGTTTGGAACAAAGTGGTGCAGGTCGGGATCCTGAACTCATTAGCGAGTATCTCGGCGGCGAAAGTGCTTGTCACCTGGACGCCTCAGGTCTGGCCGTACATCAACCCGCTGCAGGACGTGCAGACGCAGGCGGCCGAGATCACTGCAGGGCTGTCGTCGAGGACGGCGAAAATCACCGAGCGCGGCGACGATCCGGAAAGAGTTGACGCAGATCGGGCCGAGGACAAAAGGCGCGAGGATGCCTTGGGAATTTCCGTACAGGCGGTTGATCCGCCAAATGTGTAGTTTTGTTTCGAATAAAAAGGAGATCCATCAATGGATATAAAAATTCACGGAGATATCGGCGGCTGGTGGGATGGCGTGAGCGCAAAGGATGTGTTTTCGCAGCTTGCTTCCTGTCCGAAGGGTGAGGACATCAATGTATCGATTCACTCATACGGCGGAGACATGTTCGAAGGCGTTGCTATTTACAATGCACTGAAACAGCATCCGTCGAAAGTCATTGTCACGGTGGCCGGTATTGCAGCGAGCTCCGGATCGCTCATCGCTATGGCTGGCGATGAAATACGCATGCCTGAAAACGCTTTCCTCATGATTCATAATCCGTGGGGGTTTGTGCAGGGCGAAAGCAAAGATTTTGCCGACGCTGCCGACCTGTTCGCTCAGTTTGAAGCATCAATGGCTACCGTCTACGCGAAGAAAAGCGGAAAGACGGTCGAGGAAATCCGGCAGATTCAGGACGCTACAACCTGGCTGGATGGGCCTCAGGCTGTTGAAATGGGGTTTGCTGATACCGTGATCGATGCAGTCCAGATTGCCGCATTCGCTCACATGCCGAAGAGCATAGCCGAGGGCTGTCCGGCGAAGTTTGTAAAACCTGAAGCCGAGCCAGTCCCCGCTCCGGAACCTGAACCAGAACCGGCTCTTGATCCGGAACCTGAACCAGAACCGGCTCTTGATCCGGAACCTGAACCAGAACCTGATCCTGTGCCGGAGCCTGAACCGAAACCGGAGCCCGCTCCCGAACCGGAACCGGAACCTGCCGCCACCGCATTCGATCCGGCTGAGAATGCCGCCGAAATCGTCGAACTGTGCCAGTTGGCCGGTCGGCCGTCCAATGCCGCCGCATGGATTCGCGAAGGTAAAACGGCTGATGAGGTCCGCGGTATACTGGCAAAGTTGCAGCTTGACGGACAGGCACCGGTCGCGCCGTTGAATACTGCGCCCCAGGGACTCACGGAAGAACTTCAGGAGGCGGCGAAAACGAACCTTACTGTAAGGTCGTATCTCGCCAAAGGAGAGATCGACAAAGCAATCAAACACTTAACGAAGGAGAACTGAATCATGGCTGAAACGAGAATTTCGGACGTCATCGTCCCTGAGGTTTTCGCCCCTTACGTGATCAACGAGACGGTCGAAAAGTCTGTCTTGTTCCAGTCCGGAATCGTCACTGCCGACAGCAGGGTCGAGATCGGATCGCGCAACGGCGGTGAAACCATCAACATGCCGTACTGGAACGACCTCGACGGCGAAGCCGAAGAGCTGTCCGATCAGAAGGCCCTGACCGTGAACAAGATCGATGCCGGCCAGGACATTGCTGTCCTGCAGGCGCTCGGTAAAGCGTTCGGCGCCAACGACCTCGCCGGCGCTCTTGCTGGTGACGACCCCGTCCGTGTGATCGCCAGCCGAGTGGGTGAGTTTTGGGGCCGGAATATGGGTTACCGCCTGAAGTCGCAGCTGACCGGTATCTTTGCCGCCGCAAACATGTCCGGCAACGTCCTGGACATCTCTGCCCTGAGCGCCGGTGCCGCAGTGATCGACAAGTCGTCCTTCGCTGATGCTATTTTCAAACTCGGCGACCATGCCGACCAGTTGACCGCCGTCGCCATGCACTCGGACACCTACAAGGTCCTGTACAAGGCCGACCTGATCGATGAGGCAAAGCCTTCCGAGGGCAAGATGTTCGAGACCTACCAGGGCAAGCGCATCCTCATCGACGATACCCTTGCCGGCGCGAACGGCGTCTACACGACCTATCTCTTCGGCCAGGGCGCTTTCGGCTATGCTGAAGGTACTCCGAAGGTTCCGGTCGAGACCGATCGCGACAGCCTCTCTGGTATCGACATCCTGATTTCCCGCAGGCACTTCGTCATGCACCCGCGTGGCGTGAAGTGGGTCGGAACGGCAACGGTTTCAACCGGCAACGCTTCAGCAGGTCACCCGACCCGCACGGAGCTTGCGACCGGCACCAACTGGACCCGCGTGTACGATCCCAAGAAGATCCGCATCGTGGCCTTCAAGCACCGCGTTGCGGCTGCTGGCTAAGGGGGCGCGTGATGGGACTTGCATCATTTAACGCAGCGAGACGGAGGGCGGCAGAAGAGGCCGCCCGGTCCGCCGCCGCCGAACAGGCAGAAAAGGATACGGCTGAAAAGGCTTCCACCGAGAAGGCTGCATCCAGGCAGGTCGAGAAAGAAGTGAAAGACAAGAAAGGTAAGAAGTGACTGATTTCCGCGACATCTTCGCCAAGGCCGACAGGCAGATCATCGAGAGGGTCGGGGATCCTGCGACGCTGGACGGGAAACCAGTACGCGGAGAACTGACCACTCCGATCGATCAGTCGGAACTGTCTGGCGGGATGACCGGGTTTCAGCAACTGGCCTTCAGGCTTCCTGATGGTGAGGCCGCAACCGTAATTCGCGGTTCTGTTCTGGTGTGCCTTGGGGACACCTACGAGGTCGTGAGGTTCAAACCGATGAACGACGGCTTCACAATGCTCTTTCTCAAGCTGAAGCCATGATCGCTGTAAAAATCGACTTTGACAGCGCTGATTTCTACCGCTTCACCGAAAAGCTCGGGCCATCATCCATTGAGGCTGCAATCAAGAGAGCAAATAGAAAAGCGGCGTTGCGGGTGAGAACTCACCTGCTTAGGGCTATCAAGGACGAAGGCATCCGCAGAAAAGTCATCGTTCATCGTGTCCGTCTGTATGACAAGAGCTGGCGTGCCGGTGGTGGTGGTGGAAAGGCGATAAAGGTCTGGTTTGGTATCGACGCTGTCAATGCCGACACTATCGCAAAGCCGATCAAGATGTCGAAAGGCTACCGGGTTCGTCAGTGGGCTTTTCCGACAGCCTTCATCCCGAAGCGCGGTCGGTATGCTGGCAAACTGATGGAGAGAACGACAAAAAGCCGATTACCGATAAGGCGATCGCAGATCGAGATCGACGAGGCAGCAAACAAGGCTTTTAACGAAATCGCCACGCGGGTCCCTGGATGGATGCGAGAATTGGCCCTGCAAGAGTTGAGGTACGAAGTTTTTAAGGTAACAGGGGAATGACATGCTTTCTGCGCTGCACACCGAACTCATAGCGTATTTGGCCGGCAAGCTCACGGGCGTGACCGTCAAGGCGTTCAGTCCGGAGATCATGACCGAGCGCAGCGTCTCGCTCCCTGCATGCCTGATTGAGTTGGTGGATATTACTCCGTTCTCCGAGTTCGGGAACCGGAGGGATCGAAGCCAGGTGTATTTGAACTTCGAAGCGCGCTTGCTGGTCGACCCGATCCTCGAGAACGGGTATGTCGAATTGAAGGAGTTCGCGGCCATGGCGTGGTGGGCTCTTCGGGACTGGGCTCCGCAAAGTCCCAATGTCGGGCCGATCAACCTGAAGCGCGCCGGGGACGACGCCTTCAAGCCTGGGCTCGACGGGTATCTGGTCTGGCTTGTCGAGTGGGAGCATGAAGCCTGGCTGAACTTTGCGGACGATGAGGTGTTGCCGCTTGTGCGAAAGCTCACCGTCACCGACCAGTATGACGACACTTCGGAGGCCGAGACAACGCTCCCTGAACCTGAACCTGAAGAGGAACCATGAAATACATTTACACTGGCCCGTTGTCGGGCGTGAGCCTGAAAGAAGGCGGCGACGTGATGCTTATTCCCGGTGCTGAGGTGCAGCTGCCGGAAGGAAATGAGTACACCGGTCGGCTGATCCGAAAGGGCTGGTTGACGGCGGTCAAAAACCTGGAACCGGCGCCGACCGAAATCGAAATTGAAGAGAAAACCAAACGGAGGAAACCATAATGTCCGCAAACTTCCTGCATGGCGTTGAAACCATCGTCATCGAGAAAGGCCCTCGCCCGATTACTGGCGTCAAGACCGCCGTCATCGGTCTGATCGGTACGGCACCGATGCTTGATGTTTTGAGCGCAAACCGCTCGCTGAACACTCCCGTCGTCGTCCGGAACCCGGTCGACGCTGCAAAGTATTTCGGCACCAACCGGACCGGCTTCACGATTCCGGCCGCGCTCGATGCTATTTTCGATCAGGGGAACGGTCCTATCTGCATCGTGGTTAACGTTGCCGACCCAGCGACCGACGTCACCGCTGTCCTGGCTGAAGCAAAGACTTTCGGCGCGGACGACAAGATCACCCTTGCGCACCCGCAGGTGTCGAGTGTCGTGGTCAAGTCGGGCGACGGCAACACCACCTATGTCGTCAATACCCACTACACCGTGGACGCCGCAAATGGCGTGATCACCCGGGTGTCTGGCGGGACCATTGCGGCCGGCGCAGCAGTCAAGGTCGATTACTCATGGACGGACACGTCAAAAGTACTGGCCGCCGACGTCATCGGCGCCGTGGATGTGGATGGCAACGCAAGCGGCCTTCAGGCTCTGATTGGCACGTACAACCTTATTGGCTACGTCGCCAAAATGATCATCGCTCCCGGTTACTGCACGCAGAACAGTGTCGCTGTTGAGATGATCGCGGTCGCTGACAAACTGCGCGCCATGGCACTGATCGATGCACCAATCGGCACGACCGTAGCCGAAGCCATCGCTGGCCGTGGACCGAGCGGGACGATCAACTTCAACACCAGTTCGAAGCGCGCCGTCCTCTGTTACCCGCACGTCAAACGCTACGACACCGCAACCGATACCGAGGTACTGGAACCTTTGTCTCAGCGTCTCGCCGGCGTCATCGCGGCCAAGGACATCGAGAAGGGGTACTGGTGGTCGCCCTCGAACACCGAGATCAAGGGTATCGTCGGAATGGAGCTGCCCATCACTGCCTTGATCAACGACAGCACCACCGAGGCCAACGCGCTGAATGAGGCCGGAATCGTGACCGTCTTCAACTCCTTCGGGACCGGCTTCCGGGTGTGGGGTAACCGCTCCGCGGCCTTCCCGACGAGCACCTTGCCGTCGAATTTCATCAATGTCCAGCGGACCGCTGACATGCTGCATGAGTCGATTGAGTACAGCATGTTGCAGTTCCTCGACATGCCGATCACTCAGGCAGTCATCGACAGCATCCGCCAGAGCGTGAACAGCTTCATCCGGACCCTGATTCAGAGGGGCGCGTTGATCGATGGCAAGTGTGTCTATGACACGGCCAAGAATCCGGTAACCGAGATTGCCGCCGGTCATCTGACCTTCGACCTTGAGTTCATGCCGCCGACTCCGCTCGAAAGGATCACCTTCGAAAGCTACATCAACATTGAGCTCCTGAAAGCTCTCAAATAAGGAGGCCCATAAATGGGACAGATTGAAATCAAAAGGATGACGAACGCCAACGTTTACGTTGACGGGAACTCCCTGCTCGGCAAGGTCGAAGAGTGCAAACTGCCGGAGGTCAATGTGGTCATGTCCGAGCATAAGGCGCTCGGCATGCAGTGCAAGCTCGAATTCCCGGCAGGTATCGACAAGATGGAAGCCACGTTCAAGTGGAACAGCCTGTATGCCGACGTCCTGAAAAAGGTCGGCAATCCCTTCAAGGCCTGCGAGGTCCAGCTCCGCGGGTCGCTGGAAACCTACGGCAACGGTGGCCGTACCGCCGAGGTTCCGGCCGTGGTCTACATGACCGGCAGCTTCAAAAAGTTCCCGATGGGAGGCTTCAAGCAGAACGACAACGTCGAGGCGGAAACGTCCATGTCGGTCACCTACTGCAAGATGGAGATCGATGGCGAGCTGATCCTCGAGGTCGACGCCCTGGCGAACATCTACAAGTCGGGCGATGTCGACCTGCTTGAGCTTTTCAAACAGATTATCGGAGGCTAACAAATGAAGATCACCACAAAAAAGACTGATACCCGGACGTTCGAAGAGGTCGAGCTCCGGACCCCGATCACCGACGACCTCATCAAGGCAAAGCGGATCGCAGGAGAGGACACCGGCCTTGAATTCATGGTCGCTGTTCTTTCGCAGATCGGTACGTTTGACGGGGCGAAACTGCCGCCTGAAGAACTCAGGAAAATGTCGGCGGCCGACCTGGTCGAACTGGGAAACGCGCTTGCCCCTATGCTGGCGGAGGCTGGGGGCGAGCAGTAATACTCCTGACTCGGCACGGGCGTTTTTCATCAGAACACGTTCTGAGGATGGCGCCCGACGAGTTGCTGTATTGGGTTGAAGAATTGCGCGACGTTTTGGAAATCGAAGCGCAGAAAGATCAGTAACCGCACAATCGAACCTCGCAATGGCAAATCACCTTTCCATCGACATGATACTGTCCCTGGTGGACAAGATCAGCGGCCCATTGAAAAAAGTCGTCCATTCCGTCGATGGAATAGGTGATGCTGCTGATAAAGCCGCGCGCCGATTTACCCGCCTATCAAACCAGGTCGACAAACTCGCGAAGGACGCCAAGAAACTCGACGCACTCGGCAAGCCGCTTTTGGCTGCCGGGACCGCTGGAGCTGTCGGCATCGGCCTGACTGTAAAAAAGTTCGCCGATTTGGAAGAGGCCCAGACCCGCCTCAAAACCAACATGATGGACAGCGCGGGAAAGGTCGGCCCTGAGTATGAGAAGATGCTCAAGCTGGCCGAAAAGCTCGGCACTGACCTTCCCGGCAGCACCCAGGACATGCTCGAAATGTTCACGGCGCTCCGTGAGCAGGGTGTGCAGACGAACGTGATCCTGGGCGGCATGGGTGAAGCTGCGGCCAAGTTCTCCGTGATCATGAACGTTCCTTTCGTCGAGGCCGCTACGCACGTCGCGAAATTGTCGGAGGCGATGGGGATCGCTGACGAGGATGCCGTTGCTTTCATGGACACCCTGCAGCGCCTGAAATCTGCCGGCGGTGTCAATGTTCAGGACCTGACCGAGTCCTTCAAGTACTCCGGCGCAGCACTCAAGGCGCTCGGGCTGCAGGGGCAGCAGGCCGGATGGGATGTAAGTGCGGCCATCGGCATGATGGCAACATCATCCATCGAGGGGTCGCAGGCAGGGACGAACTTCGCCATGGCCCTCTCGCGCATGGCCGAGATCAGCCATCGGTTGGACAGCGGAAAGGTCGCCAAACTCGTCGGGCCGATACTCGACGCCAAAGGGATCAAGCTGAACTTCTTCGACGAGGCCGGGAACTTCAAGGGCATCCGCGCGATGATGGGCGAGCTTGAGAAGCTGCGGACGCTCAGTCAGCAGGACAGGCTGGTCGTGCTGTCAAAGCTGTTTGGGCAGGAGGCCGCCAGACCGCTGTCCATCTTCATCGACAAGGGCGTGAAGGGCTTTGACCAAATGACTGCTCGCATGAAGGCGCAGGCTGACATGCAGAAGAAAATCGACGAAATCATGGGAACCTCGAAAATGCGGTGGGAGACCATGACCGGAACAGTCGGGAACCTGGTCGCCAACATTGGTGGAATGTTTGCCAAACTGGTCGACCTTCCGGCCGTGTTGGAGAGCCTGAACGCTACCTTCGGGAAGATGAACGATTGGGTTCTGGCAAATCCGAGAACTGCAGGGGTGATTGGTGGTGTCGTTGCTGCGCTTACAGCTCTTGCGCTGGTGGGTGGCGGAATCCTGATGACCATCGCGGCGATCGGGTCGGCCGTCGGGCCGTTCCTCGCCGGGCTTGCCGCTTTGTCAAGGATTGTGTCGGTTCTGAGCGGAGGGTTCCGGATCGCCATGATGGTGTTTAGGGCGCTTCAGATCGTCCTGGCGTTGATGGGCGTGAGCTTGGGCCCCGTCATTATCGCGGTCGTCGCTCTGGCCGCTGCAGCATATCTCATCTACAAGAACTGGGAGCCCATCAAGGCGTTCTTTATCGGCATCTGGAAGGTCGTCGTCGACGTTGCCGGGAAGATGTACGACGCGGGCGCAAAGATCGTCACGATGCTGTGGGAAGGCATTAAGAGCATGGCGATGAAGCCCGTCGAGGCCATCAAGAATATCGTGCAGAAGATCCGTAACCACCTGCCTTTCAGCCCGGCAAAGGAGGGACCCCTTCGCGACATTCACCGTATCAGGTTGATCGAGACCATCGCAGGCAGCATGAAACCAGCCCCAATGGTGAACGCCATGCGAGCGGCCACCGCGGCCACGATGATGGTCGTCGCCGGTCATGGCGGGGCGATGGCTGGGTCTCATGGTGGCGGTGGGACGATCCAAGTGACGCAGAACATCACCGTTAACGCGTCAGATGGTGCCAGCGTTCGGAGAGAGGTCGAGGGGGCAATGAAAACCACGGAGCACGACCTTGAGAAAATGCTTCAGCGGATACTTGACCAGCAGAGCAGGAGGCGTTTCTGATGCTTTACATGCTGCTCGGAGGAATTGGGTATGCGAGGCTGACCAGCCCGTCGGTACATGAGATCGAAAAAAAAGCAGACTATGCAGAGCACCAGGTGACCGAAGGGAAGCCGCTGCTTCAGCACATGGGACCGGCCCTCGACGAACTCTCTTTTTCGTTTCTTTTCCACGAGGATTTTATCGATCCTCAATACGCCTGGGAACAACTGGTCGACATGTTGGATAGCCGGAGCGCCTTCCCGGTATCGATGGGGAACGGCGAGCTGCTCGGGATGTTCGTCCTGGTGACACTCAGCAAGGCCTCGACGGTAATGTCGGAGAACGGGACCATGAAGGCTTGTGAGTGCCAGGTGAGTCTCAAGGAGTGGGTGGACCCGGCTCCGCTCGAGACGAGGAAGGCCGAGAAAAAAGGTGAGGCCGGCGCGGTCAGCAAGCCGGGCACAAAGAAACCAAAGTCGAAAAAAGCGACCGTCCCGAAAGTCAGTAAGAAGGGCGATTACAAATCAGTCGACAAAAAAACCATCGTGCGTCAATGAGCAGCCAGATAATTGAGGTGATCGAGCACATCACCAAAGACGGCGACCGGTGGGATCTTCTCGCCTGGGAATACTACGGGGACGCGATGGCATACGAGGCGATCATTGCCGCGAATCCCGCCATTGCAATCGATCCGGTTTTGCCCTCAGGCCTTAAGGTGTTGATCCCGGTCATCGAGGCGGCCGAAACCGACACCACCGAGGGGCTGCCGCCATGGAAGCTGTAAAGGTCAGAAAGCCGCGGTGGGTGCTCGAATACTCCGGCAAGGATATTTCCGCGAACATCGCGCCGTACATCCTCGACATCACCTATAACGACGTCCTGCAGGGGGAATCTGACGACGTCGAAATCAACCTCACCGACGCGGATCACCGATGGAAAAACGGCTGGTTCCCGCAGAAGGGGGACGAGATTGTCCTCTCGATTGGGTACGAAGGCGCAGCACTTGTCAAATGCGGGACGTACCAGGTTGACGAGGTGGAGATCAACGGGCCTCCGGACACGGTCAGCCTGCGCGCCCTGTCGGCCGGCGTTACCGAATCGCTCCGGACGAAGAATACCGTAGCATACGAGAACAAGACGCTCGGGGAAATCGCGTCCGGGATCGCCAAAAAGCACGGGCTGACGCTGATCGGGATCATCTCCGAGGCGAAGCGGCTGCGCAGACCGCGCCGGATCACGCAGCGGACTGAAACCGACCTTGAGTTCCTGAAGCGCCTGGGGGAGATCGAGGGCGTCATTTTTACGATCAAGGATAAGCAGCTTGTCTGGCACGACCAGGACGAGCTCGACGCGGCGAATGCGATCACGGTCATCAACCGGACCGATATGATCCGGTACACTTTCCGCGCGAAAACCGACGAGGTGTACAAGGCCTGCCAGGTCTCATATCACGACCCGAAAACCAAGAAGCTCGTGACGCACACCGAGAAGGCTACCGGTGTTACGACGGGCGACACCCTGAAGTTGACCGAACGGTGTGAGGGAAAGACCGACGCAATCCTGAAGGCAAAGGCTGCGCTCAGGGATCGGAACGGGAGACAGGTCGAGGGCGCTGTCACCGTCTCTGGAGCTCCGCGCCTGGCCGCCGGTGGGAACGTCGACATCAAAGGGATCGGGGTGCTCGATGGATCGTACCAGATCCAGAAGGCCCGGCACATGATGACCAGGTCTGGAGGCTACACGACGGAGGTCGAGCTTTCGACCAATTCGGCGCACAACAAGAGCCTGAAGAATCTCAAGAACGAAAAGCAGGTCGTGAAATGAAGATCGGGATTGTGACGGCCACCGAGCCGGCCACTTGCAAGGTGAGAGTGCAGTTTCAGGACCAGGACGCCGTCGTGTCGGACTGGCTCCCGGTCATGCAGAAAAAGACCTTGAGGGACAAGGATTACTGGATGCCGGACTTCGGGGAACACGTCGTCTGCATGATGGACGAGAACGAGGAATTTGGCGTCGTCCTTGGGGCCATTTACAGCGACGCTGACGCCCCTCCGGTGAGCAGTCAAGATAAGTATTACATCGCGTTCGATGACGGCACCACGGTCGAGTATGACCGCGCGGCGCATAAGTTGAAGGCCGACGTGAAAGGCAACGTCGAACTGATCGCCTCAGGGACTCTGACAGGAACCATCACCGGGGAAACGACGCTGACCACACCGACTTTTACCATCAACGCAAACGTGGTCATCAATGGCATGCTGACGCAGGGCAAGGGGAGCGCCGGCGGCGGGGCGACGATGCTCGGCCCGGTGGTCGTCACCAACGATGTCACGGCCGGCGGGAAGTCTCTCATTCACCATACGCACCCGGGAGATTCTGGCGGAACGACGGGTCAGCCGAATTGAAAAAAATTTCCTTACAGGAATTTGATCGAGGATTTGCATAAAATGTGATCATGCCGACACTCATCACTGACATAAATGCGACCGATTGGAGCCCAAAGCTGGGCGAGATCGGGGCCGTCGTTGAGGAACTCGACGACATAAGTCAGTGTATTCGGATAATCCTCACGACCCCGAAAGGCAGTGATCCGCATCGGCCGCTTTTTGGGAGCGACATTCATCTGTACATCGACTACCCGATCCCCGAAGCAATCCCGCACGTCATCCGCGAAGCAATCGACGCGATTACTATTTGGGAGCCGCGCATCAAACTCGTGAAGGTAGCTCCGGTGACCGACGGCGCTCAACTGACGCTGCAGATCGAGTGGAAACTGAACGAGGACAATGCTGTCCAGAGAACAAACGTGACCGTCTATGGCGCTGCCTGAACCATCATTTATCACCCGCGACGTTGACGCCATCACCGCTGAAATGGTCGCCCGGTATGAGGCCGCGACCGGCAAAACGCTGTTCCCGGCTCAGGTTGAGCGCGTCCTTATCAACCTGATCGCCTACCGGGAAAACCTCCTGCGTATCGGCATCCAGGAGGCTGCGAAACAGAACCTCGTCGAGTACGCCGTTTTCCCGATGCTCGACTACCTTGGCGAACTCGTCGGTGTTGTTCGCCTTGATGCGCAGGCCGCACGTTGCACGATCCGTTTCACCCTAACGGCCGTTCAGGCTTTTGACGTTGCAGTTCCTTCAGGGACTCGCGTCGAGACGAAGGACGGCACCATGATATTCGAAACCGAGGGAAACCTGATCATCGCAGCAGGGGCAACCTACGGCGACGTGTCCGCCGTCTGCCAGGCTGCCGGGATCGCCGGGAACGGGTATGCTGCCGGCGAGGTGAATGGCCTGCTTGACGTGGTCGCCAATGTGGCCGGAGCGGCAAACACGACTACCTCGACGGGCGGCAGCGATGAAGAAAGTGACGACGCCCTCCGCGCCCGCATCAAACTTGCTCCAGAGAAGTACACCAATGCCGGGAGCTATGGGGCGTATCGGTACTGGGCTTTCACCGCGCACCCCAACGTTATCGCTGTGGCCGTCACAAGCCCGCAACCGGGGTCGGTCAATATCTATCCTCTCGCAAGTGATGGAACCCCATCGCAGGCGATTCTGGACGCGGTAGCTGGGACCTGTTCGGCTGAGACGGTGCGTCCGCTGTGCGACTCGGTGAGCGTTTTGGCTCCGACAAAAAAGGACTTTGTCATCACCGCGAACCTTACGCTTTTCGACACGGCTGACGGGCCGACCGTTCAGGCGGCTGTTGAATCAGCTCTTGATTCCTTTGCGTCTATGCACCGGGCTACGCTCGGGCGCGACGTCGTGCTCACTCAGATCATCGCAGCAATCAACAGCGTGACTGGGGTCTATAAGGTGGCATTGGCATCGCCGTCCGCCGACGTGGTGAACGCGGAGAACGAGTGGAGCAATTGCACGGCCATCACCGTGAATATTACCGGGTACACCAATGGCTGACGAGCGTCTCATACCCGCGGGGATCCGGGACGCGAACACGCTGGCCCTGAATGAATTGATCGACCGGATGGGTACGGTAGACCTCACTCCGCTGCTCGTCTACATCATCAACGATGTGACGGAGGCCGCGCTCCCTCTTCTGCTTGAGCAGTTCCATGTTGCCGGCAACGAGGGCGGTCGGCTTGCCGAGAATGCAACGAACCGCCGGTACCTTCTGCGGATCGCCATCGAGCTACACCGCATGAAGGGGACGCCTGCGGGGCTGAAGTATGTGATCGCTGCGGCCGGGTTCGGGAACGTGACGATCATCGAACGGGCCGGCGAGGTAAGTTATGGCGGGGTGGCGAGCTATGACGGGCTGTACTCATATGGGCCGGATAACGGCATGTGGGCCGAGTATGTCCTGATCATGGACCGGGCGATCACGAATGAGCAAGCGGAGTTGATCGCCGCGCTTTGCAAAGAGTACGCCCCGGCGCGGTGTAGGCTTCGGCAAATCAATTACACGGCTGTCTCGTTGAGGTACAACGGCGGGGCCAATTTCGACGGAAACTATAATTTCGGGGCAATCTGATATGGCAAACCTTACTCCAAATCCGCTTATTTTCAGCGACGTTTACCAGCTTGAGACGACCGATCCGGTTCTCGGCGGCCCTGGTGGAGTTGCGAACCGGCAGCCGCAGGAGTTACTGAATCGGACTGCGTACATTAAGGCACTTGTCGACGACCTGATCGCCGACCTTGGGGACCTTGATGCTTATGCAAAACTGGCATCTCCGACGTTCACCGGAAGCCCGGCCGCACCAACCCCGGCGCAGTTTGACAACGACACGAGCATCGCGACGACAGCGTTTGTGCAGCGGGCCATTGGGAACTATCGCTCCTACATTGGGATTTCCGGAGACAACTCTCTATCCGCCGCTGATGGTGGCGGGTTGTATGAGATCACTGGATCAGGGACGACGACTTTGCCGTCGGCGGTAAGTCGGCAGGGCCTTTGCTTCACGCTCAGCAACACCTCAGCTGTGGCTGTGGCGCTTGCTTCTGCTGGAGGCAATTTTTATGGAGGCGGAGTAAGTGGCTCAAGCTCATTCTCTGTTCCTTCCGGGGTGTCTGTAAAATGTGTTTCGGACGGGGGCAACTGGAAGGTGATCAACAATGTTGGCCCGTTCAGTCTTGGAACTTCTGGATACCAGAAGCTCCCTAGCGGCCTGATTTTTCAGTTTGCAAAAGTGACGGTCACCGGTGGTGCGGCGACTTTTAACTGGCCTATGACTTTCCCGAACTTCTGTGTCGGCCTTGGTGCATTTTATCAGGCCCCGAGCGATAGTGGTTACAACTGGTGTCAGGGTAACAACCTGAGCGCGGCTCAGTATCGCATTACCATCAGGAATGCTGCGCAAGATCTTGCGGAGTCCGTAGCATTCGCCTTCGGAATTGGATACTAAAAAATGAAAAATATGCACTATTCACCTTCAACCCGAGGTTTTTACGCTCCGGAGATCCACGGAACCAACATCCCTGCCGATGCCGTCGAGATCACGGCGGCACGTCACGCGGAACTGTTCGATGGACAGTCAAACGGACAGCAGATCGTCCCGGACGAAAACGGCTTCCCGGTACTGATTGACCAGGAGGTTGTCGTCGTCATTCCTTCCAGAATCAGTATGCGCCAGTGTCGCCTACAGTTGCTTGCTGACGGATTCCTGGACGACGTGAATTCGGCGGTGGCAACTATGGGTGCGGCTGCTCAAATCGAATGGGAGTACGCTTCAGAAGTGGAGCGTTCGAACCCGCTGGTCCCGGCCATGCAGCAGCTTTTGAACTGGAATGGTGAAAGGGTCGACCAGTTTTATATCGAAGCATCGAAACTTTAACGGGGGAACCCATGGCATCACATGTAATTGAAAAGTTTCCGGTGGCAAAAATCACCATGCCAGCGGGAGTAAAGCGGGCGGGGGTCGCGGCTGACGAGCTTGTCAGCTATCAGGCAATGCCTTTGCCTCCCGCCCTGAAATCCCTCTACGTCACCAGCCCGGGAGCGCTGGCCGGAGCGGCAGTGTCGCGCACGCTGTCCGCAGGGGCAAGTATGCTCGAAGTCGGGGACCTGTCTCAGCCCGTCGTTCTGAATTGGGATATGTCTTTCGAGGGTATGGACGCGACTTTCGAATCCACAGAGGACACTTTCGCTGACGCTCTTGCCGACAGCAACTATGACGTGCTGGTGCTTGGTGCGCAGCAGCCGATATTTTTCCCGGTTCCCGATGGGGCTGTCGGCTACACTTATCAAAACGTCGGTTCCGCAGGAACCGCGATCATCATCGAACGATAACTTTCAAAGGAGAATATCATGGCTTCACTTTCCGCTCAGAAAATCAAGGACGCCTTTCCTCAGATCCTGCACGTCGACACCGCTGGTGGCGGTAATGGCGCAAACCTCGTGCCTGTCAAAGACGGCGACAACGGCACCACCTTTGCGGTGGAAATGTCTACGGACAAGCTGAAGGCGACAAAGACCTTCCTGCAGACCAAAAAGACGCACAGCGCTCTCGGGCCGGTCGACAACGTCAACGTGGCCGACTGCAATATCCTCTGTATCAATGCGGCCGCAAACGCCGTCACGATCGGAGGCTTTGCCGGTGGCGTGGACGGCCAGGTCATCGACGTGGTCATCGTCGACGCGACGAACAATGTCACCATCGAAAACAATGAGGGCGGCGGGTCTCAGGACATCCAGCTCGCAGCGGGCGCAGACGAGACGAAGGAGACGGCCTTCGGCGGCTGGCGGCTCTACTGCAATGGCACGAAGTGGTTCCAGATCGCGTAAGGAGCAATGGAAACAAATCAGGTAATCATTGCCGTTCTCGGGACGATGGCTTCGGTCATTGGTTTTTTCTCGATCAGGACCTTAAAGCAGGTCGACGAGAATCAGGCGAAGTTGTCGACCAAGCTGGACGAAGGACTTGGCGAGGCTTTCGAGCGGTTGAGGTCTGTTGAGTTGGACCTTACTGGCCTGAAGGCTGAGCACAAAATCAATCATTTACGAGTGTCATGAAAATCAGCAATCAGGGGCTTGACCTGATCAAGCGCTTCGAGGGCCTCCGCCTGAAGCCGTATCGGTGCCCGGCGAACATCCCGACAATCGGGTATGGGTCGACCAGGTACGAGGATGGTTCGAAGGTGAAGATGACGGACCAGCCCATAACCTGCGAGCGCGCGGAGGCACTTTTGCTCGGGACGCTCGGGAGCTATGAGAAAGCCGTCAATGAGATGGTCGCGGTGCCGCTCGAGCAGCACCAGTTCGACGCCCTCGTGTCGTTTGCGTACAACCTTGGAGCGGCCGCCTTGAAGAAGAGCACGCTCATGAAACTGCTGAACGATGGCGACTACAGCGGGGCAATGGGCCAGTTCATGCGGTGGACTCGCGCGGGCGGCCGGGTGATGGCCGGACTTGAGGCGCGCAGGGAAGCGGAGCAGGAACTTTTTGCGGGAATCACAGAAAAAAAAAGGGCAATCGCATGAAACTGAAGGATATTCTCGGGGCTGTCGGTAGCGTCGCACCTGCAATCGCAACAGCGCTCGGTGGTCCGCTCGCGGGAACCGCTGTCGGTGCGCTCACAAGCGCTCTCGGCCTGAAGAGCGACGCGACTGAGCAGGAGGTTGCTGAGGTGATCGCCAAGGCAACGCCTGAGCAACTGCTCATGCTCAAGCAGGCGGACCAGCAGTTCGCAAAAGATATGAAGGCGCTCGACATTGACCTGACGAAAGCCTACATCGCCGACACCAGCGATGCCAGGCACACCTTCGGGACAAACCAAAACGTGTTCTGGCTTGGGCTGGCAATCCTCTGTTCGTTCGCCGCAGCCGTTTATGCTGTCTTGAGCGGTAACGTTCCATCAACCGTCAGCGAGGTGCTGACAGGAACCCTGATCGGGTATCTTGCGTCAAACTCCCAGCAGGTCGTCGGATACTTCTTCGGCAGTTCGCAGGGGAGCGCCGACAAAACCACCGCTATGGCGAACGCAGTGGGCGGGACCGGAAAATCAAAGTAACCACAACAATCAGAGAGGGACAACATGGCATCATTCATTTTCAACAGCTTTTGGGACGACCTTGCAAAGGGCAATATCGACCTGGACACCGATACTTTTTACGCGCTGCTGACCACATCCTCCTACACCGCGGACAAGGATGCGCACGTTAAGCGGTCGGACGTAACCAACGAGGTTGCGAACGGTAACGGGTACGCTACCGGCGGCGCGGCATGCGCTGTCACGCTGAACAAGGACACGGCCAACGACCGGGAGACGATCACGTTCGCGCAGGTTGATTGGGCGAACTCGACGATCACCGCCAGGCGCGCGGTGATTTACAAACGGCGCGGAGGCGCAGCAACCGCTGATGAACTCGTCGCCCTGGTCGATTCGGCAAGCGATATCGTGAGCACGAACGGCACGTTTTCCTTGACTGCCAGCGTGATCACGCTGCAGAACTAAGCCTTGAGAGGGCTGACAGCGGCCTCCAGGCAATCCCGTAAGGGCAGCTTGGGGGCCGTTTTTGTAACCAATACCTGAGACAGACATGGCAATCGCTTACCGATCAACATCAACCGCCAGCGGTACGACGTCCGCATCCCTTGCGGCCCCGTCAGGTGTGCAGATCGGTGATGTCCTGATTGCCCTTAAGATTGATCGGGCCACCAGCGGCACGACAACGGCGCCGGCTGGCTGGACCAGGATCAACTCAGCAAGCGGAACGAGTGGTCGCGGTGAAATCTTTTACCGTGTCCATGATGCCAACAATACCGGTCCGTGGAGCTTCACCGGGACAACCCGGACGCAGGTCACCTGCATAGCCTTTTCTGGCGTCGACACGACCACACCTCTCGACGTCACCCCGACCATTCGGCGCAACGCCAGCGGTACGACCGGCACAACAAGCATCACACCGGTTACGGCTGGGAACATGCTTGTCGCGCTTTTCGGGACACCGATCGGTAACTACACTTGGAGCGCAGAGGCTACCGCAAATATCGCGGCCGGGAACTGGACGGAGGCCGTAGATTCAGCCTATTCGACCTACACGTCCATCGCAATTTCGTATTACCTGCAGGCGACCGCAGCCGCATCCGGCGCGTCATCGGCCACCATGAGCACCAATGCGATCAACATCGGGGCTCTGGTGTCGCTGCGCCCATCCAATGGATATTCGACAGCAGGAAAGACGACCGCAGGGGGCAGCAGCTTTGTCGAAGCGGCCGGTTCGGTGGTGCTGGCAAAAGTTAATGTCCCGGTTGGGTCTGGCGTCGGGAAGACTTTAAAGCTGTACTGCAACGGCAACACGACCGGGTGCAACGTCAAGCTGCTCGTCTACGACGACGACGGCGGTTCAGGTAACCCCGGTACACGGCTGTTTGCATCGTCCGCTCAAGCCATCACGACGACACCAGGGTGGGTGTCGGTGTCTCTTTCCGACCTCGCCCTCGGCGGGGACTGTTATATCGGCGCGGTCGGCGACGGGCAGGTCCGGTACTATGCGGATGCCGGGTCTGGTCTTGTAATTGAGAACCAGAACATCAGCGACGCCTACGCCACGCCTCCGAGCACATACCCGACGCCACAGTACACCGACACGACCGTCATCATGTCGGGGTACATCGAGTATCAAGAGGGTGGCGGGAATGGCAGCTTTACCGGCGCCACGCTGACAGCGACCGCAAGCCTAAGCTCCGGATCCCTGCGCGCCTATGGATCGCTGGCGGGTGCGTCCCTGTCGACTACGGCCTCGATCACATCAGGCAGCCTGAAGGGCGGGGCGCGGTTATCAGGTGCGGCGCTATCGAGCACGGCCACGCTGACGGGCGGGGCTCTGAGAGGATCGGCGGCGATGCCGGGGTCCGCGATGTCCGCCACCGCGGCCCTGGCCCCCGGTTCGCTCATGGTCCGCGCCGTCATGCCTGGGGCAACTCTTTCCGCGGCGGCGGTCGTGTCGGGCGGATCGCTGAAGGGCGGGGCCAAGCTGTCAGGGTCGGCGCTCACGGCAAGCGCCACCATCACGGCCGGGGCGCTTCGGGCGCGCGGCGCCCTCTCCGGGGCGTCACTCGGTGTGACGGCGACACTCACGCCCGGGTCGATGAGGGTATCAGGCTGGATATCCGGAGCCACGCTCTCAGCTACCTCTTCGCTGTCGGCGGGATCAATCAAGGGCGGCAGCAAGATCACAGGGGCGACGCTATCGGCTGTTGGGACTTTGACCGCTGGCCATCTTCTCGGTTCCGCGCGAATGGCCGGGCAGACGTTCCCTGTCACGTCGTCCATAAGTTCGGGATCTCTGCGAGCTGGCGGGAGGATGACCGGCGCAGGCATTTCCATCACCGCAAGCCTTGCCGCCGGAGCCTTGCACGGTTCGGCGCACCTTGGCGGGGCACAACTCACGGCCTCGGTCGCGTTTGCTCCCGGGTCGCTGCTCAATCCAGCGGCATCGATCATCAACGGGGCGACGTTCACCGCTCGGACATCGATCGAGCCGGGGGCGTTTTCTGGCGGCGGGCGCATGTCCGGCGCGAGCCTGACGGCATCGGCAGCTTTTACGACCGGCGGGCTACGCGGGTCAGCTATGATGCCGGGGTCGATTCTTGACCTGGCCGCATCTTTGTCCGCGGGAAACCTGACGGCTGGCGGCGGGATTGCCGGGGTCATCTTTGAGGTCATCACCGGCATCCAGCCGGGAGAGTGGTCTGGCGGGGCCAGAATGCCCGGCGGATCATTCACGAACACGGCTGTCCTGACGGCCGGCCGCCTTATGGCCGGCTTCACCGTAGACATCTCGACACAAAACCTGCCGCCGGTTTCACTCATTGCTATGCTGACCGGTCAAGAACGGTTCATATTGGCCGAGACCAGTGCGGAACATCTTATCACCCAGGAACTTAATCAGACGGGATAACCATGACACTCCAAGTATTTCTCGCGGGCGAATCGATCGTCCTCCGGACAAGGCCGGTACTCAGGGGCGCTGCCTCTGGGACGAACCCGGACAATGTGAAGCTCACCATCGCGCGCAAGTCAACACCGACCGTGTTCGTACTTGAGGATATCCCGA
The DNA here is from genome assembly GCA_013335115.1 of Chlorobiaceae bacterium. Lineage (GTDB taxonomy): Bacteria > Bacteroidota > Chlorobiia > Chlorobiales > Chlorobiaceae > Chlorobaculum. The sequence goes on along the minus strand of JAAXWQ010000013.1, from coordinate 4,806 downwards.
TGCTCTTCAATGAGGCGAGCGGCGATCACGAGTACGTGTGGCAGACGGAGCTTGACCTGGCGCCGGGTATCTACATTCAGCACTGCGTCTCGGAATACGGTGCGTATTCGTCACCAGACGAGACGGAATTTATTATCGAGGCCCCGAAAGTTTTGAAGTGATGCCGGGAATCCGTACATTTTAAGTGTGTTCATCATGGTTCGGTTGGGGCGGGAATCTTACGGGGTTCCCGCTTTTTTTTTGCCCTGACAATTATTTTTTTGGAAACTTCCCTAAAAGGCGTACTTTTATTTCGGGAAGTAGATTTGAACACCAAACCGAACACGACCATGATCAACACCGCATTCGTCATCCTCTTCTGCATCGGTGGAGTCTATCTCTGCTGGAAAATGTGGAAGCACAGCCGCACCACAACCTGCGAGCACCTTGGGGGCCCGTGGGAATACCAGATCACCAATCGCGACAATCGCGCGACCACTTTTACCAACGATCAAACGGAGGCCTGAACATGAAACACTCACACTTTTGGATCGCCATCGGCGCCATAGTTGGCTTCTCCGGGGTCTATGCTGCTGACGTCAACGGTGACGCTCAGTGGATCAAGTGGGCGGGCCTGGCCGGCTTGGCAATCTGCACGGGTATCGGCCTTCTGCACGGGGTGATGCTGCGCAGGGCGATCAAGACGGTGGCGACCGTCAGCCTTGTGATCCTGAACGGGTGCGGAGATCCTGATCCTAACGCATGGCGAACGCAGGATAATTCAGAGTATGCCTTTGTTCTTTCGCAGGGGGTCGCAAAAGATCACTTGAAAGCACCAAGCACTGCGGAATTCCCGTCGATGACCGACAAGAACACTTTGGTGGCAAAGTCTGGCCACGAGTACACCATCTATTCCTGGGTCGATGCACAAAACTCGTTTGGGGCCATGATCCGTACGGAATACACCTGCAAAGTCGTGCAGGTCGGGGAGTACGATTGGCGGTTCGTTGACTTCCAGTTTGCTAAATGAATCTGCAGTAGCCCGTAAGCCTTCAGCGGGGAATTTGAGGGCAAACCAAAAAAACATCGATTACCATGAAAAAAGCATTTCTTATGATCACCGCAGCGGCCGCAATGATGGCCGGAACCGCTCAGGCTGCCGTCTTCGAACCTTTCATCCAGGGCGCTGTCAGCGAAAAGAGCACCATCAACGGGCACGGCGTCGACTTCGGCAAAGAGCTTGGCCTGAAGGCAAAGGTCGGTGGCGGCTTTGGCCTGAGAGTAACCAGCGGGAAGGGCAGCGCATCCTGGGATGAAGTGACGGTCACCCCGAGCAGCTACACCGCCGAGACGGCAGGAACCCATTCGACCTATACCGCTGAGACCGCGGGCGCCCCGTCGGAATATGTGCCGGAGACCGCCGGAACTCCTTCGAGTTATGTCCCTGGGAGGCCAAGCAAGTACACTCCTGAACGGTTCAAGGAGCTCGGGAACAGTGGTGTCGGAAAGATGGAATGCTCGAGCAAATACACCCGCGAGACCGAGGGAACTTACACCCCTGAGACGGCCGGGACGCCTTCGAGCTATGTCCCTGAGCAGCCGGGAACCCCGTCAGCGTACACCGAGGAAACCGCAGGCACTCCGAGCAGCTACACCCCTGAAAGCGTGACGAAAGTTCACCGCACCCACTCCGTCGAGCTGTATCAGGCGATGGTGACCTATGACGTGGCCCTGTTCGACGGCGTGAGCTTGACCCTGGGGGCCGGTGAGAACTTCGCGAAGGTGGACGGCGAGAGCGGTAACGGTTTTACGGCCATGGCCGGGCTGAACCTTGAGCGTTCGATCGGCAACGTCTTTTCTCTGACTGCTGGCGCGGCCTACAACTACAACGCAGATATTCCGAGCATCGGACTCAACCTTGGCAGCAGGGTGACGGCTTCGGCTGGCCTTGCGGTGGCACTGTAAGATGTGAGCGCCCGGGCCTCTCCCTCTGAGGCAGGGCAACGAAACTCACCAGTGGCCACTGGTGAGTGGTGGAGTGGCGAAATGGTAAACGCCATTTGAGAAGATCGGCAGCGAAAGCAGGTTAGCTTGACTATGTTCTCTGACTGATATGAGGTATCAAATGTTTTGCAGGTTCGAATCCTGCCTCCACCACCAAGCAGAAGCAACATAGAAATCAATCAGGCATGTCCAACCTTTTCAAGAAACTTCTCTGGATCGACACCGAGACAACCGGAACCGATCCATCGAAGCACGGCATCATCCAACTGGCCGCTCTGATGGAGATCGGCGGCGAGGTTGTCGACTCCTTCAACCTTAAGTTCCAGCCTCACCAGGACGCAGCAATCGATCAGTCAGCACTCGACGTGACCGGAACCACAATGGCGGATCTGGCGAACCGGGCGCAGAGCAATGACGCATATTTCGAGTTTCTTCGGTGGATTGGGAAGCATATCGACAAGTATGACAAGGCCGATAAAGCGTATCCGGCAGGGTACAACGCAAAGTTCGACTTCGAGTTCCTGCAGGCATGGGCGTACGCTCACGGAAACAAGTATGGGTTTGGCAGCTATCACAACTGGCGGATGCAGGACCCGCTCGCCATCCTGTACGTCATGGATGCGATTGGTACGATCAGCCTGCCGGATTACAAGCTCGGGACTGCGTGCGCCCATTACGGCATCCAAATCAACGCCCACGACGCATTGAGTGACGTGGGGGCGGCAAGAACTCTCTACAACATTTTAATTGGACGATAACCATGGGGCGCACGAAATGTGATGACTGCGGGCAGATGACGACGACGCCCATCTCCGGCGCGATGTACAAGCATCATCTCGTCGTGGCGGATTATGAGGCGGTATGCCGGGAATGCTATGGCAAGCGGGTGCTTGAGGCAGAGGCTGCGCCCCCGCCGGTTTCCGGTAAATCTACCGAAAAACCCCGGAGAACCGCGGAAACTGTCGATCCTGAGCCGGTAAAATTACCTGAAACCGTGACGGAGGTGGCAAAAAATATTCCTGAAATTATTCATCCACTGGCCGCAGCCGACCTGGCGTTCAGGGAGTTCATCAACAGAGTTGAGGAAGGATATAAGAACCTTAAATACACCAAGCCATGAACCAAAACGAGTACCGCGAGGGCGTGGTCGCCCGACACCTCAGAACCGGCATCACCTGCGAGATCGAGCGGATCGTCATCGAGCATGAGGGCACGATGGACGAGCACCGGGTTCTCACCCTGCGCACCAAGGGCGGCGTCCAGATCCAGAACGTCACTGAGGACCAGGTTGCGCCGGTCATCTCGGAAGGGCAGGCGAGCTTTTTCTAATCACAAAACCTACACAACCATGAACGAGTCACAAATTGAGCAGATCGAGGCGGGCGACCGCGAACGGATCATCCGGGACGGCCGCAGCCTATCGGGCATCGACGGGCGGCCACCAGCGACAAAACCGGTGAAGTATGACTCCGAAAAACACCGTGAATGGGTTACGTTGTCTGGTGTTCATGAGATTCTTAAAAGCACTGAAAAAAGAGCTTTACGTATTGCTGAACGCGAGAGCAAACGGGCTGAGAAGGCGGAAGGATACATGAATGCCGTAATGCGCGCGCTTCCCGGTCGGCAATCTCAATACGCATACTCCTGATACTGCACCTGGTCGCATTGCCTATTATCTGCAGGTGATCACTGAGCAAGAGACTGAGAATGATGCGCTGGTCGCTGAAAACGACCGCCTGAAGGCCCGCATCGAAGAGATCGAAAAGCCGCGAGCGATGAAGCCGTACAGCGAAGAGTGCAGGCCGGAGAAAGAGGGTTTTTACTGGTATTTCAGCACAGAGTACCGGGATGTGTTTGAGCCTTTTCCAGCGTACTATGACGGAGACGACAGATGGTTTCAGGACGACGGAGGGCACGAAGATCTTGAAGCGGCAACTCATTGGCTCGAACTCGAAGCGCCGCCGGTGCTGCCCGAAGGAGGTGTGAAGTGAACAAAATCATTCAGGCGATTGAGAATGAAAAGTGGGCTATTGACGAGCACGCCCTTGCGCCGATGCCGTCAGAAGCGCACAACGCATCAATCGACCGCATTGCCAAGGCCGTGAAGGAGCTCGAAGCTCCGGGTGGCGGGGGGGAGTTTGAGCGGGTATTTGTGGAAGTGACAGACGACTTTATCGAAAATCAAGGGCGTGAATGTGGGCTAAGAGATGGTGAGCTACAAACGTATTGGGAGGGGGGTGAATGGGTTAGGGATTATTTAAAAAAACGCCTCACCGCCGCCCACGCCGCCGACCTCCGTTCAGCCGAAGAGAGGCACAAGAAAGAGGTGTGTGAGTTGGTGGAGGCACTGGAATACGCGGATAAGTATCTCGACTCGCCGCATATAAGGGCGCTCATTGAAAGACACAAAGGTGGTGAATCGTGAAGGCCCTCGCCCTCCGCGCCCTGGCCGCCTTCGAGCTCCGGCGAGCATGCGCGATCCTCGAAGCCTGGTATGACGCCAGGCCGCACCAAACAATAGAAGCTGCCTATCTGTATGCCGTTGACGGAATCAGGACCGGAGACACCTACGGGGAGGCTGTAATGGCAATCAACGAACTCAAAACCATTGAATCATGATGCAGAAATACATTTCCGAATCGCACCCCATTTACTCCTGGGTGTCGGATATTGAGCCGGGCGCACTTGCTCAGGCAAAGAACCTCGCAAACCTCCCGTTCCTGCGCAATCACGTCGCCCTCATGCCTGACTGTCATCAGGGGTACGGGATGCCGATCGGCGGGGTCATCGCGACCGATAACGTGATCATCCCGAATGCTGTCG
>JAAXWQ010000012.1 GCA_013335115.1 Chlorobiaceae bacterium | reverse complement strand
CAAACGGGCCTTTTTCAGCGTATTTTTGCTTTGAAAGTGAAAAACGATCTCAAAATGTTCGCCCAGATGATTTTCAGTGACTTTTTTTCAACCGGCCTATCTGTCGCAAGGCCGACAGGCTGCTAGAGGGTGTTGATTTATAGTGACACCCTCCTCCCGTGAATCGGGGATCATTCAACGCCACTCGTATCGAGCTATGTCAGTGTGGCCAGCAATCGATCCTATATCAGGTTTGAACCATGGCGCCATGATGTGGATGTGATTCGGGACTTAGCCCCGGTATCTGCATCACTCAATCAATCAAAATAAAAGGAAGGGGCCCCCATGTCAGTAGAGCAGGCAAAAGCGTTCATCGAGAAGATGAAGACGGACGAAGCGTTCCGCGAAAAGATCATGGCAATCGAAACACCGGAGGAGCGGCTGAAAGCCATCAAAGAAGCAGGATATGACTGCAGCGCAGATGAAGTCAATGAGGCGGGTGCGGCTCGCGTTGAAGACGCATCAGGGGGACACTTCGTTGGTTATGGCAGTAAGTATATGGGGAGCTGGGGCGGGAATGACCACCTATTTCCATGTAATGGCAGTCACTGTTGAGCTCACCTCGCTGAAGTGGGACGAACAGCCTGCTACCAGAATGAAGGGTTCTCATGCACGGCCGAGGAAATCAATGAGGTGGCCAGTTTTGGCGCAGAATTCGGGGTCGTTGGTGCGGGATGGAAGCATTATCGGTGGGTCGATCCCGGACATCCGTCAATGTATTGACATCACCCGTACCTCCGGTATCGCCCATGAGAGAGTCATGGTTTCGTGGTAGAATGTGCGGTACGGGAGCGATTATAAACCACTTCGGTATTAGGTTCGTACCGTAGCTCCGGAGATGTGGATGTTTGTCAGTAGTTGCGCTTTAATAGTTTGAGAATTTTAGTTATTCAACCAAAGGAAGGCCCCCATGTCAGTAGAACAGGCAAAAGCATTCATCGAGAAGATGAAGACGGATGAAGCGTTCCGTGAAAAGATCATGGCTATTGAAACGCCGGAGGAGCGGCTGAAAGCCATCGGTGCAGCAGGATTCCCTTGCAACGGAGTGGAAATTAACGAGGCGGCGGCGGATGTCGGAGAGTCGGCAGGGGGGTGGGGGTTAATGGGTGCGGGTTTGCGTTTAGGTTTATATATTTCCTACTGTAGGTAGCCTGACCACACCTCGGTAACCCCCATCCTTGGGGCATCTTCTCCGCCCGTCTTACCTACGCGATGCCGGAGCGATCATAAACCGCTCCGGCATCAGGTTCGTACGGTGGCTCCTGAGATGTGGAGGTGCTTCAGGACATAAACCCAGTATCTGGTGACGCCGCCTTTGGTGGTTACCAGTTCGTCCAAACCGCCAAGGAGCCAGCGGTGCCAACGGGTGACGTACTGCCGGAGCCTCTTGATCGAGGCTCCTTGCTCGTAAAGCCGGCGTGCGCGTTCCGTGAGGCGGTGCAGGCTCGTTGCCGAGGGGCAGAGTTTGCGGTCGGGGTGAATCTGGTAACCGAGGAAGTCAAAGCCTTTTTCAGTTCTGCCGATGAAGCGCTTCACTGGGTGCAGGGTCCCCCCGCCCTTTCGGGCTTTTCTCTTTTGTTTACCCCTCTGCCCGTGATACATTTCAACGTAGTACCCAAGTGATATTCCAATTCCATATAACGTTAGATAAGGGAGACCCTCACCATGTCAGTAGAACAGGCAAAAGCATTCATCGAGAAGATGAAGACGGATGAAGCGTTCCGTGAAAAGATCATGGCTATTGAAACGCCGGAGGAGCGGCTGAAAGCCATCGTAGAAGCGGGATTCGAGTGCAGCGCTTCAGAATTAAATGATGCCTCGTCTGACGTCCATGAGTGCGCGGTGGCCGTTGGTGGGCGATGGTACTTTTGGAGTGTTACCAGTCAGTGTTGATCTTCAGACCACACCTCCGTGACGCCCATGCTTGGGCGATTTTTTCCGCCAGCCTTACCTGTGCGATGCCGGAGCGATCATAAACCGCTCCGGCATCAGGTTCGTACAGTGGCTCCTGAGATGTGGAGGTGTTTCAGGACATAGACCCAGTATTTGGTGACGCCGCCTTTGGTGGTTACCAGTTCGTCCAAACCGCCAAGGAGCCAGCGGTGCCAACGGGTGACGTACTGCCGGAGCCTCTTGATCGAGGCTCCTTGCTCGTAAAGCCGGCGTGCGCGTTCCGTGAGGCGGTGCAGGCTCGTTGCCGAGGGGCAGAGTTTGCGGTCGGGGTGAATCTGGTAACCGAGGAAGTCAAAGCCTTTTTCAGTTCTGCCGATGAACCGCTTTACCGGGTGCAGGGTCAGTTTGAGGTCGGCGAGCACACGGTGGACTGTCCGGATGGCGCTTTTGAAGGTATGGCGTGACTTGGCAAGGATGATGAAGTCGTCCATGAACCGCCGGTAGAGGATGCGCCCCTTCTTTTCTGGCTGCTCCATGGCCTTGTCGAGCGGGTAGAGGTAGAGGGCCCCGAGGAGCGGGCTGATGGCCCCGCCGGCCACCATGCCTTTGCCACTCTTGCTTTTGTCGGGCAGTTGCAGGTAGTCGGCAACAAGTGCCTGCATGTGCGGGCTCGTACCTGTAGCGGTCAACAGGTCAAGAAGTACATGGTGGTCGATGGACTTGTAATAGGATGCGATATCGAACTTTACCGCCCATGGGTAGTGTCTGGCTTGCAGCCTGACGATCCGCACCGCCCGTTTGACGCCTCCGCTGCCTTTGACATGCATGCAGGTGCGGCAAAGTGCCGGTTGCAGGGTCCGCAGGAGGGGCTGTTTGGCGTTTCGCAGCAGTCTCCCGCTTCGGGCAGACCATCGGGCGAACCGATGGCCATCCTTACGCCAGAGGTTCCGGAGCGCCAGCACCGGCAGCACCGTCTACTCCTGTGTTGTCAGGCTTTCAAGCGGGTTCTTCGCCGCTTCCGCTTTCTTCTCCGGCTGCATCATGCGGTAGCCCTTCTCCATCGACGGGGCGCTGCCCTTGCCGAGCACGGCACTGCAGATCTGGTTGGTGTGCCAGACATCCATGTACAGGTCAAGGTACTGCTCCAGGGATTCATTCAGCGGGGAACAGTAGTCGAGGCCGCCTTCGCCGAACTGCTGCACCCGCATCCGCTTGTTGACGCATCCGCCTCCGCAGACCGGGAACACCTTGCACTCCAGGCACTCGCTGTCGCTGTGGGGGTCGGTGCCGATGGTGTAGCGGGTGAGAAGCTCGGGGCTGGTGAGGAACGGCTCCTCATGCACCGAGCCGATGACCATATCCTGTTTGCCGACATCCTCCCAGCATTTGTAGAGTTCGCCTTTTGGTCCGACCACATAGCCCTGATGGCTGGTGGCGATGCAGATGTTCTGGGCGCCGCTGCCGGGGAAGAAGCCGCCGCGAGGGGTGATGCCATCCTTCGTGTACCCGTCGAACTGGAAGGTGCTCCAGTCGCTGTTGCAGAGGCCGCACTGCTGGTCGTATTCATGCCCCTCGAAGGTGTTCACATGGCCGGGATAGACGGAGAGGTTTTTGCCTTTGTATCGGTCGAGGAGTTCCTTGTGTAGCGCGGCGTATTCATGGCGGTTGGTCTTGTCGACATTGACGCGGATGGCGCATTGCCCCTTCCATGACGAACCCATGAGAATGTCGATGTTCCGAAGGATCTGCTCATAGGTCGCTCCGCCGTTTCTGAGCGTGCGGCGCTGGTTGTGGGTCTTTTCGCTGCCGTCGAGCGTGATCTGGATGGAGGTGATCCGGAGATCGTCGAGCCGGTCGATTTTCTTTTGATCGAGCAGGTAGCCGTTGGTGACGATACCGGCGTCGGCGTAGTCGGGAAACAGCTTGATGAACTTTTCGGTGAGGGTCTCGATGACGCTGAACGCGAGCGTGGGTTCGCCACCGTACCAACTGACCGAGAGCTGTTTGGCTTCGTGGTGCTTTTTGATGAACGCGACAAGCGCCTCAATCGTCCCGTTGTCCATCACGGTCGCATCCGCTTGGCTGTGCTCGAAGCAGTAGGGGCAGGCGAAGTTGCAGGCGAGCGTCGGGCAGATGGTCAGGCCGACGAAGCCCGTGCTGAAGCAGGCAGCGTTGCGCTGATAGCGCAGGATCATGAGCTTGAGCCGTTCGTCAGCCGGTTCAGCAAGGAATCCGTGCTCTTCGAGCAGGGCGATGAATTCGGCATCGGAATCGACGTCAAAATCAGGATTTCCGTCGCGGAAAGATTTGGCAATCTTACGGTGGGGCTCGTCGAGTTCGAGCATCATGCCGTTGAGCGTGTTGTGCAGGAACCAGCCGTAGCGTTCTGAACGAAACAGGGTATTGTAGCGTGACCAGGTTTTCATGGGGGTACCGAAACAGATTCGTAAAGTTTGTATTCCGTAAGATATAACTTTAGATTTACTTAAAATATCCCAACCCGCCCCCCTCCATGGCTATTGAATTCCGCAAAGAGGCGCTCAAAAAGCTCAGTTCACCCGACGATCTCGACCGGTTGATGCCGGTGACTGACCGGCGAGGTTGGATCGCCCTTACTGCCATTGGAGTCTTCATCGTTTCCGCTGTCGTCTGGGGCTTGATGGGGAGTGTGCACACCTCCGTCGACGGCCGGGGCATCACCATGGCCACTGGCGCCATCCGGAGTATCACAGCCCGAACTGGCGGGGTCGTGTCGGGATTCGAGCTCAAGGGGGGCGATCCGGTGCAGAAGGGGCAGTTGCTTGCCGTTATTGAGCAACCGGAACTCAAGCAGCTATTTCTTGAGTCGTTTTCCAAATACGATTACCTTACATCCCACCAGACCGAACGGAGCTCGTTCCTCCAGCAGCAGATAGGCCTGCAGGAAGAGCGGCTCGCCAAGCTCAGGAGCCTCTACCAGCAGGGCCTTGTCGAAAAGTCGCTGCTCAATGCGACCGAGCGTGAGGTCATGGATTTGAAGAACAGCCTCTACAGCCTGGACGAAAACCTTTCGGACGCAAGCCGCCAGCTTGAAAAGGCACGGGAGGACTACAAATGGCGTTCCGCGCTTATCGCACCGTTCAACGGCATCGTGACCGAAGTTCAGGCAGGCAACGGCGATCAGGTGTCGCCGGGGCAGCAATTGCTCCAGATCGAACCGCTCAATGAGGCCGAAGCCGAATCGCTCCGGATCGATCTCTATGTTGCCTCGGGCGACGCCAAGAAGATCCGAAACGGCATGTTTGCCTATGTCTCTCCGGCAACGGTCAAGCCGGAACAGCATGGATATATCATCGGGCGCGTCTATTCGGTGAGCGAATATCCCGTTTCGGTCGATGCCATCGCCTCCGACATCAAGAACCAGCAACTTGCTACCGCATTTGCCTCTGCCAGCCCGCCCTATAAGGTCAAGGTGAAACTGCTTGTCGATCATCGGTCGTTCAGCGGCTATCGGTGGACCTCCGGGAAAGGCCCCAACGTGAAGATCACCTCCGGCATGCTCTGCAACGGGAAGATCATCGTCGAAGAGCAGCGTCCGGTTGAACTGGTTGTTCCCATGCTGAAGAAATATGTGTTCGGCGAAGCAGGTTAACCCACAAAGCGTATGGTGTATGCTCCGCCCCCGTAGTGCACGGAATTTCATCTTCATTCTCCTGTCTGGCGCAGGCGTGGGTTTCGCGCAACCCACGCTCGGGTCCGTCGGGGACGGCAGCAAGGGCATTTCCTTGTTGCACAGCGTCAAGACAGGACTGGAGCACGCCCCCGCCATTCTGCAGGAAAAACAGGTGCTGCGAAGCAGTGCGGCGGCGCTTCAGACCGCGCAATCCTGGTACGATCCGACCATATCCCTGAACTCGGCATACAGGAAAGATGCACGGGACTTGTCGGCCGGAGGCAACCTGCATACCCTCTCTTCAGCACTTTCGGCGACCCAACGACTTCCTTCTGGCATCGCCTTGGCGCCTGCCATCACCGTCGACCGCTCCGCCACCAACGAATTCGGATCGATACCCGCAAGCCGGACAACGGCCGGGCTGACCGTCACCGTGCCACTGTTCAAAGGGCTGGGGAAGGACAATATCTACCGGACGACCCGCCAGGCCGCAGCCCAGTCGCTTGAGGCCGAAAAGCAAACGCTGGTCAGCGTGCTGGAAACGAGCATTTATGGCACGACCAGCGCCTATTGGGACTATCTCCAGGCCTGGCGTCAGCGCGATCTGGCCCGTCGGTTGACGGAAAGCGCCGAAGGCCAGCTCAAGGCTACCCGGGCGCTGGCCGAGGCCGACCAGATCGCCTCATTCATGATTGAACAGGCGAGTGCGTACCTCCAGCAGTCCCAGGCTTTGGAGGTGATCGCTCGACTCGCCGTCGAGGAGTCCTGGCATGGGCTCCTGCTTGCCATGGGCCTCGATCCGGCAAGTAACCCGATCCCTGAACCACCGATCGACGGGTTTCCCATTCCTGCCGGAAGGCTCGAAATGACCCTGCCGGCCATCGATTCCCTGCAGGCGCTCGCTACGATGGAGCGAGCAGACCTTCAAGCGGTGCGGCTCAGTTCGGCGTCAGCTGCCACGTTGCTTGATGGTTATCGGAACCAGCTCAAGCCCGATATATCCCTGCAGCTCTGGGGTGGGTACAGCGGATCGAGCATCGGAGATGGTTTCGGCGATTATTTCTCGTCGGCCATGCAGCAAATCCCGGGACCGAACCTCGGCGCGACCCTTACCTGGACGATCGACGCGGGTAACCGCGCCGACCATGCGGCTTACCTCCGCCAGCAGGCACAATTGGAGCAGACGAGGATCAGGGAGTCGGAACTGGAGCGTACGGCGAGAAGCGCGGTTGTCATTGCCCTTTCCGCAGTCAGGAATGCCGCAGAGGTCTACCGTTTGAACCTCAAGAGCACCGAGGCCTATCGCCGGTTGCGGGACGGGGAGCTGCAGAAATTCAGAATGGGCATGTCCAATATCTTCAACCTCCAGACTACGAGCAATAACCTGGCCTCGGCCGAGCAACAACTGCTGTCTGCCGAAAAGTCGTTCGCCCTGGCGGTGCTCGGCCTGAGGCGAGCCACTGGGACGCTTGTCGAAGAGCGTGATGGTCTGGCCAACATCGCGGCGGCCAATCTGCTCACCGTGCCGCAGCCGGCAGGAGGTCGCCCATGAGTTTCATGCTCTTTCCCACCGAGATCCTCTGGAAGGAGGCACGGGTCAAGACCCCCACCATCCTGCAGATGGAGGCGGTGGAGTGCGGTGCGGCATCGTTCGGCATGATCCTGGCGTATTTCGGAAAGTACGTTCCGCTTGAACAGTTGCGGGTCGATTGCGGTGTGTCGCGAGACGGCAGCAAGGCGAGCAGCCTGATTTCGGCCGGGAAGAAATACGGCCTTGACGCCAAGGGGGCGCGCCTCGACCTCGATGACCTTCATCGAAAGAAGCTACCGATGATCCTGTTCTGGAACATGTACCATTTCGTGGTGTTCGAGGGGTACCGCAAAGGCCTCTACTATATCAATGACCCGGCTTCCGGCCAGCGCAAGGTGACTCCGCAGGAGTTCAGCGAGTCCTATTCCGGCGTGGCCATCTCCTTTGAAAAGACCGATGCGTTCACTCCCGGTGGCAGGCCCTTCAGCCTTGCTGGTGCGCTGAACAAACGCCTGCCGGGCCTCGAGCGGGCGCTCACCTACATTGTGCTCGCCAGCATTCTGCTCGTGGTTCCGGGCCTGGTCGTCCCCTCATTCCTGCGCATCTTCATCGACTACGTCCTTGTACAGGGCGAGACCGACTGGTTGCGCCCGCTGCTGATCGGCATGCTCCTCACCGCGCTCCTGCAGGGGGGACTGACCTGGTTGCAGCAGTATTACCTTCTGCGTGCGGAGACCAAGCTCGCCCTGACCTCGTCGGCGAAGTTCTTCAACCATGTCTTCGCCATGCCGATGCGCTTCTTTACGATGCGCCAGGCCGGCGAGATTTCCGGACGGGTCCAGCTCAACGACCAGGTCGCCACGCTGGTTGCCGGAGACCTCACCTCCAATGCCCTCAACTTCCTGCTGATCTTCTTTTACGCCCTTTTGATGCTGCGGTACGATGCCGTCCTGACCCTCGGCGCCATTCTTATCGCCGTCGTCAATGCTTCCGCATTGCTTTATGTGTCGCGGCAGCGTGTCGTGCTGAACCAGAAGTTCCAGCAGGATTCAGGCAAGCTCATGGGAACGACCTTCTATGGGATCAAGACGATCGAAAGCCTGAAGGCGTCAGGCTCGGAGCCGGACTTCTTCGCCCGCTGGTCGGGGCTTTTCGCCAACATGGTCAACGGCCAGCAACAGTTGCAGGTGGCCACGGTTTTCCTTTTGGCCTTGCCGCCATTCCTACAGTCGTTCGGAAACATCGCCATCCTCTCGGTCGGCGGGCTTCGCGTGATGGACGGGCAGCTGACCATGGGCATGCTCGTCGCCTTCCAGAGTCTGTTGATGTCGTTCCTCGCGCCGGTCAACCAGATGGTGACCCTCGGCCAGAAGCTCCAGGACGCTGAAGGCAACATGCAGCGGCTCGACGACGTGATGGACAACGATATCGAACTTGCAGCGGATGACGAGGATACCGATGCGGTTTACGAGCCCCTGCGAGGCCATGTTGAGCTGCGCGACATCACGTTCGGTTACAACCTCCTCGAACCGCCGCTGATCGAGAACTTTTCGCTGAAAGTCGAGCCGGGGCAGCGGGTGGCCCTGGTCGGCGGATCGGGTTCCGGTAAATCGACGATCTCGAAGCTCGTGGCAGGTCTGTACGAGCCCTGGTCGGGGAATCTGCTGTTCGACGGCACTCCCCGCAACGAGCTGCCGCGCAAACGCCTGACGGCATCGGTCAGCATGGTCGATCAGGAGATCAGTCTGTTCGAGGGGGCCATTGCCGAGAACATCTCCATGTGGGACGGGACCATGCCGCAGGATGAGATCGAACAGGCGGCAAGGGATGCGGCCATCCACGACGTCATCGCGTCCCGAACGGGTGGTTACCAGGCCGTGCTTTCCGAGGGAGGTGCGAACTTCAGCGGCGGACAGCGCCAGCGCATCGAGATTGCCCGGGCGTTAGCGACCAGTCCTTCAGTCTTGATTCTCGACGAAGCCACCAGCGCGCTGGACCCGACGACCGAGAAGCTGATCGACGAAAACATCCGCAGGCGGGGATGCACCTGCCTGATTGTGGCGCACCGGCTGAGCACCATCCGCGACTGTGATGAAATCATCGTCCTCGAGTACGGCAAGGTGATGGAACGGGGTACCCATGCATCGCTCATGGCCCTTGGCGGGGTGTATGCCGGATTAATCAAGACGGGGTGATGATGGAAGATGTACAGCAACAGGGTCCGACAGGATCGATGCCGTTTTCGGAACGGGTCCGGGAGAAGTCGCGGTTCCATCGGGAGGGATATCGAAGCGCCCTGGCCGGGCTTGCGGGCGTTATCACCGATTCGGGCGCGGGCATGCTTCCGCAGGTGTCAGATCCGTTGCTTTCGGCATGTATCCTGGTCGGCGGTGCTACAGGAATCCGGATTGTGCCGCCCCCGCCTGATGCGGGGGCTTCGCATGAAGAGCCGCTGCAAGCCATTTGCCGACATTCCGGGGTCCGGGCAAGGAAAATCACCCTTCACAGCGATACTCGCTGGTGGGAGGCGGAAAACGGTCCGATCCTCGCATTTCGGAAAGAGGGGAAAAGCCCGCTGGCGCTTCTGCCAGAGATTACCGGCGGCTACCGGATGGTTGATCCGTCAGGCAATGAAGAACAGCCCCTGACCGGATTGCTTGCGGGACAGATCGACAGCGAGCAGGCCTGGATGTTCTACCGGCCGCTTCCGTCAAGGGCGCTTGGTGGGAAGGATATCATCGCCTTCGGGATTCGCGGAGGCGCCGGCGACCTTGCCTTGACAATCCTCTACGGACTTGCCGGGGCGCTTCTCGGGCTCCTGACCCCCATCCTTACCGGTGTCCTGTTCGGAACGGTCATTCCGCAGTCTTCGAGGGGCCAGCTCCTTCAGCTTGCGCTAATCCTCATGGCGAGCGTCATTGCCACATCAGGTTTCGACCTTGCCCGCCAGATCGTCGTCATGCGCCTGCAGACGCGTATGGACATGCTCATCCAGCCGGCGCTGATCGACCGTCTGCTCAACCTCCCGAGTGCTTTTTTCCGGAACTTCTCTTCGGGTGACCTCACCATGCGGGTCCTCGGCGTTTCGCAGATCAAGGAGATCCTCAGCAGTGCCGTCATGACGGCCGCCCTCGGCTTCCTGTTCGGACTCTCGAACCTCATCCTGCTCTTCACGTACAGCTGGCAGCTCGCCCTGGTGGCGACGCTTATGACCTCGCTGCTTGTCGGCCTAACCGCATGGGTAAGCTACCGCCAGCTGACGCTGAACAAAGAGATGCTGGCGATGCAGGGCAAGATCTCCGGGCTTCTCGGCAACCTGCTGACGGGCATCGCCAAAATCAGGGTCACCGGTACGGAGAAGCCCGCTTTCAGCCAGTGGGCGGGACTCTTTACCCGGGAGCGGGGCATGGCCTTCCAGGCAGGAGGGCTCCAGAACATTGTTGCCACCACCACGGCCTTTTTCCCGGTCGTCGCCATGGCCGTCATCATCGTTTCTGCGGGAGGGATGCTGACCGGGGCCAATCTCGACAGCGGTTCGTTTATTGCCTTCACCACCGCATTCACGACCTTTCAGGCGACCCTCATGCAATCGGCCTTGACCTTGATCGCCAGCCTGAACGTCGTGCCGCTGTACGAACGCATCAAGCCGCTCTTCGAGGCCGTTCCCGAAGCAACCGATGCGCAGACGCAACCGGGGAAGTTGCAGGGCAGGATCGAGGTGCAGAATGTCGATTTCAGTTACACGAACGATTCTCCCAAGATTCTCCACAACGTCTCACTTAAAGCCGAACCGGGGGAGTTCATCGCCCTGGTTGGCGGCTCAGGCTCTGGCAAGTCCACCTTATTGCGGCTGTTGCTCGGCTTTGAAAAACCGGCTATCGGAACGGTTGCTTACGATGGTATCGACCTTTCCACCCTGAACGTGCAGGCGGTGCGCCGCCAGATGGGGGTCGTCATGCAGAACGGGCAGCTGCAGCCGGGCTTCGTGCTCCAAACCATCATCGGCTCCTCAACCTTGACGGTCGACGACGCTTGGGAGGCCGCGAAGATGGCAGGTATCGACGAAGACATCCGCAACATGCCGATGGGGATGTACACCGTCATCAGCGAAGGGAGCGAGACGATCTCCGGAGGCCAGAAACAGCGCCTGCTCATTGCCGGTGCTCTGGTCCGCAAGCCAGGCATCATCTTTTTCGACGAAGCCACCAGCGCCCTCGACAACAGGACGCAGGAGGTGGTTAGCGAAAGCCTCGAAGGTCTTAGGGCCACGAGGGTCGTCATCGCCCACCGGCTCAGCACCATCCGCAACGCCGACAGGATCTATTGTCTCGACAACGGACGTATCGTCCAGGAGGGCTCATACGAAGAGCTCATGGCGCAGGAGGGTTTCTTCAAGGAGTTGGCCTCCCGACAGATTGCATAATCCTTAACAACGAACACCATGGATATCAGGAACGCCATAACCACACGCTCGCTTAAATCAATACCTGCATCCGTCTGGTACCTGGCCGTAGTCCTTGCATTGATGACCGGCGTCTCCTTCGCCCTTCAGTCGAGCCAGTCGCTTAAGGCCGTAAACAAGATCATCCGGCTGAACATCGAGGACGTCTCAAGCACCATAGGGGAGTACGGGAAATCGACGACCACCATCCGCCTCGAGTCAGGCGAACAGGCCGTCGCCAAGGCCCACGCCCTGGCCTACATGATTGAACTCAAACCCTCCATCATCGGTGATACACAGGAACTTGAACGGATCCGAAAGCTCCTCGATGTTGATGAAATCCACGTTTCCAACAAAAACGGGATTATCGTGGGCAGCACCATCGGTAGTTCCCTCGGGTACGACATGGCTTCGTCTCCCCAGTCGAAGGAGTTCATGCTCGCCATCTATTACAAGGACTTCGAGCTCGCGCAGAAACCGCAACCCAAGGGTGTCGACCAGACCCTGTTCCAGTATGCCGGGGTTGCTCGCCTCGACCAGCCGGGAATCGTCCAGGTCGGCTTCAAGCCTGAACGGCTCGAACGCGTCATGCAGACTGCCGATATCAGCAAAGTCGCCAGGGAGTGGCGGATTGGTGCGAAGGGGCAGGCCATGATTGCTGATTTCGACGGTAGGCTACTCAGCACCTTCGACGGAAAGCATCTCGGTCAGGGCCTGACGGCATACGGATTCCCCGAAAAAGCATTCAACGGTTCGGAAGGGGAGTTTACGGCCACAGTAAAGGGGCAGTCCAGCCTTTTCATGTACCGTTTTGTCGACAAGTTCCTCGTCATCGCTTCCGTTCCCGAGGATGAGATCTACAGCGAACGGAACACCAATTTTCTCATCATGTTGCTCTTCAGTGTGCTCGCACTTTCGGGCGCAGCGGCGTTGGCCTCAAGGCGCAGGAGCGTGGGGTATCAAGAGGAGGTCAAATAGGCATGCCTTCCTTGCCGTCAATTTTGCCTGCCGCTTCCTGGGAGCAACTGTTTGCAACCCCGTATTCGCCGTCGGCATCCGTCATCGTCGACCGATTGCAGGCGGGCGAGGCCGCCGAGCTGGCATACCTTACTTTCAAATCCTGCCGTGAACTCCTTGAAACTGCCGGCAATGGCCCGGCGGATAATGAGGGCGTGGTGGCGTTGGTTGCCCGTGCTGACGGCCGGCCGGTCGGCCTGGTTCTGGCAGAACCAATGCGACCGAGGGACGACGGCAACGCGACGGGTCAGAAGCGCCTGTTGCTCCGTTCCGTTTTCAGCAATCTGCTCTGGCAGCACAAGGGAATCGGCAAGTTGTTGATAGCATCCCTGGAAACTGCCGCTCGAGACTCGGGCTATTCGTCCATCCAGACCGAGTATACTCCCAAACTCGAATCTTTCGAGGCCTTCGAGCGACTCCTCGCTTCGGCAGGGTGGGGAAGTCCTCAGCTCTTTATGGAGGAGTCCTTGTTTTGGATCAAGGATATGGTTGATGGGGACTGGCTTAAACGAGTCCCTCAACTCCCAAGCGATTATGAGCTGGTAACGTTTGATCAACTGACCGAAGCAGATCGGGCAGGTCTTCACGTACGCCTGAATTCAGATGACATTCCACAGGGCCTTTCGCCTTTCGCTGAAGAAGAACATCTGGTGCCGGAACTCAGCGTCGGATTGCGTCATGACGGTAAGATCGTTGCCTGGATGAGCCTTCTGCGTTCACCGGTAGTCCATGACGCACTCTGTTACCGAAGCCTCTACGTCGATCCATCCCTTCGAACGGCCAATGGGCTCGGCCCGATCGTAGCGGCCGAGGCTGTTCGCCGACATGCCGCAAACCCGATTGCTGAAGAGCGCCCGAAAGGAATCTTCAACACCCATCATACGGCGACCAAGCAGATGAACTTCGTGAGGAAACGGCTGTTGCCCTGCTGTTTTGACACCTATGCGTTCAGATCATCACATCTTGTTCTTCGGCCATCTTCGAGTGCCTGATCAAGGCGGGTTTTCTTTCCCAAGATATTGGTGCAGTAGTTTTGTGTGTATTCCAAGATCAATACAATCCAAAGCCAGGAAGGCTCCATGTCAGTAGAACAGGCAAAAGCGTTCATCGAGAGGATGAAAACGGATGAAGCATTCTTTGAAAAGATCATGGCGATTGAAACGCCGGAGGAGCGGTTGAAAGCCATCGGAGCAGCAGGATTCGAGTGCACCGGAGAAGAAATTAACGAAATCACTGAGGTGACCACGGACGTGACTGCAGGGGCATTTATGATGAACGGTATGGGGGCTAGTGTTCGCTTCATGCCATCTATTTCGTAAATGACCTTGGCCTGTTGATAATACCTCTAGAACTCCCCGTTCCAGGGGTGGATTCTCTGCCCGACTTGCCGTGTGTCGGAGTGGTCGTAAACCGTTTCGGTATCAAGCTCGAACCGTGGCTCCCGAAATGTGGAGGTGTTTCAGGACATAGACCCAGTATCGCGTTACTCAATTAATCAACCCCAAGGAGATTCCTCATGTCAGTAGAACACGCAAAAGCGTTCATCGAGAAGATGAAGACGGATGAAGCGTTCCGTGAAAAGATCATGGCAATCGAAACGCCGGAGGAACGGCTGAAAGCAATCGGAGAAGCGGGATTCGAGTGCACTGGCGAAGAGATAAATGATGCCGCTGAGGACGTACGCCAGGTGGTGGGAGGGGGCAAGCCCCACGGAAGATGGTGTGGACGACTTGCCTAGGGCAATGTTGATTTTCTGACCACCCCTCGGTAACCCCCATCCATGGGGCGTATTCTCTGCCAGACTTGCCTGTGCGATACCGGAACGGTCATAAACCGCCTTTCGTGATTCCCATCTTATCCATACAGCCATCGATGCTATCGGCTGATGAAGAGCCAATACCAAGAATCCGAAAAGACTTAGCCTCTGAAAAATGATGACTTATTTTTCAGAGGGTGCGATTTCGGCGACATTTGGTGAAGTCAGGAAATATTGAAAGTCATAGGGTCGGCTGTAATGTAGCCGTTTTTTGTTTTGTCAATGGAGTTATTGCTTGACTTTATAATTACGGTGATTCGAATGGTTATCCGCCATGGAAGTGTACATTTAACAGGAAAGCAGGTGCTTTGCCTTGCTATTGGATTCTCAATCCCTCAGCCTAAAACTTATGGACCGTGACGTACAGAGCCAGGTTAATATATTCGACTTGAAGCTTTGGAGCAGTTTCTGGCATATTTCAAAACCCTACTGGTTCGGTGACGAAAAAAGGAGGGCTCGACTGCTGACCATGGCCCTCGCCTTGCTTCTGGTAGGGTTCACCGGGATGAACCTTACCATCAGTTATGCCGTCAGGGATTTTATGACTGCCCTGGCCGAACGAGACCTTTCGGATTTCAACCATAGCCTGCTCGTCTGCCTTGTCGTGTTTGTTGTCGCTACGCCGGTGAGCGCGCTTTTCGATTATGTACGACGTTTGTTCGGCATTAACTGGCGCCAGTGGTTGACAACGCATTACCTTTCCGGTTACTTCGGCAACCGTGCCTACTACCAGATCAACGATGAACCTGAAATCGACAACCCCGATCAGCGTATCTCGCAGGATATCAACTCATTCACGTCGACCAGTCTCGATTTTTTCATTGAAATACTGAACGCCCTGATCCAGCTCTTGGCGTTTATTGCCGTGCTGTGGAGTATTTCACGGCTGTTGGTGTATATCCTGGTCACCTATGCTGTGATAGGCACTATAGTTGTTGCCCTGTTCGGCAAGAAACTGGTTGGGCTGAATTTTCTGCAGCTCAGGAGTGAGGCGGATTTCAGGTACGGGCTGGTCCATGTTCGCAACAATACCGAGTCCATCGCATTCTATCGAGGAGAACAACAGGAGAATGATCATGTCCTCTCCAGATTCGATCGCGCGGTGATCAACTTCCAAAACCTGATCAAATGGCAGAGGAATCTTGCCTTTTTCACTTACGGTTATCAATATTTTATTCAGGTCCTGCCTTTTGCCGTCATGGCACCGCTTTACTTCGATCAACAGATTAAATTTGGAGTTATCACCCAGGCAGCAACCGCTTTCTCTGCAGTGTTGGCCTCGTTGACGATCATTGTCTCGAAAATGGAAAGCCTCAGCCAGTTTGCGGCAGGAATAACCCGTTTGCAGTCCTTCAAAGAGGCGCTGCTCCAATCTGCAGGAGAATCTTTAACGCTTTCTGGTGATTCGTTGCCCGTTTCATCCCGGATCGGAATGAACGAGACCGGCCGACTTGCCCTTGAAAACGTCACACTCATGACGCCGCATGGGGAGCAGACGCTCCTTGTTGATGCGACGGCGGAAGTGCCCTCAGGTGGCGGGTTGATCATAGTCGGGCCGAGTGGAGCCGGTAAAAGCTCTATTCTGAGGGCATTCGCAGGATTATGGACTGTCGGTAGCGGGGTGGTTCACCGGCCTCCGGTGGAACAGATTCTTTTCCTTCCGCAACGGCCGTACATGATCCTCGGTTCGCTCAGGGACCAGTTGATCTATCCTGGCCAGAGCGGACCGGTAAGCGACGAAGTTTTTCTTGTGACCCTTGACCAGGTGAATCTTTCCGGGTTGGTGGAACGCGTGGGGGGACTCGATGCCGTCCAGCCATGGGGTGAATTCCTGTCATTGGGCGAGCAGCAGCGGCTTTCCTTTGCACGGCTGCTACTCACCCAACCCCGCTATGCTATTCTCGACGAAGCCACCAGCGCCCTCGACGTGCATAATGAAGCCAGGCTCTACGAGTACATGTTAGGATCCGGGATGACCTTCATCAGTGTTGGTCATCGTCCGAACCTGGTTGATTACCATGACTCGGTGCTGGAACTTATGGGTTCGGGTGCATGGGTTGTGCGTCCTGCAAAAAGCGCATGAACGGGCCTGCTGGTACCTATGGCCGATTTTGCCATAAACCTGGAGTGACGATGTTACTCGAGAAGATTTTTCATTCAACCCCAAGGATGTCCTCATGTCAGTAGAACAGGCAAAGGCGTTCATCGAGAAGATGAAGACGGATGAGGCGTTCCGCGAGCAGATCATGGCGACCGAAACGCCTGAGGAGCGGCTGAAAGCTATCGAAAAAGCAGGATTTGAATGCACCGGAGAGGAAATTAACGAGGCGGGCGCTGCGGTTGGTTCAGCGGCGGGCGGGGGGCGTAGTCTATGTCCGTGCAAGGATGTCGTACGATACCACTAAGATGTTGAGGGGTAGAACACATCGCCGTGACGTCCATGTTTGGGGCGTTAGCTCAGCCAGACTTGCTCTCTGATGCCCACAGTACCTGATGCCGCCTTTCTGTGTTACCAGCCGTTTCTCCTGTCAGCGATGCTATCGATTGATGAAGTGCCAATACCAAGAAATACGGTGATTGTTTTTCAAAACTCGTTGTGACTTATTCCTGCCGATAAATTGCGTACCCATCAAACCTAACAGCACATGACAATCCGCTCGGTCACGACTTCACCACAACCAAGAGAACAGAAAGCGACTCATAAGTATGTAATTAATTATCAAGAGCCAGTCATTGCATGGCCTCAATACAGCAGTATTTAAGTATTATGCTCGGTGTATGATAATTATTACCATTCAGCCATATTAGATGTCAAAGCATTTCTTCCGTCTGGTGTTGAGGATTGTGTTCAGCGGATTCGCCCTCACCATGATTGCATTCAGTGCCCTCGCCACAGATATTCCGCTCACAACAACTGCGCCAACTCCCGAGCAACTCTGGGGCCTCCGCATGATTGGCCATGATCGCGCTGTTGAGGCCGGGTTTACAGGCAATGGGATCGTCGTGGGGGTAGTCGACGATATCATCTATGTCAACCATCCGGAATTCAGCGATAGGGTCATCGCGACCTACAACAGCTACGGAACACCTTATGAGCCGGGCAACACCGACTACCACAGTACCCATGTGGCCGGTATTGCAGTAGGGAAAAACGTCGGTGTGGCGACAAAGAGCGGGATGGTGGGAATCAATGTTATTTCCGGAGCAATTGATGCAAATGGCAATGTCGACTATCACATATTCGATGCAAACACTGCCTCCAGTTATGCATTTGGCCTCAGCAATGGGGTCCAGGTGTTCAATAATTCCTGGATACTCGGTGAGTTCTTTGATGGCTTAACCGCCGAGATGTTTCAAAGCCAATATCCTGGCATGTTGCAAGCTTATCGCAACACCACGGCATCAGGAAGCGTACTCGTGTTGGGCGCAGGCAACAGTTCCCAGTCACAACCGGCATTACCCGCCGGTTTGCCCTATTACTTTCCCGAACTTCAACCCTATTGGATTGCCGTTGTGGCCGTAGGACCTGACAGGAAAATAACATGGTATTCCAACAAAGCTGGAGTTGGGGCGGAATGGAGTATATCAGCACCGGGCGGAATTGGAAACAATGGATCCGATACTGCGATATGGTCATCAATGCAAAGTAATCAATACGGGAGTCAGAGTGGCACTTCGATGGCCACTCCGCATGTCACGGGCACCGTCGCGGTGACCTACGAGATTTTCCCGAAGGCTACCAGCCCTGAAGTGGTGCAGATGGTGCTCCAGACCGCGACTGACCTTGGTGAACCTGGCGTGGACCCGGTTTACGGCTGGGGCCTGCTGAACCTTGGCAATATCGTCGCTACCATCGAACCCCGTACTGCCGGGTCGTTCGCCAACGCCACATGGTCGCGCTTCGTCACCATGGACCATATGGGAAAGGGGCTTCGCCAACATCTGGCGACGGCGTCGTCCGTCCCTGGCAATGCCGCATCGGATCCGGCCATCACGCTGTTGGGTGGCCAAGGCCAGGGAGGCGCGAATATCTCAGCCACGAAGGCTGCGGCGGTTTGGGTTGTGCCGATCTACGGCGATGCCTCGCTCGATTTGGGATCAGCTTCCCAACCCGCCCACGCTGTTACCACCGGCGCTTGGTTCGGTATTGACCTGGTCAACCAGAACACCGCACAGTTCGGCCTCGCCGCAGGCCTATCTCGCACCGACCTGAACACCACCACCTCAGCAGACAACGGTCTGGCCGATTCGATGCATTTGGGTATCTTCGGTTCTAGATCATGGGAAGACTGGTTGCTGGAAGGAAGTGGGCAGTTTGCATGGATGGGTCAGACGCTGTCGCGGCATGAGATCGCCGGTACCGCTGGTACCGCCAGACTGCCGGTAGGGCAAAGCGACTATAAGTCGCAAGGCATTGAGATGGCGTTGAACGTGATACGGAAGTACACGCATGAGAGCGGCTGGAGTATCGCCCCCTACGCTTCGCTGAGCTGCCGCTGGCAGAAAACCGATGCATTCGATGAATCAGAGGCCCGGATTTTCAACCTGAAGGTATCGCAAAGTATGCTGAACCAGTTCGAGCCTGGCGTCGGTTTCCGCTGGAAATCGGTGCCCCTGGTTAAACCGTACGGGACGCTGTGGCTCTCCATGGACCTAGGCTATTCGTTGTTGCTCGGCGACCGTGACCACTCCACCCAGGTCACGCTACTGGGCCGCATGATTCAAGGTTCCACCACCATGATCGGCCGCGACGTATTCAACTTCGGTGGGCGGCTGAACTACGCTAAGATCGGTCGCGTGGCCTCTGGCTTCCTCGGCTACCAAGGCAGAATCCAGCAGAATGGCAAGCAGCATACGGTGCTTGCCGGCATTGATGTGAAGTTGTAGCCCGTAATGGATTCATTGAGAGGATGAAGCCGTACCCGGCGTACTGCGAGCAGGTTATGGCGATAGAAACACCGGAGGGCTGGCTGGAAACCATCATGAAGCAGGATACGACTGCTCAGTGGACGGGATCAATGGGTCGGGCCCAGCGTTGGTTGATACCGTGTCTGGGGCGACGCGGGGCTGTTTGGGATTGAAAGCAACGGGTTTTGTCGTTTCGGCTACATACCGCGCATTTATGGATAGCGGTAACAATATTAGCACACCTCCGTGACGCCAGAATTTCCACTTTTGAGGTGACCGATTACGGGGATACACGCAAGGGCTTGCCTTTGTTTATTGACTGAGGGCTTCTGGAGAGTGGACCCCGAATTTTAGACTGCGGTTTAAGTTGTTTCATGTGGGCAGGTATGACCTGAATGATTCGATCGTCTCGGGCAGGAGGCTTATGTTGAGGAAGGGCTTGATGGCCGCTATGCCCCAAGCGCCATTCTCGATGCAGGCCAGGCTTCTTTCGGGGGTGATGCCGCCGACGGCGAAGACCGGCAGCGTCACCGATCGGCACACTTTTTCAAGTTCATTAAGGCCCTGTGGCGGGCCGAACGCCTGTTTGGAAGGGGTCGCGAACACGGGGCCGAACAGCAGGTAATCGATTCCGGATTTTGCGGCATCCATGGCGGACTGAAGGCTGTGGACACTCTGTCCTGAGAGCACTCCCGGAAAGGCCTTCCTGATGCTGACTGCAGGGCAGGAAGATTCAGGTAGGTGAATTCCGTCGGCATGTGACGCAAGGGTGATATCTGCCCTTTCGTTGACGAGGAGCAGGGAGTCGCAGTCCTCGAGCACTGTTCTGATGTTGCAGGCGAGATGGAACAGGTGAGCGGCTTCGATCCCTTTTTCACGCAGTTGGAACATGACTGGTTCCGATCGGGCTATCGCTTTCGCCTGCTGCATCGCGAGGCCTCTGTTCTCCAGGTGTTCATTGCCGCTGCTGACGACCATGATCCGGGGAAGTTGTTTCAAAGGCTTTTTCATGGGTTCGATTTTCAGGCACGATACTTATTTTCAGAGGTAATTGCAACGCAATGACCTCTGCCGGCAACCGACAGGTTCAACAGGCCACCCCGGACCATAAACTTCATGATGGGTACCGGTATTGCGGTACTTGCAACTGGGCAAGACATCTGGTAGCTTTCATGCTTTAAGGGCGCACGTATTCTTAGCATTGCACACCCTCGAACAGTAACCCTGTCTCCGAAACAAGATGACATGCCCATGATTCGCATCGAGTTGAACGGTCAACCGCGGGAGATCCCTGACGGATCGTCGATCACCGACCTTCTCGCCATTGATGGTGCCGACCGTCGGCAGGTGGCCGTAGTGGTCAACGAACTGGTCATCAGGCCAGACGACCGATCGGCGCACATACTCCGGAAGGGCGATCAGGTTGACGTGCTTGTATTTGCAGGGGGTGGATGACCGCCGGCAGCCCGCTTGTTTTCAATAAAACTTGATCATGGATTTATTTCAGTTAGGTGGATATGGCCTCTCATCCCGTCTGATCCTCGGGACGGGCAAATTCAGCAGCACTCGCGCCATGATTGATGCGGTGCGCTCGTCCGGCACGCAACTGGTGACAGTCGCGCTGCGGCGATTCAACCGCGATCAGGCTGAAGACGACCTATTCGGACCCCTTTCGGAAATCAAGGGGCTCACACTGATGCCGAACACCTCCGGGGCGGCTACGGCAAAAGAGGCGGTAAGGGCGGCTCACATATCCAGGGAGCTCTCCGGAAGTCTCTTCGTCAAGGTCGAAATCCATCCTAATCCGCTTCATTTGATGCCCGATCCGATCGAAACCTACGAGGCCTCCAGAGTTCTCGCATCGGAAGGGTTTCTCGTCATGCCCTATATCCCTGCCGATCCTGTGCTCGCCAAGCGGCTCGAAGATGTCGGTTGCGCTTCTGTCATGCCGCTCGGTTCGGCTATCGGCAGCGGCCAGGGGCTTTCGACGGCAGGAATGGTGAGTATCATCATCCGTGAAAGCGGCATTCCTGTCATCATCGATGCAGGTCTTCGCTCTCCATCGGAAGCCTGTGCTGCTATGGAGATGGGATGTGACGCAGTGCTCGTCAACAGCGCTGTCGCCGTAGCGCGTGACCCGGCCGCTATGGCAGGGGCCTTTGCTCGCGCGGTCGATGCTGGCCGTCAGGCAAGGATCGCCGGTATCATGCCGAAATCTGGTACGGCTGTCGCCACCAGTCCTCTGACCTCATTCCTCGGCACCCCATGAGGAACGCGCTGCCAGCCTGGCTGACGGACGAACAACTTTCGTCGGACATCGTTCCGATGCTCGATCAAGGAGACGCAGTGTCGCTCGAGCAGCTTGCCGCCGAGGCGCAGGCTGCCACCTTGCGACGGTTCGGGCGCGTCATGTCGCTTTATGCGCCGCTTTACCTCTCTAATTTCTGTTCAAGCGGCTGCGTTTATTGTGGCTTTGCCTCTGATCGAAAGACATCCCGCCGTCGGCTCGAGTCTAACGAAATCGAAAAAGAGCTGGCCGCCATGAGGTCTTTGGGTATCGGCGACGTGCTGCTCCTGACCGGTGAACGTACTGGAGCGGCCGGGTTCAGCTACCTGTGCCGGGCGGTAGATGCAGCCGCAAAGATCATGCCCCGAGTCTCCGTCGAAGCTTTTCCCATGACGGTGGCCGAGTACCGGGCTCTTGCGGAATGCGGGTGTACCGGCATAACGATCTATCAGGAAACCTACGACCCCGAAAACTATCGGGAACTTCACCGCTGGGGTCCGAAGAAGGACTTCCTTGAACGGCTCGAAATCCCGGAACGTGCACTGCAAGGTGGCATCAGGAGTGTGGGGATTGGCGCGCTGCTCGGGCTTTCAGAACCGGTTGCCGAAGCACTTGCACTTGCACGTCACGTCAGGCACCTTTGCCAAACCTACTGGAAGGCAGGGATCTCGGTCTCATTTCCTCGCATCCGCCCGCAAGAGGGCGGTTACCAGCCGGCTTGGCCGGTCGATGATCGTTTTCTTGCCAGGATGATCTTCGCCTTCAGGGTCGGCATGCCTGATGTGGACCTTGTACTCTCAACCCGGGAAAAGCCGGCCTTCCGCGATGGCATGGCCGGGCTCGGCATTACACGAATGAGCATTGCGAGCAGAACGACGGTCGGCGGCTATCATAGCCCTGATGGGGCAGGTGCCACGCAGTTCGAGGTTTCTGATAACCGGAACGCTGAGGAGTTCTGCCATGCGCTGAGGTCGAAGGAGATTGAACCTGTTTTCAAGAACTGGGATCCGGCTTTCAATGGGCCGATCCTGCAAGAGGAGGTCGCATGCCGTTGAACGATAGCCAGCGCAAACGTTACGCGCGCCATCTGGTGCTTCCCGAGATCGGCGAAATGGGCCAGGAGAAACTGCTCGCATCAAAAGTGCTCGTCATCGGTGCGGGGGGGCTGGGTTCGCCGGTAGCGCTCTACCTTGCAGCTGCCGGTGTTGGCTCCCTTGGCATCATGGATGGTGATACGATCGACCTCTCGAACCTCCAGCGCCAGATTCTCCATACCACATCCTCACTTGGTAGCATGAAGACCGGTTCGGCGCAGCAACGCATTTGCTCACTCAATCCCGATATCACTGTTGAACCCTATCCGTTCAGGTTGACCGAAGAGCATGCTCCCGACATTCTCTCACACTATGATTTCGTGGTCGATGCAACCGACAACTTCGAGTCGAAATTCCTGATTGCCCGCGTTTGCCATAATGCCGGCAAAGCATACTCCCATGCCGGCATCCGTAATTTCCACGGACAGACCATGACGGTCATACCTGGAAGTACTGCCTGCTACCGTTGTGTTTTCCATGAAGATGGCATCATGGACAGCGCCACACCGCAAGGCCCCGTTGGCGCACTTCCCGGCGTTATTGGCTCGATACAGGCCATCGAAGCGGTCAAGTACCTCCTCGGTATCGGCACGCCTCTTGCCAACGCCCTTCTCACCTTCGACGCGCTCACGGCATCGTTCCGCAGGATCCAAGTTCGCCGAGCTCCCGACTGTCCTGTCTGCTCTTGATGAAACTGATCCTGTTTCAGGTAGCACCCTGGATTTGCTTCACTCCTCATAGCCATCCTGAAATGGCATACCCATCCAGTTATGTTATCTTGTATTGATGGCGGGATATCCCTATGGCGATCGGTCACACATGCCAACAGTAACCTTTTTAACGGCGTAACCCTACCATGATCAACAGACAAAGCCCGGTGATGGTAACCGGGGCTACAGGCTATGTCGCAGGCAGGATTGTCAAGAAGCTTCTTGACGAAGGGTTCACGGTCCACGCAACCGTGCGCGATGCACAGAACGCGGAAAAGCTGAAATACCTCAACAGGTTGCAGGAAAATGCACCGGGGAAGATCAGGTTCTTCACGGCGGACCTTCTCGACGACGGCTCCTATGCCGAGGCCATGCAGGGCTGCGAACTGGTGTTCCATACGGCCTCACCCTTCAAGATCAATGTCAAGGATCCGCAGAAGGAACTCGTCGAGCCCGCCAAACTCGGCACCCGCAACGTGCTGGAGCAGGCCAACCGGACGCCGACGGTCAAGCGGGTCGTCGTGACCGGCAGCATCGTCGCCATCAGTGGAGACAATGCCGATATCAAAAATACCCCGAATGGCATGTTTACGGAAGACATCTGGAATACCAGCTCCTCCATCGACCATCAGCCGTATCCGTATTCCAAGACCCTTGCCGAAAAAGAGGCCTGGGAGATCCAGGGCAGGCAACATCGTTGGGATCTGGTCATGCTCAATCCCTCGATGGTCATCGGTCCCGGTATCAATCCGTTCGCGACCTCGGAGAGTTTCAGTATCGTCAAGCTTTTTGGCGACGGCACCATGAGGTTTGGTGGATCGCATTGGGGTATGGGCGTGGTGGATGTCCGTGACCTCGCCGAAGCGCACTTCAAGGCGGGCTTTACTCCTGAAGCCGCGGGGCGGTATATCGTGTCCGGCCATAATTCCGATTTCATGGAGATGGCGGCGGCACTGCTGCCGGTGTACGGCAAGGATTTTCCCATTCCCCGATGGGCACTGCCCAAGTGGCTGGTGTGGCTGTTTTTCCCGATAATGGTAAAATCGACAACAAGGAAAATGATCGCCCGCAATGTCAACATCCCCTGGATCGGCGACAACAGCAGGGGCGTCCGCGAATTGGGGTTGGCCTATCGTCCGCTGCAGGAGTCCATGGTTGAGCACTTTCAGCAAATAGTCGATCACGGCCTGTTGAGGAAGAATTAACGCGATAATCCATGGCCAGTCAGAGCTGCGGCGTGGTTTTCGCCATCATCGACCGCGCCGGCAGGTTCCTCATTGCCCGCCTTACCCCGTTGGCCAATGCTTCGCGCCGCCGAATGGCCACTTCTGCAAGGCTTTGAACTTCAGGAGATGAAGATTTGGCAAATATCCGCTGTCTGTTTTCTGTGAAAAATGCTATCTTTCCCAGTCTTGATGGAGCAGTCGGCAGGATTTTTCGTGTAGATTCCTATCTTCTGTCCCTCTTATGGATTAACAATCGTTATTCGTCGCCCCGCGGTATTCCTGTCATGGTACAGTCAGCCGGAGAGGGTTGCCATCTTAACCTGCTTACGGCCAAGTGACCATGTCCAGGATGTCGCAATACCAGCGCAACTCTTATCTCTACGGCGGCAATGCCCCGTACATCGAAGAGCTTTACGAAGCCTACCTTAACGACCCGTCTTCGGTGCCCGACAACTGGCGGAGCTGGTTCGACGCCATGCAGCATGTTCCTGCCGGTGACGGCAGCGATGCCCGTGATGTGGCACATGCCCCCGTGGTTGCCTCGTTCGCCGAGCGGGCAAAGAGCGGCCCCATCCGCCAGGTCCTCGCCTATGGGGCGGACACTGACCTCGGCAGGAAGCGGGTGGCAGTCCAGAAACTGATTGCGGCGTATCGTTCGCTCGGCACGCACTGGGCCGACCTCGATCCGCTGAAGCGCCAGCAGCGACCCCAGTTGCCGGACCTCGAACCCTCCTTCTACGGCTTCTCCGACGCCGACATGGAGACCGTGTTCAACACCAGCGACACCGGTTTCGGCAAGGAGTCGATGAGCCTGCGCGAACTGCTCCAGAACCTTCGTGAGACCTATTGCAGTACGATCGGCATCGAGTACATGTACGTCACCGACGGCAACCGCAAGCGGTGGTGGCAGCAGAAGCTCGAGTCGATCCGCTCGAAACCCGATTTCACCGTCGACGAAAAGAAGCACCTCCTCGAGCGCCTGACGGCTGCGGAAGGTTTCGAACGCTTCCTGCACACCCGCTACGTCGGCCAGAAGCGCTTCTCGCTCGAGGGTGGTGAGAGCTTCATCGCCGCGCTCGACGAGCTCGTCCGCTCGGCCAGGTCCTACGGCGTGGAAGAGGTGGTGATCGGCATGGCCCACCGCGGCCGCCTGAACGTCCTGGTGAACATCCTCGGCAAGAGCCCGGCCGACCTCTTCGCGGAGTTCGAGGGCAAGCATGGCGACGAGTTGCCTTCCGGCGACGTGAAATACCACATGGGATTCTCGAGCGACGTCTCGACCCCGTCCGGCCCGGTCAACCTTTCGCTTGCGTTCAACCCTTCGCACCTCGAGATCGTCGACCCGGTAGTCGAAGGTTCGGTCAAGGCCCGCCAGGAGAGCCGCGGCGACGCCGAAGGCTGCCAGGTGCTCCCGATCCTCGTGCACGGCGACGCCGCATTCATCGGCCAGGGTGTCGTCATGGAGACGCTGAACCTCTCGCAGACCCGCGGCTACGGCACGGGCGGCACGGTGCACATCGTCATCAACAACCAGATCGGCTTCACCACCTCGGACCCCCGCGACGCCCGTTCGTCGATCTACTGCACCGACGCGGTCAAGATCATCAAGTCCCCGGTGCTGCACGTCAACGGCGACGACCCGGAAGCGGTGATCCTCGCCGTCCGCCTGGCGCTCGAGTACCGCCAGACCTTCCACCACGACGTGGCCATCGATATCGTCTGCTTCCGCAAGCACGGCCACAACGAACAGGATACGCCGTCGATCACCCAGCCGCTCATGTACAAGAAGATCGGTGGGCATCCCGGCACCCGCCAGCTCTACGCCGACCGGCTCAAGGCCCAGGGCAGCACCGACGACGCTTTTGGCGACGGGCTCATCAGGGAGTACCGCCAGGCGCTGGACGCCGGCCGGCACAAAGTCGACCCGGTGCTTTCGAACGCCATGAACAAGTACGCCGTCGACTGGCGGCCTTTCCGCAACCGGACCTGGACCGACGATGCCGAAACCGGCGTGCCGGCCCCCGAACTCAAGCGGCTCTCGGAGCGTATCACCTCGATACCGCTCAACATGAAGCTGCATCCGCTGGTCGAGAAAGTGGTGCGCGACCGCGCCTCCATGGGCGAAGGGGCGATGCTGCTCGACTGGGGCATGGGCGAGCACCTTGCCTTCGCGTCCCTCGTTTCGGGTGGCTACCCGGTGCGCATCACCGGCCAGGACTCCGGCCGCGCCACCTTCTCGCACCGCCATGCCGTGCTGCACGACCAGAACCGCGAGCGCTGGGACATGGGCGCCTACATCCCGCTGCAGAACATCGCCGACAACCAGGCACCCTTCACGGTCATCGATTCGGTGCTCTCCGAAGAGGCCGTGCTCGGCTTCGAATACGGCTACTCGATTGCCGAGCCGAACACCCTGGTCATCTGGGAGGCGCAGTTCGGCGACTTCGTCAATGGCGCCCAGGTGGTCATCGACCAGTTCATCACCTCGGCCGAGGTCAAGTGGGGCCTGTCGTCGGGGCTCGTCATGATGCTCCCGCACGGGTATGAAGGACAGGGCCCCGAGCACTCCTCCGCGCGGCCCGAACGATTCCTGCAGCTCTGCGTGGACGACAACATCCAGGTCTGCCAGCCGACCAACCCGGCGCAGATCTTCCACCTGATACGGCGACAGATGATCCGCACGATCCGTAAGCCGCTCGTGATCCTCACGCCAAAGTCGGTGCTCCGCCACAAGGAGGCCGTTTCACCGCTCGAGGACCTCACCGAGGGAACCTTCAGGACCGTCATCGGCGACGACACGATACGCCCGGAGAAGGTAACCCGCGCCGTCCTCTGCTCGGGCAAAGTTTACTACGACCTCCTGGCCCGCCGCAAGGAGAACGGCAAGAAGGATGTTCCGATCATCAGGATGGAGCAGCTCTACCCGTTCCCGCAGAAGACCCTCAAGGCTGAACTCAGCCGCTACCCGGCACTCAAGGAGATCGTCTGGTCGCAGGACGAACCGCAGAACCAGGGTTACTGGATGTTCATGCTCCAGTACCTGATGGACCTCATGAAGCCGGGCCAGAAGCTCGGCTACGCTGGCCGCCCGGCTTCGGCATCGCCCGCCGTCGGCTACTATTCCAAGCATACCGAGCAGCTGAAAGCCCTCCTTGATGCGGCTTTCGGCAAGCTGCAGGGAACCGTCATCAGCAAATAAACCAAACTCAAGGCACCAAGGATCTGGTATGGCAATCGTCGACGTAACAATACCCCCGCTTTCGGAGTCCGTAGCCGAGGCAACCATGCTCGGCTGGCGCAAGCAGCCGGGCGACCCCGTCGTCCAGGATGAAACCCTGTTTGAAATCGAGACCGACAAGGTCGTGTTCGAAGTGCCCGCCCCCGCTTCGGGCGTGCTTTCGGCGATAACGGCAGTCGACGGCGACAGTGTCGTTTCGGGCCAGTCGGTGGCATCGATCGACACCGAAGCCACGGCAGCCGCAACGCCTGCCCCTCCGCCGACCCCGGTTCCCGAGCCGGCGCCGGTACCAGCACCGGCCCCTGCGGCTCCTCCGGCTCCTCCGGCTCCGGCCAGGGCCGCCGAGCCCCTCCCTCCTCCCGCGCCCCGCACGCAGCCCCAGCCGGTGCAGCCGCTCGTCGGCGGTCCGTCGATGGCGCCGATGCCTGCGGCCGCAAGGCTGATCGAGGAGAAGAACCTGGTTGCCGGCGCGATTACCGGCACCGGCAGGGGAGGCCGCATCACGAAAGGTGATGTGCTCGCCACGCTTTCAGGCGGCGCCATTCCGGCCGCGCCGACCGCGCCGGTTGCCACGGCCGCATACGCAGCGCCGGTCGTCGCCACATCGCCCTCCTGGACCCCGATGGGGCCCGAGTTCTCCGCCAGACCCTCCCTGCCGACCGTCGAGGCCGTCATGGACACCTCACTGCTCGACAGCCGGCCGGAAGAGCGTGTGCCGATGTCACGCCTGCGCGCCCGCATCGCCGAGCGCCTGCTGCAGTCCCAGCAGTCCAACGCCATCCTGACCACCTTCAACGAGGTCAACATGCAGGCGGTCATCGAGCTGCGGAACCGCTACAAAGACAAGTTCGAGAAGGAGCACGGCGTCAAGCTCGGGTTCATGTCCTTCTTCGTCAAGGCGGCCGTACATGCGCTTCGCAAGTACCCGGTCCTGAACTCCTCGGTCGACGGCACCGACATCATCTACCACGGCTACTTCGATATCGGCATTGCCGTCGGTTCGCCACGCGGCCTTGTCGTGCCGGTGCTGCGCAATATCGACCAGATGAGCTTCGCCGACATCGAAAAGCAGATCGCCGTTTATGGTGAGAAGGCAAAGGCAGGCAAGCTCTCGCTTGAGGAACTTACCGGCGGCACCTTCTCGATCTCGAATGGCGGCACCTTCGGCTCGATGCTCTCGACGCCCATCATCAATCCGCCGCAATCGGCCATCCTCGGCATCCATGCCACCAAGGAGCGCCCTGTAGTGGAGAACGGCCAGATCGTCATCCGGCCGATGAACTATTTTGCGCTCTCGTACGACCACAGGATCATCGACGGCAGGGAAGCCGTGCTGGGTCTCGTCGCCATGAAAGAGGCCATCGAAGACCCGTCACGACTGCTGTTCGACCTTTAAACCCTTGAAAAGACCATGATCAAGAAATACGATGTGCTTGTCATCGGCGCCGGACCCGGCGGCTACATCGCCGCAATCCGCGCTGCCCAGCTCGGCTTCAGCGTCGCCTGCTGCGAATCCAAAGCCTACGACGACCCGGACGGCGAGCCCCGCCTCGGCGGAACCTGCCTGAACGCCGGCTGCATTCCGCTCAAGGCGCTCGTGGCCTCCTCGGAAGCATACGAACGGGTGAAAAACCAGTACGCGGAGCATGGCATCACCGCCAGCGACGTCACCATGGACGTCAAGCAGATGATCAAGCGCAAGGCCGACGTCGTCACGCGCATGACCAGCGGCATCAAGATGCTCTTCCGCAAAAACCACATCACGCTGCTCAAGGGGCACGGATCGTTCGTCGGGCGTACCGATGACGGCTACCAGGTGAACATCGGCACCGCCACTGGCGACGAAGAGGTCGTGGCCGCCAACGTCATCATCGCGACCGGTTCGAAAGCACGCCACATGTCGGACGTGGAGGTGGACAACGTCGTCATCTGCGACAACGAAGGCGGCCTCAAGTTCGAAAGCGTCCCGAAACGCCTGTGCGTCATCGGCGCCGGCGTCATCGGCCTCGAACTCGGCTCCGTCTGGCGCCGGCTCGGCTCGGAGGTCACGATCCTCGAATCGATGCCCACCTTCCTGGCAGCCAGTGACGAAAGCATTGCCAAGGAGGCCGGCAAGCTCTTCCCGAAGCAGGGCGTCAACATCGTGCTCGGCATCACCATCAACGAAATCAAGAAAGGACGCAACGGCGTCACGGTCAGCTACACCGACGCACAGGGAGCCGGCCAGAAGCTTGAGTGCGACCGCATGATCATTTCGATCGGCCGCATCCCCAACACCGAAAAGCTCAACCTCGAAGCGATCGGCCTCAAGACCGACGAGCGGGGCTTCATTCCCGTCAACACCCAGTGTGCCACGGCGGCTCCCGGCGTCTACGCGATCGGCGACGTCGTGCGCGGGCCCATGCTTGCCCACAAGGCTGAAGACGAAGGCGTCATGGTCGCCGAAGAGATCGCCGGCCAGCGCTCGCACATCGATTACAACTGCATGCCCTGGGTCATCTACACCTCCCCCGAGATCGCCTGGGTCGGCAAGACCGAGCAGCAGCTCAAGGCTGAAGGGCGCGGCTACAAGGCAGGCAAGTTCCCGTTCATCGCCAACGGCCGGGCCCTCGGCCTCGGCAAGGTGGAGGGATTCGTGAAGATGCTCGTGGATGCATCGACGGACGAGATCCTCGGCGTGCACATCATCGGCAGCGAAGCCTCCGACCTGATTGCCGAAGCCGCGCTGGCCATGGAGTTCCGGGCCTCCGCCGAAGACGTTGCCCGTACCTGCCATCCGCACCCGAGCCTCTCGGAGGTGATTCGTGAAGCAGCCCTCGCCACCGACGGTCGGGCGTTGAACATCTGAGGACAAACCATCCGCCGCTCCCGCATCCTCTGACGGGGAGCGACGGATGCATTCGTCAAGGCGCCTGTTCGGGCCGTTCCAAAACCAATTAGAATTCGGCGCCAAGCCAATGGAAGAAACATGTAATCCGCATTGGTACGCAGTCTATGTCCGCTCACGGTATGAAAAGAAGGTCTATCTGCAACTGCTCGAGCGAGGGATTGAGAGTTTCCTTCCGCTGCTCGAAACGGTCAGGAAGTGGAGCGACCGTACAAAAAAGGTAGCCGAACCCCTCTTTCGCGGGTACGTGTTCGTGCAGATCGACTACCGTCATGACCACGTAAAAGTGCTCGAAGTCGATGGGGTGGTGAAGTACATCGGCATCGGCCGCAAGCCGTCGGTGATCGCCGATCGTGACATCGAATGGTTGCGGCGCCTGGTACGAGAGCCAGAAGCAATAGCCCGCACGGTCGGCTCGATCCCCCTGGGAAAGAAGGTGCGAGTTCTTGCCGGGCCGTTCAAGGATTTCGAAGGCACGGCCCTCAAGGAGGGCCGTGACCACCGGCTCGTGGTCTTCTTCGACAGCATCATGCAGGGGGTGGAGATTACGATCCGCCCGGAACTGCTGGTGGTTTCCGGAAAAGAAGATGTAGCCCCACAGCCGGTCGAGGTCGCCCCTTCCGACGTCGACATCCGCCACTTGGCCCGTCCCTGACCACGCTCCATGCACGAATCCCCCAGATACGCATTCGATGACGCCGGCATGCACGAAGCCCTGCATCGGGTATTCGGATTCAGGACGTTCCGGCCCGACCAGCAGGAGGCCGTCCAGGCAATCCTCACAGGACGGGACCTCCTGGCCGTCATGCCCACTGGTGGAGGCAAATCGCTCTGTTACCAGCTCCCGGCCGTCATGCTGCCCGGCACGGCGCTGGTCGTCTCGCCGCTCATCTCCCTCATGAAAGACCAGGTCGACGGCGCACGCTCGAACGGCATCCGCGCCGCCTGCCTGAACAGCGCGCTTCCCCCAGACGAGCGTTCCGCGGTGATGCACGACCTCCTGGCCGGCACCCTCGACCTGCTCTACGTCGCTCCGGAGCGTTTCGCGCTCGACCATTTCCAGGAGCTGCTCGGGCGAGTAGCGGTCAGCATTGCCGTGATCGACGAGGCGCACTGCATCTCCGAGTGGGGTCACGATTTCAGGCCCGACTACCTCGCCCTGTCCGCAATCAGGGATATCCGGCCGGAGATCCCCGTCGCTGCCTTCACAGCCACGGCGACCGACCGGGTGCGACAGGACATCTCGACGCGACTCGGCCTGCGTAACCCCCTGCTGGTGAAAGCCTCCTTCGACCGACCAAACCTTTCATACGAAATCCGTGAAAAAGAGGGGGGAGACGGCCAGATCGCCTCGATCCTGAAGGGGTTCGGCGGCCAGGCGGGCATCATCTACCGTACCAGCCGCAAGAGCGTGAACGACACCGCGGCCATGCTCCTGAAAAAAGGGTTCCGTGCCCTTCCTTATCATGCGGGGCTCTCCGACGAAGAGCGCCGGCGAAACCAGGACGCGTTCATCCGGGATGAGGCGGACATCGTCGTGGCGACCGTCGCCTTCGGCATGGGCATCGACAAGTCCAACGTCCGTTTCGTGATCCATGCCGACCTTCCGAGGAGTATCGAGAACTACTACCAGGAGACCGGTCGCGCAGGCCGTGACGGCCACGACGCCCGATGCATCCTGCTCTTTTCGCAGGGAGACATCCCGAAAGTGAGGTTTTTCATCGATTCCATGCCCGACCAAGAGGAGCGCTCAAGGGCGCTTGCCGGCCTTTCGAAAGTGCTGGCCTTCGCCTCTTCGACCGTCTGCCGCCGGAAAATGCTGCTCGACCACTTCGGGGAGCGATACCCCAGGGAGAACTGCGCCACCTGCGACGTCTGCCTCGGCACGAAAGAGGTCACGGAATGCACCACCGAAGCGAAGATGCTTCTGTCGGCCATCATCAGGACCGACTCCCGGTTCGGCGCCGGGCACCTCGTCGACATCCTCGTCGGAGCGGACACGAAGAAGATCAGGGAGTTCGGCCACGACCGGCTGAAACTCTACGGTGCCGGAAAGGCTCGGGGCAAGGTATTCTGGCGCCGCCTCATGGACGAGCTCGTCGCCCGGAAGGTGCTTGCCAGGAGTGAAGGCCTCTACCCGACCCTCTACCCGCTCGAAGCGGCAGTGGGCATCCTGAAAGAGGGTGAGAAAGTAGAGATGGTCAGGATGGTAGAGACATCGCAGGCAAAAGGCCATACCAAGCGCATCACCCCCGATGGCCTCCCGGCCGACCGCGAACTCTTCGACCGCCTCAGGGCGCTACGCAAGCAACTTGCCGACGAGCAGGGCGTCCCGCCCTACGTCGTCTTCTCCGACCGCACCCTGCACGAAATGGCCTCCCGGCAACCTGCGACCCCCGGAGAGATGCTCGACATCCCCGGCGTCGGCCAGGCCAAGCTCGCCCGATACGCCGAAGTTTTTCTCGCACTGATCGCAGGAACCCCCGCTTCCTGATCCGTTCTGCCGGACGATAGACATTCAGCCTCCCACACTCATTGCCTCAGGCTTCAGCCCCCGCCGTTTCCCACGTCAACATGCGGGGGTAGATTCCGGGGGGAAAATGGCGAAGACGGCTCCCTGTTTGCTCTGTGCTTTGAAAAACTAAGTTAACGTATTCAGGAACGTCCCCGAAGTTGTTATTCGATGCCGAGGAAGAGGTCGGTGCTGAGGTAGCGTTCGCCGGTGCTCGGGATGACCGCGACGATGGTCTTGCCGCGGCTTTCGGGGCGCCTGGCGATCTCGAGTGCCGCATGCACGGCTGCGCCAGACGAGATGCCGCAGAGCACGCCCTCCTTCAGGGCGAGGTCGCGCGCCGTCGAGATTGCGTCTTCGTTGCTCACCGTGGACACGTCGTCGATCAGCGACACGTCGAGCACGGCCGGGATGAAGCCCGCACCGATACCCTGGATCTTGTGGGGGCCGGGCGAGCCTCCCGACAGCACCGGTGATGCCGCCGGCTCGACGGCGATGGTCCTGAATCCCGGCTTGAGCGGCTTGATGAAGCGTGAGACGCCGGTGATGGTACCCCCCGTGCCGACGCCGGCGACGAGGATGTCGGCCCTGCCTTCGGTGTCGTTCCAGATCTCCGGACCCGTGGTGGCCTGGTGCACCCTGGGGTTGGCGGGGTTCTGGAACTGGGCGGGCATGAAGCTCCCTTTTTCGGTTTCGTTGATCCGTTCCGCCTCCTTGATCGCCCCCTTCATGCCTTTCGGCCCGGGTGTCAGCACCAGTTCGGCGCCGAGGTAGCGGAGGAGTTTCCGGCGCTCGAGGCTCATGGTCTCCGGCATGGTGAGCAGCAGCCGGTAGCCGCGCTGTGCGCAGACGAAGGCCAGGGCGATGCCGGTGTTGCCACTGGTCGGCTCGACGATCAGCGTTTTCGGCCCGATCCTGCCTTCGGCTTCAGCCGCTTCGATCATGGCACGCCCGATGCGGTCCTTGACGCTGCCCAGTGGGTTGAAGTATTCGAGCTTGAGCAGGATTTCCGCTTCGAGGCCTTCGGCCATGCGGTTCAGCTTGAGTAGCGGGGTCCGGCCGACGGTGTTCGTGATGTTCGGGAAGATGGGCATGGCGATCGGGGTTAAATGGTTGCAAGGGCGTTCATGAGATCCTCTTCCAGGTCGCCGGCGTTTTCGAGGCCTATCGAAAGCCGCACCAGGTCGTCGGTGCAGCCACGCCGCCGCCGCTCTTCTGGTGAGAGGGCGCCGAGGGTCATCTTTGCCGGCGAGGCGATCAGCGACTCCACCCCGCCGAGGCTGTCGGCGAGCACAAAGAGCTTCGTGCCGGCGATCAGCTTCCTGACGGCGGGCAGCCCCCCGTCGAGGGCGATGGTGAGCATGCCGCCGAAGCCGTGCATCTGGCTTTTGGCCAGCTCATGGCCGGGATGGTCGGGCAGGCCGGGATGGAACACTTTCGCGACCTTGGGATGGGACTGGAGTGCTCGGGCCAGGTGCAGTGCCGTGGCTTCATGTTCACGCATCCGGATCTTCAGCGTCTTGAGGCCGCGGAGCACCAGCCAGCAGTCCCACGGTCCCGGGATAGCCCCGGCCGCAGCCTGGTAGTTCTTGATCGTATGGTGCAACCGGTCGTCCGAGGTCACGACCGCTCCGCCGATCACGTCGCTATGGCCGCCGAGGTACTTGGTGGTGCTGTGCACGACGATGTCGGCACCAAGCTCCAGGGGGCGCTGGAAGTAGGGGCTCGGGAAGGTGTTGTCCACGGCGGTCACGATGCCCCGCTCGCGGGCAATCCTGGCCACGGCCCTGATGTCGGTCACCTGCAGCAGCGGGTTCGACGGAGTCTCGATCCAGATCATGCGCGTGTTCGGCCTGATGCAGGCCTCGTAGCTGCCGGTCGCCTCGCTTTCGGCGTAGCTCGTCTCCACGCCCCACGGCCTCATGAGCTGCTCGAATATCCGGTAGCTGCCGCCGTAGATGTCGCAGCCGGCGACGATGTGGTCGCCGGGTTTCAGTACCTGGAGCGCCGCGGTGATGGCCGCGACACCCGAAGCGAATGCGAGCCCGTGCCTGCCGTTCTCGAGCAGGGCGAGGGTGGATTCGAGCGCGGCACGGGTCGGGTTGCCAATCCTCGAATAGAAGAACTCCGGCCGGCTGTCAAGGCTTTCCCGACCGAAAGTGGAAGTCTGGTAGACCGGCACGGTCACGGCGCCGGTCAGGGGATCGGGCGCCTGCCCGTCATGGATGGCGAGTGTCTCGAATTGCATGGATAACTGGAAATGGTGACAAGTCCGTACGGTGAAGATATAAAAAAATGCCGGCACGGTTGAACCTGGCCGGCTATCGATACAGGATGCCTCATACAGCAATCCCGTGCTGAACAGTAACAATTGTTACTGATCGGGCCGTTTATTTCCAAATATATTCTTTGCCATTTAACTCATTCCTTGAACGGGGCATGATCGACGGCCCTTGACGCCGGCCCGGCTCCCTGATAAAGTCTACCGCATTTGCGGTATTTTGAGGGGATTTAGTTGGATTTACGTGTTTTGTGGCCTTTTTTGTCGCTGTCTGCTCCGGTCGTCAGGACCCAGGCGTTCGGCGACGTGGGTGGGTGGCTTTCGAATCTTGCCGTCGCCGACAGGCATGTCGGGGAGCTATCCTGCCGGATGGCGCTGCGCTCACGGTAATATTATTAAAGGTAAACACGGGAAGACGATGTCAGGAAAGACGCTGGACCAGGCTGCGCTGAAGAAGACCGGCATGATGCGCCAGGTGCAACCCGATTATTACGTCATGCGCCTGAAGGCCGTAGGCGGAGACATGAACGTCCTGCAGCTTGCGAGGATCGTCGAAGTCGCGGAAAAATACGGACGTGGCCACGTCCACCTTTCGACCCGCCAGGGGATCGAGATCCACTACGTCAACAAGGACAACCTGGAAGCCGCTCGCGTCGAACTTGCCGAAGCCGGTGTGGAAATGGGGGCCTGCGGGCCTCGCGTCAGGAGCGTCGTGGCCTGCCCGGGTGCCGAGACCTGCCGTCTGGGGGTGATCGACACCAAGGCGATGAGCCGCGAATTCGATGCGCGTTATTTCAAGCAGGACATGCCGGCCAAGTTCAAGCTCGCCGTCACCGGATGCTCGAGCAACTGCACCAAGGCCAACGAGAACGATATCGGCGTCAGGGGAGCCATCGAACCCAGATGGGTTGCCGACGAGTGCACCGACTGCGGCCTGTGCGTCAGCATCTGCCCGCTTGAAGCCATCGGCCGCCGCGACGGCGACGACGGCCAGGGAAGCGATTACCACTATGCGATCGACGAGGCTGCCTGCATCAACTGCACCATCTGCACCTCGCTCTGCCCGACGGGGGCATGGGCCGTCGGCAGAAAGGGCCACACGGTCCTCATCGGGGGCACGATGGGGCGCAAGCCTCGCTTCGCCTCGGTGCTGAAGCGCATCGTGGAGTCCGATGAAGAGGTGTACGCGCTGGTGGATGCATCGATTTCGTGGTACCGCGATAACGGTTTGAAGAAAGAGCGGTTCGGCCATACGATCGACCGCGTCGGCCTCGAAAAATGCAAGGAGGAGATCATTGGGAAAGCAGTATCAGGGAAAGATTGAAAGCGTCGACCTTCGCGGGGTCTCGTGTCCGGTGAACGCAATCATGGCGAAGCGGGCAATCGAAGTGCTTGGCGAAGACGAACACATCCGGTTGCTGCTTGACGCGGGAGAGTCACTGATACGTGCCGTCCGTTCGATCAAGGACGCCGGGTACCACATCGTCAAAAGCGAACCGCTCGACAACGCCGTCGCCATCGTAGCCGGCAAGGGCAAAACGGCCTGCAGGCCATAACACAGGAGAGGATGGGAAAGGAACGCGCATTGCAGCTGAGCCGGGAGTGGGCGGGAAAGGAGCCGCATGAGCTCCTCCGCCTGGCAGCCGAGACCTTCGGCACCGGAAGGATCGCCTTTTCGACCAGCCTCGGGGCCGAGGACCAGGTCATCACCGACCTGCTGCACCGGGATGGGCTCGATGTGCCGATATTCACCCTTGATACCGGCCGGCTGCACCAGGAGACCTACGACGTGCTCGATGCCACCCGGCACCATTACGGCCTGCGGATCGACGTGCTCTTCCCGGAAGCCTCCATGGTGGAAAGCCTGGTGACGGAGTACGGCCCGAACTTATTCTACCTGAGCGTCGAGAAGCGCAGGGAGTGCTGCCGCGTCAGGAAGATCGAACCGCTGCGGCGGAAGCTTTCGACCCTCGACGCCTGGATCTGCGGCCTCCGTCGTGAACAGTCGGTCACCCGGCTGGGGGTCGATATCGTCGAGTGGGACGAGGCTTTCGGCCTGTTCAAGCTCAATCCGCTGGTCGATGCCACCGAGGCGTGGGTCTGGGAGTACATCAGGACGCACGGCGTCCCCTGCAATCGCCTCCACGACCGGGGCTTCCCGAGCATCGGGTGTGCCCCCTGCACCAGGGCGGTCGAACCGGGCGAGGATGTCCGCGCCGGGCGCTGGTGGTGGGAACAGGCAGAACACCGCGAATGCGGCCTGCATCGGCACAAGGATCACTAACCCGGAACCCCGTAAGATGAATCATCTTGACAAACTCGAAGCGCAGAGCGTCTATATCCTGAGGGAAGCATACCGTGAATTCAAGAGCCTCTGCATGCTCTGGTCCATCGGCAAGGACAGCACCGTGCTGCTCTGGCTCGCCCGCAAGGCATTCTTCGGCCACGTCCCCATTCCGCTCGTGCACATCGACACCCACTTCAAGATCCCCGAAATGATCGAGTACCGGGACCGTATGGCGCTCGAGTGGAACCTGAACATGATCTACGGGGAGAACCGCGAGGCCATCGAGGCGAAGCAGACCTTCCCGGACGGCAACACCGACCGGATTACCTGCTGCCGCCACCTCAAGAGCGAGGCGCTGAAGCGCACTCTCTCCGGCGAGTGGCCGCGATACCGGATGAACCATGACCTGAAGCGCTACGTGCCTGACGAAAAGAACGAGCCCTACACCGGCGTGATCGTCGGCGTGCGTGCGGACGAGGAGGGGAGCCGCTCGAAGGAGCGTTACTTCTCGCCGCGCGACAGCGGCAACTCATGGGATGTCGGCGACCAGCCGCCCGAGTTCTGGAACCAGTTCAAGACCGATTTCGCCCCGGGTACCCATGTCAGGATCCACCCGCTGCTGGACTGGACGGAACTTAACATCTGGGAGTATATCGAGCGTGAGCAGATTCCGATGGTGTCGCTCTACTTCGACCAGGGAGACGGCACCCGCTACCGGTCGCTCGGCTGCTGGCCGTGCACCAACCCGATAGCCTCCGCATCCAGGACGGGTTCGGATATCATCGGCGAGCTCGGCAGCGGCAGCCTTTCCAGCGTTGCCGAACGCTCCGGACGGGCCCAGGACAAGGAGGACGGTGGGTTGGAGACCCTCCGTCGCGACGGCTATATGTAATCTTTCGCTTTCGACATGCAGAATATCGACACCAACGGCATTAAACAGGAACGCTCGCAGATGAACATCGTCATCGTCGGCCACGTTGACCACGGGAAGAGTACGGTCATCGGGCGGCTCCTGGCCGACACGGGTTCGCTTCCGGAAGGCAAGCTGGACGATGTCCGGGAGTCCTGCCGCAGGAACTCGAAGCCATTCGAGTACGCTTTCCTGCTCGATGCCCTCAAGGACGAGCAGGCGCAGGGCATCACCATCGACACGGCGCGCTGCTTCTTCAAGACCGCCCAAAGGGACTACATCATCATCGACGCCCCGGGCCATATCGAGTTCCTCAAGAACATGATCACCGGCGCCTCCCGGGCTGAGGCCGCGCTGCTCGTGATCGATGCCCACGAAGGCATCCGCGAGAATTCAAAGCGCCACGGCCACATGGTCGCCATGCTCGGCGTCCGGCAGGTGACCGTGCTGGTCAACAAGATGGACCTCGCCGGCTACCGACAGGCCGACTTCGAAGCGCTGAAGGCCGAATACACCGCGTACCTCAGCCAGATCGACGTCGAACCGGTCAGCTTCATCCCCGTCAGCGCGCGCGAGGGCGACAATATCGCCTCGCCTTCAGCCGCCATGCCCTGGTACGAAGGTCCGACCGTGCTCGGCCAGCTCGACCGGTTCCGCACCGGGGGAGAGCTCAGGGAAAAGCCGTTCCGCCTCCCGGTGCAGGATATCTACAAGTTCACCGGGTCCGGCGACGACCGGCGCATCGTGGCCGGCACGATCGAAGCCGGCTCCGTGAACGTCGGGGAGGAGGTACTCTTCCTGCCCTCCGGCAAACGCTCGTCGATCGCTTCCATCGAATCGTTCAACACCACAGCAAAGCATTCGGCCGAAGCTGGCGAAGCGACCGGGTTCACCCTTGCCACCCAGATCTACATCCGGCCGGGCGAGCTCATGGTGCGACCGGACGACCCGCAGCCGGAGGTAGGCACCCGTTTCAGGGCGAACATCTTCTGGGTCGGCCGCGTGCCCATGTCCCCCGAGAAGGAGTACAAACTGAAGCTCGGCACGGCGCGCGCCACGGTGCGGCTCGCCGGGATCGTCAGCACCCTCGATGCCTCCGACCTGCGACTGAGCCGCACCAAGCAGCAACTCGACAACCGGGACGTCGGCGAATGCATCC
Organism: Chlorobiaceae bacterium; assembly: GCA_013335115.1. Classification (GTDB taxonomy): domain Bacteria; phylum Bacteroidota; class Chlorobiia; order Chlorobiales; family Chlorobiaceae; genus Chlorobaculum. The sequence continues at coordinate 6,223 of JAAXWQ010000012.1, read as the reverse complement.
TGGAGACCACGCGCCCGATCGCCTTCGACCTCGCATCGACGAGCGAAACGACCGGACGCTTCGTCATCGTGGACAACTACGAGATCGCCGGCGGCGGCATCGTCCTCGAGAACCTCTCCGGCGGGGAGACCATCCTCGAACGCCATATCCGGGAGCGGGAAAGCCACTGGGAGACCGGCAACGTGCTCGTCACCGACCGCGAGCGGGCCAACCGCCACCGCGCGAAGTTCATCGTCATCACCGGACCGCCGCATACCGGCAAACGCGCCCTTGCCAGGGAGCTCGAGGGGATGCTTTTCAGGAACCGCTGCAGCACCTATTACCTCGGCATGGCGGCCATCGAGCACGGCCTTGAGGCCGACCTTCGAACAGATGAGGGAAGCGCCGAAGAGAAGCTCCGGCGGATCGGCGAACTGGCGCGTATCATGACCGATGCCGGCCTCATCTTCATCACGATCGTCGATGACCCTGATGACGACGACATCGAGTCGCTCAAGCTCCTGAACGCACCGAACGAGATCCTGGTCGTCAGTGTCGGCGAAAACCGTTTCCACCGGACGGCTCCGGACCTCTTCATCCCTTCGGTCGAGGACATCGCCAACGAGATCGCCCTCATCGCCGACCTGCTGCTCTTGAAAGAGGTCATCGAGGATTACCAGATATGAACTGCCTTCCGGTCTGCATCAACCTTGAAAACCGGCGGGTACTTGTCGTCGGTGGAGGGAAGGCCGCCGTTGAGAAAGTCGAACTCCTGCAGCGCTTCGGTGCCGGGTTCACGGTGGTCGGCGAACCGCTCGACGAGCGGATCGTCGCCAGCGGTGCGGACTGCCGCCTTCGCCGCTGGCAGGATGGCGACCTGGAAGGCGTGGGCCTCGTCTATGCTTGCGGCGAGGAACGCGATGACAACGCCCGGCTCAAAAGCGCAGCGAACGCCAGGGGCATCCTGGTCAACACACCGGATGACCCCGGACTCTGCGATTTCCTCTCCCCGGCAATCCACCGGCAAGGCGGCATGACGGTCGCCGTTTCATCCGGCGGCGCCGACGTCAGGAGGGCGATCGAATGGAGGGACAGGATCCGGCAGCTTTTCGAAGGCCCCGATGCCCGCGCCTGACCTTCATCCCGAGTTGCGGGGCAGGGTCTACCTGGTCGGCGCCGGCGCTGGCTGTGCCGACTGCCTCACCCTCAGGGCAGACGCCGTGCTGAAGGCGTCCTCGATCATCCTTTACGACGACCTGATCGATCCATCCATCCTGGACCGCTACGATGCTGAACCGGTCTACGTTGGCAAGCGCAAAGGGCGCCACCATGCAGACCAGGGCCTGATCAACGAGCAGCTGTTTGAAGCGGCCCGGAGCCCACATGTCGTGGCGCGGCTGAAAGGGGGCGACCCATTCATTTTCGGGCGTGGCGGCGAAGAGATGGTCTACCTGCTCGAGCGGGGCATCGAGGTCGACATCGTTCCCGGCCTCTCGGCCATGCAGACTGCCGCCGCATCCTGCGGCATCCCGCTCACCCACCGGGGGGAGTCCAACGCGGTGCAACTCCTCAACGGCCACCACCTGCCCTTCGGGGTTTCCGATCAGACTTACGTTTACTACATGTGCGCAACCAGGCTCCCATCCCTTCGCATCGCCCTGCTCGAACGCGGGGTCGAGCCCTCGGTACCGGCCGCGCTGGTGAGCCGTGCGGGTTTCCATGACGAGGCCGTCGTCATGACCACGGTGGACGACCTTGGAACCGACACGCCGCCCTCCCCGCTCCTGGCAATCGTCGGCCGGACGGCAGGGATGTACCGGAAGCGCCCGTCGATCCTTTATGCCGGGAAACGCCCCTGGAGCTGCCTCGTCCCGGGGCGGATCGTGCCGGTCGGCGCCCTCCGGCAGGGCGGGAAGTTAAAGCCTGGAGTGGAATTGTCTCTTTTCGATGGAATCGTGGTCGAAAGCGTCGGGGATGGCCGTGAGGTGCTGGAACTGTTCGGCGAAATCCCGCCGATGCCCAGGTTATACGCCTATGGGCAGGAAGCAGCAGCGTTCCTCAACGCTTCCGGCGTGGTTCGCATCATCCAACCCGGTTGACCTCCCCATACCTTCTTGCTGCCCACCCCCTCAAAGGCACCTCATATCTCGTAGTCCCCGGTGAAGACCTTGACGCGGTCGAGGGTGATGAACACCTCGTCCCCCTTCGACAGCTGCAGGTTGCGCCAGGCTTCCCTCGGGATTTCTGCCTCGATCGGCTTTTCGAAGGCCTTCGTTTCAAGCTCGAGCCCGATCTGGCCGCCCATGAGCCGGATATCCCGGATGAATCCGGACAGGTCGTTCGCGCTACTGCGGATCCTGCTGATGCCGATCTCGTGCGGCCGGATGAAGGCCTGCCCGTCGAAAGCACCGTGGATTCCGGAAGCGGGGCCGGCTTCAATCAGTTTATCGCCAACCAGTACCTTCCCGTCCTTCACGCGTCCGTGGAACACGTTGACGTTGCCCAGGAAGTTGTAGACGAAGGCGTTGGCCGGATGGTCGTACACCTCCTGCGGGGCGCCCTGCTGCTCGATCCTCCCCTTGTTGATCACCACGATACGGTCGGCAAGTTCGAGCGCCTCCTCCTGGTCGTGCGTGACGAAGATGCTGGTGACGTGGATATCGTCGTGCAGCTTGCGCAGCCAGCGGCGAAGCTCCTGGCGCACCTTGGCGTCGAGTGCCGAGAACGGCTCATCGAGCAGCAGCACCTTCGGGTTCACCGCGAGCGCCCTGGCGAGGGCCACGCGCTGGCGCTGCCCCCCGGAGAGCTGGGAGGGGTAGCGCTTCATCGCCCAGTCCATCTGCACCAGCTTGAGCAGGTACTCGACCCGGTCGCGGATCTCGCTTTTCGAAGGGCGGGATCCCGATGGCCGGACCCTGAGGCCGAAGGCGACGTTCTCGAAGACGTCCAGGCGTCGGAACAGGGCATAGTGCTGGAAGACGAACCCGACGTTCTTCTCCCTTGCCGGCAGGTTCGTCGTATCCCGGTCCTCGAGGATGACGCTGCCGGCATCTGCCGTTTCCAGGCCGGCGATGATCCTGAGCAGGGTGGTCTTGCCGCAGCCCGACGGGCCGAGCAGGGCGACCAGCTCGCCCGTCTGCACGTTCAGGGTGATGTCGTCGAGGGCCGTATATCCGGGATACTTCTTGGTGACGTTCTTGATCTCGATGCTCATGGCGGCTCAGTGTTGGGTGTGTTGATGGTTGTGCACGTTCTTCTCCATCACGGACTTGACCGCGATGGTGGCGACGGCCAGGAATACCAGGATGGACGAGACGGCGAACGAGGCCGTGTAATTGTATTCGCTGTAGAGGATCTCGACGTGCAGCGGGATGGTGTTGGTCATGCCCCGGATGTGGCCGGAGACGACCGAGACCGCGCCGAATTCGCCGATCGATCGCGCCATGCAGAGGATCATGCCGTACATGAGCCCCCAGCGGATGTTGGGCAGGGTGATCCTGGCGAACACCTGCCAGCCCTTTGCCCCGAGGGTGATGGCAGCCTCCTCCTCCTCCCGGCCCTGTGCCTCCATGAGCGGGATCAGTTCCCGCGCGACGAACGGGAAGGTGACGAAGAGGGTGGCGATGACGATGCCCGGCGTCGAGAAGATGATCTTGATGCCGTGCTCCCCGAGCCAGGATCCGAAGCCGGTCCTGGTGCCCAGCAAGAGCACGAAGATGAGGCCGGCGACCACCGGCGAGACCGCGAACGGCAGGTCGAGCAGGCTGACCAGCATGGTCTTCCCCTTGAAGCTGAATTTTGATATGGCCCATGCCGCCGTCATGCCGAATATGGCGTTCACCGGTACCACGATGGCGGCGGTGACGAGGGTGAGCTTCACGGCGGCGAGCGCGAATGGTTCGCGGATGGCATCCAGGTAGACCTGGGCGCCCTTCCTGAATCCTTCGGCAAAGACCAGTCCTAAAGGCATGAAGATGAAGCTCGCGAAAAAAAGGAACGTCAGCAGGATCAGGATGGCCTGGACCGCCGGTGGATCGTTCCGTTTCAGGGGCGCGCGGTTCTGCTTCGGTGTGTCGGTATTCGTCTGCATGTTCGTAGGTTCGGGAAGTTACCGGTAGGATTTCTGCTGCCAGCGCTGTACCGCGTTGAGCACGAGGAGCATCGAAAAGGAGATGAGGAGCAGCACGAATGCGACCGCCGAGGCTCCGTCGTAGTCGAACTGGTCGAGCTTGCTCATGATCATCAGCGGGGCGATCTCGGTCTTCAATGGCAGGTTGCCGGCGATGAAGATCACCGAGCCGTATTCGCCGATCGCCCGTGCGAACGAGAGCGTCACGCCGGTCAGCAGCGCGGGGAACAGGTGCGGGAGCAGGATCCTGCGGAAGGTCTGCCACCTGGTTGCCCCGAGGCTCTGAGCCGATTCTTCGATTTCAGGCTCCAGTTCTGCGAGGACCGGCTGGACCGTCCGGACGACGAAAGGGAAGCCGATGAAGATCAGGGCTATGACGATGCCGGACGGTGCGTTGATGACCTGTATGCCGGTCTTGTCGAGGTAGTGGCCGATCCAGCCGACCGGCGAATAGAGCGTCGCAAAGCAGATGCCGGCAACGGCGGTCGGGAGCGCGAAGGGCAGGTCGACCAGCGCATCGAGCACGCGCCTGCCCGGAAAGCGGTAGCGGACGAGTGTCCACGCTGCCAGGAAGCCGAAGAGGGCGTTGAAGAGTGCCGCGAAGACGGCGGTCGAGATGCTCAGGCGATAGGAGGCGAGCACCCGCGGGGAGGTCACCGTGGCGAAGAATGCCTGCGGGTCCATCCTGAAGGCGCCGATGACAATGGTTGCGAGTGGTACGATGACGATAGCCGACAGGTAGAAGACCGTGTAGCCCATCGAGAGGCCGAATCCGGGAAGGATGTGTCGTTTGTTGCGGTTGAACGGCGGCATTGCTCTTGAGTCCTTAAAAAAACCGCAGGTGAAAACGGGATGGGGAAGATGTCCCGTTTTCACCTGCGGTTATGGGTGATGTATCAGTAATCAGGGCGTGTAGATCTGGTCGAAGGTTCCGCCATCGCTGAAGTGCGTCTTCTGAGCCTGGCGCCAGGTCCCGAACTGATCCTTCACCGTGAAGAGCTTGATGGCCGGGAAGGTGGCGGCATGTTTCTTGAAGGCAGCCGCGCTCCTCGGCCTGTAGGAGTTCTGGGCAATGATCTCCTGCGCCTGCGGGGTGTAGAGGAAGTTCAGGTAGGCCTCGGCGAGCTTCCTGGTCCCATGCTTCTCGACATTCTTGTCGACGATGGCGACCGGCGGTTCAGCCAGGATGCTGATCGGCGGAGCCACGATCTCGTACTTGTCGGCGCCGAACTCCTTCAGGATCAGGTGCGCCTCGTTCTCCCAGGCGATCAGCACGTCGCCAAGGCCTCGCTGGGTGAAGGTGAGGGTCGAGCCCCTGGCGCCGGTGTCGAGCACGGGGACGTTCTTGTAGATCGCCTTGACGAAGGCCTTGGCCTTGTCAGCCGATCCGGTCTGCTTCTGTTTGTACCCCCATGCGGCCAGGTAGTTCCAACGCGCTCCGCCAGAGGTCTTGGGGTTCGGGGTGATCACCGAAATTCCGGGCTTGACCAAATCGTCCCAGTTCCTGATACCTTTCGGGTTGCCCTTGCGGACCACGAAGACGATGGTCGAAGTGTAGGGCGTGCTGTTCTGGGCAAGGCGCTGCTGCCAGTTGGTCGCCAGGAGCTTGCTGTCGGCGATCGCATCGATGTCGTAGGCGAGCGCCAGGGTGACGACGTCGGCCTCAAGGCCGTCGATGACGGCGCGGGCCTGCTTGCCGGAACCGCCGTGCGACTGGTTGATGGTGATCGCCTGGCCGGTCTTCTGCTTCCAGTAGCTGGAGAAAGCTGCGTTTTCACTCTGGTAGAGTTCCCTGGTCGGGTCGTAGGAGACGTTCAGCAGGGGCGCGCCGGCAGGGGCTGCAGCCTGTGCCGCAGTGCCCAGGAGGCTCGAAAACAGTGCTATTCCTGCCGTGATGCGGTAGGTAGAAGAAAGAATGTGTTTCATGGTATTTTGTCAGTTCGGATTAAAGGGGACCTCTAAAAAGCCCGATAAGCCATAAGTTATTGTGATAAAGGAATATAGCGCTTAGATAAAAGCTGGATATTCCGTATTTTAGGGCAGTTGCCATTCCATCATTCCTACTGCCATGAAGAACATCAATCCACTGGGCTTTTTCGACGATCATTTTCTCCT
>JAAXWQ010000026.1 GCA_013335115.1 Chlorobiaceae bacterium | reverse complement strand
GCCCGGTCGTCCGAAGTCGCGAATGCGTACATGTAGTCGATCGAGATGCCGTTGTCCGACAGGATCTGGAGCGACTTGTGCAGTCCGCCCGGTTTGTGAGGCACGATCATGCAGATGACGTCGGTCATTTTTACGGCGAACCCGTTCTCCTTGAGCACCTTTTCGGCCAGTTCCGGCTTGCCTGCGATCATGCGCAGGATGCCGAAGTCGGCCGTATCCGCGATGCTGAAGGCCGAGATGTTGATGTCATTGTCCGCGAGGATTCCTGTCAGTTCGGTGAGGCGGCCGGCCCTGTTTTCGAGAAACACCGAGAGTTGCTTGATGATCATGATGCCTCCGCTTATTTGAGTTTGCGATTGTCTACGACCCTCTGTGCCTTGCCCATGCTGCGTTCGATCTTGCCCGGCTCCACCAGCCTGACGGCGGCGTGCAGGCCGAGCGTGCTTGCCAGGTTCGACTGGATGCGCTTGCGCAGCCCTTCGAGTTCCTTGACTTCGTCGGAGAAGAACTGGTCCTCGACCTCGACCTGGATTTCGAGGGTGTCGAGGTTGTTTTCGCGATCCACCACGAGCAGGTAGTGCGGACGGGTTTCGCTCATTTCGAGCAGTACCGATTCGACCTGCGACGGGAAGACGTTCACGCCGCGGATGATGAGCATGTCGTCGGAGCGTCCCACGCATTTTTCCATGCGTACGAGCGTGCGCCCGCATTCGCATGTGTCTGCGTGCAGGCGCGTAAGGTCGCGCGTGCGGTAGCGCAGGAGCGGCAGTGCCTCCTTGGTGACCGTGGTGAATACAAGCTCGCCGAGCGTCCCATAGGGCAGCACTTCACAGGTTTCCGGGTCGATGATCTCGGGGATGAAATGGTCCTCGAAGACGTGCATGCCCTTCTGGCAGGAGCACTCCATCGAGACGCCGGGCCCGATCACTTCGGAGAGTCCGTAGATGTCGTAGGCCTTGATGCCGAGTAGCCGTTCGATCTCGGTTCGCATCTCCTCGGTCCAGGGCTCGGCTCCGAAGACGCCTGCCTTGAGCTTGATTTTGGAGCGGTCGATCTTCTCCTCGACGAGCGCTTCTCCGAGAAATGCCGCATACGAAGGGGTGCAGGCAATGGCCGTCGAGCCGAAATCCTCCATGAGCTGCAACTGCTTTTTTGTGTTGCCTCCGGAGATCGGGATGACCGATGCGCCGACTTTTTCGGCTCCGTAATGCACGCCGAGGCCGCCGGTGAAAAGTCCGTATCCATAGGCAACCTGGACGATGTCGTTTTTCGTGATGCCGGCCATGGTGAGCGAGCGGGCGACCACTTCGGCCCACATCATGATGTCGTTATGGGTGTAGCCGACAACGGTCGATTTGCCTGTGGTGCCGCTGGATGCGTGGAAACGCACGACATCCTGCTGCGGGACGGCGAACAGCCCGAACGGGTAGTTGTCACGCAGATCCTGCTTGGTGGTGAACGGCAGCTTTTTCAGGTCGTCGACCGTGCGGATATCGCCGGGCTCGATGCCCATCTCCTGCAGTTTGTTCCTGTAGAACGGGACGTTGAAGTAGATCCGTTCCACCATGTCCCGCAGACGCTGGCCCTGTAATGCAGCCAGATGTTCGCGATCCATACACTCGTGATGCTCGTTCCAGATCATGAATGGTGAGTTAAGAGTTAGAAAGCTGCTGTCCCATACGGAACGCCCTGATATTGATATCGACGATTTCCTCTCCTTTCGCCCTGAAAAGAGCTTCGATGGCCTCTTCGAGACGTTCGGGTTCAATGCCGGTGAACCGCGCCGCGGCTCCGAGCATCACCATGTTCGAGGCTCTTGCGCTTCCGGCCTCACGTGCAAGTTCGGCTGAATGCACAAGCACCGGTCGGTCCGTTTTGCCGAGCTCTGCAAGAATCTCCTCCATCGAAGGGTACCCGGGCATATTGATGAACGGTTCCAGCGAGGTGACCACCCTGCCTCCCGGTGCGAGATAAGGCAGGTAACGAAGAGCTTCGAGCGGTTCGACCGACAGGATGAGGTCTGCCGTGCCGAGAGCGATCAGGTCCGCGTAGAGTTCATGGTCGGCGATGCGGAGGTGCGACTGTACTGCACCACCACGCTGGCTCATGCCGTGCACTTCGGCCTGCCGAATTTCGAGTCCCCCGTTGAGTGCCGCCCAGTCGATGACTGCGGCGATGCTGAGGATTCCCTGGCCGCCTACTCCGGCGAGAATGATATTTTTCTGCATGTGCGGTTACTGCCCTGTTGCCGCGGCGCGGCGTTTTTTCTTTGCGGCCGACTCGATGCACTCCCGACAAGCGATCACGACCGATACTCCCTCATATGCGAACTCCTCTCGAAGGATGGTGATGTTCTCCTGCAGGTTTTTTTTCAGAGGGACGAAGGTCCTGATGTGCTTTTCATCGACGCCGAGTCCGCGGCAGATATCGATGATCTTCGATCCAGAAGCCGACGAATGCTGGCCCCCGGTCATGGCCGTCGTGTCGTTGTCGGCGATGATGACCGTCACTGGCGAGCGGTCGTTGACCGCGTCGAGCAGCCCGGTCATGCCGGAATGGGCGAACGTCGAGTCGCCAAGGACAGCCACGGCAGGCCT
>JAAXWQ010000011.1 GCA_013335115.1 Chlorobiaceae bacterium | reverse complement strand
TATGTCCGAAATCATGGGTTTTTAGCCCCAAATCTGTCAAAGAACGTTTGTTTCTGCCGGGGTTGCCGGCAGAGGCCAGCGTTCGCTGGCACGAGAATATTTCAAATCACAGTTTATCGAGGTGCCCATAAAAAGGCTGAGACTAACGACAAGGCTCCATGGCTGGCTGACTTCCCTGCTCATTCCTGCCCGAGGGAACGGTTCAGGTCCCAGTTGTATGGCAGATAGCGGATCCACAGCTTTTTCCGTCCGACATGCTGAATGGTGTCCCGAATTTCATCTTCGGCAAATCGCATGATGAAATCGAGCAGTTCCTCCTGCGAGGCGCCGAAATCGCCCGCATACCACAGAAAGATTTTCGACAGTCCGATCTCCTGTCTTTCGAGATCCAGCACTACCCCCCGCCGGTTGATGAAGCTTCTTGCAGCGATATCGAGCTGAAGGTCGATCCTTTCAGAATCGTAGAACTCTATGGGCGGACAAGAGCTCGAGGCGCAGACCAGCGCGAAGTGGATTCGCGGATCGAATTCCTGCATGCAGTAGCGGCGCCGTGGGTCCTCCGAGCCGAACGGCCTGACGGGAAATGCAGGATGGGGGCGGTTTTTCCTCAGGATACCGTGTTCGATGTCGTCCGCCGAAAAGAATGTGCCACCGATCTCGTATCCGATCCTTCCGAAAAAATTGACGATTTCAAGTACCGAACGGCGGATGTCGAGTGCGATTATGCCATGGATGATCAGGATGTTGTAAATGTTGATCCAGAAAGCCTTCTTCTGACTGTCGGTGACGAGCGTGGCCGGGTCGAAACTTCGGAGTCCGGATGCAAGGTTCCGGTAGTATCTGAAGCTTTCAGATCTCTTCATGGCTCCATAGTCGACTCGTCCCAGACGGGTATCGAAAAACGCACCCTGCAGACGACCGAGACTTTTTTTCAGCTCGACATCTATTCCTGCGGCAGGTGTTGGGGTTGTATCCGGATCGCTGTTCAGCGTGATCTGCAGAGGGATCAACCTCTGCAGCCATTGCATCAGCGAAAGCTCGGTATCCTGCGTTTCAGCAGGCGCCTTTCCTGCAAGCAGCGCAGCGACGGCATTAATGTAGCCGATGTGGCTGAATGCCTGGGGGAAATTGCCGAGCATTTCGCCCCGTTTCTGGTCGTACTCCTCGGAAAAAAGGCCGAGGTCGTTTGAGGACTTCATGGTACGTGCGAAAAGTAGTTCAGCCTCTTCAATCCTGCCGGAAAGGGCGAGGCATTCGATCAGCCAGAAATTGCAGAGCACAAATCCGCCCTCCTCTCCCTCGAGCCCGTCTTCGGCGAGGTACCTCCTGACGAACCCTTCCTGGAGCAAAGTGCTCATGCAGGCATCGATCGTACCCTGTATCCGGCTGTCGGAGACCGGCAGGAAATTGACCAGGGGAAGCAGCAGGAGGCTGGCGTCGAGCTGGTCGGATCCATACCGCTGGACGAAGCTGTTCCGGTCAGCGCTGAAGCCTTGGGCAAGCACCTCCCTCCTGATGGCCTCAAGCTCCCTTGACCACCGTTCGAGCGGGGCGCTGAACCCAAAGCGACGTGCGATGGTTACCCCACGGTCAAGCGCCACCCAGCACATCACCTTCGAATAGACGAAGTGGTGCGGGCCGTTGCGCACCTCCCAGATGCCATCATCCGGTTTTCGCCAGTTCTCGACGGCCAGTTCACAGATGTCCCTGAAAAATGGCCATAGCTTTTCATCGATACGGCCGGCATAATCAGAAAGCCGCAGAGCCGCATCCATGACCTCGCCGTAGATGTCCCACTGGTTCTGGCTCAATGCCGCGTTTCCCGTTCTGACCGGCGTTGAGCCACGGTATCCCTTCAGGTGTGTCAGCGCCTGCTCTTCGAATGCCTGCTCACCCCTGATGGAGTACATGATCTGCAGATGGCGGCTGCCGTGCTTCATGTAGGTTGCATGAAGCCAGTGGATGAAACTGTCGGCTTCATTGACGTGGCCGAGGGAGAAGAAAGCCTTGAGGGTGAACGATGCGTCGCGCAGCCAGGTGAAACGGTAATCCCAATTGCGTTCACTTCCGACCGATTCAGGCAATGAAGTCGTAGCTGCCGCTGCAATGGCACCCGTTGGCCTGATAGTCAGCAGTTTGAGGACAAGGAGGGATCGATGGATAAGCGGGGTGAATTCGCCAAGCCAGACGCATCGTTCACCCATGCAGAAACGCATCCACTCTTCCCAGAAGCTTCTGGTGGTTTCGAACGGGCAGGCGGCGGGTTCCTGCAGCGGGTCGGTAAGCAGGTCCACGTGCGCAGACTCTCCCTCGGCAAGCTCGAAGGTCAGCCGGAGCGTGTCGCTTCCGACTCCCGTCTCCCGATATTCAGGGCCGGCGAAGTGCAGGTAGAGGCTCAAATTACCGGTCGTTACCGTGAAGCATTGCTTATCCTTCACGATTACCGGCCTTGTTCGGGCGTAGTCAGGTCGCGGGGCAAAGGTCAGCTCGAGCTTCATGCGCCCATCGAGTGCTTTGATGCATCGATGTATTCCGGTCGGCAGGAGATTTTCTCCTGTGTTTTCGACAGGCATGAAATCGAGGAGTTGCACCTGCCCGGTCGATGTAGAGAAGGTGCAGGAAAGGATGTTGGTTTCAGGAATGTACGCCCTGGTCGATGTGAATTCTCCTGACGGCTGAATGGAGAAGAACCCGCCAATCTCGTCATCGAGCAGCGCCGCGAAAACCGTTGGGGAATCGAGCCAGGGCATCGAGCAGTAGTCGATCGAACCTTTGCTGGAGACCAGCGCAGCAGACCGCATGTTTCCGATCAGTCCGTAATCCGAGATGTTCAGGTACATGGTTATTCCCCGGTTAGCGGGGGCTGAATGATACAGGTAAACGATCGTTACCGTCAGTTACCGGTCATCCCTATTGTCGAGAGCCCCCTCGATCATGCTTTTTCAGATATCGGATGTTGTTCTTTGCCTCCTCATTGCCTTTAGCCGCAGCCAGCCGGTACCATTTCATCGCCTCGGCATAGTCCCTGGTTACTCCCAACCCGTGGTGGTACAGATGACCAATGTTGAGTTCCGCCTCCTCATTGCCTTTGGCAGCTGCCAGTCTGTACCATTTCATCGCTTCGGCATAGTCCCGGGTTACTCCCTGTCCGTGCTCGTAAATCACCCCGATGTTATCTTCTGCAGCGTCATTGCCTTTCGCAACGGCAAGCCGGTACCATTTCATCGCCTCGGCATAGTCCCGGCTCACCCCCCACCCGTGCTGGTACAGGTACCCGATCAGGTTCTGGGCATAATCATTGCCGTTCCCGGCAGATAGTCGATACCATTTCATCGCTTCAGCATAGTCCCTGGTTACTCCCCAGCCTTGACGGTACATATACCCGATCAGGCATTGGGCATTGCCATTGCCTTTGGCTGCGGACAGTTTGAGCCATCTCATCGCTTCGGCATAGTCCCGTGCTACCCCATGGCCATGACAATAGAGCATGGCGACATTGTATTGGCCATCCGCATCGCCTCTCGCAGCATCCAGTTTCCACTGCGCGACATCTTCAGGCGCCGGATCCTTCGGAAAGACAACCACACCATCCGCTGTCTTTGGGGCAGCCACCAGCAATGCTGCCAGAAGGCCAATCATGTAACGTTTCATGCAAGATATTTTTTGTCCATTATCCGCCAGGAATCTCCGCCCAAAAGGGGCTAGCGGCTTGTCGAGCTGACGCCTGAAAAGCTTACCTATCAGATCTGCATGGCCAACAAAGGGCAATGCGGTATACAGCTATGGAACCAGTAAAACGGATAATAATGTCATCAAATGTGAAAAACATTCGACACATGGCTGCGGAGGTCACAGCCGTAATCAGGAAATGTGCAGGTGGGTAATCACTGCGGCGTCCACCAGGCCGCCTGCTATGTAAAGCCAGGAGAAGTGAAAAATGTTCCCTGTCTTTCCCTGATCATATTTCAACGATCCGTGTGATACCCGGAGCTGAAAGGTTTATTGAGCCACCAGAAGCTCCTGGAAATGAGCGTTTGCATGATGAACTCCCCTGTTAGCGGGAAATTCGGGGCTTGAGAGAAGTTATCGAATGACTGGCCATGCCGCCAGGCAGTCCAATCTCTGGACGAAACCAACAGACTCTACGCAAGAAGCCCGCACCATGCGGGCTTTCGTGTTCATGCTATCGTTTGAGAATCATTTTCCGCCTGTTTCAGGCCTTGCTGACTACCCGTCGCGTAGACCGGAATATGTGCGTCATGGATTTTGCCGACGGATAGGCGTCGAAGAAAATGCCATACCGTTCTCACTATAATCCTACACCAGCTCGGGCTGAAGCTCTCTCGATTCCGAAAAGACGGCGACGATCTCCCTGACGACGTTTTTATTGAACGTGGTAGGCATCAGATGCTCTTTTGTAGGTTCTACGGCGTAGGCGATTGCCTTTGCCGCAGCCAGTTTAAGGTCTGGCGTGATTTTGGTGATGCCGGTCGAGAGCAGTCCCTTGAACAGGCCGGGAAAGACAAGGGCGTTGTTGACCTGGTTATGGAGATCCGACCTGCCGGTACCGACTATGCTTGCCCCGGCATGATAGGCAAGGTCGGGCATTATTTCGGGGGTCGGGTTTGCCATGGCAAAAATGAACGGCGCGCTGTTCATGCTTCCGATCATCTCACCGGTGAGGATATTGCCTCGTGAAACGCCGATAAAAACATCAGTGCCAGGGAGGACCTGCGCAAGCGCCCCTTTTCGCTGTTCCTTATTGGTGGTTTCGGCGATACGCTCCTTGATCGGATTCATGCCGGGCCTCCCGGCATATATTGCGCCCTGGGTATCGACCAGGATGAGATCGTCGACGCCTGCATGACTGAGCAGCCTGGCGATGGCAATGCCGGCAGCGCCAGCTCCGTTGATGACGACCCGCAACGTTTCCGGCGCTTTGCCCGTGACGCGGCAGGCATTAATGACGGCGGCCACGGTAACGATAGCGGTACCGTCCTGATCGTCGTGAAAAACCGGAATCGAGAGCTCGCTTTCGAGCCGCTCAAGGATGTCAAAACATCTCGGCGCAGAGATATCTTCAAGATTGATTCCGGCAAAACTCGGTTCGATCAGCTTGCAGAATTTCACGATATCCTCGACATCCGTCGAGTTGATGCAGAGCGGAATGGCATCAATGCCGGCAAACTCCTTGAAGATGATCGACTTGCCTTCCATGACCGGCATGGCCGCCTCAGGCCCTAGGTTTCCGAGGCCAAGGATAGCCGTCCCATCGGAAACGATCGCTATCTGGTTGGCGCGGTTGGTCAGGGTATAGGACTTTTTCCTGTCTTTTCCGATCTCCGTGCAGACAGCTGCAACACCCGGGGTATAGGCGAGTGAAAGATCCTCTTTGGCGTTCAGGCTGATTTTGGACTTGATTTCGATTTTGCCTCGGGTCCGGGCATGCAATTCGATTGACTGTTGTGAATAATCCATGAATAAAAAGTGAACCTACTGGTAATAAAATAAACGGGCGTTGCCGCTCGCGGCTGCCACTGGTGAGCATATGATTGACCCCAAGATAAACGAAAACGCCTATTCTCTTATTAATCCGGCAATTAAAGGTGATTTTAATTCCGGCAGCCAGATCGCTCAGCAGCATAACGAGTGGGCTGTCATCCTGAACGAAGCGGAGCGGAGTGAGGGATCCATCTCCAATTCTAACAATACGTTATGGATCCTTCGCTGCGCTCAGGCCGATATTGACCTCGTCTGGGTCGGGCATCGAGAAGGGTCACCTGCCGATGCGTTTCGAAAAGGTCTTCCTGCATGGGTTTACATGGAAATATCGACAAAATCAGTTGCTCCTTGATTGCGCCTTCGTCCGACAGTTCTTTCTGTACGATCTCGTTGATCTTCCTGCCGAGCAAGACAATGCCGTTGAGCGGGCAAGCAGTATGTCGTCAAAAAGGATGGTGGGAGCAGACTGTTTTGCCAACCGGGAATTACAGATGAACATATAAAATACGCATATACTTATTTCGATCCTGACTGCGTCAGCCCTGTCCTTGGGCGTTTCACGACGGTAACCAGAGGTGCCCTTGATTTGCGACCTGGTGTTGCCGGTGTGGTTACTCGTCCAAATGGCGCAAGAGTTATCTCATCATGAGAAAACTACGCCAGCATCATACCCGGGTTCTCACTATAAGACGCTGTAGCAAGCAGCTTGCCGGAAACCTTTAAGTCATTACAATACAGAATCATACAGCTTTTCGCGCACCAAGGCCGAGCCGCTGGCACACTTCTTGAACACTATTATGCGCCTTCATGGCTTTGATTTACATCACATGTCGATCACGCTCTGCATAACAGGTTCTGGATGATAATTACCTAGGTGTGTGGTATGGCGTGTCGCCCGTGTCAAAAGTATCATGGTTTCTTGAGCAACTTCGATCTCAAACCACCAACTCGTGAGTTATGAAAAAAAAATTGATCGCCTTGATACTCGCAGGTATCTGCGCAACGCCAACCTTTGCCCAAGCAGCAACAACTCCTTATGTGAGCGCAAATTGTGGATTGGGATTTGCTCAAAGCACCAATGTTTCGGTTGGGTCTGATACCTACAACGGGGCAATAAGCTATAAGACAGGAGGGCTGTTGACTGATGGCCCGATTGGTGGCGCCGTGGGCTTGAAAAGCGACTTCTACAGGGTTGAGGCTGCGGTTGGTTATCAGCAATTCTCAGCAGACACGATAACAGGCATGACTGTTGACCGCAGTGACAAGGTCTCTATATGGACCTATATGGTAAATGCCTATTTCGATGACGAGATGAAGGGTTCTAACCTCATCCCCTACATCATGGGAGGGATCGGCGCTGCAACAGTCAAACCACAGGGCACGAATCTGGCAGGATCTTCTGAATCGGTGTTTGCCTGGCAGGTCGGAGCCGGCATTGGCCTCAAGGCGACGAACAACCTTGTGGTCGATCTGGGATACCGCTTTGTTAACCCGTCTCCCTATCAGGTGACCGTGCCCGCATATGGAAACGCAGAATTTACGGCCGGCACCAGCAATATCCTGCTTGGAATGCGGTACAATTTCTGATTCCTGCCACGTTGATGACACGGACCAACAGCTACCTCGATTGGTAACCACCGGCGAAATCCATGACGCACATGTTGCGATAGACACGATGCGGACCGACCTGTACACCGACGACACGGAAGCTGCCGTTCAGCAGGTTCTTCCGGTGGCCACGCGATGAAACGCCATCGTCGATGAGCAGGGCCGCAACGATCTTCCGAGGCTCCCCATAGCCGTAGGAGATGTTCTCCCCGGCCGAAACACCCCATTGCCCGTAGCGTTCGATGCGGCTGGTCAGGGATGAACCGTCACTGCCGGTGTGCCCGAACGCCCCGGCCGGACCCTGGTCCTGCACATGGTCGCGGGCGGCCAGCATGAGCCCCCTGCTGGGAGAAAGAAGAGGAAGCGGACGGACGGCTTCCAGTTCACGGATGCACTCGTCGAGCGCAGCAACGCCTTCGCTGGTCCTCATGGGAATGGAACCGGGGTACCGAAGCAGCCCACCCTGATAATATGCCCTGAGGGGCTTGAGGTATTTACGGACATACATCGCCGGGTCGCGCCGCATAAGGTTTATCTCTTCGATGACGGCGCGATCCCTGGCGTTGGAGTATCCTGCGTCGACAGAAGTCTCTATGGAGTGGCTGGAATTGTCCGGGCGGCGAAGAAGCCTGGCGTCCGCAGGGGGCGATGGGAGCAGTGAGAGAAAAAGCAGGAGCAGGGAGAAGCGGGGCTGGATGGTACGCATGGTGTCAGGGGAACTTGTTCATTCACGGATTCGGGAGCACAATCAATGGGACGATTCCTGTACGAAAAACTTTCGTTGGGATCTGCCCAGCCAGACAGTAATAAATAAAGCATCCAGAAAAGGCAGAAAGTCCGCTGGCGACCTCAGGGACTCCGACCAGCGAGCCGCCGGGATTCATCCGGAACACCCTCATCATTTCCGAAAAACAGCTATCACAACAATTTCTCAGGTAAGCTTCACCGGATATTTCGTACCTTATACCCATACCGGGTATAGGTACAGGGTACAGTAACAGGCCGGTTAGCCTACCTTATCCGTAGAGCACCAATCCCGCGAGCGAAAACAGTCACAAGGAGCATACCATGAGCAAGGTCAAAGAGGTCAACGCCACCACTGCATTTTCCATGGTGAAAAAAGGAGCGTTGATCGTCGATGTCAGGGAAGCGCGAGAGGTAGGACGGATGGCATTCGACGTCCCGAATGTCTTGACGGTACCGTTGAGCAGGTTCGAAAGCAGGATCTCCGAAATCCCTTCGGACCGAAAGATCATCGTCACCTGCCATAGCGGAAGCCGCAGCGTCATGGCCGCCCGCATGCTGACAACCCGTGGCTACCCCCAGGTGCACAACCTGCAGCACGGCATCTCAGGCTGGGTCAGGAATGGATTGCCCGTCAAGCAGGCTCCGAAGCAGCCAGCCTTCGCCTGGCTGAAGCGGCTGTTAGGCAAAGCATAAAGCCCTCAATGCCGAATCCCGGGCTGGCAACCACCCTGCCAACGCACCCCACGCGGTCCCCGAACACTTCCCACCATCCAACCTATCCCGAAAGCATCGGGCAACCGGCCTGCACCCCAAAGAATACCACTGAAGGATGAAGTGCAGCTCTTTCGAAGAGGGAGCAGGATACCTTGGCTCAGGTGCAGTTATTGACAGGGCAAAAACCATTACCACATACTCTATTTATATGTAATCTATTTGTTGGCAAATATTTTTTATATACCTTTACATTGTCTATTAGAGCGCATTTTCTCCCATCCACTCTTTACGGAGGTGCACTATGCACAAACGCAACAAAAACATCAGAAGCCTCGGCATCGCCGCAATTGCAGGACTCTGCCTGCTCGGCACAGGCAACAATGCACTGGCGGTCACCGGCGCGACAACCGTGACCGTCGTCGTCCCTGCGTTCCTGGTGCTGTATTATCCGACAGCACTCACCATCAACCTGTACGACTCATCGACGGCCACCGCGACGGCATCAGTGACCTCCTCTGAAAGCTCCCCCGACACGTTCGGCGATGCTACGACGCTAACCGTAGCATCCAGTGATGTTTTCGGCAGCAAATCGGTCAACATCCCCAAGGCATGGGCCATCCGGGGTATGACCACCAGCGGGAACGCGAGGGTACAGATTGCCCTGAATAATGCAACGCTCAGTGAAAGCACCAATAATTCACCGGCAAAAACCATTACGGTCAGCGCCCAAAAAATCAACAATGCCTCGAACGATGAGACCATTGCCCTTACCGGCATGACCCCGAAATACGGTTCTGTGGCGTTGACGCTGGACATGAGTGGCCTGAACACCGGGAAATCCGGCACCTTTACCGGTACTGCGCCGACCTACACCATTACGGCGACGGCGATCTGACCATGCGCCGGCAATGGAAGCCCGAAGGAACCATGAGCAGGAGTAAGCTCATGGTTCTTTTCCGTTTTGGCGTCATGGGCATGGCGTTGGCGCTCCTGTCTGCTGCACCTGCATCCCGGGAGATGCAGGCGGCAGTGACCGTCACCTATCAAAACCGATCGATTACGCTGAACCGAAGCACCGATTTCGGGGTAAGTTCGGCTGGGGGCGTCGCCATTGGACAAGTAAGGATGTATGCGGTCGAAATTGACCCGCTCGGCACCTTTTCCGGATCGGTCAACGTACCGGTTTCACAGATCGGCGACAATGCCACCGACACGGTTGCCGACGACGGAACGGTCACCAAGGCGCTGGCGTCAAGTAGTACGACGTACGCCTGGCGTGGAAATTGCGCGACCTCGGGCGAACGCAATACCATGCTCAGCAGTGTCCAGGACATCTATGTTTTTTCAGAAAGCCTGGGCAGCATGATGGGCAATCTGTCCCTTGTGGGCAATACGGCCCAGAAACTCAAGGTCACCCTGGTCAAAAGCACGATGGCCAACTCCGGCAATACGGTCTGGAGGAACCTGAACCTGATCATGGACCTGAACAATGTCCGATACAGTGGAACCTATCGCAGCACCTTGAACTCTACGGTGACTTGCCCGGGCTTGACCGTCAACTGACGCTAACCGTTCGATCCGGGACAGGGGTTATTGAAACATCCGTCAACTTGCAGAAAGCCGCAATATCGCTTCATCATTACGACCATGTGTCACCTCCGTCATGTTTTGTTTCGTTACCGTCCCGCCTTGCTTCCTCTCCCTGCTTGCCTGCGTAAACGAGCCTGGATGATGCTGGCGGGCTTGGCCTCCCTGTGGCTCCCCGGCCCGAGCCTGCTTGCCGAAGACGGGCTGCAACCCCAGTTCGGCATCCAGCCGTCGATGTTCATGCTCGAAATCGGTGACAAACCGTTGAATGAAAATCTTACGGTACTCAGCCTGAAAAAGCGTCCGGTCACCATGCGGGTGGAGCTCTACGCATGGACGATCGATGAACGTGGGGAAATAAAGTTGGTACCCTCGTCACCAAAAACGCTCGACCAGTGGATGATTGTCAATCCGATGCGGTTTACCATTCCACCTTCAGGCAAGCAGGTCATCCGGTTTTCCATTCGCCCGAGAATCAAACCCGAGCCAGGTGAATATCGGGCCATCATGTACCTGATAGAGCAGCCTGACTCCACCGCAGCCAAGGGAAACGTCGCACAGTTTCTCGGCAAGTTCGGGATCGGCGTTTACGGATTCGTTCCGCCCGTCGTTCATGCCCCCAAACTGCTCGACATCTCCTACAACCGCGCAGAAACCATCATTTCGCTCCATCTTCGCAACGGCGGCAATGTGCATACCCGGTTCCGCGGGCGGTATTTCGCCTGGAAACAGGAGTCGTTTCCCGGGCTGAATTCGGTCAGGAAAATGCAAGAGGGCTTCGATCCCGGCAAGGAACCGAAAGGCTATCTCTGTTCAGGCAGTTTTCCGGGAGACCCGGTGCTGGCCGGAACGGAACGGCGGTACCGCATCAAGGTGGCAATCCCCAAAAACAGCGGCCCCTCAGTAGTGGCGGTGATTGGAGAGCTTGACGAAAAACCGGTCGAAAAAGTTTTCGAGTGATGTTGTGCGCGACACCAAAAGAATCCCCAGGCTTGTTGTTGTATCGATAATCTGGCTGATTTTCAGACCGGATACCGGCTTGCCAGAAACACCGACAAGTTCCCCAGCCTCTGCTCCGGCAGCGATATCTCCAGGCAGCCCTCGCCCGCCTGCTGCGGAATCGATGCTGGTCGGCTTCTATGTCAACCAGCGTGAACGGGGAACCATAACGGTGCAACTGCTTTCCGGCAAATACTGGATCCCGTGGAAAGAGTTCCTTGCCCAGTCCGGGGTGCAGCCCGTCATCGATGCGCAAGGCATGGCGATCTTTGCGACGTCGATCGGAGAGATTCGTTTCGACACGCATAACCTTCGCCTGTTCAACGGCGAACCACATGTGCCGTTCACCGCACTTGACGAGCAGTTCCGGGTCGCCCCCTCGTTCAATCCGCAGCTCTTCGCCGTAATGCTCCAGATTCCGTGGTTGCCGGCTTCGCCCAAATCCGTGCGGGGAGGGGGCCTGCAACCTGACGTGAAGGCTCCGGACGCTTCGGTGGCTTTTGTCCATACTGGTTATCAGCTCACGACTGACTCCGGCCAGCACGACAGCCGGAGATACGAGTTGATGTCCGGAGGGCGGGTAGCGGGCGGCGTCTGGGATATGGAACTGGAGGGATATGAGACGGTCAGCCAGATGCAGCCCACCCATTACCACTGGACATCCCTTGCCGAAAAATCTGCTGTCAGGCTCGGTACCGGCGTTACGGCAAACCCTACGTTACTCGAAGGAGTTTACTTCACCGGTGCGCAGTTCGCTTTCAGCAATCGCCCCATGTTCCCTCTTTTCGACCAGCCGTACACATCGGCTCAAGAGACCTTCCTGAACAGCAATGGCGATCAGCGCCGAACCATCGAAGGAACCGGGCCACCGGCCGGGATCGCCGAATTGCGTTTCGACGACAGGGCCTTGGCACGCGTGCAGATACGCCTCGACGGACGGTTCAGTTTTCCGGATATCCAGATGGGATCGGGATACCGCAAGACCGAGGTGTATCTGTATACCCGATCTATCCTTGACAAACCGGACATGGTACTGAACTATACCCAGTCGATAGCATCCCGCGCCCTCGAAGCGGGAAAGATGCTGGTCAGCGGTGGCATCGGGGTGACTGGAAATCCATTGGTTGATCCCCGTGCCGGCAACCTCTTCTCTAATCCGGTTTCGTTCGGACGTTTTCAGTATGGCGTCAACCGATGGCTCACAACAGAAACATCGGTTCAGCAGAGAGAGGGTGGCAATGACGCGATGGTGGGTGCGCTCTTGTCCATCGGGCCATCGTGGAATGCCGGAGCTTATGCGGCGCTTTCCAATGCCAGGTATGGAACCGAACTGAGCATCGAACGGCAAGGACGAATCTCGTCGATCTCATTACGAAGCCGTTCGGAACAGAAAGGCTTCCATTCGAACGAACAGCCGGCCACCAGTCACCAGTATCTTTATTATTCATTGCGACCGCGACAGAACATCAACGTGTTGCTCATCGGTCAACATGAGCGATCCGATGACCAGAATCAAACCAACGATATCAGCTATCTCCGTCCTGGTCTTTCGATGTTTTTCGGACATGGATTTGGTTTTTCGGTCACTCCCGGACTTGATCAACGTGAAGCGTATCGCTATGAACTGACCTGGAACCGTATCAATATGCAGTTCAGCACATCCTGCTCGGCAAACGAGATAGACGTATCAGCCACGGCCAATGTATCGGAACAGATACGGATGCGTCTGGCCCACCAGCACGAATTTGTTGCCGTCCCGGATGTGACCAGCGCCGTTTTCAACTGGTATCCCACACAGAACCGACGTGCCATGTTCCAGATTGGAGGGTCGTATTCAACCCGGGAGCACGGCGTTTCCCTCAGCTATAGCCGCCCGGTGGAGGCGGGCCTCGAAGTGTCGATAGGTTATGCCTATAGCATCGTCAATCCGTTGTTGACGGACACTTCCGACATGGGCATGATCAGGACATCAACAAGCAAACACTCGCTCAACCTTGCGATTTCACTCGATTTCGGGTGGTCGGGCAGACGCTTCCAGCCAATCCACTATTCCACCCTTTCGGCAACGCGCGGAGGCATTGCCGGCTCAATCGCGCCAGAAGACAACGGGTACAGCCCCTCTTCCAGCCTCGACAAGGCAGGTATCCTCATCAATGGCAGGAGCATTTCCCGAAATGAGGAGGGCGGTTCCTTTTTTGCAGGCAGCCTGAAGCCGGGATTATACCGGGTCACGCTCGACCCGACAGCCATGCCGATCGAGTTGACCTCTGACAGCAAAGGGAAGATCGTGGAGGTAAAAAGCGGTGCCGTAACCAGTGTCAGCATTCCGGTCTATGCCGAGTACGGGGTGGCCGGCCAACTGGTCGACAGCGAAAAGAACGGCGTCCCCGGGGCGTACGTCGAACTCAGGATGGAGGGGCATGACGATGCAGTGGGAAGCGGCATCACCAACGACTTCGGTTTTTACCGCATCGATGGCCTTCGAAAGGGCCATTACATAGCCTGCGTGGCCAAAGCGGCAGGCGGACGGAAAACCATGCTGGCCGAACGCCGGTTCGTGATTTCAAACGATTACGTTTTTGATATCGACCTGCAACTTCCGAAATAACCGCCGGGTTATTGTGCACCAGCAAAACATGCAGGAAACAACACCACAACCTATTCGAGGTGGTGCAGGTCAAGGTTCCGTAGCCTGGGGGCGAGCAGTGCGGTCGATGCTACGACAGCAAGGGTCATCACCCCGCCGAAAACGACCGAAGGCACCAGGCCCAGGATCCTTGCCGCCACCCCCGATTCGAACGCGCCAAGTTCGTTGGACGATCCGATAAAGATGCCGTTGATAGCAGCCACCCGTCCCCGAATCCCGTCAGGGGTCGCCAGTTGCAGGATGGTCGTCCGGGTAACCACGGAAACCCCGTCGCAAACCCCCGAGAGCAGGAGGAACATGGCCGCAACCCAGAACAACGGCGAAAGGGCGAAGGCGATGATGCAAAGGCCGAAGCCGGCAACTGCCCCGAGCAGCAACCTGCCGTTGTTGACCTTGACGGGGCGGCGGGAGAGGAACAGGGCCGTAGCCAGGGAGCCGATTGCCGGGGCGGCGCGAAGGAGGCCGAGGCCTTCCGGGCCGGTGTAGAACAGGTCGTTGACGAATGCCGGCAACAGCGATACCGCTCCGCCGAACAGGACGGCGAACATGTCGAGCGTCTGGGCACCGAGCACAACCTGGTTGCCGAACACGAACCTGAACCCCTCGGCGATGCTCCGGAAGATCGGGGCGCCCTCAGCCGCAGGAGCATCACCGACCCTGATGGAAAACAGCGCTCCTGCAGCAAAAAGCGAAAACAAGGCCGCCACGCCATAGGCAATGGTCTTGCCGAAACCCGCCACCATGACGCCGCCCAGGGCAGGGCCGAAGATCAGGCCGAGCTGGAATACCGAGCTGCCGAGGCCGGAGGCCCTGGCGTACTGTTCACGCGGCAGGATACACGCAAATATGGCGCTGTACGACGGGCTGATGAATGCACGGGCGACCCCGCCGACTGCGATCGCACCATAGATCCACACGGTCGGGCTGGCGCTGATCGATCCCGAAGAGACGGCGGCAAGGGTGAGGGAGTTGAGCACCAGCAGCAGGCACGCCGCGACCCCGAACAGTTTTCGGGAGTAGTGGTCGATGGCGTAGCCGGCAAACAGGGCGAACGAAAAATAGGGAACGACTTCGGCAAGGCCGATCAGGCCAAGGGCCAGGGCATCGTGGGTCAGCTGGTAGACATGCCACCCCGCGACAACCGCTGTGACCTGGTAGGCAAGGACGATCATGATGCGGAAGAGCAGCAGCCTGGCGAACGATTGGTCGCCAACGAAGAGTCTTTTCATGGAAACCATAAGCGGGGACTCCAACAAGGGTGATGCGAAAAACCTCATGGCAATAACCCAGGGCCCGATAAGGCCGGAAAACAAAGTTTACAAAGAATCAACGCATTGATATAATTAAGTATGTTATTTTAGCCGAATATGTTATACACTTAGTAATTGAAAACCGGGGTTTTTCGGTAACAGGGAACCCGGGATGTCCGCAACTGGTTCACGTTATACGAAAAACAGACCGTATGCGTAAGGATCGTCGATGACGGAATCGACGCACAGCAAAGGACAAAATACTTATCGAACATCAAGACAACGGAGCCATCATCAACAGAATCATTGATATAACCGAGCTTGCACTCAGGGACGCCCACCAGAGCCTTATTGCCACAAGGCTGGGCATCGACGACATGACGGGAGCATGCGAGGACCTCGACACGGCAGGCTACTGGTCCATCGAGTGCTGGGGAGGGGCGACCTACGACTCCTGCATCCGCTACCTGAACGAGGACCCATGGGAGCGCCTTCGCACCTTCAAGAAGCTCATGCCCAAGACCCCGTTGCAGATGCTCCTGCGCGGACAGAACCTGCTTGGATACCGCCACTACCAGGACGAGGTCGTTGAGCGTTTCTGCCGGAAATCGGCGGAAAATGGCATCGACGTCTTCCGCATCTTCGACGCGCTGAACGACCTGCGGAACATCGAGACTTCGGTTCGCGCGGTCAAGGCGGCTGGCGGGCATGCGCAGGGCACGATATCATACACCGTCAGCCCCATCCACACCACCGCGCTGTTCGTCGACCAGGCCAGGCGGCTGCAGGACATGGGCGTCGACTCTATCTGCATCAAGGACATGGCTGCCCTGATCAAGCCCCAGGCGGCCTACGACCTGGTGAAGGGCGTCAAGGATGCGTGCGGACCCGACCTGAGGGTGCATCTCCACGTCCACGCCACGACGGGAGTCACCCTGGTCAGCCTGATGAAGGCGGTCGAGGCGGGAGTGGACTGCGTCGATACGGCCATCAGCACCATGAGCCTCGGCCCCGGCCACAACCCGACGGAGAGTTTCATCGAGATGCTCGAAGGCACCGGGGTCTCCACCCGCGTGGACATGGAGAAGGTGCTTCGGGTCAAGTCCTATTTCACGAATGTGCTCCGCCGCTACCACGAGTTCCAGTCGCAGGTCACCGGCGTCGAGACCGAGATCTTCAAAAGCCAGATCCCCGGCGGCATGCTCTCGAACATGGAGAGCCAGCTTCGCCAGCAGGGTGCGGGCGACCGGATGAAGGAAGTGCTCGACGAGATCCCGATCGTGCGGAAGGATACCGGGTACGTGCCGCTGGTCACCCCGAGCAGCCAGATCGTCGGCACCCAGGCGGTGCTCAACGTCCTGATGGGCAGGTACAAGGTGCTGACCGGCGAGTTCGCCGACCTTATGCTCGGTTACTATGGCGAAGGCCCCGGTGACAAGAACCCTGAGGTCGTGGACATGGCCCGGGCCCATGCGAGGAAAGAGCCGATCACCTGCCGTCCGGCGGACCTGCTCAAACCCGAGTGGGACAAATTGAGGTCAGATGCGCTCGCTCTGACCGGTTGCAACGGGACGGACGAGGACGTCCTGACCTTCGCCATGTTCCCGCAGGTGGCGCCAAAATTCTTCGCCGACAGGCACGAAGGGCCACGGAACCTCGGCAGGGACCCCGAAACGGGGGCATCGGAAACGAAGCCTGCCGAAGGACACCAGGGCACGATCACCGGTCCGATCACCTACTCGGTGACCTTGAGCGGCCACCATCACAAAGTCACGGTCACACCATACCAGTAAGAGAAACACACCCCAAGGAATACATGAGCAGGAACATAGAAGAGATCGTGCAGGAGCTGAACGACAGGAAAGACGATATGCAGCTCGGCGGAGGACAGGCGAGGATCGACCGGCAGCACGAAGCGGGAGCCCTGACGGCCAGGGAGCGCATCGTGGCGCTCGTCGACCAGGACAGCTTCCAGGAATCCGGGCTGTTCGCCGAACATCGGTGCAACCTGTTCGGCATGGAAGGCAAGAAAATGCCGGCCGACGGAGTCGTGACCGGCGCGGGAAGCATCGACGGACGCCTGGTGCACCTGGCGAGCCAGGACTTCACCGTCGGCGGCGGCTCTGCAGGCGAACTGCACTGCACCAAGATCGTCGGCATGATGCAGGCTTCGCTGAAGACCGGCTCCCCCTTCGTTTTCATCAACGACTCGGGAGGAGCCCGGATCCAGGAGGGCATCGACAGCCTCTCCGGTTACGGGAAGATCTTCTACAACAACGTCATGCTCTCGGGCGTGGTGCCCCAGATATCGATCATCTGTGGCCCTTGCGCCGGTGGCGCGGCTTACAGTCCGGCGCTGACCGACTTCATCATCCAGACCCGGCAGGCTCGAATGTTCATCACCGGCCCGTCAGTCATCAAGGCGGTAACCGGCGAAGAGGTGTCCTCGGAGGATCTGGGTGGTCCCATTGCCCAGATGAACAACTCGGGCGTGGTCCACTTCATTGCCGAAGACGACCTGGAGGCGATCGCCATCTGCAAGCGACTGCTCTCCTTCCTCCCGTCCAACAACCTCGAGGACCCGCCTATGCTGGAACCCGAAGAGGTGATCTTGCCGGACAAGCGCCTGAACACCGTCGTACCGGTCGACCCGAAGCAGGCCTACGACGTCCGTGAGGTCATCGGACACATCATGGACCACGGCGATTTCCTGGAGGTGCAGGAATCATTCGCGCCGAACATCGTCATCGGTTTCTCGCGGATACAGGGTCGCTCAGTCGGCATCGTGGCCAACCAGCCCTGCGTGATGGCCGGCGTGCTCGACATCGACGCATCGGACAAGGCTGCCCGCTTCATCCGGTTCTGCAACGCCTTCAACATCCCGATCGTCACGCTGGTCGACGTTCCCGGCTTCCTGCCGGGAGTCCGCCAGGAGTACGGCGGCATCATCAGGCACGGCGCGAAGATGCTGTTCGCCTACTCGGCGGCGACGGTACCGAAAATCACCGTCGTCCTGCGCAAGGCATATGGCGGAGCTTACCTGGCCATGTGCAGCAAGGACCTCGACGCCGACAGGGTCATCTGCTGGCCAACGGCCGAAATTGCCGTCATGGGTGCCGACGGGGCCGTCGACATCATCTTCAGGGAGGAGATGAAGAAAGCCGCCGACCCGGTAACCCGCCGGAAAGAGCTGGTCGAGGAGTACCGCAACACCTTCGCGACACCTTATGCAGCCGCAGCCCGACTGCAGGTCGACGACATCATCGAACCCGCGGAGACGCGCCGTTACCTGGCCATGGCGCTCGACGTACTCCACTCCAAGCGGGAGTTCAGGCCCCAGAAGAAGCACGGCCTGATCCCACTGTAACCATTTTCGACCGCAACGACCATGAAAGAACAAGAAATCACCCCGGAACTCCTGATGATCATGTCGGCGGCCATCGCCGCGTACCTCGGCAAGAACGTGAGGATCCGGCGGGCCCGATTCATCAGCGAACTGGGGCCGAGTTCGTGGTCCCAGCAGGGACGGGTCTCGATCCAGTCCTCGCATGCCATCAGCACCAATAAATAAGGAGACGAGCAGTGCAGCTTACCTTGACCATAGACGGAAAGAAATACATAGTTGATGTGGACGTAGTGGAAGGCGAAGAGGTCCGAATGCCACCAACGACCCCTTCAGCGACCCCCGCCACGATTCGATCGGGACAGACAGTCGAGCAGGCGCCCCGGCAACAGGCCGCGCCTCCGGTGTCGGATGGCCTGCCGGACGACAAGGTGTGCCGCAGCCCCATCTCGGGCATTGTCCAGCGCATCAATGTCCAGCCTGGCCAGCAGCTCCAGGTCAACGACCTGCTGGTCGTGCTGGAAGCGATGAAAATGGAAACGAACATCACGGCGCATGTCGACGGAAAAGTAAAGCGGATAATCGCTTCGGTGGGTGAAGCCGTCAAAAGCGGGCAGCCCCTGATCGAGTTCGAATAAAGCTGATATCGGGAGGTCAAGGGTGTCCGGCATCTTCAAAATAGCCCTCAGGCTACTGGTGAACGACAAAAGCAAGTTCACCGCCCTTCTGGTCGGAATTACTTTCGCGGTGTTCCTCATGGTCATGATGTTGTCCATGTTCACCGGCATCCTCGCCAAGTCCTGCGCTCCGGTCTACAATATCGGAGCCAGGATCTGGGTTATGGACCCTGCCGTGAACAACACCATCAGCAGTATTCCCATGCCCGATTACGTGCTCTCGACCGCCCGCAGCATTGAAGGGGTGAACTACGCCGTGCCGCTCTACTATGGCGGCGCACAGGTGAAGCTCAAGGACGGGACATTCCAGAATGTGACGGTCATCGGCCTCGACGACTCCACCCTGTTCGGCAGGCCTGAGCTCGTCGACGGCAAAATTGAAGACATCTTCGCAGAGAACGCCTTCCTGGTGGTCAAGGATGCCGAGTACGCCAAGCTCGAATACCCGAAAGTGGGCACCGAATTCGAAATCAACGACAACAGGGGCGTCATCGTCGGACTTGCCAAAGTCGCTTCTTCAGGGCTTTTCGGCGTCCCGACCCTCTACACCACGTTCAATCGGGCCATCACCTACATCCCCTCCTCGAGATTCACCACCTCGTATGTCCTGATCGAGCCGAAAAACCCGTCGGATATCCCCCGCATCCAGCGTGAAATCGCAAAGATCGGGTACGAAGCCCTCACGAGCGAGCAGTTCGTCAAGAAGATTTCCGACTTCTACACGTTCAAGACCGGCATGGGAATGAACATCATGCTCATGACGGCCATCAGCTTCATCGTCGGCCTCTCCATCTCCGGCCAGACCTTCTACACCTTCATCCTTGAGAACCTCGACAAATTCGGGGCCATGAAGGCTATTGGCGCCAAAGGTCGCGAGCTGATCTCGATGATCCTCTTCCAGGCGTTCTTCACCTCGCTCGTCGGTTATGGGCTCGGCGTCGGCATCGCATCGACCTTCATGACGATAGCCAAGCTCCGCCTGCCGGAGTATGCAGCGCAGATGACCTTCGGGATTCTCGGATTCGCCCTCCTGATGGTGCTGGTCATCGCGGGTGTGTCGAGCTATATCGGCGTGCGCAAGGTGCTCCAGATCCAACCGTTCGATATCTTCAGGGGGTGACATGGACGAATGCGTGATCAGGGCCAGCAACCTGGCGAAATGGTTCGGCGAGGGCGAAGCCCGCACCATGGCCGTCCGTGATGCGAACTTCGAGGTCAGGTACGGCGAGATGCTCTACATCGTCGGGCCGTCGGGAAGCGGCAAGACCACCCTGCTCAGCATGGTTTCGGGCATCCTGAAACCCAACGGAGGACAGGTCACCATCGAAGGCCGCGACCTTTGGGCCATGCACGACGACGAACTTGCCGACCTCAGGCTCAGGAAAATCGGCTTTGTCTTCCAGGACTACCACCTCTTCCCCCGGTTGACCACGCTCGAAAATGTGGCCATCCCGTTGATCCTGAAAAAGGTGGAGTGGAACGAAGCGCTCCGGCGTTCGATGGAGTACCTCGAAATCGTCGGATTGAAGGATCGGGCCTCCCTGCAGCCCGTCAAGCTGAGCGGCGGCGAGCAGCAGCGCGTGGCGATCGCCCGGGCGATCGTGGGCCAGCCGGACATCCTGATTTTCGACGAGCCGACAGCTTCGCTCGACGGCGACACGGGCAGGAAGATCGTCGAATTCGTCAAGACAAGGATCCTCAACGAGAAGCGCTGCATCATCATCGTGACGCACGACAGCAGGATCTACGAATACGCCGACACGATCCTCAGGATGGAGGACGGCAAAATCACCGGAGTCGAAAAAAACAACCTGCATGAGAAATAAAATCCTTATCGGCCTGGCAGTCGTCGGCATCCTGTTCGGACTCGGGAACTCGTTTTTCCTGAAGATCCGCCCCAATCCGCAGCCGCCCGCCTTCAAGCCCGCGTCGAACCCGTACCCGAAAGGCATCTACGCCAACGGCATCATCGAGAGTGCGCAACAAAGCGGATCCAACGTCAACATCTATCCCGAGGTTTCGGGTACGGTGCTGAAAATCCTGGTAGCCGAAGGCCAGAAGGTCAGGTCGGGCACGCCGCTGCTCGAACTCGACGACCGGGTGCAAGGCTCTGCGACCGAATCGGCGAAGGCCCAGGTCGACGTGGCCGCCGCCACCCTTGACGGCGTGCAGGCCCAGTTCGCCAAGCTGAAGGCATCGTGGGACCTCGACCAGAGGTCGGTCAGCCGTGACGCCCTCGACACGGCGGCAAACGCCGTCAGGTCGGCCAAAGCCGGGCTTGAACTTGCCCGCAAGCAGTACCAGGCGTCGGAAGCCCTGCTTTCAAGATATGTGCTCAAGGCGGTCTCCGACGGGACCATCCTGTCGGTCAACACCGCCCCCGGCAGCTACATCTCAAGCCAGGGAGGCTACAGCACCTACACCGGCGCAATGGCCCCGGTCATCGTAATGGGCA
The DNA here is from genome assembly GCA_013335115.1 of Chlorobiaceae bacterium. Lineage (GTDB taxonomy): Bacteria > Bacteroidota > Chlorobiia > Chlorobiales > Chlorobiaceae > Chlorobaculum. The sequence goes on along the minus strand of JAAXWQ010000011.1, from coordinate 29,192 downwards.
GCATGAACGGCGAGCTTGCGGTCCGCTGCTACGTCGACGAAATCCTGATCCAGCGCCTCCCGGAACCCTCGAAGATGCACGCCCGCATGTCCATCAGGGGCACCAGCGTCACCGTGCCGCTGAAATTCGTCAGGTTCCAGCCGAACGTTTCGCCGAAAATCGAACTTTCGAGCCAGAGGTCAGAACGGGTCGATGTGAGGGTGCTCCCGCTCCTCTTCAGTTTCTCCAGGCCCGAAGGCATCACCCTCTATCCAGGTCAACTTGTCGACATCTACATCGGTGAAGAAGCAGCGAACCGCAAATAAGCGCACGGCGAAGGCGGCGCCATCCATCCTGGCTGCCCTCCTTGGCGTCGGGCTGCTATCGCTGCCGGGATGCGCCGTCGGTCCTGATTTTGTCAGGCCCGAAGCTCCGGCCGTCACTCGCTACGACCGGCCCGAGCCCCCGTCCAGGCACACCTCCCCCGACGTTGCCAGACCAAGGTTCGACGAGGGCGTCGGCCCTGCGGCGAACTGGTGGCGCTCGTTCCGGTCGAACGGGATCGATTCCGTCGTAGCTGCCGGGCTCGTCGGAAATCCGGGACTGCAGGCCGCCCAGGCCAGCCTCACCCAAAGCCGGGAAAACCTGCGTGCCGGAGCGGGCATCTTCTTTCCGCAGGTCGGTGCGGCATTCAACCAATCCAGGGGGAACATCCCTTCGGGGGCGGGCAGCAGTAGCCCGGCCGGCTCGATCTTCAACCTTTCCACCCTCTCGGCTTCGGTAAGCTACACGCTCGACCTGTTCGGCGGACAGCGCCGCGCCGTCGAAGGGCTCGGAGCCCGGGTCGAAGAGCAGCGGGCGGAGACGATCGGCACCTACATGATGCTGTCCGGCAACATCGTCAACACCTGCATCGCCATCGCGGCCTACCGCGAGGAGATTGACGAAATCGGGCAGCTGATCGACATCCAGAAGGAGCAGCTCGCTATCGCCGACAAGCAGTACCGGTCGGGAATCGCAACTTATGCCGCCGTACTGGCACTGCAGGGGCAGCTCGACGCCCTCGAAGCGAGCCTGCCGCCAGTCAGGCAGCAACTGAACCAGTCGGAGCACCTGCTGGCGAGCCTTGCCGGAAAGACCCCGGCCGAATGGCAGGCTCCGGAGCTGAGGCTCTCCGGCATTTCGCTACCGGAACGACTCCCCCTCTCACTTCCATCGGAACTGGTACGCCAGCGCCCAGACATCCTCGCCGCCGAAGCCCGGCTGCATGCGGCTAACGCCTCCATCGGCGTGGCAACGGCAGCCATGTTCCCGAGCTTTACCCTCAACGGCACCTATGAACGATCGGGCAGCGCCATGAACGGGCTGACGGACGGAGGGAACGGCTTCTGGGCAATAGGTGCCGGCGTGACGCAGCCGCTCTTCAACGGAGGCTCGCTCAACGCGAAACGCAGGGCCGCGATTGCCGCAAGGGATCAACAACTGGCCCTCTACCGCCAGACCGTACTCGCCGCATTCGCCCAGGTGGCCGACATCATCAGGGCGCTCGGCCACGATGCCGAGCTCGCGGATGCGCAATCAAGGGCCGTCAGGGACACGAAGCTGGCGCTCGACCTCGTCCAGGCCAACTACCACTCAGGGTTGGTCGGGTATGTGCACGTACTCCTGGCCGACATCCAGTACCGGCAGGCGCGCATCGGACTGTTGCAGGCCCAGGCCCGCAGGCTGCAGGACGCCTCCGCGCTTTACGTCGCCCTCGGCGGTGGCTGGCAGCAGGACGCCGAAGCGAGGAAAAAGGCGGGGCTTGAATAAACCGGGATCCGTGTTATCCCGACCGTCAGGACAACACAACTGGGGATGCGAGGCAGTAGCCGAGACCTCTATAGGTTTTTATCGGAAACCCGCAGCCCGTTTCCCCGATCTTCTTTCGGAGCCGGTAAATAAGGGATTCGAGCGCCCGGTTCCCCTTGTCGTCCGGCTGGTAACCGAGAATCTTGAGTATGTACTGACGGGTCACGATCGCCGTGCTCTGCAATACCAGGGAGAGCAAGAAATCGTACTCTTTTGCCGTCAGGGAAACGGCATCTCCTTTGGGCGTATGGAGTGACCAGTCGCTCCTGAATAGCTTCCAGGGCGTGACACTTTCAGCCGACCCCTTTTCGACGGCAGGAGGCACGGTGCAGATTTTTGACCGAAACCTTTCCATACGATCCGACAAATTGGCACTCAGTGCAGCGAGTTCCCGACTGTCGATGGGCTTGACCAGGCAGAAATCAGCTCCTGATGCATATGCGGCAAGACGGGTATCGATTTCCGGAACGGGACAGAGCATGATGATGTATGCCTCGGTATTTTTCCTGACATACTCGCACAAGAGGAGCCCACCCTGGTCATTCAGGCCGAAATCCACGATCATCAGGTCGTAGCGTGCCGACAACAGCTGCTGGTAAAATTCCCCTGCAGATCCGAATCCTTCGGTTTGATATCCCTGGAGTTTCAGAAAATCGACCATGGCTTCACGAAACACCTGGTCACCATCGACAATGGCCACCCTGAAATCGAGTGCATTGCGCTCTTGCTGCTGGTTCATAGCTTTTCCCCAAGTCCTGTATTTTCGGGTTCGAAGGAACACCTCCGGCCCGTTTGGACGGCCGCCGAAAACATGACGGTCGTAAAGTTCATTCTTTCAATAAAATTCCGGATCATCAAATCCGCAGCCGGTAATGCATACCAATCCGGCAACGACGGCCACAATTTCCAGTCGCACCTTGTGGCGCGGCCAACCCGATAAGGCAAGGGCAACAAGGCGCGACGGTGCAAGTGCTCAGTGAATTTCAGCTATTCAAGCAACAGAGCACCCTTTGATTGAGGGATAAGAGGGGGGAGAAACCAATAATTACACTGGCGTATATCTATACCGGCCACACATCTTATAAAAAAAACAGAAAAATAATCGTTCCCTTAACTGCCTCCGGAAACGCCCGGTCAGATCAGACGAAAACCGCACGGATGCTCACCATGAACAAGCTTCTACAGCCACGAGAACACCAGGTTCTTTGGCTAATTTATACAAAAATTATCTATATACGTCACACATTCAGGACATATTCCCTGACCCCACGGGTCATTTCTGGTCCATGAAGCTGCTCCATACTGACCGGATTACCACTGGCAATACCATATATCGTCCGTGGCGAAATCGATATTGACTATTTTCCACGTCACAGACTGAAAAACAGTATCATAATGACGACACCAACGTCCAAACTCCAATCCCCTGCCATGAGCAAACAAGTGCTGATCGTGCAGAACATTGCCCATGAAGGCCCTGGCCTTCTCCTCGACCTCCTGCTCGAACATTCTATCGGTTTCGATTGCTGCTACCTGTTTAAGGGGACGGCAATCCCGGATCCCCGGAGATATACCTGCATCGTAGTGCTGGGGGGGCCGCAGAGCGCCAACGACGCGACACCGGCCATGATTGACGAACTCCATTGCATCCGCGAAACGTTCGAAGCAGGCATCCCCTGCCTTGGCATCTGCCTGGGACTGCAGGTGATGGTCAAAGCCGCCGGTGGCGCCGTCGTCTCCGCCCCGGTGAAAGAAGCTGGATTCCATGAACCCGATGGCACCCCTTACACGGTAACACTCACTCCTGAAGGCCGGAACGATCCCCTGTTCAGGGGGCTTCCGGACCAGCTTCCCGTTTTCCAGCTGCATGGCGAAACGGTCGTGCCGTCAACCGGGATGACGCTCCTCGGTACGGGAAAAGGATGCCGGAACCAGGTCGTGAGGATCGGCCACCGCGCTTGGGGTTTGCAGTGCCATTTCGAGTTGACACGAACAATGTTCGAAACCTGGACGCACCTCGACCCCGACCTCAGGGCAATGAACCGTGAAAGCCTGCTGGCAGAGTTCGACCGCATCCAGGAGGAGTATACCAGAACCGGACGCACGATGCTTCTGAACTTCCTTGCTGCTGCAGGGGTCATAACGGCAGAAAGGGAAACACGGCCATGAACACAAACGCCGGCGGGTTCGGCGTCAGTCAAAACATCGACACGGTGGAGGAAACGGCCGGCAGGGCAGGATAAACGCAAACAGCCGCGAAGACGTTGCGGCAGCTTCGTCTTCGCGGCTGATACAGGCCGGCCCTATGGACGGGTCAGGCCAGGGTAAGGTCGATGGTGCGCCTCGTCATATCAACCTCGTGGACCGTAACCTTCACTCGCTGGCCGACCTGGAGGCGGCGCTTCTTCCTCTTGCCGATCAGCGAATAGGTCGACTCGTCGTACTCATAGTAATCGTCCTTCAGGTTGCGCATGTGCACCAGCCCTTCGATGGCGAAGTCGACCATCCTGACATAGATGCCGTACTCGGTCGCGCCGGAGATGACGCCGGAATAGACCTTGCCGATGTGCGTAGACATGTACTCGACCTGCTTGAGCTTGACCGATTCACGCTCGGCCTCGACAGCGATCTTTTCACGTTCGTTCGAGACCTGGCAGACGGCACCGATGCGGCCGGCGATCTCCGAGAGGCGCTGCGGCGAGAGCTTCTTGCGACTTTTCCTGGCGGCCTCGTATTCGAAGAGCAGGCGGTGGATGATGAGGTCCGGATAGCGCCTGATCGGTGAGGTGAAGTGGGTGTAGTGTTCGAACCCGAGCCCGAAATGCCCGATGTTGTCGCCGGTATACACCGCCTTCGACATGGAGCGGAGCACCAGTTCGTTCACCAGGAACTCGACGTTCGTGCCGTGGACCTTCTGCAGGAGTTCGCGCAGGGCCTTGGAAGAAACCGTCGCACTCTCCTTGCCCTTGCGGTCCAGTTTCAGCTCGAAGCCAATCTTCCGCACGAAATTGGAGAGGACCTGGACCTTCTCCATCTGCGGCGCGCCGTGGATACGGTAGATCACGGGATGCGGAGCCTTGTCATTTTCGGCGAAGGTCGCTGTCAGGTACTCGGCCACCTTGCGGTTCGCAAGGAGCATGAACTCCTCGATGAGCCGGTGGCTGCCGAGGCGCTCCTTCTTGATCACCTCGATAGGCTCCCCTTTGCTACCAAGCTTGAAGCGGACTTCCTCAGTCTCGAAATCGAGCCCTCCATGGGTGAAACGCTGCTCCCGAAGCATGGTGCTGATGCTGTTGAGCATTTTCAGCTCCTTGACATAATCACCTTTGCCGGACTTCAGGATGCCCTCGACGTCCTCATAGGTGAAACGGCGCTTCGAGTGGATGACCGTTTTGTGGAACTCGTGCTTCTGGACTTCGCCTTCGGCGGTCAGGGTGAAAAAGATCGAGAAGGCCATACGGTCGACGCCGGGATTGAGGCTGCACACCGTCTCGGAGAGCCGGGAGGGCAGCATGGGAATGACCCTGTCAACCAGGTAGACCGAAGTGGCGCGCTTGAGCGCCTCCTTGTCGAGATCAGAGTTCTCGGGAACGTAGTGAGAAACATCGGCGATATGCACGCCGACCTTGAAGAGGCCCTTGGGCATTTTTTCGATCGACAGGGCGTCGTCGAAGTCCTTCGCATCGATAGGGTCGATGGTAAACACAACCTTGTCACGAATGTCGAGCCGCCCTTCGAGATCAGCCGGGGTAATCTCCTCACGGACACCGGAGGCAAACTTGATGATCTTTTCGTCGAAGGTCTCGTCGATTCCGAGCCCCCTGGCAATGGCGCTCACCTCGACGGTCGAATCCCCTGCCGCACCGATGACCTCGATAACCTTGGCCTGTACGGTACCGTTCTTCAGGAACTCGAGCTCGCCGACCAGGACCTTGTCCCCTGCCTTGGCCTTGCCTGCCGCCTTGATCGGCACATGGATCACCGGGATGATCTTGCGCTGGTCGGGCTTGAGCAGGAAGCGGCGGTTCTCGCGATGCAGCGTCCCGACGATAGTGGTGAGCTTGCGGGTCACCACCGAAGTGATGATGCCCTCACAGCGCTGGTGCGGTGACTGGCGGGATACGTAGGTATCCGGAACCTTCGTTACCAGCACTTCGACCTGGTCGCCGTGCAGGGATTCGCCGAGGTTGTCGGCACTGATGAAGATGTCGTCGTCAAAGCCTTCCACGTCGACGAAACCGTAGCCGTTCGGGTGGGTGATGAGTTTTCCGGCATAGCTTTTGTCGACTTTGTAACGCTCCTTGCCGGCATCAGCGAACGGCTTTGCCTGCACCAGGTGCTCCTCGTAGGTATCGGCCTCGAAACCGGCCCAGCCGTAACAACGGTCGGAGTCCTTGTCCACGACGCCGTCCTCCTGAAGCTTGTGCAGCACGTACCAGAATCCGGGAAGCTGGCGCGATTCGCCATATCCCATTTTCCTGGCGAGTTCGACCGAACGGAAACGTTCGTTTTCGTGGTCCGTCAGGAACGAGATGATCTCCGCGGCAAGCGAGCTTTCACCGCGCTTGAACATAAACTCGTTGATCAGGATGTGATCGTTCGCCCTGACTTTATCCCTGTCAGCCACTTGCGGGCTGCTATGCCTGTTCCTCTTGTTCTTCGGGGGTCGGGTGTTGGTAGTCTTTCGCTGTCTTGCCACTCGGGTGCTCTTGGATTAGTTACATGATCGATCATGGCCATCTGCAGGATGCGCAGGCGTGCCAAAAAGGCGCACTTTCAGCAGTACGAGCCTGAATTTACGAATATTTCGCGTGATTGCCGCGCCTATTTAATCAAGGCCTTTATGCCGCAATGCCAACAGGAACAACCCAGTTGAACCTTCGGGCATGCAGATCACCACAAGTACTCCGCCCTGGCTTTGCTGCCCCATCAGACACCAACGGGACTTCCGGTCACAGCAACCGTTTCGAAGAGTAGATGCTGTCCACCAGATACCTGACATCGATGATATCCTGAGGCCTGCCGGCGACAATCTTGGTTTCGATGAGATGCCTTCGGCTGATGAAGGAATACCGGACTCCGTCGATGAACATCGACTCCTGATTTTTCCATGCCTCGTCGAACGAAAGCCCTGGAAGGAAAAGCATGTCGTCGATCCGCAAGGGAGGATGACCCATCTGGTAGAAAAATCCCCGTTGAGAGAAATCGTCTGGAGAGAGGCCGGTAAGTGGCGCGCCGTACTCCCTCAGGACATCAAAAACCAAACTTGCGTTGGCGATGCACCTGTCCGTCCATATGTCGATGTTCCGGGTGTATCGTGCCCCCGAATACCACATGACCGCACAACCTCCGATAATCAGGTACCTGACGCCGCACCGGCCGAACATACCGAGAAGCTCCCTCACCTCTGCCGTCGCAAGGATCGACTGGTTGAAATCATTCATACAGGTCATCACGGTTCGTCCGGAAAAGCCGGAACATGACGAGAGGTCCGGGCGTCCCCAAAGTCCTTGGCCGAAATCAGTGGTAAAAGGAACCGGGACACGCCCTCCTGCAAGCGGATAAACCCGGCAGGCAGCAATGCAATCACTTCCAGGGGAGGAAAGAACACTTAAGCTGATCAGTAATAAACCAGGCTTTCCGCATCACTCAGGCTCCTGGCCTTCGTCAGGAAGCATCCCTTTCTCAAGGCAAAGCCCAAGACGACAAGAGGAAGCATCAGGCCAATGAGGGGGACAACCCCCCTTGCGTATTTATTCATCATAAGATGTTATTAATGCTGATAAAAAAACCTCTACTGCATTCAGGCAACCCTGCCTGCCCAATTACTTCAAGCAAGAGACATGCCAGAGCGTTGCGGTTCCTGTGTCAACCCCGAAACCTGCATGAATCAAGCTTCCGCGAGCCATCGGGAAACAGGTCGTACCGATACTACTTCTGAAGTGGTAGGCACCGATGTCTCACCCTGAGATATGGTCGTCACAATAAGAGAGGAGGAAAAACAAGGAATATCGTTGGCTCACCCCAGTTCATTGCGGGTCACCAGAAGGCCGGGAAGCATGGGCAGCCAGAGCGTGAAGCCTCGCAACAGGAACGTCGCGGCCAATGCCTTATCCAGCGGCACGCCAAGGGTTGCCAGAAGCGCGACGCAAGTCAGTTCGAACGATCCCAGCCCCAGTGGAAGCATGCTGAGCAAGGCGACGATGGAAGCAACGACAAAGCATGGAAGGGCGACAAGCATCGACGCGGGGGTACCCAGTGCCTGGAGCATGGCCCACAAGGTTCCGGCATCAAGCAGGAACACGGCTGTCTGGAACAACGTGGCTTCGGCAAGCATCAAGGGTTTCCTGACCAGATCGTCCGGAGCGCCGGCATAGGCATGCAGCATGCCTGACAGGAACGGAAGGCGGAAAAGCCATGCCGGCATGCGGGCACGCCCGCCCCAGTGGTTCAAGGAGAGCGCCAGGGCAGGGATAAAGACCGCCACGACCAGGAATATCCCGGCAAGGAGCACCATCCAGCGATACAGGTCGTGAAAACGCCACAGGAAGAAAAACGAGGCGGCGGCGACGATCATGTAGGCGATGTAGTTGGAGAGGATGCCGAGCAGCATGACTGCCATGCCGAGTTTGCCCGAGACATCACGCTGGCGAAATGCCTTGACGACAAAAGCGATGCCGCTGATCCCGCCCGAAGGGAGCGCCTGGTCCGCGAAAAGTTTGGCGATGGCCAGGGGGACAAGCTTGATGAGGGGGTAGTCGACGCCGATGTGGTGCAGGCCCCGATACCAGACGAGCGCAAGACTGACATAGGTTCCGAACTGGAACACCACGGCAAGGACGATCCATGAGGCATGGAGATGGGACAGCAGGTCGAGGAAACGGTTCCATCCGACGTCATGGGTCATGATGTAGGCCAGGCCTGCCAGCAACAGCAGTCCGACAAGTCCCCCCTTGAAGAAGCTCCTCTTCATGCGGCTTCTACCTTTCGATTGGAGATTCCGGACGATCCGGATGTCGTTATCCTCCAGGGGGATGCATGCAACAGTAATTCCCGGCGGCACGTTGTTCGTTCCTTGCGCCACAGGCCTGTCCGACATTCACAGGAATGAACCCGCAGTTTCTCCCGTTCTTTGGAGCGATACCGCCAGCCATTGCCTATGTTGGATCGTCGATCCAACCCGACCACCTGAGCCGACATGCACACGCTCAGCATCCTCATCGTCGATGATGAGGTAAACATACTTCATGCCCTTGGCTGAAGATCGTGGTCATCACCTCCTATGCACACCTCTTCCCACTCAGTCGTCGTCGCCGTCATGGCCTTCACGCCGCCGGCCATCGCCTCCCCGGTATTCGCCGCCATGTTCACCGTTACCGCTTCGATGGCACCGGATGCAGTTCTGGTAATTGGCGATCCCCTCTTCCCTATGCTCGGCTGCAATCCTTGACGGTGAGTGCTCATGGCATCCGTAGCAGGTGTATTTCCGGTAATCGGCCGGATCGGTATGGCAGGTCCGGCAGCTTGCCCGATGTTCTCCCTGCAGGGGGAAATAGCGGTTATGGTCGAACGTCGCCGGTTTCCAGCGGAGGGTGCCATGGCACTTGCCACAGCCGGACTGCGAGACGCGATGCAGTTCATCCGAAGGCCGATCCTTTCCATGGCAGCTCACGCACTGCTTTCCTGATGATGCGGCCTTCGCATGGTCGAACGTCGCCGGTTTCCAGTGGAGGGTGCCATGGCACTCTCCGCAACCGGATTGCAAGACCCGATGCAGTTCATCCGAAGGCCGATCCTTTCCATGGCAGCTCACGCACTGCTTTCCTGATGATGCGGCCTTCGCATGGTCGAACGTCGCCGGTTTCCAGCGGAGGGTGCCATGGCACTCTCCGCAACCCGACTGGTTCCGGTGGATGTCATCGCCAGGCTTGTCGTCGCGATGGCAGTTAATACAACCGGCCGACTGTCTCGCATCCAGCATGCCATGGTTGAACAGTACCGATGACCACTTTTCGGTGTCATGGCACTGCGCACACCGCCCGGTAACGCTTCGGTGCAGGCCATCCGCAGGCTTCTGCCTCTCGTGGCAGGCGTTGCAGTTGTTGCGAAGCGCAGCGGAGATCGCCTCGTGCCGGAACGCCTTGATCGCCTTCCTGGCGTCGGCCCCCTTGTGATCGGTATGGCATTCGGTGCATGAGCCGGCCGGGAGCCCCCGGTGCAGGGTCGCACGCGTCGTGTCCCTGTTCAGCGGACGTCCGGCGACCGTGAGGATTCCGATGGTTTCCGGACGGTGGCAGCCAATGCACTGGACAGCCCGAGCGCCCCGGAAGGGTGTGTGGCAACTGAGGCACTCCCGCTTCAGGTACCGGTGCCCATCCATGAGCGGCCCCGGATTGAGCAGGATGTCAGGCCAGGCCAACAGGAGTGCGGCAAGGATGATCGAAAATGCACCAAGGATGGCGAAGGTCGTTTTTTTCATGCTATCACCTCCAGTTCAGGAAAAATGCGACGGAAAGCATGTGGAAAAGGGTCAGCACCACCAGGAACGAGACAAGCGGCATGTGTATGGCCCGCCACTGCTCCAGCGCCCTGACCGTCAAAGAGTCCACGATTTGCTGGATATCGGTCAGGTACTCTTCCGGCTCGCGGGAGTCGGTCATGCCCAACTCCTTTTTTTTCCGAGTCACCTCTTCCCTGAACTTGCGGAGAAGGTACTGGCCAACGTGGCCGCTGGCAGTCACGACCATCATCAGGCCGGTCGCAGCCCAGGGAAGAAGGGCGTTGAAATGAACCCCGGAGTGCACCAGGATCATGAGCGTACCCACCCATCCGGCGTTGCAGTGCATGCGCAGGAACGCCTTGAGCGTACCGTTCCTCACCACCTTGTGCTTGCGGGCGGAGTATCCGAACGAAAAAATGATGAACGCGGTACCGAGTGGCCCAAGGTACCTGCCGACCCACGAAAGGCCTGCGACGTGAAGCAGGTAGTCGAGCGAAAGCGAAGCAACAATGAGTAGCAGGTAGGAGATTGAAAGGGGAAGGGCTCGCTGGATCAGCACGGATTGCCACATGGTCGAGATATTGTTCCTTTTGATGAATCAACGCAACAAGATATCCGGGCAGGCTTAAACAAGCCTGAAAAGGAGCTTAAAAAACGCTTAATTCGGTACTGGCGGAAAGGTCAGCATGAAGGTGGTGCCATGGCGCTCACGGCTCATCACCGAGACGGAAATCCCCTGGAGGTCGGCGAGCCTCCTGACGATCGAAAGCCCCAGCCCGAACCCCCCGGTATTCGAACTCCTTGATTCGTCCACCCGGTAGAACCGATCGAAAACATACGGCAGCTTTTCTTCGGGAATACCGATGCCGTAATCCATAATGGTACAAACCTGCTGACCGTCGCGAATGCCTCCCCGGATCTCCACAATCGAACCTTCCGGTGAGTATTTGATCGAGTTGGAAATCAGGTTCTCAAGCATGATTTCAAGCATTGCAGGGTCCACCGCGACGGCTTCGGACGAAATGCGCTCGATCCTGGTCGAGATGTTTTTGGCGACCGCCATCGGCTCCATGCGATCGGTCACCGTCTTCAGCATGCCAGCCAGCCCGATCGTCACGATCTGCGGGTTCATGTCGCCGTTTTCATAACGTGCCAGCATCAGTAGCTGGTCGATGAGGCGTGCCATACGGTTCAGTTCATTGAGGCAGTAGCGGATTCGCTCTTCGTAATGGTCAACCTCACGCGGCTTGCGCACCAGGACATCGAGGGTCCCCTTGACGACGGCCAGGGGCGTCCGGAGCTCGTGGGAAGCGTCTGCCGTGAACCGCTTTTCACGCTGGAACGCATGCTGGAGACGGTCGAGCAGGCCGTTGATGGTCGAACCGAGGCGGTACAGTTCGTCCTGTTGGCGTGGCAGTACAATGCGACGTTCGAGGCTCTCCTGGTTGATGGTTTCGGCCATCGAGATGATCTCTTCGACTGGCCGGATGCTCCGCCCGGCGATCAGTCTGGTGAGGCCGAAAAGAAGGATGATGATGGCCGGGAACGAGGCCATAACGATGTATTTGAGGTCCCGAAGCACGATCATCGCGCTTTTCAGGGGGACGGCCACGATCAGGTATCCCTCAATCGCCCCCTGCCGGTCCACCAGCGGCACCTGCACCTGCCGCATCGTCGATGCGCCAAGGCTGGTATTGAAAAAACGGACGCCGGAATAGGATGGTGCGAACGAAAGGACGTTGCGGGCGAGGTTCGCCGTCTTGCTGACGACACGCCCCTTGCTGTCGACAAGCTGGACAAATTCGGGATCGATATCAGCCACGTTCCTGATCCGGTGCGGATCATTCAGTCGCCCATCCCTTGCCTCGTCGAGGCCGATCTCCTTGAGGCTGCCGAACTCGCAGACATCATGGCGCTGCACATGGGCTTCGGAAAGCGTCTCGGCGACTTCATGGCGGAGCTCTTCGTCGAAATGCCGGTAGACGACCCTGTCGACCGTCACGAAGATCACGACGAACACGATGGCCATGAGTACCGCTGTCGCACCGGTATAGTACAGCGCCATGCGGTTTCGAAGGCTCATGGATGACCACGGGGCCCGCGACTCCCTGCCAGCCATGCCTTTCCGCGCGAACCTGGCGATCACCCCGGGCTCCTGGTCGATTCGCGAACGATATAGCCGATGCCCCTGATGGTCTGGATAAGGTCGTGGCATCCTGCGGCATCGAGCTTCCTGCGCAGGAAATTGATGTAGACGTCGATGACCGACGTATCGGAATAGAATTGCAGATCCCAGACATGCTCGATGATGCGGCTTCTGGAACAGGGGCGATCCTTGTTGCGGACAAGGTATTCGAGCAGGGCGAACTCCTTGGGGGTGAGCGCCAGTTCGCTACCGTTGCAGATGGCCTGGTGGGTGACCTGATTGATGGAAAGCGGACCTGCGGCAATGGCGTCGCCGTCATGGTTGGCGCCCCTGAGCTGCACCCTGATCCTGGCAAGGACCTCATCGAATTCGAAAGGTTTCCTGACATAATCGTTGGCGCCGGTCTCGAGCCCGAACACGACGTCTTCGAGCGTATCCCGCGCCGTCAGGAATATTATGGGAACCTTGCTGCCCGCCTTCCGGATTTGTCGGCAAACCTCGATCCCGCTCAGTCCGGGGATCATCCAGTCGAGCAGGATAAGGTCATAGTCGTTGGTCATGGCCAGATCGAGGCCGCCCTTGCCATCGAATGCAACGTCAACGGCGTAGCACTCCTCTTCGAGCCCCTCCTTGAGGAACCTGGCGATCCCGGGTTCGTCTTCGATAATAAGTAGTCTCATGCAGCCTCAGGTTAATGAGCTTCCCCGGCCTCACCCCGGTCGCCAAGCACGACGCCGAGTACGTCCCTGCCCTCTTTTCCGTTCATCCGGGCTATCTCCGCAATGCTCCGGGCTGGATCGTCGACCTTGATGCCTTGGGATCCAAGTCGTGCAATCAGCTCTCCGGACGGGGCCTTCACGACGAGGGCCACGGTTGCAAGCGACGCCGACTCGAGGGCCTGGACAGCCGCCATACCGCCTCGCTTGCCCTCCTCCTCCTCCTCACCGAAAACCGGCAACATGGAGGCTCCGGTGACGACCAATGCCAGCCCCATCACGGCCAGAGCCGGTTTCCTGGAAAAATATGCGGCAAACGGCTTCCAGTTGGACAGCGTATGCAGGCCGATGCCCCCAAGAAGCAGCCAGCTGAGCCAGCGATGCACCGGCTCGATTGCTCCGATTTCAATATCAAAAAAAATCAGGAGACCGGTAACTGCCGAAATGATAAATGATCCGATGGCTATCGGCGTCGCCCACGTTTTCAGGGATGTGCCCATGGTGTGTCAGGTTTTGTCTTAAGGAAGTGTGGTTCTTGCAAGACAGAAGGTAGTCCCGCAACCCTTAAATGAAGCTTAGCCCTGAATTAAATTCCGGTTAAAAAAGTCAGGAGGAGTGGACTGCCGATCCTTGCCGCCGGGCCTCAGGAGATCGACGGGAGGTACCGCCCCCTGCGGCACTAAACCATCCCGCTCCTCCCTTAGACCCTTAAAAAGTCCTGACCGGCCGAACGTTGTTGTACTCAAGTTTGTACCCGAGGTTGTGGTTGCCGTTGCGGAAGCTCAGGTCCCAGGCATCATTCCTGTCGCTCTCCGTGGAGGACCAGTAGTAGTTGCGTTCCTTGAAATTGCCGATGGCGAGCCGGCTTTCAAACAGTTTGTCAAGTTCCACCTTGCTCGGCAGCCGCCAGTCTTCGAAACCGCCGGCCCGATACTCCTTGCAGGATTTTATGGCGCTTGCCCAGCTGGCAGCGGCAAGATCCTCGTTTGCGGCGACGAGGCCATGTACCTGGCCTGCGACATAACCGCGCTCACCCTGCCTGAAAATGTAAGCCACCTTTCCCCCTGCATGGGTATCGCCGATTCTCAGGAAGGTCGCGGCACCGGCCCCCGTCGCAGAAGCATCGGCAGCATACCCGGTCGAAACCCCGAGAGGGGCGATAACCGAACAAACAAGCACGAATCCGGCAAGCACCTTTCGTACCCTGGAAATGGAATGGTTCTTCGATCTTTTCATGAGTTGTCTCCTTTTGTCAGTTTTTCGTTAGCGAAAATCAAGGGGAACCCAAGACGTGAACCGTGACCGTCAACCCGGCAAAAACGGGTCTATCGGTCGTGACACGGCCATGAATCCCGATGCTGATGAGGCCGGCCATGGATGCCTACCAGGCCGACTTCAACCATAATAGCCCAGGATTCTTAAAGCCTGCTTAATGATTGTTAAAATTTTCCCAAAAAAGGCCGGATAAGATCCGGATTCTTCGAAAAGCACCGCAATTGACGGCAAGACCTGCTTCTATCGCGACATTGCCGGTGCCGTTTTGGGGAGGGTGTCGGAAGGAGTTGCCGCAGCGCCGTGCGCCGTGGAGAGACGCTTGTCATACTTCTTTTCCCACGCCTGGATGGAGGATGCCCTGAACCCAAGCTGACCGGTTTTCACGCCGGTGATCTTGATGTATTTGCCCGGGAGTATCCGGGTCCCCGGGTTCACGTCGGTATCGGCGATATCGACCGTCCATACGCGTTTCTTGTAATCCATCACGACCAGCGCATGCCGAAACGCATCCAGGCGGACCACCTTTCCCCCGAGCCATCCCTTCCTGGCCTGGGTCCAGCGTTGCTCGTTGGCATACACAAGATGGTCGTATCCACGGACATTCTCGATAAGGTTGCGGTGGATGATCTGCCCGACGTCGAACAGGTTCATGAAGCCACTCAGGGCAAGGCTCAGCAGCAGTGAACCGCCGATGACGCGAAGCATCGGGTAGCGGTATCCCTTTCGGGTATGCCTGACGCCATAGTAGGCCGCGAGCGTGAAAAGCAGGAGGGCGGTCAACCAGAGATAGGGAATGCTGTCAATGATATCATCGACAAGGGGCTGTTGGGCGAGGAAACGGGTAATCCGTGCCTGGTCAACCAGGAAATCGTGATCGAGGAAAACGTAGATCGCGGTAGCCATGGAAAGGCTTCCGGTGATGACTGAAATAACGGCCAGAGTCCAGAAAACGGCGCGCCGCATCAGGAAATGCCAACGGGGAATCGGGACAACCTTCCGCTTTTCGATTTCATCGAGTATCAAATCGGGACTGAACGGTACCATTCGTGCTGCTGCTATGCCTTTTCCAGGATGCTTTTCATTTTCTTCTTGGCGCGGTTGATCAACGTCGCCACGGTTCCCTCCGGCATCAGAAGGATGTCAGAGATCTCTTCGTAGGATTTCCCTTCGAAAAACTTCAGGACGATCACTTCCCTGTATTTCGAATCAAGCGAGTCGACCGCGCCCTGGACATCCTCGGGACCATGTCTGTGGTGTCCGGGACCGTCTGCACCGAGGTCGCTGACCAGGTTTTCAAGCAGGAACAGGTCCGTCTCCCTGTCTAATACGGATGGGCGGACCTTTTCCTTTCGAAAAAAACTGATTATTTCGTTGTGGGCAATCCGGTAGATCCACGAAGAGAAGGAGAACGAGTGATCGTAATCGTTCAGGTGAATGTAGGTCTTGATGAAGATCTCCTGAAGCAGGTCCTTGGCCGACGCGGTGTTCCTGCATCCCAGCCGGGAGATATAACGCATGAGCGGTGCCTCGTATCGACGCACGAGCGCAGCAAATCCTTGCTTGTCCTCAAGGGCGCGGACAACCAGTTCCTGGTCGCTGCAGGTATGTTTCAGCTGTTTTCCGGAATCGGTTGGCATAATAGCGCCTTATTCAAAATGCCGAAACTGCATCAACGATCAAGTTCCTGCCCCCCCCTCGTTGATTCGGCGGACACTCCTTTTTTTCTTGAGCACATAGGCAATGTAAGACACGATGGCAAGGTTTGCCGACAAAAACCCGAGCTTGATCCAGGTCACCCCCATGGCAAGCTCATAAAACTCGATCGGCAGGAAGGCGCTGCAGCTCACCAGGGCAAACCACTCGGCCCAACTCCTGGCGAACCAGAGTCCATAGGCTTCAACGAACCTCATGACCGTGTAGAGCAACGCAATCATGACGAGCAGATGGAGCTGGCCGGAGCTGATGCCAGCCGAGACCATGCCGAATATTTTCGGAAAATGCCTTGCAGGGTCGAACGGGAGTTGACGGACGAGCAGAGCCACCGTCACTGGCGTGCCACCATGGAACAGCGCAAACAGTGCCAGGCAGATCATCAGCACCAGAAGCCCTTTGGCTGCCTCGAACATGGCTATGGCCCTCAGACCACCAATAGTGGTATTCATCCTTATTAAAAGCTTTTAAGGTATTCCGAGGCAGGCAGGCCATCATAGCAGGAACCACTATAAAAAACAATGGACAGGCATTCATGCCTGCACACCTTCCAAATCCCTACCCACCTCTCCTGCCCTGCAACCAGAAAAACTGGCGGACAGGCACGTAACAAATATAGTCAAGTACGGCGAAAATTTTCATTCCAAGACATTTACCGCCTTCAGGGTCCATCCCTTCAAACCCCATCCCTACCTAAACTATTTTGGCAATACGCACTTGTCGCCTCGACATCACCAGGGCATCATCAGGTTTATCATTAAATAATTACCTATTTTTTGTATTTTTATTAATTTTATTCACCAGATTACGGCAGATACTTAATTCTTTATGACAATAACGCTCCCGAGCCGAACCACCCAGTCAGAATGTCCGACAAAATCTTTCAATCCGTATCGTCAATCATAAAACAGTAACACCATGAAACCTGTAACCATCAGCCCTGGAAGGGGCGGGCATTTTTCCCGAATCAGGGAAAACATGTCAAAACCAATCAACTGGAAACTCGGGCTGAGCATCTTCTCAGGCAAGATCCTCGGGCTCCTGCTGGTACTCGGAGCAATGAACATGCTCTCCGGCGTGGTCGGCAACCCGGTTGAGGCGGCCGTAACGTATACGCCCGCCGAAACGAACATGATCAACGCGCTCAACACGGTCTGGACGCTGGTGGCCGCCGCCCTGGTGTTCGGCATGCAAGCTGGCTTCGTCATGCTTGAAGCAGGCTTCGCCAGGAAGCGCGAGGCAGTAAACGTACTGATCGAATGCGCCCTCGACACCGCCATCTGCGGCATCTCTTTCTGGGCGATCGGATATGCCTTCATGTTCAGCGAAGGCAACGGGTTCATCGGGCAGAAATGGTTCTTCCTGCAGGGAGCGCCCGAGACTTACGGCACGACCGGCGTTGCGCTGCTGGCCCACTGGGTCTTCCAGTTTGCCTTTGCCGATACCGCGTCGACGATCACCTCCGGCGCCATGATCGGACGCACCAGCTTCCGTGGTGACATCATCTACAGTATCTTCGTGACGGCATTCATCTACCCGATCATCGGTCACTGGGCATGGGGTCCGGACGGCTTCCTCGTCACCATGGGCACCCCCGGCCACTTCCTGCCCCAACTGGGCAACCCGTTCAGGGACTTCGCAGGCTCGACGGTCGTCCACACCATCGGCGGTGTCGTTTCGCTGGCCGGTTCCATCGTGCTCGGCCCACGCATCGGCCGCGTCTTCCTCAGGGATGACAAGGCACGTGGTGGACTTCCGGCGGCCCACAACCTGCCGGTTGCCGTAACGGGCGCATTCCTGCTGTGGTTTGGCTGGTACGGCTTCAACCCGGGCAGCACGCTCTCCGCGATGGATGCCGTCGGCATCGGCCGCGTGGCTGCCAACACGACCCTCGCCGCCTGTGCAGGAGCGCTCAGCGCCATGATCCTTGCTTATTACGCGGGATCGTTCAAGGGCAAGTTCGACGTCGGCTTCACGGTCAACGGCCTTTTGGGCGGCCTGGTCGCCATCACGGCCCCCTGCTACTGGGTGTCGCCGTTCGGATCGATCATCATCGGCCTCATCGCCGGCGCCATCGTCTTCTTCGGCATCTACCTGCTTGAGTACCTGCGCATCGACGACCCGGTTGGAGCATTCCCGGTCCACGGCCTGAACGGGATCTTCGGGACTTGGGCCATCGGCCTCTTCGCCACCGGCCAGTACGGCGCCGCAACGCCCCTTGGTCCTGACAACGCGGCTCCTGTCGCAGGCCTCTTCTACGGCGGCGGCTGGAACGTCTTCCTTGCCCAGGTGACCGGCAACGCAATCATCGGCATCACCACCTTCGTCGTGGCCATGGTCATCATGTATGCGATCAACGCGCTGCCCTATCCGTTCAAGCTGCGTGTCGAGCCCGAGGGCGAAACCGGTGCCGGCGGCCTCGACGTGTTCGAACACGGTGCTGAAGCCTACAACGGCTGAGGACAATCACCTGTGCAATAAATGGGGATGGCCGGCAGCTGTCGGAATGTAGTATCATTGATGAGGAGCTGCCGGCCATATTCCTGTGAGCATCAAACAACCAAAACATTGTCAATCATGAAAAAAATAGAAGCGATCATACGACGTTCGAAATTCGAGGAGGTCAAAAAGGCCCTCCACGATATCGACATCGACTTTTTCTCCTACACCGACTGCTACGGCGTCGGCAACGAAAAGAAAAAGAAAAATGTGTTCCGAGGCTCATCGGATACCGATTTCATCCAGCGTGTGCAGCTCTCGATCGTCGTCCGCGACATCAATCTCCGCAAAACGGTCGACTGCCTGCTGAATACGGCCTATACCGGCGAAGTCGGTGACGGCAAGATCTTCGTCTGGACTATCGACGAATCCTACCGTATCCGGACCAGGGAGAGCGGCGACGAATCCATGTACAACAAGGATTAACCCGGAATGGATCATTCCGCGGCCAGCATCGTCCGGATCGTGCCGGAGGGAACTTCGGCTTCAAGGGATGCAAGCCGTCGGAAACCGGACTCCTGCAAACGCTCTCCATAAAACCCGACGAAAAAGCCGCTCGATAAAGGAGCGGCTTTTTCCTTACCCGTCACCTCGTCAATCATCCACCCCAGTGCAACGGAGCAATATCATGGCCATAAACCTCGCCGATTACGAGAACAAGTCGCTCGATGCGATCCGGGCGTTCTGGGGAAACCGTGACGCCACCATCAGGAAACACCGTGAAGTGGGGCATACGGAGGATGAATGCGCAATCCCTAAACCCGGAAAGAACATGGACGGATTCCTGGCGCTGATGCTGGACATCGTCAGGTCCAACGGCCTCGGTGACGCTGAAATCCATCGGAAAAGCGGGTCGCTGACCCTGCCCGGCTTCTTCAGGCCGACCAAGTTCTGGGATCTCCTGGTCATCCACAAAGGCCAGCTCATCGCGGCGATCGAACTGAAAAGCCAGATCGGCCCCTCGTTCGGCAACAATTTCAACAGCCGCATCGAACAGGCCGTCGGCAACGCACACGACTTCTGGATCGCCTACCGTGACGGGAGCTTTGGCAAACAGCCCCGGCCTTTCCTCGGATGGCTGATCGTGGTCGAGGACGCCACTGAATCCTATGCGCCGGTAAAGGAAAAATCCCTGCACTTCCCCATTTCCGAAGAGTTCAAAGGCGTCTCTTACCTGCAACGTTACGACCTGTTCTGCCAAAAGCTGGTCAGGGAGCAACTCTACACGGCGGCGGCCGTCATATCGACCCCAAGGAATGCCGCTTTTTCAGGCAAATACTCCTCAATCTCCTCGCTGACCAACCTGAAAACCTTCGTCACCAGGCTCGCCGGACATGTCGCCGCCGAGGCCGTCCGGATCGGTTGAGCCTCGACGAATGGAAATCGGCATCCCTTCCGCAGGATATTGCCCAAAAGCCGTAAATCATGCGAAGATTCCTGCCCGCCCGATGACTACGGATTCAGGTACTGCTTGCGAGTAAGGAAAAATCCGTTTCATTATACCTTATGGGCAACCGACAATATCTCACCAGGAGTATCGACATGAAATTCACCTTCCACAATCCGACACAACTCATCTTCGGCGCCGGCACGATTTCAGGACTCGGCAAGGCCGTTGCCGCATACGGGAACAAAGCCCTGCTTGTCACCGGTGGCGGCAGCGTGAAACGGAACGGCTCCTTCGATCGGGCAGTCATGAGCTTGAAAGAAGCTGGTGTTTCGGTAGCCGAATGCTCCGGCGTGGAACCCAATCCCCGACTTTCTACGGTTGAAAGGGGTGCGGAAATCGCCCGCAAAGAGGGCTGCGACGTCATCGTCGCGCTTGGCGGAGGCAGCACCATGGACGCGGCCAAAGTCATGGCGGCAGCAAGCTTCTACGAGGGTGACCTGTGGGATATGTTCCCCCATGGCCAGCAGAACCGGCGCCTTCCCGAGCGGGCCCTGCCGATCATCACCGTGCCGACACTTGCCGCAACCGGATCCGAGATGAACTGCGGATCGGTCATCACCAAAGAAGAGAGTACCCTCAAATCGTTCGTCACCGCGCCCTGCCTCTACCCGAAAGTCGCCATCGTCGACCCGGAGCTGACCATGAGCGTCCCGACGAACCAGACCGCCTTCGGGGTTTGCGATCTCATCACCCACGTCACCGAGTCCTACTTCAACGGCGTCGACGGCACACCGCTTCAAGACCGGTTTGCCGAAGGGGTGATCATGACGGCGATGGAGTGGGGCCCAAAAGCCGTCGCCAACGGCAACGACCTCGAAGCCCGGGCACAGGTGCAGTGGGCATCAGTTGTCGCCCTGAACGGATGGGTGCAGGTCGGCACCTTCGGCCCCTATCCGGTGCATATGATCGAGCACGTGCTCTCCGCCCACCACGACATCGCCCACGGCGCCGGGCTATCCATCGTCAACCCGGCCTGGATGCGGTTCGCCGCCAGGACGCGGCCTGCGCGGTTTGTCCAGTTCGCCGAACGAATCTTCGGGATCTCCCCGAAACATCCTGAGGACCCCGACGCCATCGCCGAAGGCATCGACCGCTTCGAGGAGTTCCTTCGCTCGATCGGCTGCCCGACCAAGTTGTATGAAGCCGGCATCGGCGACACCCTGCTCACCCGCTATGCAGAGGACACCGTCATCGTCGCCCATGACGCAGAGGGCCGGCTCCCCGGTCGCCCGGCGATGACAAAGGAAGACATCGTCGAGGTGTTACGCTCGGCATTGTAAGCCGGACCGAAAAAGGGGACGTCCCTGCCTCACGTCCCCTCACCTTGCCTCAGTCAGGGAAACTCCCTATAGGGCACCTTCGCGGGTGCTTCCGAAACAGCAAACTTTCCACCCTCATTCCTGAATGTGATTTTGACGTTGTATTTCGACTCATTGACGCTGCCCACAACGTTTTTTTCGACTTCCAGGACACGATCGTGAATCCGTATTCCGGTATGACCATGCCAGAGCACTCCACCGGGGAAATATTTCAAAAAGGCCGCGTCCATATCATATTCGCTGATGACACCCACAAGCACCGGTTTTCCGGGAGCATACCTGAAAACGTAGAGATCATCAGTACCGTACTCGGAACCGACAATGATCGTTGACATCCTGACAACGGCATCATAGGCGTTGTCTCCGGTCAGTTCGCCATAAATGATTTTCGTAATGCCTATATCGACTTGCTGCCCTTTTGCCGACACCATGCTTGCCTGGCCGTTGCGCAATACGATTTCAGGAGGAATCCCCGTGGTCTTGACCGTATGGTCCGACATGCTGTACTTGTCATTCATGAAGTCAAAGTTGCAGATCGGATCTTCCGGAATTCCTCCTGTCCTTGAGGGCACCGCATTGGTTTTACGCTTGTCAACCCGCTTTTCAGCTCCGGAAGAGATCCCCGGAAACGTCGAATGAATAGCAAAAAGCGCGACCAGAACCAAACAGCTCCTGACTGAATCCATCATGATCCCTCCCTATTCTTGTTCGTTATGTCCTGAACCTCATCACTTCCGGAGAGGCCAGAGATCACGCCCCAAGCCTCATCACGTTGCAAATCACTGGAGGAATCCTGTTCATGGCTTAAGAGCGTTGCCTGGCAAATAATTCCGGCCATCAGGTGATCAACGCCCTTTGTTCCTGATCAAATAAAAAAAATACTTAAGGAAATTAAGGACGTCCCCTAACTCTTCCTGAATGAGCGCCCCAACCGAAACACCCGACTGCTCCATCAGTGCCGTATTTTCCAAAACCAGCGAATGGCCCGCAACCGACCCACTGACGCCAATGCCCGAAACGGAATTGAAACCCACAGGTTTTTCAATCACCAGCTGACGATCTTTCGCGGCACTGACCA
Organism: Chlorobiaceae bacterium; assembly: GCA_013335115.1. GTDB lineage: Bacteria > Bacteroidota > Chlorobiia > Chlorobiales > Chlorobiaceae > Chlorobaculum. The sequence continues at coordinate 6,669 of JAAXWQ010000011.1, read as the reverse complement.
TGGCTTTTGCCAGCGGATGTTCGCTCACCTGATCCAGAGTTGCCGCATATCGGAGCACGTCGTCAGCCGACATGCCGGAAACCCCGACAGCACGTTCAAATGATGGCTTTCCTTCGGTCAGGGTTCCGGTCTTGTCGACGACCAGAACCGTTATTTTTCGCATGTTTTCAATGGCGGCGGCATTGATAAGCCCGAAGACCCAGCTGAGCTGAGGTCCGAACAGTCCCCAGACAAAAAAGGTGAGCACCGCGATCCCCACGACACTCATGACAAAAATAACCGGCGACGTTGTCCGCCATCCGCTGCATCGGAGCCATTGAACGTTGCGCCTGCAGCACCATGGAGATTATTTGAGCCAGCACCGTGGATGAACCGATCTTTTCTTTATTGATCTAGATCCTTTTTCTTCTCATCGTACTCATCCTTTCCTATCTCGCCTCTGGCATAGCGCTCTTTGAGTATCTCCACCGGGTCGCGTGTCTTATGCCACCGATCCCTCATGCCGGGCGACGTACCTCCGCCCGGATAATTCTTGTTGAAATACCTGGCGAGAAATGCCAGCGCGATCAGCAATGGAATCCACATCATCGTCAATCTCCTTTCGACCTGTTCTCTCTGTCACGATACGCGCAATACATCTTTTGGCGTAACGGCTTGTCATCCGATATCTTTCTTCATCTGGCCGTACTGCTCTCTGTCGATTTCCCCTTTTGCATAACGCTCGTCAAGAATCTTTCTGGCCGAGGACGAGGTAGCATCACGACCTGCATTTCCGAAAAACATTCCACGACTGACGAACAGCACGACCAGTATCCCCACGATGGTCAACACCACCATGATCCCCATCCACTGCATCGGACATAGCCATCCATCTCCCCAGTTGTCGTAATATGGCCACATCATCATCAGCCTCCTTTCAGCTTGTTCTGAATGCTATTCAACCACGAAAGACCCCATCATACCCAGATCGTCATGCTCAAGTATGTGGCAATGATAAACGAACTTCCCGGCATGCATGAAACGGGCGATAACTTTCACCTCTTCACCGGGATTAAGGAGCACCGTATCCTTCCATCCTCTTTCACCTGGTGGCGGCTGTTGTCCGTCACGCTCAAGCAACTGGAACTGGACACTGTGGATGTGGCATGGATGCCCCATAAAGCCACCGGGGCCGCTCATGCCATGTCCACCCCCGAAATTCATCTCAGCCCCCATCATGCCGCCCATACCGGCATTGTAGATATCCCAGATTTCCGTCGCACCTGCATGGATGTTCTCATCGATCCGATCAGGAGAGAACCTCTGGCCATTGATCGCCACGAAAGACCCCTGCTGAGAGAGAACGAATGTTCTGGTTTTCGATGCCGAAGAGGCCGGAATTCTATCAATGGCAGCAAGCTTCCGGGGTACGACGGTATCGTCCTTGACATTCTGGCTGACGATGCATTTCAGGATATCAAAACCGGGGCTGACAAGGTACGGAGCACTGAATTCCACGGGGGTTAAATCGCCTGACATGAAGCTCGAGAGTCTATTCCCTATGGCGTCAAGCAGCTGTCAGACAAAAGGTCGTGTCAATGGTTCAATGAACCTTCTGTTGATACTAATAGGAAGCTTATTCGAAAAGTTTCTGACCGATGGAGCATTTGTGCTACCGGCCTCAAGTCTGGAGATTGCGCTCTTCATCGTGCCGATTTTGTGCGCTGCAGCCTCTCGGGTCATCCCGGACTGCTTGCGTGCAGAAAGCAATTTCCTGATCAGTGCGTACTTCGGCCTCAACTTCTCCGGTCTTCCCGACGTCCGTGACAAAATCATGAGGTCACCGGGCCTTATCGACCGCGTCATCAAGGGTCCCACAATACACTGGATCGTACCAGCCGAACCCTACCTGGCCGTCACGATATCTTCTGCGTGTTCAGGACGTGGTCCCGTTTCACAAGCTCACTTCCGGGTTCCTCAATACGGTCTGAATCATATTGAGGAAGCTGATGAGTGAAAACGGTTTCGAGATAAAATTGGTCTCTTCACTGATCTGTCCGTATTCGCCCAAGGTATCGGCGCTGTATCCCGAAATGAACAAAAACTTCATCGTCGGGTTCAGTTGTAATAGCTTTTGGCTCAATTCCACACCGTTCATGCCAGGCAGGATGACGTCGGAAACGGTGAGGATGATCTCTTGTGCATGTTGACGGGCAAGTTCAATCGCGTCTTCTGCGTTTTCAGCTGAAACCATGTCGAACCCCGCATTTTCAAGCGCATGCGAAATAATCTTCAATATGTCGGGTTCGTCCTCGACAATGAGCACCATTGGCTTGTCAGGTGCAGCAAGGCGGGGAGGAACCGGAGTTGATGTGTCGCCGGCGCCGATGGATTCCAGAACAAGCGGAAAAAAGAGATTGAACCTCGTACCCTTACCCGGATCAGTTTCACACGTGATATATCCATTGTGCTGCTTGACCGATCCGAACACCATCGACAATCCCAGTCCCGTCCCTTTGCCGACCCCCTTCGTGGTGAAAAACGGTTCGAATATATGGGGGAGTGCCTGGTCGGGAATTCCTGATCCCGTATCGACAATACTTATCCTGACATATTTACCTGAAGCATTGCCTGCAAAACGCTGGAGTTCCTTACAGGATTCGTTATTGACCATGCGGGTGTCGAGTGTGATGCTCCCCTGCCCATCGATAGCATCACTTGCGTTGATGCAGAGGTTGGTGATGATCTGGACAAAATTTGCAGGGTCGAGTTTGACGACGGTGTCGGGGCAATTCAACTGCCAACGCAGGGAGATGTTTTCCCTGATCAGCTTGCGTAGGATCAGATGCATCCGTTCAAGTTCACGGTCCAGTTCAATCGCTTGAGGTTGGATCGCTTGCTTTCGGGCGAAGGCCAGCAATTGCTTGACCATTCCTGCAGAACGGTCTACCGAGAGAAGGACGGCATCAAGGTGCTTGTAGTGGGGGGCGGTGGAAGGAATATAATTGAGGACGAGTTCGGTGTTGCCCTGAATCGCCGCGAGCATGTTGTTAAAGTCGTGGGCTATACCGCCGGCAAGTTGCCCAAGCAGTTCCATCTTCTGGGACTGCTGAAGTTGTTCTTCCAGTCTTTGACGTTCAAGTTCGGTCTCCTTGCGCTCGGTGATATCCTCTGTTACCCCCTGCATGGCTATAGGATTACCTGATTCGTCTTTCTTGAGCTTTCCCATTGCCCTGATCCATCGCATCTTTCCATCACTACGGACAATTCGACACTCAAAAGCATAATCAACGAGATTCACCACTGAATTGCGGATGTACTCAGCCAGTTTCGACCGATCCTCGAGGTAAACATGGGCTAAAAAAATATCTAATGACCATTCCGACTCAACAGAATCATACCCGAATATTCGAGCATGTTCAAGAGTACGGGTAACCGTATGATCCCTTAAATTAAATTCCCACAAACCAATATGCCATTGGCTCAAAATAGCGTCCCAACGAATATGATGCTGGGTCAGTTCATCTTCCAATCGTTTTCGATCAGTTATATCAATGATTGTCCCTATATACCGGACTATTTGAGCACGTTCATCTCTTTCTGGCTTGCCACGAGACATAAGCCAATGAATTGATCCATCAGGGTGGCAAACCCGGTATTCCACATTCAAATCAACTTCACCCCGGACACTCCGCAACACGGTCTCGACGGCTATTTCACGGTCATCAGGATGAATACTGCTTTCCCAGAGTTCGAAGGACGGTGGAGCATCTCCTCGCTGAAGCCCATACAATGCCCATAATTCATCCGACCAGATATTCTCACCCGTAATCGTATCCCATTCCCAAACACCTGCGGATGCAGCTTCCAAAGCCTGCCTGAACCGTATTTTGTTTTTTGCAAGTTCTTTATCGAGCTGTTTGCGAGATTGCTTGAGTTCAGCCGTATCCTGCTGGCAAACAAACAGTTTCTCGACTCCACGATCACAAGGACATACTGGATTAACGGTATACCGGATGCGATGGGTATCCCGCACCTCATCAAACGCATGTTCTTTGCCCGAACGTAGCACCTCATCAACCATTACTCTCAGCTGAACTGCAAGGTCATGTGCGCCGACAGATTCAAGGAGATCATAGACATTTGCACCTTTACACTCTCGCCTTGCGATGCAAAATCTTGAAACGAACGTGGCATCGGCCTCAAGAATGGTCCCGACAGGGTCCATGATGAGAATCAGATTCCGCATCGACTGAACACTATCTGCTTGGGTGACCTCCGACGGTCTGACCGGTAACGGTAGATTTTTCTTGCTGTTCGTCATGGGGTAGATGAAATCACGTGCATCCGGTTGTTGAAAACACCAGCAATCTTTATTGAGTCGGCCAGTGTTGGCTTCCGCAGCCACTAACGTTGGCGCACTCCTTCAATCACATATATATACCATATTCACGCCAGATACAAATTTCATGTGGACAGCCTAAGCATCGACAGTATGCCTCGTTGCGATGGCCCGCGAGGACAACAAGAGCGGATATCTTCTCGTCGTAATTTTCACAAATCACTCGGTAATCGCCGACCCGGTATCGCCAGAGCCATGAATGATACCCCTTGGTGGAGATTGTCGGGTAACGGTCCCCGGTGATCCTTGTGAGTATCGAGAACCTCAACCTGAAGAGGTGAGGCTAATCTGAATCACCTTATTCAGCAGCATTATTACCATTTCCGATTTTAGACAATACCATGAGCTTTGCCGCCTCAAGACCATCTGCAATAGCGCCACTGATATCTCCTGTAGTATACCTTGCCGTCGCTCTGCCGGAATAGGCGGCTACTGATTTCGGGTCAAGCACAATGGCTCTTGTAAAGTCCTCAATGGCTCCTTTCTGATCACCCAGTGCGTATTTCACACTTCCTTGAGCAGCAAATCCTTTCGAAGATTCTTGGTCGAGCGCGACCGCTTTTGTCCAATCAGTGACGGTGCCCTGAATTAAACGAGCATCAACGGCTGCACCTGTCGTCAATAACGATTTATCAGGAGGGGCATCCGTCGTGTCCTTACACGCAGACATACCCGTCATCGTGATGACCACAAGCGGAATTGAGAGAAATCGAATCGGCAGTTTCATAACATCTTGCGTTTTAATTCAGACAAATCAAATCCATCTTCACCCTCAACATCATCCTTGTCATCAACATATTTGTGTTTATGGTTTTCTGATATGTTCATAACGCTCCATGCAATCGAACGTTTGAACGCAGCCTTTCTGACGGGGCACTCCCGCCTGTCGCAGATTTCGCATGAGTAGTCAAGGCATCCATCCGTATGAACAAACATTTCGATGCTTTCTCCGAAATGGTTATTGACCAGATAATTGAGTTTGTCGATCTCGGCGTGTGACTCATGGACATTGAAATACCATGGAATGGTGAGATGGCAATCCAGATGCAGGGTACTACCGTATTTGATAATCCGGGCATTATGGAGGTCAATCCAGTTTTCATCCATGTTTGCCTGCAATAATCCGACCAGTTTCTTCAGCAGCTCTTCGTCAGCCTCGTCCATAATGCCACTGAGGGAATCCCGCACAATCCTGTACCCCGTGTAGATAATTAGCAAAGCAAAAACAAGGGCCACGGCGCTGTCGAGCCAGGCAAGCCCTGTCAAAAACAGCAGTATCAGCCCAACGAGAATACCAATCGTCGAGTAGGTGTCAGACTGCAGGTGCTTCCCGCTCGCCACAAGTGCAAGCGAGTTGTTTTTCCTGCCTTTTCTGATTGCGACCGCACCTACCAGAAAATTGATCATGGCCGTTATGCTGATCAGGATGATTCCATAATCGAGTTTTGCCACGGGGTGCGGATTCCCGAGGTTTTTGGCCGCCTCGAAGATAATGAGCACGCCTGCAGCAGAAATCAATGTCCCCTCAACTGCCGCCGAAACGAACTCAACCTTGCCATGACCGTAAGGATGCCGACGATCCCTCGGTTTTGCTGAAACATAGAGACTGTAAAGACCGATAAAGCCGCTGGCCACATTCACCGTGCTTTCAAGCGCATCGGTCAGAATTGCTACCGAATGAGTGATATACCAGGCTACGAGTTTGACGATAAACAGGAAAATACCTGTTATGACCACCAGCTTCTGGAAATCATAGTTTTGTTTTGCCGCTGTCATGGAAGTACCATAGCTCCTTGCTGAAAATTACAACGCCTACTCAATCAAGACTGAACTTACCGATGCACGTCACTCCTTCAAACCAAAAGAATGGTTCCAATTCCTGCAGCAACACAAACAAGCAGTTCAGGTTGATTCAGAGAGGAAAGTAACTGGTCAGAATCCACCACTGAAAGCGGAAGATAAGAGAGCTCCCTTTCCAGCAGTTGTCTGCCGTGCCGGTTAAAGAAGAACATGGTATAGAGGAAAACGAACAGACGGAACAGATCATTGATCGCCGTAAAGGGAAAAGACAAGCGGGTCACAGAAAAGGATCAAGCCGGTTTTTCCCGCAACATCACCGGCTTTCCGGAGAATCTCCTCACGATAAAGTTCAAGCTTACTATAGGGCACCTCGATAAACTGTGATTTGAAATATTCTCGTGCCAGCGAACGCTGGCCTCTGCCGGCAACCCCGGCAGAAACAAACGTTCTTTGACAGATTTGGGGCTAAAAACCCATGATTTCGGACA
>JAAXWQ010000010.1 GCA_013335115.1 Chlorobiaceae bacterium | reverse complement strand
CATCGTTTTGAACTCAAAGGGGACTCGCTCAGAAAGAAATTTTAATCGTATCTTTTACTGCCTTTCAATCGCCGCCCCGATGTACACTTTCCTCCGAAACGGGTGTACAATTTGCCCGAAATCTCCATGAGGTGAGTGGGGGTATCTTTTTGGGCATCGTTCAGGGCTGTTACCCTTATAAATCTGATAAGGCTAAAGTTACCCCAACAACATACCCTAAAAAAACGGAAACGGGAAAAATCTCACAGTCGACATAAAGTGCCCTGAAAACACAAAACCCCTGATTTTTCAGGGGTTTTCGGACTCAATGGAAGCAGTTGGGAACCACTGGAATTGAGCAAAAAGTGGAGATGGCGGGAGTCGAACCCGCGTCCAGAACATTGATCGATGCAGTCACCACACTCATCTCCGGTGGTTGTTTTTTCGTGGGCCGTTTACATCGCCGGCAACGTTCGTCCCCTTATCCCTCACGTGTATTCATACGACCCAGTGGGCCTGAACGTATGAAGCTTACTTGCGCGAACCGAAGCTCAAGCGCGGGTTATGCCATCCAGCGCCTTCAGAGTAAGCGCATTCAACGCTGGACGATGGCGTCTGTATTAACTTTTGCTAATCAGGCAGCCATTGCATACGAATAATCGTCTGCATCTAATTGTTACATAGACTTCTTTAACGAGTCCATCCATGCTGAAACTCGGAGTGCAACGACATCTCACACCTATCCTGTCGAAAGCCTGTCATCCCCAGTAAAGTCAAAGAACCGTGCCCTTGCACGACGTGGTATAAATAACCTTTCGTGCGGACATTATCAAGAACAATGAAACCCGTCCATTTGGTTCCGCCCGTCAGTTCATTCCCGGGAGTTCCGGGGAGTTGGCCACGAAACAGTACTCGCCCCCCTTGGAGCGGACCGTGCGGCTCCACATCCGCTCGTACTCGTCGGTGAAGACAAGTCCTTCCGAAGCTTCGGCCGTGTACCAGGAGCCCTCTTCGAACTCCTGCTCAAGCTGTCCGGCGCTCCACCCTGCATAACCGAGGAAGAACCGGACCTCCGAAGGCCTGATGACGCCGGTGTTGATGAGATAGCTGAGCTGCTCTTTGTCGCCGCCCCAGAACAGGCCGGGCAGGATCTCGTGGGTGTCGTCAATGACGTCGCCCCGGCGGTGCAGGAAATGGACCGTATCCACCTGGACCGGGCCGCCCATGTGCAAAGGTTCGTCGATCTCGTCGAAACCGGTGATCGCCTCGCACACCCTGAATTCCATCGGTCGGTTGAGGATGAAGCCGAGCGACCCCTCGTTGTTGTGCTCGCACATGAGGAGTACCGTACGCTTGAAGTTCGATTCAAGCAGGTTCGCCGATGCGAGCAGGAGCCTGCCGGGCTTGAGCTGTTCGAATTCGTTCACCATAGCTTACGTTTATTGCTGCAGCCACTCGAGGACTTCTGCGGCATGCGTTTCCGGTTTCACCTTGGGCCAGACTTTCGCGATAACCCCCTGTTCGTCGACAAGGTAGGTCACCCGGTTCGTGCCCATGTACTCCTTTCCCATGAACTTTTTCTTTCCCCAAACGCCGTATGCCTCGACAATCTGCTTTGCCTCGTCCGAGACAAGCCGGAATGGCAACTGGTACTTGTCGGCGAACTTGCGATGCGCTTTTTCGCCATCGACGCTCACGCCGAGCACTTCGACACCCGTCTTTTCAAAATTAGGCAAATTGTCCCGAAAAGCACAAGCTTCCTTCGTGCAGCCTGGAGTGTCGTCTTTCGGATAAAAGTAGATGAGGACCTTCCTGCCGCGATACGATTCGAGGGTGACCGGCTTGCCGTCCTGGTCGTTGGCCGTGAATTCCGGCGCCTTCTGTCCGATTTCTAATAATGCCATGGCTGCAACTGTTTGCTGGTTTCGGGATTACTTCTGTCGGAATCAATCTGAACCTTAAGCAAAAAGTTTCTTGCCACAGCCTTCCCCGCGCAATGGCGCAAGAATTATTAAGGTCAGGCGCCGGTTATGGATATCGAATCACGTCGATGCCTTCAACGGCACGCAATAAAGCCGCACCATGCCATGAAGAGTTTTACGTTCTGTCCGATTTGCGCAACCCGCCTGAACCAGGTCTTTGTCGATGGCCGGGATCGCATGAGCTGCCCCGCCTGCGGTTGGATCCATTATGTCAACCCGCTTCCCGTCGCCCTTGCCTTCACGGTCAACCGCAACGGCGAACTGTTGCTGATCCGACGCGCCCACGAGCCTGCGTTCAATGAATGGGCGCTGCCGGGGGGATTCCTCGAGGCCGGGGAACATCCGGAGGAGGGTTGCCTGCGCGAGCTCTACGAGGAGACCGCGCTGGAAGGCTCGGTCGAGGGGCTGATCGGGGTCTATCACCGAGAGTCCGAGATGTACGGTTCGCTGATGGTGGTTGCCTACCGAGTCATCGCTGCACATGAGGAGATCAGCATCAACCACGAGGTCTTCGAGGCCGGCTTCTACGCCCCGGGCTTGCAACCCCAGGTCAGGATACCGCTGCACCAGCAGATCATCGAGGAGAGCCGGTGGGAGGACAGGGAGCAACGGGGAGGGTGACGGTGAAGACCGAACCGCTGTTGACCCTGGAGCGCACGCGGATGTCGCCCTTGTGGGCCAGCACGATATGCTTGACGATCGACAGGCCGAGGCCGGTGCCGCCGAGCTGACGGGAACGGGCCTTGTCGACGCGGTAGAACCTTTCGAAGATCCTGTCGAGGTCTTCTTGCGGGATGCCCATCCCGTTATCCTCGACCTCGATGCTCACGGCGTCGCTCATTGCGAAAGCCCTGATCCTCACCATGCCGCCTTTTTCCCCAACATACTTGACCGCATTGTCCACGAGGTTGCGAATGACGATATCGACGTAGCCTGCGTCGGCCATGACGGGGGGCAACCCTTCCGGAATCGCCAGTTCGATCCGCACCCCTTTCCTGCTGGCCACCTGATCGAACATGGCGACCGATTTGACGATATGCGCTTTGAGGTCGAGCGGGGCGAAGTCGTAGACGATCCTGCCGGATTCGATTTTCGACAGGTCGAGCACATCGTTGACCAGGGCCGTGAGTTGCTGGCTCTCCTGCAGGATGATCCGCAGGAACGATACCGCGTTGTCAGGGTCGTTCATCGCCCCTTCCAGCAGGGTTTCGGCATAGCCCCTGATGCTTGCCAGCGGTGTCCGGAGTTCGTGCGAGACGCTTGAAACGAAATCGCGACGCATCCGTTCGAGTTTGCGCAGACGGGTGATATCGTTGATGACGAAGACGGTGCCGTCGAACCGCTCTGCCTGCATGACCGCCACGGCGCTGACGGTCAGCACCCGCTCCCCTTTTGAGGTCATGGCGGTCAGTTCTTCCCGGAACAACCGTTCGCCGCCGGCCTGTACCCGTTCGAGCAGGCCGCGCATAGCCTTGTCAGCGATCTGCTTGACCGGCACCGCCCGGTTCAGGGCGCCATCGATCGTGAACAGCCTCGATGCGGCGGGGTTGACCAACACGATCTGTCCCTCGGCGTTGGTGACGATGATCGCCTCCCTGATGCTCGAGAGCACCTCGCGTAGCCACTCTTCCTGCCGGTTCATCCTGACGATCTCGTCGGCCATGTAGTTGAATGCCATCGAGAGGCGGCCGATTTCGTCCCTGCGCCGAACCTGGACCCGCGCCTCCGTCTCGCCGTGGAGGAACCGGTCGGCGGCTTCAGTGATGCGTTCGAGGGGTCGGGAGAGGAGGTACGCCGAAAGCATCCCGGCGGCGAGCGAAATCAGCAACGCCCACAGGAGTCCGCCGACGACGCCGTTCCGGACCTCGGCCTCGAGCATCCGGATGTCCTGCAGGGGCTTGGCGAAACGGAGTACGCCCCAGCGCTTCGGAGAGCCGACTGGGACGGCAAGGTAGAGCATCTCTTCGCGTACGGTCTCGCTGGAGCGGATCGTCTCGCCGAACCCCTTCGACAGGGCGTCCCGCACCTCGGTACGGGCGGAATGGTTCTTCAGGAAGGCGAGCCTGCCAGCCGGCACATACGAGTCGCCGATCACCTGACCGTCGAGGTCGATCAGCGTGACACGGAGGTCGAGGGCGGCGCCGACCCGGTCGGCCCACTGGTCGGAGCGCGCCGTATCGCTCCAATCCGCGGGGCGGTCGTCGAGCATGCCGCTGTTGAGGCGCAACTCGCGCTGAAGGTCGGCACGAACCCTGCTGACGAAAAGTTCGCGTAGCTGGCGGCCCTGGTAGAGGTAACTGAATGCGAGCGAAAAGAAGACGATAAGGCCGAAAATGGCCCCGAGCCTGATCGAAAGCCTACCCCGCATGGCCGTCGTCCCCGGTTTCGTCGAACTTGTAGCCGAGGCCGCGCACGGTCAGGATCAGCCGGCCCGCATCCCCGAGCTTTTCGCGGAGACGGGTCACATGGGTATCGATGGTCCTGGTATTGATCTCCTTGTCGACGTCCCAGACGTCGCTGAGCAGCACCTCCCGGCTCTGCGCCTGACCCTTGCGTCGCATCAGCAGCGAGAGCAGCTTGAACTCCATCAGCGTGAGGGTCAGCGGCTGGCCGTCGAGGGCGGCGGTGTGGCGCCCGATGTCGATCTCGATGCCTGCCGACCGAAGCACCTCACGAGGCTCCTGATGGCGATGGCGCCGGTCGCGCTTCAGGATGGCCCTGATCCTGAGGTTCAGCTCCCTGGGGCTGAAGGGTTTGACCACGTAGTCGTCGATGCCGAGCTCGAAGCCGAGCACCCGGTCGATCTCCTCCCCCTTCGCCGTCAACATGACGATCGGCAGGTCCCCCCAGAGGGCGTCCTGGCGGATCTTGCGGCACACTTCGAACCCGTCCATGCCGGGCAGCATGATGTCGAGCAGCACGAGGCTGAACGTCCCGGACCGCAACTCTTCCATGGCCTCCTCCCCACTTGCCGCGTGCCTGCAGCAATAGCCGGCCTTTTCGAGATTGTATTTGAGGAGCCCGGCAAGGTTCCGGTCATCCTCGACGATCAGGAGGCTGGCTTCCGACATATCCGTGGCAGTTTGCTTTGAGGTGTGTTCAGGAGATTTTCCAGCAGGCCGCAAGGTGGCCGGGTTGGTACTCTACAAGCGGAGGCTGGGCGTTACGGCATTGGTTGTCGGCCTGCGTGCACCGGCCGGCGAAGCGGCACCCTTCCGGAAGCCTGGTCGCGCTCGGGACGTTGCCTTCGATGACGTTCAGGCGCTCTTTTTTCGCGCCGAGACGCGGAATCGATTTCAGGAGCCCCCTGGTATACGGGTGCAACGGGTTTTCGAAGATATGGCCCACCATGCCACGCTCGACGACACGGGAGGCGTACATGACCACGACCTCTTCGCACAGTTCGGCGACGACGCCGAAGTCGTGTGTGATCAGCATGACGCTCATGCCGGTATCCTGGCGGAGGCGGCCGATAAGGTCGAGGATCTGGGCCTGCACGGTGACATCGAGCGCTGTGGTGGGTTCGTCCGCGATGAGGAGCTCCGGTCCGCAGGAGAGGGCCATGGCGATCATCACGCGCTGGCGCATGCCGCCGGACATTTCATGCGGATAGGAGTCGATCCTGTCGGAGGGGTTGGGGATGCCGACCATGTCCAGCAGTTCCACGGCCTGCCGGCGTGCTTCTACCTTGCTTACGTCGCGGTGGGTCAGGATCTGCTCCATGATCTGGTCCCCGCAGGTGTAGACCGGGTTGAGCGAGCTCATCGGCTCCTGGAAGATCATGGCGATCTCGTTGCCCCTGATCCTGCGCATCTCCTCTTCGGTGGCTTTCACGATGCTCCGTCCTTTCCAGAGGATGTCGCCGCCAGCGAAGTAACCGGGAGGCATCGGCACGAGGCGCATGACCGAGAGCGCCGTCACCGACTTGCCGCACCCGGACTCGCCGATGATGCCGAGGATACGGTTCCTTTCGAGTGAAAAGCTTACGCCGTCGACGGCCTTGGCGATGCCCTCCTCGGTCCTGTACCAGGTCTTCAGCTCCCTGACGTCAAGAATACGCTCCATAGATGATGATTGCGCCCGCGGGCATGTTGTTCAGCGAAACAAGGCCGCTGCGCCATTCCGGCGCACTCCTTGCCGACGTTTTGTAAGTTACGAAGGAAAATTCGGACGTATGCAACAACCGTGAAGCCGTGCAGGCTCATTTTGCAGAAAAGTCACAATCACCGCCTCATGCAAGCGGAAATACCGGATGAAGTTACACCATCAGGGCTCCGGGAAAAACAGGAAAACCGGGCCCGTTGTCGTCCGTCGAAGGCCGAGGGCGATGGTTATGGCAATGCTTTGCTATATTGGTTTCCAGAGTAATATCGTCTCTGATGGGCATTTGCCCGAATTCGAAGTATCCGTGTCCTATCCTTTTCCATGACATCTACCAACGAGACTGCCCGCCAGTTCGCGAGCATCGTCAAAAGGCCGTGCGCCTACCTTCTGGAATCGCTCGGCGACTCCATGCCATATCAAGCACTGAGCGATGCGCTCTGCGAAGCTCCGGCCGCTGCCGGCCATGGACGCATCGCCGTATCCGGCCTGAAGGGCTCCCTTGCCGCACTCCTTGCGGCACGTATCTTCCGGGACTTCTCTGCCCCGGTCGTGCTGTTCAGCAACGCTGAGGGCATTGAGCTGTACGACAACGACCTGCGGGCGTTCCTGACTCCCGGCGAAGTGTGCAGCACCGGTGACGGGCTGTCGCCGACCCTCGGCCGGCTTGCCCGCGGCAAGGCGTTCGTCGTTGTGGCGGAGTTCGACGACATCACGACGAACGTCTGCGGACCCGCCGACTCGGCCGACAGGATATTTTCCCTTCAGGCCGGAGAGGATGCAGGGTATGGATCCCTCATGGCCTTCCTTTCGGCCAATGGCTTCGAAAAGCGCGAGTTCGTGGAGGACGAAGGCGAATTCTCGGTACGTGGCTCGATCGTGGACGTGTTCGGATATGGAGCCGGCGACCCCGTCCGTATCGAGTTTTTCGGCGACACGGTCAGTTCGATCCGGAGCTTCGACGTCGACAGCCAGCTCTCATCGGGCGCCATCGATGCGGCTGAGCTCTTCGGCAGCTTCACGCATGAGGGTTCGGCCCCGGCTGCGGGAATCCTGGACTTCCTGCCGCCATCGACGATCGTGATCCTCGACGATGCCGCCGGGCTTGCCGGATCAGAGGTCAGGGAGCATATCGAGGCGGCCTTGCCGAAGTTCAGGCACATCGTCGTCCACAGGCTCGAAAAACAGGGTATCGACTTCGCATCGGGGGCCCAGGAGAAGTTCCAGGGCAATTTCCGCCTGCTGGCCGACCGGCTCCAGCGTGATGCTGGACGCAACCTGTCGACGCTCTTCGCTTGCAGTTCGAAGCGGGAAATCGAGGAGCTGAGCGAATTCATCAACCAGGAGCTCCACGGCGGAGCAGAGGCCGGGCAGGCCGAGGTGGGCTGGATCCAGGCCAACCTGCACACCGGCTTTGTCTTCGGCGGCATCGACCTCTACACCGAGTCCGACATCTTCGGCAAGTTCCACACGCACCGGGCGCACCGCCGGCGAAAGGTCAAGGGCATATCGCTCAAGGACCTGCAGCGGCTGAAGGTCGGCGACTACGTGGTGCACGAAGACTACGGCATTGGCGTCTTCAAGTCCCTCGAAACGATCCAGGTGGGCAATTCCGAGCAGGAGTGCGTGCTCGTGGAGTATGAGGGCGGCGACCAGCTCTACGTGAACGTGCAGAACATCAACCTGCTCTCGAAATACACCGCTTCCGAAGGCTCGTTGCCGCACCTCTCGAAGCTTGGCAGCTCCAAATGGTCTGCCAGGAAGGAGAAGGTGCGAAAGAAGCTGCGCGACATCGCGGCCAAGCTGATCCGGATCTACGCCGAGCGCAAGATGACCCCGGGATTCGCCTTCGCTCCCGACTCGATCTTCCAGCGCGAGTTCGAAGCCTCGTTCATGTTCGAGGAGACCCCCGACCAGCTCAAGGCGATCGAAGAGGTCAAGAAGGATATGCAGTCCCCCTCGCCGATGGACCGGCTGATCTGTGGCGACGCGGGCTTCGGCAAGACCGAGATCGCCATGCGGGCGGCCTTCAAGGCGATCGAATCGAAAAAGCAGGTGGCCGTGCTCACCCCGACGACCATCCTGGCCCACCAGCACGGGGAGTCTTTCTCGAAGCGGTTCGAGAACTTCCCGGTGAACATCGCCGTGCTGAGCCGGTTCGTACCGAAAAAGCAGCAGCAGGAGATCATCGAACGGATCGCGGCAGGCCTGGTGGACATCGTGATCGGTACCCACAGGCTCGTCTCCAACGACGTCGTCTTCAAGGACCTCGGCCTCCTGGTCATCGATGAGGAGCAGCATTTCGGTGTCGAGGTCAAGGAGAAGCTCCGCCATAACTTCCCCGGCGTGGACACCCTCACCATGTCGGCGACCCCGATCCCGAGGACCATGCAGTTCTCGATGCTCGGTGCTCGCGACATCTCCATCGTCTCCACCCCGCCCAAGAACCGCCAGCCGGTCGAGACGGTCATCACCGAGTTCGATGCGGACGTGGTGCAGGCGGCCATCAGGCATGAGATCCAGCGCGAAGGGCAGGTCTTCTTCCTGCACAACCGGATCGCCAGCCTTGAGGAAACCGAACGTCAGCTGCGCGAACTGGTGCCGTGGGCCAGGATGGCCACCGCGCACGGCCAGATGCCCGTCCGTGAACTCGAGAACGTCA
This sequence comes from Chlorobiaceae bacterium, assembly GCA_013335115.1. Taxonomy (GTDB): domain Bacteria; phylum Bacteroidota; class Chlorobiia; order Chlorobiales; family Chlorobiaceae; genus Chlorobaculum. The sequence continues at coordinate 44,491 of JAAXWQ010000010.1, read as the reverse complement.
TGATGGACTTCATGCAGAAGGAGCTCGACGTGCTGATTTCGACCTCGATCATCGGCTCGGGGCTCGACATCTCGAACGCCAATACCATCATCATCAACCGGGCCGACATGTTCGGCCTTTCGGACCTCTACCAGCTCCGGGGAAGGGTCGGCCGGAGCGAGCGGAAGGCCTGGTGCTACCTCGTCACCCCACCGCTCCACACCCTGAAACGGGAGGCCGTGCAGCGGCTCGCCGTCATCGAAAGCTTCACCGAACTCGGCTCAGGCATCAACATTGCCCTGCGGGACCTCGACATCCGGGGCGCCGGCAACCTGCTGGGTGCGGAACAGTCGGGCTTCATCCATGAAATCGGGTTCGACCTTTACCAGAAGATGATCGAGGAGACCGTGGCCGAACTCAAGCTGACCGAGTTCCAGCACATCTTCAGCGACAGTGAAAAAGCTGCCCTGAAACCCTCGAAGCCCTGCGACATGGTCTTCTTCTTCGATGCGCTTATCCCCGACTACTACCTGACCGCCACGCAGGAGCGCTTCGCTTGCTACGACAAGATATCAAAAGCCACCAGCGACGCCGACCTGGATCATCTTGCCGCTGAACTGGCCGACCGTTTCGGGCCCATGCCCGTCGAGGTCAGGAACCTGCTTGCGCTGGCACGGCTGAAGAACCTGGGTTCCGCCATCGGGCTCGAAAAAATCGATATCCAGCCATCGACCACCACCATCTTCCTCCCTTCGGACGATGACAAGGAGTTCTACGCCGGAGCCTTCTTCAACACCCTGATCACTTCGTTGCAGGACGCATCCCTGCTTGCCTACCGTCCACAGTTCAGGCACGACAAGAAGATGAAACTCGTCTTCAACCACCCGGCCGACGCTACCCCTGACCCCATCGCCCTCATCGACCGCTATTCCCTGCTGCTCCGGCAAATTGCGGGTAACAGGTAAAGCGTGATAAGTGACAGCCGATCTGCAACTTTTTCCTTGATAGGATTAGTTATTATTACGCAACGAGAAGAAAAGAAATCACTCGTCACTAAAAAACCATCTGATTATGAATATCACGATCAACGACCGGCAATGCGGTGCCAATACTGGCGATAGATTGCTTGACGTCGCCCGCGCCGGCCATAGCCACATCGGCTATTTCTGCGGCGGGAACGCCCTTTGCCAGACCTGCTATGTCAAGGTGCTCGAGGGCGGGGAGCTACTCTCCCCGATGACCAATGCGGAGAAAGCGATGCTTTCCGACGCACTCATCAGGGAGGGCGCGAGGATGGCCTGCCAGGCGACCATCGAGAAGGCAGGTAAGCTGACGGTCCTGACGACGGTCGAAGAGGCAAGACGCATGACCCTGACCAACCCCGCAGCCATTCCGGCCTACATGGGCAAGATGGGATGGGAGGCTGCCGAAAAGTTCACCGATACGATCGCCTTCCAGGCGCAGCGTGACCTCGAAGGGTACCAGGTGAGTGCATGGCAGTTGCTGACCGACGTCGTCGACGCTATTGGCGACGCCATCCAACTGGTCTTCGACGCCGTCCGGTCGGTGTTCACCCCCGTGACGGAAACCGGCAATGCCTGCTGCCCGCCGGCGGGTAACGGCGCTGCCCCGAAAACCGAATCCTGCTGCCCCACGCAAAGCGTCCTGAAGTTCTCACCTGAAGCGCTCCGCATGCACACTGGTGATGCAGTAGCCTGCAACTAACGCAGGACCGGTATCGTTATTTGATTATCGTTGGCAGGCAACCGTAAAGTTGCCTGCCAACGATACCAACTCCCTGCCTCCCCATCCCCGGTCGTCAATGGCTTGCACGTTGTTTTGTTATATATTGAGTCTTGATACGTGGTCGTACAGGTTGTTCCGATTGTTAGACACCGTTTGCCAATGCAAATTCCAACGACATGATCATCTACATCAACGACAGACCCTGCGAAGCACAGGTCGGGAACCTGCTCCTTTCCGTCGCCCAGCACAACAAAGCCCATATCGGCTACATTTGTGGAGGCAACGGCATCTGCCAGAGCTGTTTCGTCTATGTCCGCGAGGGCGCCGAATTCCTCTCACAGCCCGGGGAAGAGGAGAAGGCGTTCATCTCCGACAAGCTCTTCCAGGAGGGAGGCAGGCTCGCCTGCCGGACCACCATCGTCAAGGAGGGCACCATCCGCATCGTGACAAGGGCCGAAACCCTGAGGAGGATCGTCCTCGGGCTGAACATCCCCGGCTTCATCACCTATGCCCAGACCATAGGCTACAATGTCGTCAACAAGTTGCCTTCCGGGGCCGGCATGCTGGTCACGAGGTTCCAGGGCGGCCGTCTGGACCCTGTCGAATCGATCGGCAAAATCGCTAACGGGTTCGGACCGGCATCCATGCTCGTCGCCAACAATATCGTCGAAACCTTCTCCTTCCTGCAAGTCCCGGTCGGCATGCTCGGCAATGTTGCGAAAGGAGCCATCGAGCTGGCAGGAGGAGTCGCTGGCGGCATCATCGCCATGGCTGGCGGCGCGGTCGGTGGAGTACTCGACGCCTCATCGGGGGTGCTCTGCACCGTGAGTGGCGGCAGGCTACATTTGCCCGGCTCGACCTGCGCATCGCATGATGCTCCGGGCGTCCCGATCGAACGGGTCACCATCAAGGCCAGGCCGTGACATTCCGGCCAGGCCGAAACCATCTTTACCGGATTGACACCGGCATCGACTTCCGGATAGTTTTTTCAGCAGCAATACCGTTGAACCGAAACCACGATGGCCTACCCTTCCGACCTTGGCACCTTTGAATTCGAGCTTGGCGTCAAGACGCTCGAACGCTGGCTTCTGAAGCCTGACAAAAAGATGAACGTCGCCATAGCCATGCCCAGGGAACGGGCACAGGACGAACGACGCGTGGCCCTTTCGCCGGCCGGCGTGCAGATCCTGGTCGAACAGGGGGTGAGGGTGATCGTGGAAACCGGTGCCGGCACTTTCTGCAATTTTTCGGATGCGGACTACTCCGAGGCCGGGGCGGTCATTGCCACCTCTGCAGATGAGCTGTACCGGCAGGCGAACGTGATCGTGAAGGTATCCCCCCCGCAGCCGGAAGAGCTGGCCCTGTTCACGCCCGGCCAGATGCTGATCTCGGCGCTGCACCTCGGCACGGTGAACCGCCAGATGATCAGGACGATGATCGAGAAGAACATCACGGCCCTCGGATTCGAATTCATAGAAACCAGGGACGGGGAACTGCCGATCGTCAGGACCCTGAGCGAAATCGCCGGGTCGCTGGCCATCCAGACTGCGGCGAAGTACCTCGAAAGCGGCTATGGAGGGAGTGGCATCCTGCTCGGCGGCATCGCCGGCGTCCCACCGGCGCACGTCACCATCATCGGGGCCGGCACGGTCGGCATGTTCGCCGCGCAGGATGCGCTCGGGCTCGGGGCGCAGGTGACGGTGATCGACAAGGAGATCAACCGGCTGAGGAGGTTCGAGGCGTTCTTCAACCGCCACATCGTGACCGCAATCGCCAACGAACACTACATCGCCCAACTGGCACGAATCTCCGACGTGATGATCGGGGCACTCAGCCCCAGGCAGAAACTGGGCAAACCGCTGGTGAGCGAACAGGTGGTGAAGACCATGAAACAAGGCTCGGTCATCATCGACGTCTCGATCGACCAGGGGGCCTGCTTCGCGACCAGCCGCCACACGACCCACACCAACCCGATCTACGTCAAGCACGGCGTCACCCACTACTGCGTGCCGAACATCCCGTCCGCCGTGGCCAAAACGGCGTCATTCGCCCTCACCAATACCCTCCTGCCGTTCCTGCAGAAGCTCACCGCGTACGAAACCATACCGGAAATCCTCTGGAAAAGCCACAGCCTGAGGCAGGGCACGTACCTCTACAAGGGATATGTCACCAAGAAGATCCTTGCCGAGCTGACGGAGTTCCCTTACCGCGAGATCGACATGCTCCTGGCGACAGCCTGATCAGTTGATAGTCGATAGTCGATAGTCAGAACAGCTATCCATTATCCATTATCCATTATCCATTATCCATTATCCATTATCCATTATCCATTATCCATTATCCATTATCCATTATCCATTATCCATTATCCATTACAGGTACTCCAGCGGCTTACCCAGTTGCCGGGCTATGCTGGAGGCGCACGATACCCCGGAATAGGTCACGGCGATCACCCCCTGGCCCGGGAAGGTACTGTCCCCTGTGGCGTAGAGGTTTTCGACCGGAGTCCGGTTCTGTGGTTTACGCAGCACGTTCTGGCCCGGATGGAGCAATGGCCCGTAAGATCCCTGCCAGCGGTTCAGGTAGCGCTCATGCGTCTGCGGCGTGGCCGTCACCATGAGCTCAACCGCGCCCGACAGGCCGGGCAGGAGCCGTTCGGTCCTCGCCAGCAGGGATTTCGCATACTCCTCCTTCCGGCTCCGGTACTCGGGCTCCTTGCCGTCGTAACGCTCCCACTGCCAGGCCTCGGCCGTTACGAACAGGTGCACGGCATGCTTTCCGGCCGGCGCCAGCGAGGGATCAAGCAGCGAAGGGGCCGAAAAATAGATGGTACCGCCGAGTTCGTCATACCGCGACCAGTCGTCGACCAGGATGTGGTGGACGTTGAAGCCCTTCGGAATTACCGAAGCATCGACGCCGAGATAGACCTGGAACCAGCTCGGAGCCTGGACGAAGCGCTCCTCCGGTATGCGGAGGCGTTCGTCGGGCACCAGCCTGTCGAAGGTGTCCCACACGGTGGCGTTGCTGACGACAGCGTGCGCCCGGAACTCCTGGCCGCCCGCAAGCCGCACGCCCACCGCCCGGCCATCTTCGATCAGCACCTGCTCGACGGCGGCGCCGTACCGTACCGTGCCGCCAAACTTTTCAATGCCTTTGACCAGGGCCGCGGGAATGGCTCCCGAACCGCCGACAGGGTAATTGATGCCGCCGTGGTGCCGGTCGGCAAGGCAGATCCCGGCATTGACCAGCGGTGTGGCAAGGGCATCCTGGACCGCCCATGAGTATGACTCGAGGTCGATGAACCGGAGCAGTTCCTCATCCTGGATGTACTTCCGGGCGATCCCCCCCATCGAGTAGAGGGTCTTGAGCCCGAGCGACATGGCTTTGAGCGGATGGAGGGAGCCTACGGTGGCGATATGGAGCACATCCTCGAGGGAGCCCGCCGGCAGTGAGTTCAGGATGTCGTAGACCGACTCGAGCTCGGCGTAGAACCGCCGGATCCCCTCCTTTTCATGGGGAAAACGCCGGTAAAGGCATTCGAGGAAACGATGCCGGTCGTAATGCACCGGCACCTCGAAACCGTTCGGCATATGGTAGTGGATCTGTACCGGATCGGGAATGGTGGGCAGGTCGATGCCGAGCCTCCTGAAGATGCGCGAGTGCAGGTTCAGCGTGCCCTTCGTATCGTCGTCGCAGAACCCGTAGAACACCGATGCCCCAGCGTCGAAGGTGTAACCACCCTTGCGGAATGCCGAACAGCTGCCTCCGGGGAAGTTGTTTTTCTCGAAAACGACGGTCGACAAGCCCCGTTCCTGGAGAAGGGCCGCGGTCGTCAGGCCGCCGATACCGGCGCCAATGACAATGACATCCAAGATCTCAGCCATGATGTGGTAGTTCTGTTCCTTGTTCCTGAAAACCGACCAGCCGTGAAATGGCCGTTTGACGCTACATTCTCTAAAGATATATTTTATATTGTTTTCATGGGAAGGAAACCCGTCACCCCCCGACAGGAGCCAGCCAGCAACCATTCACGACGCCATCAAATCATCCGTCAGACCACGATATGAAAGAGAACAAAAAGGCTCTGTCGGCTCATGAAGAGCAGAAGCAGAGAGAGTTCCAGGAAGAAGCCGTCATCCATATCAATGCGCTGTACAACTATGCGCTGCATTTGACGATGAACCCGGACGACGCAGAAGACCTGGTCCAGGAGACGTATCTGAAGGCTTATAAATTTTTCGAATCTTTCGAGCGGGGAACAAACTGCAAGGCGTGGCTGTTTAAAATCCTGAAAAACAACTACATCAACAAGTTCCGTAAGAATGCAAGGGAGCCCGGCAAGGTTGATTACGACCTGATCAAGGATTTCTACCATACGATCAAGGACGTCCAGAGCGACACCACCGAAGCTGAGTCCGATTTTTTCCACTCCCTGCTGCATGAAGAGGTCTATCAGGCATTGCAGTCCCTTCCGGAAGAGTTCAGGGAAGTCATTCAGTTATGCGATATGGAAGGATTTACCTACGAAGAGATCGCCAACATGGTCGAAAGCCCGATCGGCACGGTAAGGTCGAGATTGTACCGGGGAAGGAAGCTTCTGCGAGCCCAGCTCGAGGGGTATGCAAGAAAGCACGGCTACAATACGGATCCCGACGAGTGAATTGACAGATCACCCAACAAATCAGTATACCATCATGAATTGCAACAAAGCGACGGTGCTCATGAGCGCGGCGATCGACGGTGAACTTACCGGAAAAGAGGCCGAAGAACTCTCCGAACACCTTGCAGAGTGCCCTGAATGCCGCTCGGAGTTCCAGGTGGCAAAGAACACCAAGATCATCATCAGGGAGCGGATCGTTCGTGTCAAGGCACCGAAAAACCTCATAGATTCCATCGTCAGGATGACCAATGTGGCCAGTTGACCCTCCTCCTCCAGCATACCTGACCACTGTTCCCGGATCCGAAACAGCCACCCTTGTCGTGTCGCCGTAGCGCGTGCACGTATTTCCAAATCGCAATCGGGTTCAAAATCGAAGTTCCTCTCCACGGCACCAATGGCGTTTGATCGCTCTTTGGATTTTGATTTCGATGGGGTCAGTGCCTCCATGGATCAGAGATCCATGCGACATTTTTTCCAAGGGCATAACACCAGGGATTTAATGCAAACTATTTTTTTTGATTTGAATAGTATGTTTAAATAGCTATATACTTCCACTGATTCTGGTCAGAATCAGTGCGGCCAAAAAGGCAGTAACAACAACGGCATTTCGTCATGAGCAAAACATTAACGATCACGGAAGAGGATATCAACAAATGGCATTTCAACATGCCCGATGAAATGCTCGAAGTCGTCTCCAACCGTTTCAAGTTGCTTTCCGAACCGATGCGCCTGAAGATACTGAGAACCCTCGCCGATGGCGAACATACCGTCCAGGAGATCGTCAACGAAGTGAATGCTAGCCAGGCGAACATCTCGAAGCATCTTGCCCTCATGCATGACAACGGGGTCGTGAACCGCAGGAAGGAAGGCCTTAAATGCTATTATCGCATCTCCGACGACAGCATCATCCACGCCTGCTTCCTGATCTCGAAAAGCGTCGTCGAAAACCTCCAGGACCGCCTGAGCTGGATCCAGAGGGTGAACAGCAGTCTTACCGCCTGAAACGCCCTACGTCTATCGGCTCCCGAACAGAGGCACACCAGCAAGCCACTCCGACCGAATGTCATGCCCCTCCGACGCTCCCCTTCTTCATCTGTATCCCGAATTGTTCATTCAGTCCATCTCATTACCTCCCCCGTCGTCGTTTCCGTCCCGCAATGTGACATTTTAACCATCTCCGCTGTCAGGAAAAAACACCGGGCATGTCATTTTGTCGCATAATACTCAAATAAACGGCTTGGCACGCATTTTGCTTTATCAATGACAGCGGCGCACTTGAAGCGCAGAAAACTTGAGTAAACAACCGATCGAAACTTCATCTCAAGGAGAATGTCATGTTGATGAAAATAGCAAAAGACCCCATGAGACTCTTCGACGACATCTGGAGCGGAACGCAGATGGCTGCCGCACCGGCATTCAAGGTCGATATTTCGGAAGATGAGCATGCGTTCCATCTGGACGCCGAACTTCCGGGCGTGGCAAAGGAGAACATAGCCCTGAACATCGAGGACGACGTGCTGAGCATCAAGGCAGAACGGGCACAGGAAGAGGAGCAGGAGAAAAAAGACTACCACAGGACTGAACGTTTGTACGGCAACTTCTCCCGAAGCTTCAACATCGGCGAACTGATCGACCAGGAGAGCATCGGCGCGGCATTCGAAAACGGCGTGCTCCATGTCACCCTCCCCAAGGCGCTTGCCGTGAAGAAGACCAGGGAGATCTCGATCAACTGAAGGACGTGTGCCGAAGCCTCCCCGGAAAACGGGAGGCTTCGGCCTTGATATGTGCAACACTAATAAAACAAGGAACTGTTCACCATGGGTAAAATTATCGGCATCGACCTCGGCACCACCAACTCCTGCGTCTCCGTGATGCAGGGAACACAGCCGACGGTCATCGAAAACTCCGAGGGCAACCGCACGACTCCGTCGATGGTCGCATTCACCAAGACCGGGGAGCGCCTCGTCGGCCAGGCTGCAAAACGCCAGGCGGTGACGAACCCCAAGAATACCATCTTCTCGATCAAGCGTTTCATGGGCCGCAAGTACGACGAAGTACCCAACGAAAAGAAACTCGCCTCCTACGACGTGGTCAACGAAGCCGGCGACGCCAAGGTAAAGATCGGTGACAAGAGCTATTCGCCCCAGGAGATCTCGGCCATGATCCTGCAGAAGATGAAGCAGACCGCCGAAGACTTCCTCGGCGAGAAGATCACCGAAGCCGTCATCACCGTCCCGGCATACTTCAATGATGCCCAGCGCCAGGCGACCAAGGACGCCGGCAAGATCGCGGGCCTCGACGTCAAGCGCATCATCAATGAGCCCACGGCTGCAGCACTTGCCTATGGCCTCGACAAAAAAAACAAGAGTGAAAAAGTCGCGGTGTTCGACCTTGGCGGCGGCACCTTCGACATCTCGATCCTCGAACTTGGCGACGGCGTCTTCGAAGTCAAGTCCACCGACGGCGACACCCACCTCGGCGGTGACGACTTCGACCAGAAAATCATCGACTACCTGGCCGACGAGTTCAAGAAGCAGGAGGGAATCGACCTGCGCAAGGACGCCATAGCCCTGCAGCGCCTGAAGGAGGCTGGTGAAAAAGCTAAGGTTGAATTGTCGTCTCGTACGGATACGGAGATCAACCTCCCCTTCATCACGGCAACACAGGAAGGCCCGAAGCACCTCGTGATCAACCTGACCAGGGCGAAGTTCGAGGCGATGTGCGCTGACCTGTTCGACAAGCTCCTGGAGCCCTGCCGCCGTGCGGTCAAGAACTCGAAACTCGACATGAAGGAGATCGACGAAGTGGTGCTGGTCGGCGGTTCGACCCGTATCCCGAAGGTACAGAGCCTGGTAAAGGATTTCTTCGGCAAGGAGCCGAACAAAAGCGTGAACCCTGACGAGGTGGTCGCCATCGGCGCTGCGATCCAGGGCGGCGTGCTCAAGGGCGACGTCACCGACGTGCTACTGCTCGACGTCACGCCGCTCTCGCTCGGCATCGAAACCCTCGGCGGCGTCATGACCAGGCTGATCGAGTCAAACTCCACGATCCCGACCCGCAAGCAGGAAGTCTTCTCGACCGCGGCCGATAACCAGACGTCGGTCGAGGTGCATGTACTGCAGGGTGAACGCCCGATGGCCAACGACAACAAGACGCTCGGCAGGTTCCACCTCGGCGACATTCCGCCGGCACCCCGCGGTATCCCTCAGGTCGAGGTGACTTTCGACATCGACGCCAACGGCATCCTGAACGTGTCGGCCAAGGACAAGGCGACCGGCAAGGAGCAGAGCATCAAGATCGAAGCCAGCGGCAAGCTCAGCGAATCCGAGATCGAGAAAATGAAGGAGGACGCGAAGGCCCACGCATCAGAAGACCAGAAGCGCAAGGAGGAGATCGACCTGAAGAATTCCGCCGACTCGCTCATCTTCAGCACCGAAAAGCAGCTCTCCGAGCTTGGCGACAAGCTCCCGGCCGAAAAGAAAGCGGCTATCGAAAGTGCCCTCGAGAAGTTGAAAGAGGCCCACAAGGGCGGAAGCGCCGACGGCATCAAGCCGGCAATGGACGAGCTCACGAAAGTCTGGAGCGACGCCGCGTCAGACCTCTACGGCCAGCCTTCCGCCGGCGGCCCGGAAGCGGGACCCCAGCCCTCCGGCCCGGACGGCCACGCAGGCAAGGGTAGCGACGGAGGTGCGGTCAACGCCGAATACGAAGTCATCGACGGCAACGACAAGTAAGCAGCCGAACCGACAAATAAACAGCGAAGCCCCGTCACCGAACGGGGCTTCGCTGTTTTCCGGCAGCATCATGATCCACGGACTTTGGCTATCCCTGAGCCTTCCTCGGCAGGAACGTTCCGTTCGGCTTGAATCCCTTTTTTATTTGCTGTTGTTTTACTAATTTGTAAAAATTCGTAGGCCTGCACCGAACAGGTGTCAACTCAGCATAATTAAACCGAGCAGAACCATGCAGAGTCAGCTCAGCCGTCCGTTTACCGAAGCCAACCAGACCCGCAGAAGCGTTTCAGGTCCCTGGTCCGGCAATGCGGTCCACAAGGCAGAAAAGTATTTCATCACCTCGGCAAAAAGGGATCGCAACGACAACCTCCTGCTCGAAATCGTGCCCGCTTCAGGCCGCAGGAAGCTCTCCCCCACCAATGAGATGATCCGCAGGCTCATCGCTGGTGAAATCGAGATCTACATCATGACCACCCAGCCGGATATCGCCATCGATCTTGCCAAGATGGTGCTCGACAATGAAAACCGCTACGTCATCGATTTCGACAACCGCGGGGTGAAGTGGACCATGAGGGACATCCCCGTCTACTACGACAACGGCAGGAAGCAGCTCTGCGTCGAGGTCGACCGGAGGACCTATACCCTGAACGAGTTCTTCAAATAAACAGGCTTGTTTCAGCAGCATCTCCAAACAGATCTGTTCAGGGAAAGCCATGCCGATAACGCATGGCTTTCTTTTTTTTGCCGAAAATAAAAAACCCCGGGGAGTCCTCCCGGGGTAATATCTGCTGGATCTGCGATCAAAGCGCCGTTGGCCTGATTACGGCAGTTTTTTCTTGGCGAGCGTGGCTTCGGGAGATTTCGGGTAGACGGTGACCACGTCCTTGAACCTCGCCTTTGCGTTAGCAGCATCCCCTATCTTCTCGAAGGACACTGCCTGTTTGTAGAGGGCGGCCGCACGCTTCGGGCTCTTGGTGTACCTGGCGATGACGACCTGGTACTCAAGGATCGCCTTCTCGTACCATTTTTCGTTATAATAGGATTCGGCGATATAAAACTGTGCATCAGCGACCATCGGCGACTTCGGGTTCTTCGTCATGAAGGCCGTGAAGCTGTCGCGCGCACCTGCATTATCCGACTTTTTGAGCTTTGCGAGCCCGTCCTTGAGCAGATCCTCGCCGCTTGTTGCCAGCGTAGCCGGCGCGTCACCTTTCACTGGAGCCGCAGCAGGGGTTTTGCCTTTCGCCCCCTCCGGCACGACAACGGCCTTTGGTGGCTGTCCTGCCGCAGGAACTTCGGCCATCCCCAGGTACTGTTCGATCCGGACAAGCCGGGCATCCAGGGCGTCGCTCTTCCTGACCATCAGCGAATCCTCGACATCGAGCCGTTTCTGTGAAGCCGAATACTCATGACGAAGCTCTTCGAGGCTTCCTTTCAGCGCGGATATCTCTTCACGGTATTGCGTGATTTCAGAATAGGAACCGGCTGACTGGCTCTTGATCGTCTCGGAATCCTGCTTGAGCTTTGATACCTCTCCCTGGACAAACGTCATATCGGAGCGGGTCGCGCAGGCCGAAAGCAGCAGACAGGGAAACAAAAGGATCTTGCGAACGTTCATCGTTGATCGGTTATAAAATTGATCATCAGGCAGTGCCGGCGGCATATCTGATCCGCCGCCGGCATCTCTTGCTATCGCAGGTTATTTTGTCACGAAATGCGACCGTCTGTTCTTCGACCATGCCTCCTCGTTATGAGCGGGATCGAAAGGACGCTCTTCACCGTAACTGACGACCGTCAGCTTCGAAGAGCCAACTCCGAGGTTCGTCAGATACTCTTTGGCCGAGTTGGCGCGGCGCTCGCCAAGGGCGATATTGTACTCGTCGGTTCCACGCTCGTCGCAATGCCCCTCGATGGTGACGGACTGCGCCGTGTTCTTTTTCAGCCAGGCTGCATTCTGCTTGAGCTGCTCCTGGGCTTCCGGGCTCAATGCCGAGCTGTCGAAATCGTAAAAGATGTCACTCAGCACCGGACCGGCGACTGCGTCGGCACCGGCACTTACCCCCGCGCCAGAGCCTGCACCAGCACCGGAGCCTGATCCGGCACCTGCCTGATCGGCCGGTGAAATGGTGCTTTTCGAGGAACATCCAGCCAGGAGGACCATGGCTGCAAAGGCGACACCAGAGAATTTGTGTTTCATACTTCAATCATTTTATATGTTACAAAAGAAAAAAACAGAACCGGGGAGACCTTTGGGCATCCCCGGCATGCGGTAATGGTTGTCTTACTTTTCGTTGAATTGAACCCGTCGGTTTTTGGCCCAGGCCGCTTCGTTATGACCGGGATCTGCTGGCCGCTCTTCACCATAACTGATCGTTTGCAGCCGACCGGGATCGACGCCAAGGCGAACCAGGTAGTCCCTGGTTGCGGTTGCCCTCCGGTCACCGAGCGCCATGTTGTATTCGCTGGTTCCGCGCTCGTCACAATGCCCTTCGATGACGGCCCCTTTCCCGGGGTTGGCAGACAGCCAGGCGGCATTGTTCTTCAGCGCGGCTTCTGATGCCGCGGTGATGGCAGAACGGTCGAAGTCGAAATAGATGTTCGGGGTCAGCACCACGGCACTGGTTGCCTCGGCGGCTACAGGCGGAGCAGGAGCGATCGGCGCGACGACGACATCCTTGTCACAGCAACATGCACCGAGCATAAACAGGGATGGAATGAAAAGGGATCTCCCGAAATATTTCATGGTTGACATAGACGCCTCCATTATTGGTTGACGAGATAGAGCATGCACTACCTGCCCTTTGACCAGGATGGTTGCTGCTGGTCGCCCTCCTTCTGGAGCAGAGGCCGCTGATTGGTTCCGTCGGAATTCATGACGAACAGCCTTTTACCTCCCTGCCTGTTGGACATGAACACGATCATGCTTCCATCCGGCGACCATGCAGGAGACTCGTTGTACTTCTCGCCCCTTGTCAGCTGCAGAAGACCTGTACCATCCGCATTTATGGTAAATATATTTATTTCACCGTTTTTTTGTACAGAAGAATAAACGATTTTATCACCTGCCGGAGACCAGGAGGGCTGGGTGTTGTAAGAACCGCTGAACGTCAGCCTCCGGGCCTGGCCGCCTTGCAGGTCCTGGATGAATATCTGTGGCGGACCGCTGCGCTGCGACACGAAAGCCATTTTCGACCCGTCCGGGGAGAACGTCGGGGAGACGTCGATACCGCGGCTGCTGGTGAGCCTTCGTGAAATCGTCCCGTTCGGCTTGACAAGATAAATCTCCTGGTCGCCTTCGAACGAAAGCGTCGTGGCGACTTCGTCACTCCCGTTTCGCCAGGCCGGGGCAATACTTACCCCGGGCTTTCCCACGGAAGCGGTGGCCTTTGTCGCAAGATTCCTGATATACAGATCGGGTTTACCGCTGGAGTAATCGGTCCAGGCAAGGTACTTGCCGTCTGGCGAGATCACTGGGTTCATCGAAATCGTCCTCGCGCTGGTAAGATGCTCGACGTTCTGGCCATCAAAATCACACACACTGATGCTGTTGCGGTTCGACACGTAGACAATCCTGCTATCGAACAGCAGCGACTTCTTTCCGGTCAACAGCTCGACCAGGTCGGCGCAGAACCTGAGCCCCATCGGCCGGACCTGCCCCTCCGCCCCGGAATAAACCTTCTTCATGAGTTGCTTGCCGCTCAGGGCGTCGTAGACCTCCATGTCGAGCAGGACCTTGCCGGACTGCCTCGTCATCGTACCGCCGGTGTAGATTTCGGCCCCTACCGAATTGAGCGCGGAGAAATTGAGTGCCCCTCCCTGGACGGTCCGCATGTTTGCCGGCGCCTGCAGGAGGTTGAACAGACCAGTAAAATCAAGGCCGCTCCTGATCGTACCGTCGACGCTGCGGGCCAACTCCGACTCCCTGCCGCCTTTGGCCGAAGTCCTGTCAAGCGCGATGGCGATGCGTCCCGCAGCCTCCTTGCTTATGGTAATAGTACCTCTCGGCGCTTCAGCGCTTACCATAGTCGACGTAAAAACCAAAGTGCATACGAACACCAACAGCACGGCAATGGAATTCCGAAGATCCCTCATAATCATTTCGATAAAATTTGACATAGGTACACTCCTCTTTTCCAACACATCCTACATGAATAAAAAGCACCATTAGACATCATTGCAATATCTCCAACAGCTTAGTGAAAGTGTAATCTGAATCGATACGCTCACTTGTTGCTGATTCCGGTCGGGGTGAAGTTAATGTCATAAGTTACACCTCGTGAACCGTATTCTTTCGGCGGAGCCGGGAAACGAATCGACTTTGTTAGAGTAACGGCCACAGAATTATTCATCACTTCACTAGACGACTTTCTGAGATACTCAACCCCCCCCAAGGACCCATCGGACAGAATATGAATCCGGACAGTAACAAGCATTCCTGAGGTTGACCGAAGCATCTGGCTCGACGGTGGCACCCATTTTTTCCAGAGAATCTCAAAAAGCAACGCCTGATAAGGATCGACGGCACCACCACCGGTGCCATATTGACCGCCGCCACCTCCCCTTCCTGCGCCGATCGGTGCGGGACCGCTTCCCTGTGACGCAACCTTCTTCTGCAGGTTGGCGATGGCGTTGCCGACGCCCGATGCCGCCTGCGGCCGGCTGTCGGCCTGCTTCCTGAGCTTGGCCAGCGCTTCGTCGAGGCTCTCCTTCCTGGATTTGGCGTTCTCTGCCGGCACGGTTTTCCTGGCCACCTCCGGTTCGGCGACCTTCTTCGGCACCGGGACTTCGGCTTTCTTCGGCACCGGAGCCACCTGAGGCTCGGGCGCCTTGGGGGCGGTGGTTTCGGGCGCTGGTTTCGGGGATGGGGCGGAGGCCGGAGGGCCACCTGCCGGGCCGGGCGCGCCGGGCAGGCTGACCAGGCTGACGCTGACAACTTTCAGGGGCGGATGCGTCCGGATGTAGTAGAGTTGCGTCAGGACGGCACCAAGGAGCACGGCAGCATGCATTGCGGCTGCAACGGCGACCCAGGCGGCAAACTTCCGTTGCTCACGTTTCAGTTCTTCCCTCGTGCTCATAACAGGTTCCGCCGCCTCAACGTTTTTTGGCCGTTGCTTCGACGGACTCGGTGACCATGCCGATCTTTTCGACTCCAGCCTCGCGTATGGAAGCCATGACCGACATGACGAATCCGTAAGGAAGCGACTTGTCGGCCTTGAGGTATACCTCTTCGGCCTGTTTCGATTCAAGGAGGTGCGGCAGTTGGGTGGCGATATCTTCAGGGGCAAGCTGGAAGTCGTTGATCGAAACCCGCCGGGAAGCGTCGACGCTGACGATCAGCGCCTTCGAATCGATATCCATCCGTTCGTGCGAAGTCTGCGGAACCTCCACTTTCACACCGCTGGTCATCATGGGGGCCGTGACCATGAAAATGACGAGCAACACCAGCATGACGTCCACAAAGGGCGTCACGTTGATTTCACTCATCAGCCTGGTCTTCTGTCCGGTCATCATCGGTCGGAGTCTCCCCGGTTACTGATTGAGGTATAAGTCAATGAAATCGGGGGTGAAATCCTCAAGGTCCCGTTCGACCTCGCCGATCTTCTGAGTGAGGTAGTTGTAACCCATGACCGCGGGAATGGCCGCCACCAGGCCGGTCGCCGTGGCAATGAGCGCCTCGGAGATGCCAGGGGCCACCGCGGCGAGCGATGCCGACTTCATGAGGCCGATGTTCTGGAACGAGCTCATGATACCCCACACCGTACCGAACAGGCCGATGAACGGGGCGGTGTTGCCGACCGTGGCAAGGAAGGGCACAAGGTGCGACAGGCGTTTGCTCTCCGCGTTCAACTCCCGCTTGACGGCAAGGGCGATGCGCTCCCTGAGCTGTGACACGGTGCTCTTGTCACGCATCGTGCTGTACTCGATGTAGCCGGCCCTGAAGACGCGGGGCAACGAGCCGTTGCGGAATCCCTCGCTCGATGCGAACAGCCGATCGACGTTCTGCACCTCGAAAAAGGAGTCGAGGAAATCTCCGGATTCACGGATCGACTTCCTGATGGAAAGGAATTTCATGGCGATGATCGCCCACGAAACGATCGAGAAGGCGATCAGTACGCAAAGGACCATGATAACGACAGGCCCTGAACCTGTAAGCATCGAAACGATCCCGCCGCCGGCATTTTCAGTCATGTTCAGCTCGTTCTGAGTGTAAGATTTTAAAAGGTCACCAGGTTCTGCACGACGAAATAGGCCACCAGGGAACCCGATACTGCACACAATGTATTGACCAGATCGTTGTTCACAAAATCATATCCCTTGATCCGCTCATTTTTTACCTTGCTGCCGTCCGGGGCCGTGCTGTGGGTGCGTTCGGTCACCTTCTCCCTGATGGGGTCGTAGTACTGGGCCTGGAAGGTCGCGCCGAAGAAGCTGTCGACCAGGCTGGAGATAAGCCCGGCGATGCCGATGACCAGGAGGGATTGCAGGATACCGACCTTGTTGATCCACGCGACGTTCATGATTGCGGCGCTCCCGCAGATGAAGAGCGAGCCGATGAACGAAGCGGATGTGCCGGGAATGGAGACACCGCCGGAGGTTCCGACGGGGACGTTCTTGAGGGTCGTGATCAGGCGAGCCTTCGCGTTCGGCCACATCGTGCCGATCTCGGTCGCCCAGGTATCGGCTTGCACCGCCGCCAGGGTACCGAGGTAGGAGAAGAAGATGTTGGGGTCGCCGGTCAGCGAATAGATCACCATCATGACCCAGGCCACGCCACCGTTGGCATAGACCTGCCCGGCATCACGCTGCGAACCTTTCTCGAAAACCAGGTCGAACTTCGCCTTGCGCTTCCTGCCGAGCTTCGAAAGCACGGAGGAGAGCAGGTAGAAGGTCAGGAGCGGCACGGTCCAGACCAGGCCGCCGACACCGAAGATGTTCGTGCCGAGCAGGAAGGTTGCCGTGGCGCCGCTGTTGTTCAGGAATTTCACCTTGATCGAGAAGAGGGCAAGCAGGAGCGCAAAGAGGCCGCCGACGAGGAAGCCGTCGAGCGTCACCATGTGGTTCACGTCGAGGAGGTAGAGCGGGTAGGCGATCGAGGCCGGAATGAAAAGGTTGTCAAGGCCGGAGGAGAGCAGGGCCTCCACGGCCGTGGCGACCAGGGCAAGCAGGAGCGCAAGCGACAGGAGCTCCCAGAGCGGCTTGCCGGCAAGGCCGCCGGTGAACGACCCCTGGAACATGAACAGCGAGAGCGAAATGATGACCAGGCTGGAAACAAACATGGCCAGCGATCCGGCAACCGTCTTGGGGCTCCTGGTCAGGTGTTCGACAGGTGAGCCGCCGGAGGCTTTGCCGACCAGTGCCGCCAGCGAGTCGCCGACACCCATGACCAGCATGGCGACCTGGAGTATCCAGACATGGGTATCCCAGAGCACCAGCACCATAAGCAGGAACGCCAGCGGGAAGAGGATCGGCCCGTAACTGACGACCGGCCCGGCCTCCTCGTCGTTCGTCGACTCGACCGGCTCACCCTGCAGCCCTTTCAGAAGCCCGGACTTGAGGCTCAGGGCCCCGAGCGCCACGAACAGAAGCGCCGCAAGGGCCGGATAGAAGTTCGAATGGAAATAGGAGGGCATGAAAAAGGTCACCACTCCCATGCAGAGATGCACCACCTTCCTGACGACCAGGGAGCTGACGCTGAATTTCCGTACCAGGAGTTCGCCGAGCAGCAGGAAGCATCCTACAAGGCTCAGGAGGAGGAGGAACGGAGGGAGATCCTGCGGCAAGGGAGACTGTAAACTCAACATGGCACTGACATTTGGTTGTTTGCAAGGAGAGTCTTGCAATGATCTTCTTACCTAAAAATAAGATTTTTAAGTTTTTACACCATCACGGGATGACAAAATCGAAGGTTTGCCCCTCCGCGCCCCATGCCGGGAGGGAAAAATGGTTTTTTCGGGGCATCCTTGACTTAATGAACGGGAAAGCGTAATTTGGCACCTACACAATTTTTATTCGCGCGTCAATAAATAAGCAATGACGACTTCGACCATCCATCGCCTCAGTGATCCCGGGTGCCCTGCCCAGTCGATGGCCGTCGGCCGCCCTCAGGCCATCCGCCCCGAATGCATCGGGTCCGTCGTATCCATACTATCCGTACGAGTATCCATTCCGGTATCCTGACCCGTCAGGCCTTTCCCAAGTCCTCCGTATTTCTTCGACAATACTCAGACTCCAAGGCTTCGGGACAGGCAGGCCAGGGCTTACCGTTTTTTTGTTTTCAACCGTAAACAAGCCACTTCGATGAGATCTGACACCATAAAGAAAGGATTCGAAAAAGCGCCTCACCGCAGCCTCCTCAAGGCGACCGGGGCCGTGCGTTCGAAAAGCGACTTCTCGAAGCCCTTCATCGGTATCTGCAACTCCTTCAACGAACTGATCCCCGGCCACGCGCACCTGCAGGAACTGGGCAGGATCGCCAGAGAGGCTGTGCGCGAAGCCGGCGGCGTGCCGTTCGAGTTCAACACCATCGGCGTGTGCGACGGCATCGCCATGGGCCATGTCGGCATGCGCTACTCGCTCGCCAGCCGCGAGATCATCGCCGATTCGGTCGAGACCATGGTGGAGGCGCACCGCCTCGACGGCCTGGTCTGCATCCCGAACTGCGACAAGATCACCCCCGGCATGATGATGGGTGCCCTGCGCACCAATGTACCGGTCATCTTCGTTTCCGGCGGCCCGATGAAGGCCGGCCACACCCCGTCTGGCAAGAAGGTCGACCTCATCTCGGTCTTCGAGGCGGTCGGCAGGTTCAGCACGGGTGAGATCAGCGAGGAAGAACTCTGCACCATCGAGGAGAACGGCTGCCCCGGATGCGGCTCGTGCTCGGGCATGTTCACGGCCAATTCGATGAACTGCCTTTGCGAGGCCCTCGGCTTCGCACTGCCGGGGAACGGCACCATCCTCGCCGTCGACCCGAGGAGGCTGGAGCTGGTGAAGAGCGCCTCGAAACGCATCGTGGAACTGGTCCACGAAGATATCCGCCCGAGGGACATCCTCACCCGCCGCGCCCTGCTCAACGCCTTCGCGCTCGACTTCGCCATGGGCGGCAGCACCAACACCATCCTCCACACGCTGGCCATCGCCAACGAGGCGGAGCTGGAGTTCGACTTCTCGGAGCTGAACGGCCTGTCGGCCCGCACGCCGTACATCTGCAAGGTGAGCCCGGCGACGACCGAAGTGCACATCGAGGATGTCGACCGTGCCGGAGGAATTTCGGCCATCCTGAAGGAGCTTTCAACCGTCGAAGGCCTCCTGGACCTCTCGGCGCCGACCGTCACCGGCAAGTCCCTCGGCGAAAACATCGCCGCGGCCGAAGTGCTCGACCTCAAGGTGATCCGGACGGTCTCCGACCCCTACTCCGCAACGGGCGGGCTCTGCGTGCTCTACGGGAACCTCGCGCCGAACGGCGCTGTTGTCAAGACGGGCGCAGTCAGCCCCTCGATGATGCAGCACACCGGCCCGGCCAGGGTCTACGACGGCCAGGACGACGCCATCACGGGCATCATGGGTGGCGACGTCAAGGCCGGCGACGTCGTCGTCATCCGTTATGAGGGGCCGCGAGGCGGTCCCGGCATGCCGGAGATGCTCTCACCCACCAGCGCCATCATGGGTCGCGGACTCGGCGAATCGGTGGCCCTGATCACCGACGGCCGGTTCTCCGGAGGATCGAGGGGCGCGTGCATCGGGCACGTATCGCCCGAGGCTGCCGACGGCGGGCCGATCGCCGCGCTCAGGAACGGCGACATGATCACCATCGACATCCCGAACCGTTCGATGACGCTCGACCTGGACGACAAGGCGATTGCGGAGAGGATCGCCGCACTTCCGCCGTTCCGGCCCAAGATCACCAAAGGCTACCTTGCCCGCTATGCGCAGATGGTGACATCCGCCAATACCGGCGCAATCCTGCAACCGAAATGTCAATACTGAACCAAATCGTTCGAACCATGCATGAACCCGGACAGAAACTGAACGGATCCGAAATATTTTTCGAGTGCCTGCGGCGTGAACACGTCGACATCATCTTCGGCTACCCCGGCGGCTCGCTGCTGAAGGTCTACGAAACCCTGCACGACGTGGAAGACATACAGCACATCCTCGTCCGCCACGAACAGGGGGCGACCCACATGGCCGAGGGCTACGCCCGTGCGACCGGGAAGCCCGGCGTGGTGCTCGTCACCTCAGGACCCGGCGCGACCAACACCGTCACCGGCATCGCCAACGCCTACATGGACTCCTCGCCCATGGTGGTCTTCACTGGACAGGTGCCGAGCTCCCTGATCGGAAACGATGCTTTCCAGGAAGCTGATATCGTCGGCATCACCCGTCCCATCACCAAGCACAACTTCCTGGTCAAGGACGTCCGTGACCTGGCCCCGACCATCCGCAAGGCATTCTACCTGGCTACCACCGGCAGGCCCGGCCCGGTGCTCATCGATATGCCCAAGGACGTGCTCGCCGCCGAGTGTGTCTTCGAGTGGCCCGAGAGCGTCGAGCTCCGTGGCTTCAAGCCGACCTTCAAGTGCCACGCGAACCAGGTCGCCAAGGCGGCGAAAATGATCGCCAAGGCCAAACGCCCGCTGCTCTACATCGGCGGCGGCGTCATCACGGCCGGAGGCACCGAAGCGCTCCGCCAACTCGCCGTCGAGCAGCAGATCCCGGTCACCATGACCCTGCAGGGCCTCGGCGCCTTCCCGGGCGACCACCCGCTGTCGATGGGGATGCTCGGCATGCACGGCACCTACTGGGCCAACCAGGCGGTCAGCAACTGCGACCTGCTGATTGCGGTCGGCGCACGCTTCGACGACCGGGTCACCGGCAAGATCGACACCTTCGCCACCAAAGCCCTGAAGATCCACAACGACATCGACCCGACCAACGTCGACAAGAACGTCAAGGTGGACCTGCCGGTGGTCGGCGACTCGAAGGATTTCCTCGAATCGATCCTGAACGAACTGCCGAAATCTAAAGAGGACCGCAGCGCATGGCTCGCCGAAATCGAGGCCTGGCGCCTCCAGTGCCCGCTCGAGTACACGGTCGAGAAGGATTCGCTCAAGACCGAGTTCGTCATCGACGAGATCTCGAAGCAGACCAGGGGGCATGCCGTCATCGTCACCGACGTCGGCCAGCACCAGATGTGGACCTCGCAGTACTACAAGTTCACCGAACCGCGCTCGATTATCACCAGCGGAGGGCTCGGCACGATGGGCTACGGCCTTCCGGCGACCATCGGCGCGGCCTTCGGCGTCACCGACCGGCCGGTCATCACCATCTGCGGAGACGGCGGCCTGATGATGAACATCCAGGAGCTGGTCACGGCCGTCTACCACAAACTGCCCATCAAGATATTCCTGATCAACAACAGCTACCTCGGCATGGTCCGCCAATGGCAGGAGCTCTTCCACAAGGAGAAGTACTCGTTCACCGACCTGGAGGCGAGCAACCCCGATTTCGTAAAGGTCGCCGAGGCGTTCGGGTGCCGCGCAATGAGCGCCGACAACCCCGAAACCGCCCGCAAGGCGATCTCGGACGCCCTTGCCTACAACGACGGGCCGGTGCTGGTCGACTTCCGCGTCATCAGAAAGGACATGGTGTTCCCGATGGTCCCCGCAGGCGGATCGATCTCCGACATGCTGCTGGCAAGGCTGAATCCCAAAACCATGGTTTAACCGACACTTATGAAACACCTTATATCCGTACTGGTCGAAAACAAGTTCGGCACCCTGAACCGGGTTGCCGCGATGTTCAGCGCACGCGGTTTCAACCTCGAAAGCATCTCCATCGGAGAGACCGAAGACCCGGAGGTTTCGCGTATGACCATCGTGACCCGGGGCGAGGACCGCATCATCAGCCAGGTGCTCAAACAGCTCAACCGGCTGGTCGACACCATCAAGGTCACCGACCTCACCCACCAGCCGCACGTCGAGCGCGAACTGCTCCTGATGAGCCTCAAACTCTCGAAATCAACGCAGCACGAGATTTTCGAGCTGACCAACGTTTTTAAGGGAAAAGTCGTGGATATCAAGCAAAAATCCATTACTATTGAGGTCATCGGTTCGCCGGATAAAGTCAATACGGCCATCGACCTTTTCAGGCCTTTCGGCATCCGGGAACTCGCGCGGTCAGGGGCTGTGGCCATTCACCGCGGTGAAAACTGATTTTTATTTACGTACGCCTAAACAGTCAACAGCTATAGCTATGTCAATGAACGTCTTTTACGAGCAGGATGCCGACCTCGCGGTACTGCAGAACAAGAATATCGCCGTCCTCGGTTACGGCAGCCAGGGCCATGCCCACTCGCTGAACCTGATGGACAGCGGCCTGAACGTCTGCGTCGGCCTGCGCACCGACAGCTCCTCATGCGCCAAGGCACGCCAGGCCGGCCTGAGGGTCGAAACTGTTGCCGATGCGGTCAAGTGGGCCGATATCGTTATGGTGCTCCTGCCGGACCAGACCCAGAAAAGCGTTTATGACAACGAGATCCTGCCGAACCTGAAACCGGGCAGCACGCTCGCTTTCGGCCACGGCTTCAATATCCACTACAAGCAGATCGTACCCCCGGCGAACGTGAACGTCATCATGATCGCCCCGAAGAGCCCGGGCCACCTGGTTCGCAGGACCTATACCGAAGGCAACGGCGTGCCGTGCCTTATCGCCGTGTTCCAGGACTTCACCGGCGACGCGAAGGCGCAGGCCCTCGCCTGGGCAAAGGGCATCGGAGGCACCAAGGCCGGCGTCATCGAGACCAACTTCAAGGACGAGACCGAGACCGACCTGTTCGGCGAACAGGCCGTGCTCTGTGGCGGATCGGCCGAACTGATCAAGGCAGGGTTCGAGACCCTGACCGAAGCCGGCTATCCCGCGGAACTTGCCTACTTCGAGTGCATGCACGAGCTGAAGCTCATCGTGGACCTGTATTATGAAGGCGGCCTTTCCCGCATGAACTACTCCGTCAGCGACACCGCCGAGTACGGTGGCATGACCCGTGGCCCTCGCCTCATCACCTCCGCCGTGAAGGCCGAGATGAAGAAAATCCTCGAAGAGGTCCAGGACGGCCGCTTCGCCCAAGAGTTCATCGACGAGTGCAACTCCGGCTACAACTCCCTGAACAGCCTGCGCGAAAGCAACGCCAACCACCCGATCGAAAAGGTCGGCGCGAAGCTTCGCGAGATGATGAGCTGGCTCAAGAAAAAGTAATCGAGAGAGCCATGTATAAAATTGTTTCAATCCCTGGTGACGGCATCGGACCCGAAGTGGTAGCCGGCGCCCTCGATGTCCTGGACGCCGTAGCGAGGAAACACGGCCTGGACTTCACGGTAGAGGAGCATCCGTTCGGCGGAGCATCCTATGACCTGCATGGCAGCATGCTGACCGACGAAACCCTCGAGGCCTGCCGTAACGCCGACGCGGTGTTGCTTGGTGCGGTCGGCGGCCCGAAATGGGAGAGCCTGCCGCACGCCGAAAAACCTGAAGCCGCCCTGCTGAAAATCCGCAAGGAGCTTGGCCTGTTCGCCAACCTCCGCCCTGCGAAGGTCTACGACGCCCTTGTCGATGCATCGACCCTGAAGCCGGAAGTGGTAAAGGGCACCGATTTCATGGTTTTCAGGGAGTTGACCGGTGGTATCTACTTCGGCCAGCCGAGAGGCTATGATGAAAACCGCGGGTGGAACACCATGGTCTACGAACGTTACGAGATTGAGCGCATCGCCCGTCTTGCGTTCGAAGCGGCGCAGAAGCGCGGCAACGTGAAGGTCACCTCGATCGACAAGGCGAACGTGCTTGAAGTCTCCCAGTTCTGGCGCAACATCGTCCACGAGGTCCACAAAGACTTCCCCGACATCGAGCTTGCCGACATGTACGTCGACAATGCGGCCATGCAGATCGTTCGCAACCCGAAGCAGTTCGACGTCATCGTGACCAGCAACCTGTTCGGCGACATCCTGAGCGACATCTCGGGCATGATCACCGGCAGCCTCGGCATGCTCCCGTCTGCCAGCATCGGTTCGAAATATGCACTGTACGAACCGATCCACGGAAGTGCCCCCGACATCGCAGGGCAGGGCAAGGCCAACCCGATCGCGACCATCGCGTCGTTGGCCATGATGTTCGAGAACAGCTTCTGCATGCCGGACGTCGCCGCCGAGATCTATGACGCTATCGAGAAGGCACTGGCCACCGGTGTTCGCACGGCTGATATCGCCAGGCCTGGAGAGAAAACGGTCTCGACGACTGAGATGACCGCAGCCATCGTCGCCTGCATATAGCATTGTCGGGGCGGCAGGCCACTTGACAGAGCAAGCGCGGCGGGAAACCTCCGCACGAAAAAGCCGGGGCCCTGTCAGTCACCGGCTTTTCGATTTCAATGGCATGCGCACAGGCTGTTCCGGCGCGGCCGGAGAACGCAATTTTTGAACAGTACCGATAACGGAATCCGATCAACCATGGCACAAACGATCACGCAGAAAATTTTCGCCAGGGCCGCCAACCGCAAATTTGTCGATGTTGGTGAGAGCGTCTGGCTGAATGTCGATGTCCTTCTGACGCACGACGTCTGCGGTCCACCGACGTTCGACATCTTCAAGCAGGAGTTCGGACCCGAGGCGAAAGTCTGGAACCCTGAAAAGGTGGTGGTGCTCCCTGACCACTACATCTTCACGCAGAACGAGCACGCCCACCGCAACATCGACCTGTTGAGGCAGTTCGCGGGCGAGCAGTCCCTGCCCAACTACTACGATGTAGGCACAGACCGCTACCGCGGCGTCTGCCACGTGGCACTTGCAGAAGAGGGCTTCAACATCCCGGGCACCGTGTTGTTCGGAACTGACTCGCACACCTGCACCTCGGGCGCTTTCGGCATGTTCGGCTCCGGCATCGGCAACACCGACGCGGCATTCATCCTCGGCACCGGCAAACTCTGGGAGAAGGTCCCCGAGTCCATGAAGTTTACCTTTGAGGGCAACATGCCCGAATACCTGACGGCCAAGGACCTGATCCTGCAGATCCTTGGCGACATCGGCACCGACGGCGCGACCTACCGCGCGATGGAGTTCGACGGCGAGGCGGTCTACTCCCTGTCGATGGACGAGCGCATGACGCTCTGCAACATGGCTATCGAGGCTGGAGGCATGAACGGCATCATCGCGGTCGACGCCGTGACCGAAGCCTTTGTCAAAGCGCGCACCAGCAAGCCCTACGAGGTCTTCCATAGCGATCCCGACGCCAGCTACCACAGCATGTACCGCTACAACGTCGAGAAGCTCGAACCGGTCGTCGCCCAACCGCACAGCCCGGACAACCGCGCCACCGTGCGCAGCGTCGCCGGCACGCCGATCACGAAGTCCTACATAGGCTCCTGCACCGGCGGGAAGCTGACCGACTTCATGCTCGCCGCAAAGATCCTGAAGGGAAGGAAGGTTGCCGTGACCACCAACATCGTACCGGCAACGGTCCTGGTGGCTTCGCAGCTCTCCACGGAGACTTACGAAGGCCAGTCCCTGCGCTCGATCTTCGAACAGGCCGGCTGCAGCATCGCCCTGCCCTCCTGCGCTGCCTGCCTCGGCGGTCCTGCCGATACGGTCGGCCGTTCGGTGGACAACGATGTCGTCGTCTCGACGACCAACAGGAACTTCCCCGGCCGCATGGGCAGCAAGTTCGCAGGAGTCTACCTGGCCTCCCCGCTGACCGCAGCGGCATCGGCAATAACGGGCAAGCTCACCGATCCGAGGGATTTCCTCTGATCGCCTGAAGCAATTGAACATGTAAGGAAAACACACAATCATGGAAAGCATCATTCAGGGTAAAGCCTACGTGCTGGGCAAGAATATCGATACCGACCAGATCATCCCGGCCGAGCACCTGGTCTACAGCCTCTCCAACCCGGAGGAGGTGAAGATGTACGGCAAGTACGCACTTTCAGGCGTTCCGCTCGAACAGGGCGGCCTGCCCGAAGGCGGGATCCCCTTTGTACCGGAGGGCAGCCTTACCTCTCCCTATTCGATCATCATCGCGGGGCCGAACTTCGGCTGCGGATCGTCGAGGGAGCACGCGCCCTTCTCACTGAAGGTTGCTGGAGCCAAGGCGATCATCGCCGAATCCTACGCAAGGATATTCTACCGCAACTGTGTCGATGGCGGCTTCGTCATTCCCTATGAGACGTCGCAGCAGCTCAACAAGCTGATCCTCACCGGCGACGAGTTGTCGATCGATATGAAGAACAACACCGTCACCAACCTGACGCAGAACATAACCTGGCAGCTCAGGCCACTGGGCAGCGTGGTCGATATCGTGCAGGCAGGCGGCATCTTCGAGTACGCGAGGCAAAACGACCTCATGACGAAAGGCCAGGAATAACGAAGTAAAACGACATGGCAATCGAACTGTATGACACGACCCTGCGCGACGGCACGCAGGGCGAACATATCAACCTCTCGGTCCAGGACAAGCTCCTGATCGCCGAACGGCTGGACGAATTCGGTGTGGATTTCATCGAGGGCGGATGGCCGAGCAGCAATCCGAAGGACGAGGAGTTCTTCTTGAAATCCAAGGCCCTCGGCCTCAGGAACGCCCGCCTCAGCGCGTTCGGTTCGACGGCCAGGTCGCTCGACCGTATCGAAAACGACCCGAACCTGCTCGGCCTGGTCAAGTGCGAAGCCCCGGTGCTGACCATCTTCGGCAAGACCTGGCAGGCCCACTCAACCAAGAGCCTCGGCATTTCGGCTGAAGAGAACGCCGAACTTATCCGGCGCTCGGTGAAGTTCCTTTGCGACTCCGGCCGCGAGGTATTCTTCGACGCCGAGCACTTCTTCGACGGCTGGAAGGATAACGCAGCGTTCGCGGAAACCATGCTGAAGGCCGCCGTCGAAGGTGGCGCGTCGAGGCTGGTGCTCTGCGACACCAACGGCGGCTCGCTGCCGCATGAAGTCTCGGCCATCGTCACCAGGGTATGCAGCCTGTTTGACGTGCCCGTAGGCATCCATGCCCACAACGACGGCGACCTGGCCGTTGCCAACTCCATCGAGGCGGTCAGGGCCGGCGCCATACAGGTGCAGGGTACGATCAACGGCATCGGAGAACGATGCGGCAACGCCAACCTGATCAGCATCATCCCGAACCTGATGATCAAACAGGGTATGGATTTCGCCCATGTCGAGGACCTGAAGCAGCTGACCTCGATGTCCAAGTTCGTCTTCGAGATCCTGAACCTCCCCTCCGACACCAAGGCGCCCTTCGTCGGCAAATCGGCGTTCGCACACAAAGGCGGCATCCATGTCAGCGCAGTCATGAAGGAGAGTTCGCTCTACGAGCACATCGACCCGGCGCTCGTCGGCAACCGCCAGCGGGTGCTGGTCTCGGAACTTGCCGGGCAGAGCAACATCCGCTATAAGGCAAAGGAGCTTGGCATCGACCTGCCCGAGCATGGCGAACTTTTCAAGAAGCTGGTCAACCAGGTCAAGAACCTGGAGCACCGCGGCTACCAGTTCGATGGAGCCGAGGCCTCCTTCGAACTTATCCTTCGCCGTGAACTCGGCCAGTTCATCCCATACTTCGAGGTCATCGAGTCGAAGGTGGTCATCCAGCATGGCAAGGAGATACGCCCGCTCGACCAGGCCGTGATGAAGGTCATGGTCGGTAGCGAAACCGACCTGACCGTCTCGGACGGCGACGGACCGGTCAACGCCCTCGACAAGGCGCTCCGAAAGGCGCTCGTGCATTTCTACCCCGAGATACGCACCATCCGCCTGATCGACTACAAGGTGAGGGTCCTCGAGGAGAAGCGCGGGACCAGCGCGAAGGTTCGGGTGCTGATCGAAAGTAGCGACGGCCTCAAGACCTGGGGCACGGTCGGCGTCTCGACCAACATCATCGAAGCCAGCCTCCAGGCGCTGAGCGACAGCTTCAACTATCATTTGTTCAATGTGAAGAACGTGACACGTAACACGTAACGCGTTACGCGTTACGACTATCCCCGCAACCCTGTTTCCCCCACAGGACCATGCGCATACACGATATCGACCCCGAAAACAGGCCGCGGGAGCGGTTCCTCCACTCCGGCCCCGCTTCCCTGAGCCCGGCCGAACTGCTGGCACTCATCCTGAGGTCCGGCACCCGTGGCCATAACATCGTCGACACCTGCAACGAACTTCTTGCCTGCCATCCGCTCGAGCGGCTTGCAGGGCTTTCGCTCAAAGAGCTGCAGAAGATTCCCGGCATCGGCGAAGCCAAGGCCATGCAGATCAGCGCCCTCTTCGAGATCCACAATCGCCTGCACTACACGCGGAACGCCAACCTGAAGGTCCAGTCGGCAAGGGATGTGTTCGAATACATGAAAGGGCGTATCCCTGACGGGAGCAAGGAGCACCTGTGCATCCTGTTCCTGGACGCCAAGAACCGGATCATGCGGCACGAGATCGTATCGGTCGGAACCCTGACGGCTTCACTGATCCATCCTCGCGAGATTTTCAAGGCTGCCATCCGCGAAAGCGCGTACGCCGTCATCCTGGTGCACAACCACCCGTCGGGAGACGTTCAGCCGAGCAACGCCGATAAACAGGTCACGACGATCCTGAAGCAGGCAGGAACCCTGCTGCAGATAGATCTTCTCGACCACGTAATCATCGGTGCTGACGACTGGTTCAGCTTCCGGGATCATTCGATGCTTTCATGATGCAGTTCGTCGAGTCAATTCAGGAACCTCTTTCGCACATGGTGGGATCCGGGCGAACCGGATTGCGTAAAAGAAACCATTCCGGAATAAGGCAGTTGGGGGTCTGCCGGAACAAGTCCCCGGAAAGCTCAGGCGCGGGCAGCGGATTCCGCAACGACGACCTGAACGGCCTCGCCTGCTACTGGAAACTCACGGACGTTCTTGGCCTGAAGGCCTTTTTGGGTTTTGTCCAGTTCGTACTCAACCTCTGCATCCTGATTCAGGACCTTGAAACTCTGTTCAGAAACGATAGCGGAAAAATGGACGAAAATATCCTCTCCCCCTTCCGGGTTCAGAATAAATCCATACCCTTTCTTGCCATCGAACCACTTTACTTTACTTTTAGCCATAGTTACGTTACAGCTTGTTGGTTATATAAATCCATTCATGAATAACTGGCACCACACGATTAATATATATCATTTCTAAAATCGGAGCAATAGCTTCGCCTTATTTCGCCGCAACTACACTTTACGAAAGACTTAATACATTAAAACAAACCATGACGCATATAATCCTTGTTTCTGGGGCCGGAAAGGGAATCGGCAGGGCCATAGCCCTTGCCTTCTCCCGTGCAGGAAAGCTCAACCCGGACTTTGACCCGCTGCTCGTACTTTGCTCGAGGAGCCAGGCCGACCTTGACTCGATCGCCGTCGAATGCCAGGCCGAAGGGGCCGCTACGGACACCTTCGCCTGCGACCTCGGCGATATGGAGGATGTCCGCAAACTCGCGTCCTTCGTGCTTGAACGGCACGGCACCATCGACTGCCTTGTCAACAACGCCGGTGTCGGCCGCTTCGGCCCATTCGCCGAAATGACCGAGGAGGATTTCGACTATACCATGGCCACGAACCTCAAGGGGACCTTCTTCCTCACCCAGGCGCTCTTCCCCGTCATGGAGGAAAAGCGCTCGGGACACATCTTCTTTATCACCTCGGTAGCGGCCGAAAAGGCCTTCCTGCACTCCTCGGTCTACTGCATGTCCAAATTCGGCCAGCGAGGACTCGTCGAAACAATGCGGCTCTACGCTCGCCCCTGCAACGTCAGGATCACCGACGTCAGGCCGGGCGCGGTTTACACCCCGATGTGGGGCGAAGTCACCGACGATTTGAAGACAGTCATGATGATGCCCGAAGACATCGCCGAGCCGATCGTGCAAGCCTACCTCCAACCCGGGCGGACGACCGTTGAAGAGATCGTGCTTCGCCCCACCGGCGGGGATTTGCAGGACGGATGATCGGGGAATCGGACGGATTGGACTGATCTGACGGATCCCTCAGATCAGTCCGTTTCTTCGTTATTCCCCTCATTTCTCGTATCTTAAGGAACAGCAAGATCATACAACCAACTATCACCATGAGCCTCAAGGAAAGAATCGACCAGGAACTCAAGGCAGCCCTTAAAAGCGGCGACAAGACCCGCCTCAACGCAATCAGGTCCATCCGGGCGGCACTTCTCGAAAAAGAGGTCTCGATCAGGGTCGGAGGCACTGCCGTGCTCAATGCCGACCAGGAGCTCGAAGTGCTGATGAGCCTTGCCAAAAAGCGCCGCGACGCCATCGGGCAGTTCACGGCCGGCAACCGCCCGGACCTTGCAGAAACCGAAGCCGCAGAACTCAAGGTGATCGAGGAGTACCTTCCGGCAGCGGTCTCCGACGAAGAGGTCGAAGCCGTCATCCGCGACATCGTCGCCAAATCGGGCGCCATGTCGATGAAGGATATGGGAAAGGTGATGGGGGAAGCCATGAAGGCACTGAAAGGCAAGGCCGACGGCACCAAGGTCCAGAACGTCGTCAAAAGCCTGCTCTCCGCATAACCTTATCAAGACAAAGACCATGCTCGATATCAACCTCGTCCGGCAGAACCCCGAAGACGTGATCGCCATGCTCCACAAGCGGCAGATGGCAAACGAAGCCGGAAAGGTCCGGGAACTGCTTGACATCGACCGGTCGCGCAAGGAGATGGTCCAGCGCACGGACGACCTGAAGGCCCTTCGCAACCGGGTCTCGAAGGAGATTGCCGACATCAAGCGCACCGGGCAGGGATCAGCCGAAGAGTTGATCCGTCAGATGAAGACGGTCTCCGACCAGATATCGGTGCAGGATGCCGAGCTCGACGTGCTCGACACCGGCATGGAGGAGCTGCTGCTCACCTTGCCGAACAGGCTGCACGACTCGGTCCCCGAAGGCCGCACTGCCGATGATAACGTGCTGTACAAAGGGCCTGTCGAATTCAGCCACGACCTCGGATTCCCGGTGAAAAACCACCTCGAACTCGGCAAGAGCCTTGGGCTCCTCGACTTCGAGCGCGGCGCGAAGATCAGCGGCGCAGGCTTTCCGGTCTACACCGGCAAAGGTGCCCGCCTCGAGCGGGCTCTCATCAACTTCATGCTCGACACGCACACGTCGAACCACGGCTACACCGAAATTTTTCCGCCGTTCCTGGTCAACCAGGACTCACTTCGCGGAACCGGCCAGTGGCCGAAGTTCGCCGACCAGGTGTACCAGATGCCGGAGGACGGACTCTACGCCATCCCGACGGCCGAGGTTCCCGTGACCAACATGCACCGCAGCGAGATGCTCGACGCCGAAGCGCTGCCGATTGCCTACGTCGCTTACTCCGCATGCTTCCGGCGCGAAGCCGGCAGCTACGGCAAGGACACCAGGGGCTTCCTCAGGGTGCACCAGTTCAACAAGGTAGAGATGGTCCGCTTCACCAGGCCGGAAGAGTCCTACGATGCGCTCGAACAGATCCTCTCGCACGCCGAGGCAATCCTGCGGGCCCTGCAGATCCCCTATCGCGTCATCACCCTCTGCGGCGGCGACATCAGCGCCAACGCAGCCAAGTGCTACGACATCGAGGTGTGGTCCCCGGCGGAGAACAAGTACCTGGAAGCCTCGAGCGTCTCGAACTTCGAAGACTACCAGGCCCGCCGCTCGAATATCCGCTTCAAGCCCGACGGAAAATCGAAGCCCGAGTTCGTGCACACCCTGAACGGATCGGGTTTGGCCACATCCCGCCTGATGGTCTCCCTGCTGGAGCACTACCAGACTGCAGAAGGCAAAATCGTGGTACCGGAGGTGCTCCGCCCCTATACCGGCTTCGATGTGATCGGATAAAGAAAAAGGACGACATGGACAGCACGAATGATTGCTGTTGTCCATGTCGTCCATCAAATCCACCTGGTTTCTGCCGCTAAGCAGGAAATCTACTCCTTCCCTGACCTCTCCTTGAACTCGCAGACCATCCGGCTCACCGTGTCCACATCGATAAGGAATGCGTCGTGGCCGTAGGGTTCGTCGAGGAAAAGGATCCTCGATCCGGGAATCAGGCGCGTAAGCTCCTCCTGCTCCTCCTTGGGGTAGAGGAGGTCCGAGTCTATCGAGAGGATCTCGACCGGCATCTTGAATGACCCGAGCACGCTTTCGTACGCTCCCCTTCCACGCGCGATGTCGTGCATGTCCATCGCCCTGGTGAGGGTCACGTAGGTGTTGGCGTCGAACCGGCCAACCAGTTTTTTTCCCTGGTAACGCTGATAGCTCTCTGCCGTGAAGAGGCCGTCCTCCTGCACCTGCCTGCCGAAACGGAGCTGGAAGTTCTCGAAGCACCGGTAAGTGCACATGGCCATCATCCTCGCGGCGGCAAGCCCCTTGGCTGGTTGCAGCGCGGGGTCGTACCAGCCGTCGTTCCAGTCGCCGTCAGCGGCAATGGCCTGCCGCTGGGCTTCGCTCAAGGCGATGCACCAGGCCGAGTGGCGGCCAGAGATGCCCATGGGCATGAGCGATCCGGCCATGTCGGGATACATGCACCCCCATTCCAGCACCTGCATGCCACCGAGCGAAGCACCCACCACCAGTCGGAGCCGCTCGATGCCGAACGATCTGATGAGGCGATGCTGGACGGCGACCATGTCGCGAATGGTGATGCGCGGGAAATCGGGGCCGTAGTGGCGGCCTGTTGCCGGATTCGGCGAAAGCGGACCGGTCGTGCCGTAGCAACTGCCCGGAACATTGCTGCAGATGATGAAGTCCCTTGTCTCGTCGAACGCTCGACCTTCGCCGAACAGTCCTCCCCACCAGGCATCGGCGTCCGCATTGCCGGTCAGTGCGTGGCAGATGAGGATGACGTTGTCCTTCGCGGCGTTCAGGGTGCCCCAGGTCCGATAGGCAACCCTGACGCCGGGCAGCACGCCGCCAAGTTCGAGCGCCAGCGGTTCGTTCGATTCGTAATATCGGGTCTCTTCGGATATGATGCGGATATGGTCCATTGATGGCTGATCAGGATAAATTCTCGAGTGCCTGGCCGAAATCGGCCTTGATGTCGTCGATGTGTTCGATGCCGACCGAAACCCGCACCATGTCCTCCGTCACGCCGGCTGAAGCCTGCTCTGCGGAAGTGAGCTGCTGGTGGGTGGTCGATGCCGGGTGGATCACGAGGGTCTTGGCGTCGCCGACGTTGGCCAGATGGCTGGCGAGCCGGACGCCGTCGATGAACTTCACCGCGCGCTCGTAACCGCCCTTCACGCCGAAGGTCAGTACCCCGCCGAAGCCGTTCTTCAGGTACTTCCTGGCCAGGTCGTGGGTCGGATGGCCCTCGAGGCCGGGATAGTTCACCCAGGCGACGCGGTCGTGCGCTGCCAGCCAGCGGGCAAGTTCGAGCGTATTGTCCGCATGGCGCTGTACCCGAAGCGACAGGGTTTCCAGCCCCTGTAGCAGCATGAACGAGTTGAACGGGCTGATGGCCGGACCAAAATCCCTGAGCCCCTCGACCCGCGCCCTGACGATGAAGGCAAGCTCGCCGAAGGTTTCGTGGAACTTCATGCCGTGGTACCCCTCGGATGGCTCGGTGAAGAGAGGGAACCGACCGTTCGACCAGTCGAAGGTGCCGGCGTCGATGATGATGCCGCCCATCGAGGTGCCATGGCCGCCGACCCATTTGGTGGCCGACTCGACTACGATCGATGCCCCGTAATCGATCGGTCGGCAAAGGTAGCCTGCACAGCCGAAGGTGTTGTCCACCACCAGCGGGATACCGTTTTCGCGGGCGATCGCCGCCACGGCGCCGAAATCCGGGACGTGGAAAGCCGGGTTGCCGATTGATTCAAGGTAGAGCAACTTCGTGCCACTGTCGATCGCCTTGCGGAACGACTCCGGGTCATTGCCGTTGACGAACTTCACCCCGATGCCGAGCCTGCCGAGGGCCACCTTGAACTGATTGTAGGTGCCTCCATACAGGTAGCTCGACGAAACGATATTGTCCCCCGCCTGGCAGATGGTGGCGATGGCGATGAACTGCGCCGAGTGGCCGCTCGCGACCGCAAGCGCCGCCTTGCCCCCCTCGAGCGCCGCCATGCGCTTTTCCAGCACGTCGGTGGTCGGGTTCATCAGGCGGGTGTAGATGTTGCCGGCCTCCTTCAGGGCGAACAGGTTCGCACCGTGCTCGGCGCTGTCGAACACATAGGATGTGGTCTGGTAAATGGGCACCGCCCTCGACCCGGTCGTCGGATCGGGCTCCTGGCCGGCATGGACCTGAAGGGTCTCGAACCGGAAGGCGCTGTTGTCGTCGTTCATGGTAATCGTACGGTTTTAAATCTGTCGTCCGTACGGGCAGGATGGGAGTCGGGCAATGCCGACGGGAAGCGTCAAGAGAGGTATGAAATCAGCAGGTATGCATACATCATCTTTCCCGGAATCCCTCCGGGATGGATTTGGCACCGCTCATTCGTGAATGAAGGTTGCCAAGGCTTCGCAGGGCCAGTCCCTCCGCCTTTCTGGATGATAGTTCGAAATCTGAAAAAGAACGCTCAAGTCTCAGGAATCTAAGGAAGCTCGTGCTATTTTACAACACATATCATTTTTTTCATTGCTCTTACAGGCCCTGCCACCATACCCATGAACGCACGAGAAACGGCCCTCAGGGTCCTCCAGGAGTTGGAGTCCGGCAACAGAAAATCCGAGGAGGTGCTGAACTGGTTCCTCGAGCGATCGGAGGCCAAGCGCAGTGACCGGGCGTTGGCGCGCGAGCTGGTAAGCGGCTCCCTCAAGTACCGGTTGCAATGCGACTTCGTGATCGAAAAATTCTACCGGCACGACTACGCCAAGGCCGCCCCGGTCCTGAAGAACATCCTGAGGCTCGGCGCCTACCAGCTGCTGCACCTCGACCGGGTCCCCCGTCCGGCCGCGGTTGACGAGTGCGTCAAGCTGGCCCGCAAATTCAAGGGCGACCACCTCTCCAGACTCGTCAACGGCGTGCTGCGCAAGATCTCCCCGAAAACCATCGACCTTGAGGCGTGGACTGAAAGCATGGACGACGCTACCCGCCTTTCGGTGCTCCACTCCTACCCCGCCCGGCTGGTCGAACGCTGGCTGTCGCGCTACGGCATAGAACGCACTGAAACCATGCTCCGCCACGGCAACCTGCCCCCCGCCACCGGGTACCGGGTAAACCGCCTCAAGGGCTCACCCGATGCGCTTGCCGGCAGAGAGGGACTTGCCGGGATCCGGCGCCTTGGCGACGGGCTCGACGAGTTCTTCTTCTCCCAGGAGTTCGCCCTCATGGAACCGCTGCTCAACGAGGGGCTCATGAGCGTCCAGAACCCCTCACAGGGGCTCGCCTGCCTGCTGGCTTCACCTGCACCCGGCAGCACCGTGTACGACATGTGCGCCGCGCCGGGCGGCAAGTCCACTTACATGGCCGAACTGATGGGCAACGAAGGACGGATCGTCGCCCTTGACCGCTCGGTCCGCAAGCTCGACCGGATAGCCTCGAACGCCCGTGCACTCGGCATCACGATCATCGAGCCGAAGGAGGGGGACGCCCTCGCCTTCGATCCGGGATGCAATCCCGACACCATCCTGCTCGACGCCCCCTGCACCGGCACCGGGGTGCTTGGCCGGCGTGCCGAGCTCCGCTGGCGTACCGGCCCTGAAAAACTGGACGAACTCGTTGAACTGCAGAAAGCACTCTTCGACCGGGCTGCAGCGCTGGTCGGGAAAGGCGGCATCCTGGTCTACGCCACCTGCTCGGTCGAACCCGAAGAGAACGAGCTACAGGCCAAGGCATTCCTCGAACGACATCCCGAATTCGAACCCGCAGGTCTCCCTGCCGGATTCCCCGAAGCATTCCTGCCTGCCGAAACCGGTAATGGATGGCTGCTGACCCTGCCCGGCGAACGGGAAGGGTTCGACGGAGGATTCGCCGCGAGGTTCAGGAATAAAGAGGCATAACGATGCCGGAGCTGCACGAACCATACCAGACCTGGCTCGAGGCGTTCCTCAACTACCTGACCCTTGAACGGAATTTTTCGGGCAATACCCGCGCATCCTACCTGAACGACCTCGGGCGCTACCTCGGCTGGCTCCAGAATGCAGGAGTGCTGCCCGCTGAAACCGTACCGGGAGACATCAGGAAATTCATCCTCGAACTGCACGAGATAGGCCTCGAGGCGAGTTCCGTGGCCAGGAACATCTCCGCGATCCGTTCGTTCCACAAGTTCCTCGTCACTGAACGCCTCTCGGAAAGCAACCCTTCGGAGAACATACACCAGCCCAGGCAGGGCCGATACCTGCCCTCCGTACTCACGGTGGACGAGATGACGCGACTGCTCGACGCACCCCTGCGCCAGCACCCGCCGGGCAAATTCCTGGTCCGCGACAAAGCGATGCTCGAATTCCTCTATGCCACCGGCGTCAGGGTAAGCGAGCTGACCGGCCTGACACAGCAGAGCCTCTACCTCGATTCTGGTTTCGTGCGGGTCTTCGGCAAGGGGTCGAAGGAGCGGCTGGTGCCGATCGGGGAGTCGGCGGCGTCATGGGTAAAGCGCTACCAGGAGGAGCTGCGCCCGAACCTCGCCGGCCCCAAGGCGCAGGACATCCTCTTCCTCAGCACCCGGGGATCAGGCCTCTCCCGCATGGCTGCATGGAACGTCGTCCGGCAGTACACCGTGATTGCCGGCATAGAAAAAGCGGTCAGCCCGCATACGTTCCGCCACACGTTTGCCACCCATCTCCTCGAAGGCGGTGCCGACCTTCGAGCAGTGCAGGAGATGCTCGGCCACAGCTCCATTATCGCCACCCAGATCTACACCCATATCGACCGATCCTTCATCAAGGAGGTCCACAAGACGTTCCACCCGAGGGGGTAGCGCCTGACGGTGATATCAGGAGAAAGCCAAGCGGGTCATGACAGCTTGGTTGACAGCGACTCCCGCACCTCCGTCAGCGGCTGAAACCAGTTGCCGGACTCAGTCTGCCGGAACAGTTTCATGGTCGGATACCATGGAGTGTCGTTCCGCTCCAGCATCCACCGCCAATCAGGAAGATAGGGCAACAATACCCACACCTGCCGCCCGATCGCCCCGGCAAGGTGCGCAACGCTCGTGTCGACGCTGATAACCAGATCCATCACTTCGCACAAGGCCGCCGTCTCCTCGAAACTCATCAGCTCGTTGCCGAAATGGCGCACTTCCGGATGCGCCAACAGCGTCGGAAGGTCCTCCTCCCGAACCTCCTGCTGCAAGCTTATGTACTCGAACCCTTCCGGCAACATTCCCAGCATCTCCGAGAGTGAAATGGACCGGTTACGGTCATTCGGATGCGTCACACTGCCACTCCAGACGAGCCCGATCCGCAGCCGATTACTCTTTCCGAGCCTGTTTTTCCACTTCTGGACCTTGCTTTCTCCGGCCTTCAGGTAACCGCCAGCAAAAGCCGGAATGGTGTCTGGTTCCGTTCCAAACACCAGCGGCAAACTCATCAGGGGACAATGGAAGTCGAATTCCGGAAGTTGCCGGAGCGATTCCGGCAAAACCTCAATACCCTTGAAACGGACAGACAAGCCTGCCAGCTCATCCTGCAGCTGCAACAACACCCGTGCCCCACGACCGGCCACCATCCCGGCATAGCGGCAGAACTGGATCGCATCCCCAAACCCCTGCTCGCTGTGCAGCAGGATCGTCTTGCCATCAAGCGCCGCTTTTCCACTCCATAACGGCTGCGGAAAGAGCCGACGCCGGGAACGGACGCGTTCGGTCCCCCATCGCCACTCATAGTGCTTCCATCCTTCCCGGAAGTCGCCCAGCAGCAACTGGAGGCACCCCTTGTTCCAATAAGCTTCCGGCATTTCCGGTTTGAGATCGGACGCTCTGGTGAAGCATTCGAGTGCATCGTCGAACCGGCACTGTGAATAGAGCAGCAACCCGCGGTTGTTCCATGCTTCGGCGTTCCCTGGATCAGCAGCAATAGCCCGTTCACAACACGCAAAGCCTTCATCGAACCGGTTCAAGCCAAGGTATGCCGTAGCAAGATGGACAGGAATTTCGGTCCTGTCAGGCTGGAGGGCCAAAGCGGTTTCATAGCATGACGTAGCTTCCTCAAATCGCCGCAACCCCAGCAGCGCCGCCCCCTTGACGATGAAGCCATCGATCGAAACGGGATCGAGGACCAGCACCTTTTCGGCGCACTCGAGGGCTTCGGCATAACGCGCCTGGCACTTCAGCGCATGCGCCAGATTGGACCAACCCGGCACAAACTCCGGGTCAACGCCGAGCCCCCGGTCGCAACTCCGCTCCGCCGCCTCATGCTCGCCGATCGCGTTCAGGATAGCCGCCCGATTGCTCCATGCCGAAGCATTTGCGGCATTAAGGCCAATGGCTCTGTCACAGCTGGCGAGCGCCTCAGGATAACGATGCAGCTCTTTCAAGGCCACCGCATGGTTATTCCAAGCCTGTTCGAACTCCGGCCTGAGATTTGTCGACTCCCCATAACAATGCGCGGCATCATCGAATAAACGCAGGTCATGGTAAGCCAGGCCGCAATTATACCATACGTCCGCATCTCGCTTCGTCAGCAGCATCGCCTTTTCGTAACACGTCACTGCCGCCTCAGGCTGGCCAAGCTCACGATAAACGTACCCGAGATTGTTCAGGATGCTGACATTTCGCGGATCGACCGCAAGGGCCCTGCTCATCAGATTCCTCGCATCTTCATATCGCAGCTGCTGGACAGCAAGGACACCGGCCATGTGCAACGCACCGGCGTCGTCACCGTTCGATGCCAGCATCTTATCGTACAAGGCGCGGGCATCCTCAAGGCGCCCCTGGTGATGGCGGCTCAAGGCTTCGCCGAACGCCGTTCCTAAACTGACGTCATCAAACAACATAGCTCATTGCATATTGAAGTAGCGTACCTCATCCCAAAAACTCAAATCATCGAACTGCTCATAAGGAAGAGCGTGCACGATTCCGATCTGCCTGAGGGTTATCACCAACGGATGACGGCACTTTGAAAAAATCACGGCGATGCGTTATCAGGCCTTCGCCGTGCCGCATATATGCTTTCAGCTACGCTGTCGCTGCGTTTTCAGCTTTGTTCCGGACCAGTTTCTTTTCCAGAAGAAGATTGGCATTTTTCAATGACGCAATATGCCACATGATGAGCCACATGCGTCCCGACCTGAACAACTCCACGACATCATCATCTTCAAGCCGTGATAAACGCTCCTCGTTAACAACCAGCATATCCCTGAGGTTATATTCAGACCCATCTTCAGCCTTAACCTTCATGGCAACGTCATCAAGCAGATTGAGCGAGCTTAATCTTTCTGCGAAACTCTCGCTCAAGCGCATATCCTGATAATATTCCTGCAGGAATGCCGATATCTCCTTCATCTTGTCGGTATCATTATCATCCTCGTCGAACAGACGAACCCCGCCATCAAGGTCAAACCCATCGAATTCCTCGTCAAAGCAAATCAACATTTTGTCATCCGCTTGAGGAGTGGTCGTCGTAAACGGATATCTCCTGAAATATGCCGGGATATAGGGCGCATCCCATACGCCCTGTTCGTCGACGAACAGATTCTCGTTTTCTTCCAGCCCCATCAGTGCGATGGGCATCAGGGATCCCTCCGTGGTCTTGGTGAAAAATATCGGATATACCCTGCCCGCATCGCTGAACTCCCTGACCGAAAGCGAAGCACTGATAATTCCAGCAGCAAAGCCATACCCTCGGGGGCTCGGGCTGATCGTGAGCTCCGCATGCTGTTCACGATTTAATACTATTGATTTACTATACATAATGCATGCATTTTGAGTTATAAAGAATGTTTCAATCACCAGTCTGGATTGCAACAGATACGTAATACCATCAACATCTTCTTATTTCTTCAGTTCAACTCCCGCCTTTCCCATTCATGCGGGACTTCGTTTCTGAATACATGATCATTTTCGGCATCTCGGGATCATTAAGAACATAGCCACAACTTTTGTCCAGCACCGCCATGAGCAAATACGGACGAATATAGCTGTTCATGTTATGGATAACCGTGTTTCGCCAGACGATATTACTGCTTGCAAGAGCGGTCTGCAATCCGGTCGGCACCGTGACCGGAGTGTGTGTTCCCGTAATCACGCCAGGACCGACCGCAAGGCTGGCAAGCTGATAATCGCCACTCGATGTGCCGGCCCTTGGCGCATAATCCCCTGTTGACAACGACACCGCAACGGTATTGGCCACTGAAGCATCAGCGCTGTTGTAGCTTCCCGACGTCTTCGTAATCGTAAAGCTGTCCGAACCCTGCAATCCGGCAATCTGATAGTTTGCCGGACTGAGTGTTGCCAGCGTGGTACCATCATATGCCTTTGCCGGCGTCCCGGTAATGCTCACCGTCAGCGTCTTCGGTGTGATCGTGCCCTGCGCCGACTGCGTCACCACCGTGTAGTTCCCGCCATTGTTGCCGTCGCTCAGGCTGTAGCCACCGTTCACCAGCAACGTGCTTCCGTTCGTTCCAAGCACATGCCTGGTCTGGTACGACTGCGTCAGGCCGGTCAGCGTGTCGCCGCTCTGCAGGCCACTGTAGCTCACCACCCCGCTCGAACCCGTCCCTGCGTCGTAGGTCTTCGTGTCGCTCGCAGCAGTCAGGGTAAGCGTGGCTCTGTTGATCGTGCCCTGCGCCGTCTGCCTCACCACGGTGTAGTTCCCGCCATTGTTGCCGTCGCTCAGGCTGTAGCCGCTGTTCACCAGCAATGTGCTTCCGTTTGTTCCAAGCACGTTCTTGCTCTGGTACGACTGCGTCAGGCCGTTCAACGTATCGCCGCTCTGCAGACCACTGTAGCTCACCACTCCGATCGAACTTGTGCCGCCATCGTAGCTCTTCGTATCGCTCACCGCCGTCAGTGTCAGTGTGGCCGGAGTGATATTCGCCGTCGAGATGGCACTGGTACCGGTACCCAAAATGTAATTGCCTGCATCGCTGCCGGATATTACGAAATCGGAGTAGGTTACGGCCTTGTTACTGCCCACGTTCTTGTCCACATAACCCGATACGCTGCCTGTCACGATATCGACCGTATCATCGGTAATGACGCCGACTACCGTAGGAGTTATCCCATCGAGGTCAATGGAACTCAATCCGTCATAGACCTTGCTGCCTTCTCCTTGCAGATCGATCGTCAGCTCTTTCCGCAGAATCGTGCTCTCGCTGTTGCCAACCCTGGTCACGGTGTAGTTATTCCCACCGTTGCCGTCGTCGATCGTCACCGAATCCAGCGTTACCGTCAAGTCCGTTCCTGCGTTCTTGTCGGCGTAACTGATCGTCGCAGCCGTCACTGTATCGCCGATGACACCGAGTTGTGTGCTCAACGACGTCCTGTCCGCCGCCTGTGTCGTGTAGCCCAGGCCTCGATCGTAGGTCTTGCTCACCGCGCCCGCCGTCAGCGTCACCAACTTCGGCGTTATCGTGTAGGCATTGTTGGCCGTATTGTCGAACGCCAGCGTGTAGTTGCTTGCGCCACTCTGCCCGAGCGTCCCCTGGCCAAGCGTATAAGCTCCTGCGTTCCTGACCGACGTCACCGTGTCGCCATTGAACGACATCGAACCCGTCAGGCCAAGACCAGTGCTGGTCGCGTCTTCTCCAGACAGCCAACCGGTAATCGCATAATTGCCGAGGCTGTCCGAATAGGTCGCGTTGTTCAGTGTCGTACCGTCATAGGTTACGCTCGTCGCGGTCGGCTTCACCGTCAAGGTCTTCGGCGTGATCGTCATGCTGCCGTTGGCGTAGGTGATCGTGTAGTTGCTGAGACCCGTGCCCGTTGCTCCGCCCAGGGTGTCCGCCACCGTGCCGTCGGCGACGTGCGTCGCCTGCGCCAGGCCGCTGACTCCAGTCACCGTGTCGCCGCTGTAGACCGTTCCGGTGATGCTGTAGCTGTTGGTCTGTGCGCTACCGGTGTACACCTG
The DNA here is from genome assembly GCA_013335115.1 of Chlorobiaceae bacterium. Lineage (GTDB taxonomy): Bacteria > Bacteroidota > Chlorobiia > Chlorobiales > Chlorobiaceae > Chlorobaculum. The sequence continues at coordinate 2,381 of JAAXWQ010000010.1, read as the reverse complement.
GCTCGTTGTGCCTCCGGTGAACGTCAGCGGCGCCGACGTGATGTCTGCCGTCGCCGTACCGTTGGTCGCCGCCAGCTGGTAGTCGCTGTTGTCGACGCTCATCCCGCCGATGTCCACCTGCTTGCCCGTGCCGACGTTCTTGTTCTGGAAGCTGCCCGTCGCTCCCGTCTTGGTCAACGTGACCGTATCGCTGCCGATGATGCCTGACAGTGCCGCACTCGCGGTGTCGATCGTTGCCGCAACCGTCCCGTCGTAGATCCTGTTTTCCGCCGTCACCCCGGTCACCGTCAGCGTCTTCGGCGTGATCGTCATGCTGCCGTTCACGTAGGTGATCGTGTAGTTGCTGAGACCCGTGCCCGTCGCTCCGCCCAGGGTGTCCGCTACCGTGCCGTCGGCGACGTGCGTCGCCTGCGCCAGGCCGCTGACTCCCGTCACCGTGTCGCCGCTGTAGACCGTCCCGGTGATGCTGTAGCTGTTGGTCTGTGCGCTGCCGGTGTACACCTGGCTCGTTGTGCCTCCGGTGATCGTCAGCGATGCCGACGTGATGTCTGCCGTCGCCGTACCATTGACTGTAGCCAGCTGGTAGTCGCCTACCGAGCTGCCGCCGACGCTCATCCCGCCGATGTCCACCTGCTTGCCCGTGCCGACGTTCTTGTTCACGAAGCTGCCCGTCGCGCCCGTCTTGGTCAGCGTGACCGTATCGCTGCCGATGATGCCTGACAGTGCCGCACTTGCGGTGTCGATCGTTGCCGCAACCGTCCCGTCGTAGATCCTGTTTTCCGCCGTCACTCCGGTCACCGTCAGCGTTTTCGGCGTGATCGTCATGCTGCCGTTCACGTAGCTGATGCTATAGTTCGACAGGCCGGTGCCGGTGGCGCCGCCCAGGGTGTCCGCTACCGTGCCGTCACTGACGTGCGTCGCCTGCGCCAGGCCACTGACTCCCGTCACCGTGTCGCCGCTGTAGAGCGTGCTGATGCTGTAGCTGTTGGTCTGTGCGCTGCCGGTGTACACCTGGCTCGTCGTGCCGCCCGTGATCGTCAGCGGGGCCGCCGTGATGTCCGCCGTCGCCGTACCATTGACTGTAGCCAGCTGGTAGTCGCTGTTGTCGACGCTCATCCCGCCGATTTCGACCTGCTTGCCCGTGCCGATGTTCTTGTTCTGGAAGCTGCCCGTCGCTCCCGTCTTGGTCAACGTGACCGTATCGCTGCCGATGATGCCTGACAGTGCCGCACTCGCGGTGTCGATCGTTGCCGCAACCGTCCCGTCGTAGATCCTGTTTTCCGCCGTCACCCCGGTCACCGTCAGCGTTTTCGGCGTGATCGTCATGCTGCCGTTCACGTAGGTGATCGTGTAGTTGCTGAGACCCGTGCCCGTCGCTCCGCCCAGGGTGTCCGCTACCGTGCCGTCGGCGACATGCGTCGCCTGCGCCAGGCCGCTGACTCCCGTCACCGTGTCGCCGCTGTAGAGTGTGCTGATGCTGTAGCTGTTGGTCTGTGCGCTGCCGGTGTACACCTGGCTCGTTGTGCCTCCGGTGATCGTCAGCGATGCCGCCGTGATGTCTGCCGTCGCCGTACCGTTGGTCGCCGCCAGCTGGTAGTCGCTGTTGTCGACGCTCATCCCGCCGATTTCGACCTGCTTGCCCGTGCCGACGTTCTTGTTCTGGAAGCTGCCCGTCGCTCCCGTCTTGGTCAACGTGACCGTATCGCTGCCGATGATGCCTGACAGTGCCGCACTCGCGGTGTCGATCGTTGCCGCAACCGTCCCGTCGTAGATCCTGTTTTCCGCCGTCACCCCGGTCACCGTCAGCGTTTTCGGCGTGATCGTCATGCTGCCGTTCACGTAGGTGATCGTGTAGTTCGACAGCCCGGTGCCGGTGGCTCCGCCCAGGGTGTCATTGACCGTGCCTTCACTGACGTGCGTCGCCTGCGCACTGCCGCTGATTGCGCTGATGCTGTCGCCGCTGTAGAGCGTGCCGCCGGTGACGCTGTAGCTGTTCTGCTGCGCGCTGCCAGTGTACACCTGGCTCGTCGTGCCGCCGGTGATCGTCAGCGATGCCGCCGTGATGTCCGCCGTCGCCGTTCCGTTGACCGCCGACAGCTGGTAGTCGCCGTTGTCGATGCCCATGCCGATGATGTCGACCTGCTTGTCCGTGCCGACGTTCTTGTCCAGGAAGCTGCCCGTGGCTCCCGTCTTGGTCAGCGTGACGCTGTCGCTGCCGATGACCCCCGTCAGCGCAGCTCCCGCCGTGTCGATAGTTGCCGCGACCGTGCCGTTGTACACCTTATCTGAAGCCGTTACCCCGCTCACCGTCAGCGTCTTCGGCGTGATCGTCAGGCTGCCGTTGACATAGCTGATGTCGTAGTTGCCAAGGCCGGTGCCCG